>NZ_CP078078.1:726436-1452873 GCF_023101205.1 Microbacterium aurugineum | reverse complement strand
TCGTTCAAGCGTTCGCCGAGCAACGTGCGCGGCTTGTGGATCCCCGGGGTGTCGACGATGACGAGCTGCCCTTCCGGGCGGTTCACGATGCCGCGGATGGCGCGCCGTGTCGTCTGGGGTTTCTCACTGGTGATCGCGATCTTCTCACCGACGAGAGCGTTCGTCAGCGTCGACTTGCCGACGTTGGGTCGACCGACGAACGTCACGAACCCGCTTCGGGTTTCCTCAGTCATCGTCTCGCTCTCCTTCATCCTGCGTCGCGACAGGTTCCCCTGCCGCCCGTTCCACGAACACCGTCGCGATCCCGCGACCACGACCACGAGATGCCCCACCCGTCAGAACCAGCCCTGCCACGGTGGCCGTCGCGCCGGGCTGCGGAACCTGTCCCAGCGCCTTGCCGAGCAAGCCGCCGATCGAGTCGACGTCTTCATCCTCGAGCTCGAGGCCGAAGAGATCACCCACGTCTTCGAGGGAGAGACGCGCGCTCACGCGGTATCGTCCGTGACCGAGGTCGACGAATTCTGCGGATACCTGATCGTACTCATCCGAGATCTCTCCCACGAGTTCCTCGATCAGGTCCTCCAGCGTCACGAGCCCCGAGATTCCTCCGTGCTCGTCGATCACCAGGCACACGTGCACGGCGTCGCGCTTCATCTGCTGCAGCAGGGTCTCCGCGCGCATGGACTCCGGCACGAAGGTCGCAGGCCGTGCGATCGGCCGGATCGACGCGGCCCGCCAGGCGCTGTCATCGCGATACGCGAACTGCACGAGGTCCTTGAGATACAGAACGCCGACGACGTCATCCGCGTCATCATCCACGACCGGCATCCTCGAGACGCCGCGGTTCAGGAACAGCGACATTGCCTCGTCGGTCGTGGCGGTCGCATCGACCGTCACCATCTCGGTCCGGGGCACCATCACGGCGCGGACGAACTGATCGGTGAAGTCGAACACCGAGTGGATGAGGTCGCGATCGTCTTCCTCGATGAGGTCGTTGGAGGCGGCCTCGTCGACCATGCTGAGCAACTGATCCTCACTCGTGAAGGAGCTGCGACCGGTGCCCGGCGTGACCCTGTTGCCCAGCACCACGAGAGCCTGGGCGAGCGGGCCGAGGATGATGCGGAGGCCGCGCACGATCGACGCGGTCCGGCGGATCATGCCTTCGGCGTGCTGGCGGCCGAAGGAGCGCGGACTCGCACCGACGAGCACGAACGTGATCGCCGTCATCAGCACCGCGGCGGCGAGCATCGCCCACCAGTTGTTGTCGATGAGGATCGTGAACGCGACCGTCACGAGGACGGCTGCGGTGACCTCCGCCAGCACGCGGATGAAGGCGACGGCGTTGACGTGCGCATCCAGATCGGCGGCGATGCGTCGCAGAGCCTTCGCTTTGCGCCCCTCATTCGCCATATCGGCGAGACCGACGCGGGAGGTGACACCGTACGCGGCATCGATCGCGGCCATGAGACCGCCGAAGGCGACCAGCAGGACGGCTCCGATGAGCAGGAGGACGGCCGTCATCGGCGGCGTTCGGACGCGGCGAAGCCCTGGATCAGCTCCTTCTGCAGTCCGAACATCTCACGCTCCTCGTCGGGTTCAGCATGATCGAAGCCGAGGAGGTGGAGCAGCCCGTGCGTGGTGAGCAGGATGAGCTCGTCCATCAGCGTGTGCTTCGCCGCCTGAGCCTGTGTCTCGGCCACCTGGGGGCACAGCACGATGTCGCCCAGCAGTCCGGGAGCGGTCGGACGGTCCTCGGTGCCGGGACGGAGCTCGTCCATCGGGAAGCTGAGCACGTCGGTGGGACCGGGCTCGTCCATCCACTGCACGTGAAGCGCCTCCATGGCACCCTCGTCCACGAGGACGATGGCGACCTCGGCATCCGGGCTGACGTGGAGCTGCGCGAGGTTGTAGTCCGTGAGCCGCTGCAGCACGGTCTCGTCGACGTCGATGGCCGACTCGTTGTTGATCTCGATCATGAGAGTCCTCGTTTCGGCATGCGGTCCCGCGGTCCGGGGCGCTGCGCCCCTCGGCGGTCGGCCCTGTTGGCGAACTCGGCGGCCTGTTCGCGTTCGAAGCGCTGGGCGGTGCGCTTCTCGTCGTACTCGCTGTATGCGTCGACGATGCGGCCGACCAGCGAGTGCCGCACGACGTCGGCGCTGGTGAGCCGCGCGAAGTGGATGTCGTCGATACCGTCGAGCACACGCGTCACGAGTCGGAGACCAGACGAGCCCTGCGGGAGGTCGACCTGGGTGATGTCGCCCGTCACCACCATCCGCGTGCCGAAGCCGAGACGGGTGAGGAACATCTTCATCTGCTCGGGCGTGGTGTTCTGGGCCTCGTCGAGCACGACGAAAGAATCGTTCAGCGTGCGCCCGCGCATGTACGCGAGCGGAGCGACCTCGATGGTCCCCGTCGCCATCAGACGCGGGACGATCTCCGGGTCCATCATCTCGTTGAGGGCGTCGTACAACGGCCGCAGGTACGGGTCGATCTTGTCGGTGAGCGTGCCGGGAAGGAACCCGAGCCGCTCCCCCGCCTCGACCGCGGGCCGCGTGAGGATGATCCGGGTGACCTCCTTGCGCTGCAGCGCCTGAACGGCCTTCGCCATCGCGAGGTAGGTCTTGCCGGTACCGGCGGGACCAATGCCGAAGACGACCGTGTTCTCCTCGATCGCGTCGACGTACTCCTTCTGGCCGAGGGTCTTCGGACGGATCACCTTCCCGCGCGTCGTCAGGATCGCCTCACCGAGCACCTCGCTGGGCCGCGGTCCCCCCTCCTGACGCAGCATGCGTGCGGAACTGGAGACGTCGCTCGGAGCCAGATCGTGCCCGGCCCGGGTCATTGCAAGCAGCTCCTCCACGAGCGCCTTCGCCTTCCCGACCGCGTCGGTGTCACCGCTGAGGGTGATCTCGTTCCCGCGGACGAGCACCTGGACGTCAGGATGCTCCCTCTCGAGCATCCGCAGCAGACGGTCCTGCGGACCGAGCAGCTGCACCATGGCGACTCCGTCGGCATAGATCGTCTCGACGGACTCGGGAGGCCGGCCGCCCAGGCTGCGCTCCTGCGGTTCGTGATTCTCAGGCACCGACACTCTTCTCAGTCAATCCTCCGGCCAGCACATGCGCATGGACGTGGAAAACGGTCTGTCCGGCACCGGCGCCGGTGTTGAAGACGAGGCGGAAGTCGCCGTCGTCGCTGTGCTTCGCAGCCAACTCCGTGGCGAACGCGACCATCTCGGCCAGGAGCGACGGGTCTCCGGCAGCGAGTTCGGTGACGTCGCGGTAGTCGGCGGACTTGGGTACGACGAGCAGGTGCACGGGAGCCTGCGGAGCGATGTCCCGCAGCGCGAAGACCCGCTCCGTCTCCCCGAGGATCTCGGCAGGGATCTCCCCGTTCAGAATGCGCGTGAAGATCGAGGGTTCCGTCATGTGCTCAAGTCTACTGATCGCGGCATGCCCGCTCCCCTGTCGCCTCGGCGCGGGAGGTCACCAGCGCCCGAGGGTCACGGAGAGCACGGCGATCGCGGCCGGACCTGCCGTCGATGTGCGCAGCACCGTGTCGCCGAGACGTACGCGCTCGGCACCCGCCTCGGTAAGCCGGTCGAGTTCCTCGTCCGAGATCCCGCCTTCCGGCCCCACCACCAGCATCAGATCGCGGCCGTCTGCCTCGATCTCCGACAGGCGCACCGCCGCGGTGGGGTCGAGCACGAGGACACGCTGTGAGCTCGCACGTTCGGCGAGTTGTCTCGTCGACGCCGGGGCGACGACGTCCGGAAGCCACGAGCGGTGGGCCTGCTTGGCGGCTTCGCGGACGATGGTCGCCCACCGCTCGCGGCCCTTCACCGCCTTCGGCCCTTCCCAGCGGGAGACACTGCGCGCCGCCTGCCAGGGCACGATCTCGTCGACTCCGAGCTCGCAGGCCGCCTGCACGGCGAGCTCGTCCCGGTCGCCCTTCGCCAGCGCCTGGACGAGGGTGATCCGCGGAGACGGAGCCGGGTGCTCCGAGCGCCGGGCGATTCGCACCTCCACGCGTGTCGGGGACACCTCCTCCGCTGCACCGGTCAGCCACACTCCGGCTCCGTCACCGACGGTCACCTCTTCACCGACTCGAAGTCGACGGACGACGGCCGCGTGCTTCGCCTCGGCCCCGGTCAAGGAGACGACATCGCCGACAACCGCGTCCGAGGCCGACTCGACCAAGAAGTGCAGAGCCATGATCAGTGGCTGCGGAAACGATCGCGGAGCTTCGAGAAGAGGCCCTGCTGGAACTGCGCGAGCTGGGGGTCCGGGGCCTTGGTCTTCTTCGCGAAGTCCTCGATGAGAGCCCGCTGCGCCGAATCGAGTCTGGTCGGGGTGAGCACCTGGACGCCGACGCGCAGATCACCGCGCTGCGTGCCACGGAGCGGGGTGATGCCTCGCCCCTTGATGGTCAGCACGTCACCGGACTGCACGCCGGCCCGGATCTCGAGATCGACCTCACCATCCAGTCCCTGGATCGTGGTCTCGGTGCCGAGGATCGCGTCGGTCATCGACACTTCGAGCGTCGCGAGCAGGTCATCGCCGTCACGGCTGAACGCCGGGTGGGCGTTGACCGTCACCTCGACGTACAGATCTCCGTTCGGACCGCCCGCCTTGCCGACCTCCCCGGAACCGGGGAGCTGGAGGCGGAGTCCGGTCTCGACGCCGGCCGGGATGTCGAGGGAGACCGTCCGACGCGAGCGCACGCGTCCCTGCCCGCCGCAGGTGCCGCACGGATGCGGGATGGTGGTGCCGTACCCCTCGCAGGTGCCGCACGGCTGGGAGGTCACGACGTTGCCGAGGAGGCTCCGCACCTGTCGCTGCACGTGCCCCGAGCCACCGCAGATGTCGCACGTGACGGGCGAGGTGCCCTCCTGGCAGCAGGACCCCTGACAGGTCTCGCACAGCACGGCCGTATCGACCTCGATGTCGCGATGTGCACCGAACACCACATCGCCCAGGTCGAGGGACACCCGCACGAGTGCGTCCTGCCCGCGCTCCCGACGCGAACGCGGACGCGCGCCGCGCCCACCGCCCTGCGACGCGCCGAAGAACGTCTCGAAGATGTCCCCGAAGCCGCCGAAGCCGCCGAAGTTGCCGGCAGCGCCGTCCCCGCCGCCCATGTCGTAGCGGCGACGCGAGTCGTCATCGCTGAGGACGTCGTACGCGTGGGTGACGAGCTTGAAGCGCTCCGCTGCGTCCTCACCGGGATTCACATCCGGGTGCAGCTGTCGCGCAAGACGTCGATACGCCTTCTTGATCTCGTCGGTGGAAGCGTCCCGGGACACCCCGAGAACCTCATAGTGGTCCGCCACAATCGCCTTTCTGCGTGTGTTCTCTCGGCGGCCGCGTCAGCGGCCTGCCTCATCTTCGTCGAGCATCCGCGACAGGTAGCGGGCTACGGCCCGTGCTGCGGCGAGGTTGCTCGGGTAGTCCATGCGCGTCGGCCCCATGACGCCGACTCGCGCCGTACCGCTGGGGGCGGCGTAGTTGCTGGCGACGATCGATGCCTCACCGAGGCCGAACGGCGCGTTCTCCGTGCCGATGCTGGCCGCGAGTCCGTGCTCGTCGGTCACCATCTCGCTCATCAGCCGCAGCAGCGTCACCTGCTCCTCGATCGCTTCGAGAAGCGGATGGATGCTTCCACGGAAGTCCTGTTCTCGACGTGCGAGGGTGGCGGCACCCGCCATCACCAGACGCTCCTGCCGGAACCCGCCGAGTTCATCCATCACGACACCGGCGATCGAGCGCAGCACGCGGTCCTTGGCCACCTCATCCGCCGCGAGCAGCCCCTGAAGCCGGTCGGATGCCTCGCCGATGCCCTGCCCCGTGATCAGCGCGGACAGGCGCGCCCACAGCACCGCCATCTCGGCCTCGTCGATCGCCTCCGGCAACATGGCCACACGCTGCGACACTCCCCCGGCGTCGGTGACGAGGACGATCAGGAGCCGATTGGGCGCCAGCGCGACGAGCTCCACGTGCGTGACGTGTGCGCGGGCGAACGAGGGGTACTGCGCGAGTGCGACCTGGCCGGTGAGCTGGGTCAGCACCCGGACCGTGCGCACCATGAGGTCGTCGAGGTCGGCCGGCTCGCCGAGGAACGACTCGATGGCGGAGCGCTGCGCCGAGGAGAGCGGTCGCAGCTGCGCGAGATGATTCACGAAGACGCGATAGCCCTTGTCGGTGGGCACCCGCCCTGAAGACGTGTGCGGCGCCGTGATGAGTTCTTCGTCTTCGAGCAGCGCCATGTCGTTGCGGATGGTCGCCGCGGAAACGCCGAAGGAGTGGCGGTCCACGATGGAACGGCTGCCGACGGGTTCGTGGGTCTCGACGTAGTCCTGCACGATCGCGCGGAGAACCTGGAGTCCTCGCTCTGTGACCATCGCCTTCCCTTCCGCTGGCACTCGGACGTTCAGAGTGCCAATCCTACCCCGTTCAGCTCGGTGATCTCCGTACTGCAGACGCACAACCCTAGGATGACGCTCATGACCACCTCACCCCAGGCCACCCTGTCGTGCGGCATCGTCCGCGGCACCGAGGAGGGCGGGGTCGTCCGTTACCTCGGCATTCCCTATGCGCAGGCGCCGTTCGGGGCGAACCGATTCCGCGCCACCCAGCCGGTCGATGCCTGGTCCGGCGTCCGCGAGGCCACCCGCTTCGGCCCGACCTCACCGCAGGTGCCGTACGCGGGTCCGATCGGCGAGCTGCTGGGGTC
The DNA here is from genome assembly GCF_023101205.1 of Microbacterium aurugineum. Classification (NCBI taxonomy): domain Bacteria; kingdom Bacillati; phylum Actinomycetota; class Actinomycetes; order Micrococcales; family Microbacteriaceae; genus Microbacterium; species Microbacterium aurugineum. The sequence continues at coordinate 1,446,141 of NZ_CP078078.1, read as the reverse complement.
GGTGATCCTCGACGGTGACGACATCCTGACCGCGAACGTGTGGGCTCCGACCGACGCGTCCGATGCCCCCGTGCTGCTGTGGATCCATGGCGGAGCGCTCGAGCGGGGCACTGCCGCGCTGCCGCTCTACGACGGGGCGGTGTTCGCCAGGGCGGGCATCGTCTTCGTCTCCATCAACTACCGTCTGGGTTCCGAGGGCTTCTCCGTCCTCGACGGCGCCCCCCGCAATCTCGGTCTGCGCGACGCTGCTGCGGCCGTGGAGTGGGTGCACCGCGAGATCTCGGCGTTCGGCGGGGATCCATCACACATCACGGCGATGGGGGAATCGGCGGGCGGCGCGATCGTGGCGGCCTTGCTCGCCCGAGACGACTCCCGCGCTCTCATCAGTCGCGCGATCATCGAGTCGGGCCCGCTCCAGGCGCAGACCCCGAAGAAGGCGGGACGTGTGACGGCGCAGCTCGCGAAGCGCCTCGGGGTCCACGCCGATCGGGACTCGTTCGCCGCGCTCTCGCCCGCGCAGCTCCTCGACGCGAGGAGAGAACAGTCCGCAGGCTCCTCCCCGCTCGGCGGCGCACCCGGCTTCCAGATCGCGATCGATCCGGACAGCCTTCCGCGGTCCCCTCACGAGGTCCTCGGCGAGATCGACACGCCACTGCTCATCGGCAGCAACACCGACGAGTACCGATTGTGGTTCCCGCCCGAGGCGCTCGCCGGCATCAGCGAGTTCAAGCTGCAGGCCGCACGTCTCCTCTCGCGCATCCCGCGCCGCTCGGTGTCCGAGTACCGGTCCGCATTCCCCGGAGCCAACACGGGAGAGGTTTTCGGGCAACTCGTCACCGACATGATGCTGCGCGCACCGCTGAGCCGTGTGGCATCCGCACGCCCCGAGAGCACGCACGTCTACGAATTCGCGTGGCCCAGTCCCGTTCGAGCCCTCCGAGCGGCGCATGCGCTCGAACTCGGCTTCGTGTTCGACCGGCTCGACGATGAGGAGGCGCGACGACTCGCCGGCACCGCGGCACCGGGCGCACTCGCGACCGAGATGAACACAGCGTGGGTCGGGTTCGTGAGCGGCGGAGATCCGGGCTGGCCCGTGTACGGCTCCGAGCGTCGGACGCGGGTGTTCGATACGGTCAGTGCGACGGTGCCGCAGCGCCGCACCGCGGGCATGGACCTGCTTCCGGGCTGACAGCGCTCCGGCGTCAGTCGGTCAGCGCACGTACCACGGCATCCGCGAGGAGCCGCCCTCGCAGAGTCAGCTGGATGCGCCCCCGGATCGCGGCCGCAGGGTCGACGAGGCCATCGGCGATGAGGCCCGCGACCCGGCTCCGGTTCCCGGCGGGCACCTCATCGACGGCGATCCCCTCGCGGATCCGGCTGAGCAGCAGGATCCGCTCCAGCGTGCGCGACTCCTCATCGGGGCGCTCGGTTCCCGCCGCCGGCGACTCGGATGCCGCGAGCCTCTGCGCGTAGGCGGCCGGGTGCTTCACGTTCCACCACCGCAGACCGGCCACGTGGCTGTGCGCACCGGGGCCGAACCCCCACCAGTCAGTCCCCCGCCAATAGGCAAGGTTGTGCCGCGAGCGTCGCTCCGGAGTGCGCGCAAAGTTGCTCACCTCGTACCAATCGAAACCCCCGGCCCCGAGGCGGGCATCGGCGAGCTCGTACATGTCGGCCTGCAGGTCATCGTCCGGCGTCGGGACCTCGCCCCGACGAATCTGGCGCGCGAGCTTGGTGCCGTCCTCGATGATGAGCGCGTACGCCGAGATGTGGTCGGGCTCGAGGGCGAGTGCCGCATCGAGAGAGGCCTCCCAATCCGCGAGCGACTCCCCCGGTGCGCCGTAGATCAGGTCGACGCTCACCGCCAGTCCGGCGTCCTTCGCCGCAGCCACCGCGGTGCGCACGTTCTCGGGGCGGTGCGTGCGATCGAGGGACGCGAGCACGTGGGGAACGGCGGACTGCATGCCCACCGACATCCGCGTGACGCCGGCGTCGGCGAGTGTGCGGGCGACCGCGGGGGTCACGGTGTCGGGGTTCGCCTCGACGGTCACCTCCGCCCCGTCTGCGAGGCCGAAGGCTCCGGTCGCCGCCTCGAGCATGCGGGCAAGGTCTCCCGCGGGGAGGAGTGTCGGAGTGCCACCCCCGAAGAAGACCGTGTCCATCGGACGCAGTGCCCCGGCATCAGCCAGCACCCGACGGGCGAGCGCGATCTCGGAGATCAACGTCGATGCGTAGTCTTCCTGCTTCGCCCCGCGCAGCTCGGTCGAGGTGTACGTGTTGAAGTCGCAGTAACCGCAGCGAACGGTGCAGAACGGAATGTGCAGGTAGGCGGAGAACGGGACGTTCGGGTCGATCACGAGGTCGGAGGGAAGATGCCCGTCCGTCGGCGCCGGATCTCCGAGAGGGAGCGGTCCCGCCATCAGACGGGGGTCGCGTAGAGCGGCGAGATCGCCCGCAGGTAGCGCGCGAACAGCTCGCGGCGACGACGCTTCATGAGAGCGGGAATCGTCCGGTAGATGAGGGCGTTCGGTGCGTCGAACGCTCGCACGGTGAACCACACCTCGTCGTTGTCCTCACGCCAGTCGACGTCGAACGACTCCTCACCGCTGACGACGGACCCGCCGACGGTGCCGAGGACGAATCCGATGCGCCGGGTCTCTTCCGTGACCGAGATCACGCGGAGCTCGGCGTCGGCGCGCATCCCCGCGACTCGTCCGCGCAGGTGCAACGTCATCCCTGCGCCGACGAACGGCATGCCCTCGGCGTCGTAGCGGGGCTCGACATCGCGCTTGCTCGGGGCGATCGGATTCCCCTCCGCGTCGAAGCTCACGCCCGCGTATGCGGGTCCGGGTGCCGGCCGCACGTCTTCGACCGAGAGCCCTGCAGCGCGCTGCGCCGTCCAGGACAGGAGAGCTTCCCCGGCGGTCTGGAACCGCTCGACGCCGCTGCCGATCCGCCAGGATTCCTCCGCCGGGATGCTGCGCTCCGGCGGGTAGTGCATCAGATCGGGCGCATGGGTCGCACCCACGGCCGCATAGTCCACCGTGTCGTCTCGGAAAGTCCCGCGCCGCATGACCTCCACCCTACTTCGCGTTGCCTGAGCGAACACCCCCACGCGCCGCACGAGGTCACATGCCGGCTCCGAACCGCTCAGCGCGGGCTCTCCGCCTCCGCTGCCCTGGCCGCCTCCTGGACGATCCGGACGTACTCGGCGTGGGTCGAGCGCTGCATCCTCCGCAGCGCAGGCGCGAGCATCCGCCAGAACCAGGTCGAAGGGCGCGAGACGGACCGGGCGGTGAACACGCCCCGCTCGTCGATCCGGAACGACTCCTCGCCGTAGATCGGATGCCCCGGACGGGTCTCGTAACCGAAACCACTCGCGTCGGCCCAGACGACGCGCACGGGCTCCGCGAAGCGGATGCCGAAGACACGCTTGGCGAGCACGCCCTCGAGTTCGGGCATCGGTGCACCCGCAGGTGCCTCGAAACCCGCGCGCCGCTTGAACTCCCACGTGCTCACCAGCGCCGCGACCGCGTCGCGTACCGCCGGTGCCACGGTGGTCGAGTTCTCCTCGCCGAGCATGCCCTCGGGCACAGCGACGAGCGGATGACGCGTCATCCCCCGCGGATACGCGGGCAGCGGCACGACTACTTCTTGTCCTTGCCTTCGACGTCTCCCGAGAGCGCGGCGATGAACGCCTCCTGGGGGACCTCGACGCGGCCGACCATCTTCATGCGCTTCTTGCCCTCCTTCTGCTTCTCGAGGAGCTTGCGCTTACGGGTGATGTCGCCGCCGTAGCACTTCGCCAGCACGTCCTTGCGGATCGCCCGGATGGTCTCACGGGCGATGATGCGCGCGCCGATCGCCGCCTGAATCGGGACCTCGAACTGCTGACGAGGGATGAGCTTGCGCAGGCGCTCGGCCATCATCGTGCCGTAGGCGTAGGCCTTGTCCCGGTGGACGATCGAGCTGAAGGCGTCGACCTTCTCGCCCTGGAGGAGGATGTCGACCTTGACGAGGTCGGCTTCCTGCTGTCCGGAGGGTTCGTAGTCGAGAGAGGCGTAGCCCTGCGTCTTGGACTTCAGCTGGTCGAAGAAGTCGAACACGATCTCACCGAGCGGCATGTTGTAGCGCAGCTCGACACGCTCCTCGGAGAAGTACTCCATTCCGAGCAGGGTGCCGCGGCGCGACTGGCACAGCTCCATCACGGTGCCGACGTAGTCCTTCGGCAGCAGGATCGCGGCCTTCACCATGGGCTCCGAGACCGATCCGATCCGCCCGTCCGGGTACTCGCTCGGGTTGGTCACGGTGACCGTCTCACCCGTGTCACTGGTGAGCACCTCGTAGATCACGCTGGGCGCGGTCGTGATGAGGTCGAGTCCGAACTCGCGGGCGAGGCGCTCCGTGACGATCTCCAGGTGGAGCAGACCGAGGAAACCACAGCGGAAACCGAAACCGAGCGCGACCGAGGTCTCGGGCTCGTACTGGAGCGAGGCGTCCGAGAGCTTGAGCTTGTCGAGGGCCTCGCGGAGCTCGGCGTAGTCACTGCCGTCGATCGGGTAGATACCGGAGAAGACCATCGGCTTCGGGTCGGTGTACCCCGGCAGAGGTTCCGATGCCGGCTTCCGAGACGTGGTGATCGTGTCTCCGACCTTCGACTGGCGAACGTCCTTCACACCCGTGATCAGGTAGCCCACCTCGCCGACGCCGAGCCCCTTGGTCGGGGTCGGCTCCGGGCTCGACACGCCGACCTCGAGCGCCTCATGGTTGGCCCCGGTCGACATCATCTGGATGCGCTCGCGCGGCGAGAGACTGCCGTCCACCATGCGCACATACGTGACGACACCGCGGTACGCGTCGTACACCGAGTCGAAGATCATCGCGCGGGCGGGGGCATCCGCGTCGCCGACCGGAGCCGGGATGTCCTGGACCAGCCGGTCGAGCAGTTCCTCGACGCCGACGCCGGTCTTGCCCGAGACGCGCAGCACATCCTCGGGCTTGCCTCCGATGAGCGAGGCCAGTTCCTTCGCGTACTTCTCGGGGTCGGCGGCCGGCAGGTCGATCTTGTTCAGCACCGGGATGATGTGGAGGTCGTTCTCCAGCGCGAGGTACAGGTTCGCGAGCGTCTGCGCCTCGATTCCCTGCGCCGCGTCGACGAGCAGGATGGCTCCCTCGCAGGCCGCGAGCGAACGCGAGACCTCGTAGGTGAAGTCCACGTGGCCGGGTGTGTCGATCATGTTCAGGGCTACGGTCTGACCGTCGAGCTCCCACGGCATCCGAACGGCCTGGCTCTTGATGGTGATCCCGCGCTCGCGCTCGATGTCCATGCGGTCGAGGTACTGGGCTCGCATGTCGCGGTCCGAGACGACGCCGGTGATCTGGAGCATCCGGTCGGCGAGCGTCGACTTGCCATGGTCGATGTGGGCGATGATGCAGAAATTGCGGATCTGCGCAGCCGGCGTCGAGGCAGGCTGGAGAGGTGTGAGAGCGCGTGGGGACATGTCCCCTCGATTCTACGGTGAGGGGGCGCTAATCCCCGATTCCCGCATTCCGGTGATAGTCTCCCGAAGTTGCCTGGGATATTCCGTGACACCGGATCCCGCAAGCGATAAGACTCCATCACAGACCCCGTGGCGGTTGTCGCATCGCAGAGTTCGGTGGATGGCGATTCCGTAATCCAACTGACTCAGCGTTGCGTCGGCTGATCCCGAGCGCGTCTGTAGAAGAGAAAGACTGACCCCTTGATCAAGTACCTCCTGCGCCGAACACTCGGCTGGCTGCTCATGATCGTGGTCGCGACGAACCTCACGTTCTTCCTCGCGTGGGGATTCCTCGACCCGCGCAGCAACTACGTGGGGCGACGACCACCCCTGACGCCGGAGCAGATCGACAACGTCCTGATCCCGCGCAACCTCAGCGACACCGTGCCGCTCATGGAGCGGTGGTGGAACTGGTTCAGCGGCATCCTGTTCCGCTGGGACTGGGGCACGAGCCCCACCGGGCAGTCGGTCAACGAGCAGGTCGCCTACCGCATGTGGGTCAGCGCGGAGCTCGTGCTCGGTGCGACGATCATCGCCGCCGTGCTCGGCATCTGGTTGGGTGTCTACACCGCGTCCCGCCAGTACAAGCTCGCCGACCGCATCGGCCAGGCGACCTCGATCATCACGATGAACATCAACATCATCGTCGCCGGCCTCGCGGTCGTGCTCCTCGCCATCGCCCTCAACGAGTGGACAGGGGTGCGGATCTTCTACGTCACCGGCTCCTCCAGCCCGGGCGTGACCGGCTTCTTCCCGACCATCATCGACGCGCTCCAGCACGTCACGCTGCCCACGATCGCGCTCGTGCTCGTCGGCTACGCCCAGTACCACTTCCTCCAGCGCTCGCTCCTGCTCGACAACATCAACGCGGACTACGTGCGCACCGCTCGCGCCAAGGGACTGACCAAAGCGCAGGCGGTCCGCAAACACGCCCTCCGCACGTCGCTCATCCCGGTCGCGACGCAGGTCGCCTTCACGATCCCGACGATCTTCACCGGCGCGATCCTGACCGAGTCGATCTTCGCCTGGCAGGGCATGGGCCGCTACTTCCTCGACACCATCAACCAGAACGACATCAACGGCGTGGTGGCGGTCGCCGCGTTCGGCGCCGTGCTGACGGCGATCGGCGCTGTCCTCGCGGACGTCGTCGTCGTCGTCCTCGACCCGCGAGTGAGGGTGAGCTGATATGACCACCGAAATGATCGATCCGCTGGTCGAGCCGTCCACCGAGGCAGCTCCCCGCAAGTCCCTCTCGAAGTGGACGCTCTACACACGCCGTTACATGCGCAACAAGCCGGCCGTCGGCGGCATCGTCGTCCTGCTCGCCCTGATCCTGTTCGCGACCCTCGGCCCGGTGCTGTCTCCGTACGCCGTCAATGACATGGACTTCCTCGCACTGAGCACGCCGCCCTCGGCAGCGCACTGGTTCGGCACGAACGGCGCCGGAAACGACACCTACACCCAGACCGCGGTCGGCTTGCAGCGCTCGCTCATGATCGCGATCACGGTGTCGGTCGGAACCACCATCCTGTCGGCCCTCGTCGGCACGGCCGCCGCCTATTTCCGCGGCTGGTTCGAACGCATCGCGCTGCTGGTCATCCACTTCATGATGGTTGTCCCCACCTTCCTGATGCTGTCCGTCATCTCGAACGACTCGGGAGGCGTCTGGTGGGTCATCGCCCTCGTGATGATCTTCGTGAGCTGGTTCTTCCCCGCGCGCATCATCTGGACCATGGCACTGTCGCTTCGCGAGCGGGAGTACGTGCAGGCGGCGCGCTACATGGGCGTCCGCGGCACACGCATCGTGCTGCGACACCTGGTCCCCAACATCGGATCTCTGCTGGTCATCAACTTCACGCTCGGTATCGTCGCGGCCGTGACGACGGAGACCGGCCTGTCGTTCATCGGCTTCGGTGTGAAGATCCCCGACGTCTCCCTCGGATCACTCATCGGAGAGGGCAGCACGTCGATCACGAGCTCTCCGTGGCTCTTCTACTTCCCGGCGTTGACGCTCACGCTGCTGACCGTGTCGATGGCGTTGATCGCCGACGGCCTGCGTGACGCCCTCGACCCCACCTCGGCTGCAGGAGGCCGCGCATGAGCCCCGTACTGTCCGTCCGCGACCTCACCGTCAGCTTCGCCTCCGAAGCCGGCCGTGTCGACGCCGTGCGCGGCGTCTCCTTCGACCTGGAGGCCGGCAAGACCCTCGGCATCGTCGGTGAGTCCGGCTCCGGGAAGTCCGTCACCTCACTGGCCGTCATGGGCCTGCTCGACGAGAACGCGAAGATCTCCGGCTCGATCTTGTTCGACGGGCAGGAGCTTCTCGGAAAGACCGACGCGCAGCTCTCCCGGATCCGTGGCAACGGCATCTCGATGGTGTTCCAGGACCCGCTGACCTCGCTGACGCCCGTGTACACGATCGGCACCCAGTTGATCGAGGCGCTCACGGTGCACCGCAACCTCAGCGTCAAGGAGGCGAACGCCCGGGCGATCGATCTGCTCAAGCTCGTGGGCATCCCCGAGCCCGAGAAGCGGATGAAGGCGTTCCCCCACGAGTTCTCCGGAGGAATGCGTCAGCGCGTGGTGATCGCGATCGCGATGGCGAACGACCCGAAGCTGATCATCGCCGACGAGCCGACGACGGCGCTCGACGTCACGATCCAGGCGCAGATCCTCGACCTGATCGAGAAGGCGCAGGCCGAGACCGGCGCCGCTGTCATGATGATCACGCATGACATGGGCGTGGTGGCCCGCACCGCGGACGACGTCATGGTGATGTACGCCGGCAAGCCCGTGGAGCAGGCGCCCGTGCGCGAGCTGTTCCACCAGACGAGGATGCCCTACTCCATCGGCCTCCTCGGCGCGATCCCCCGCGTGGACAAGGCCGAGAAGGAACCGCTGACCCCGATCAAGGGCAACCCGCCCCTCCTGATCAACCTCCCCGACGCTTGCCCGTTCGCCGACCGCTGCCCGATCGTGATGGATGCGTGCCGGACGCGTGAACCGGAACTCCTCCCCGTCCTGACCAGCGGTGGCGAGGCACATCGCGCCGCCTGCATCCGTTCGAATGAGATCGAGGACGGCGGCTTGCTCGGCGGACTGCCGGTGTATCCGGTCAGGGAGGCGCCGGAGAGCGAACTCACCCGCCTGCCCCGCGAGGAGCGTCCCATCACGCTCGAGGTGAAGAACCTCACCAAGACCTTCCCGCTCCTCAAGGGCGCCTTCCTCAAGCGCAAGGTCGGCGAGGTGCATGCCGTCAAGGGCATCAGCTTCGACGTCCGCGAAGGCGAGACCATGGCGATCGTGGGCGAGTCCGGGAGCGGGAAGACCACGACGCTGCTGCAGATCATGGACATGGTCAAGCAGACCGAGGGTGACATCGTCATCGCCGGGACGAGTGTCAACGACATCCGCAGTCGCAAGGTGGAGCGGGAGTTGCGGCGCGACATCCAGATCGTGTTCCAGGACCCGATGGGTGCGCTCGACCCGCGCATGACGGTCGCGGACATCATCTCCGAGCCGCTGACGGCCATCGGCACCCCGAAGGCGGAGGTGAACCGACGCGTCGGTGAGTTGATGGACCTCGTGGGCCTCAACCCGGCGCATCGCGATCGGTTCCCGCAGGCGTTCTCCGGCGGGCAGAGGCAGCGCATCGGCATCGCCCGTGCACTGTCGACGAACCCCAAGATCGTGGTGCTCGACGAGCCGGTGTCAGCGCTCGACGTGTCGATTCAGGCGGGCGTCATCAACCTCCTGGACGACCTCAAGGTCAAGCTCGGCCTGTCGTACCTCTTCGTGGCTCACGACCTCTCCGTGGTGCGTCACATCGCGGATCGCGTCGCCGTCATGTACCTGGGCGACTTCGTGGAGCACGGCGACGTGGACGATGTCTTCGACAATCCCCGGCATCCGTACACCAAGGCGCTGCTGTCGGCGATCCCGGTCCCCGACCCCGACATCGAGCGGACGCGGCAGCGGATCGTCTTCGATCCAGAGACCACCTCGGGCCTGTCGAACGTCTCCTGACCGGAGACGGATCACCGTCCGATAACGGTTAGGCGGCATTCACTTGGCTCGGCCGCATTCGTGTACCGGGCGAACTATTCTCCCCTTATGACACGCCGAAAGGCGAAAGGAGCACCATGAAGCAGTACAAGCTGATGGGAGCGCTGGCACTCACCGGCGCTTTCGCACTCGCGCTCAGCGGGTGCGCTGCCGGCAACAGCGGCAGTGGCGACAATGGCGACAACGGCGAGAAGACCGACGTCGAGATGGCGGACTACAACCCGCAGCCTCGCGAGAACCTCCAGGAGGGTGGCGAGGTCAACTTCGCGATCCGTGAGGTGCCGCCGCAGCTGAACGCCTTCAACAGTGACGGCAGCGCCGACACCGCACGCATCGCCGCGTGGTACACGCCGCAGCTGATCCTGATGGAGCCGGACGGCACGCAGTACAAGAACGACAACTACCTCGACGAGTGGAAGAACGAAGTCAAGGATGGCAAGACGGTCCTGACCTTCACGTTCACCGACGAGGCCCACTGGAACGATGGCACGGACATGGACTGGACCGCCATCGACGCCACGTGGAAGGCCAACCGCTCCTACGACGAGGGCTTCAACCCGAACGCCACCGACGGCTACAAGGACATCGAGTCCGTCGAGCAGGGCGACACCGCCAAGACGGCGATCGTCACCTTCAAGGGCGAGTTCGCCTGGCCGCAGATGCCCTTCAACGGTGGCGTCATCCACCCGGCACTCGCAGACCCGGACACCTTCAACGAAGCGATGATCGAGAACCCGCACCCTGAGTGGGGCGCCGGTCCCTACACGGTCGACGAGTATGACGCGACCAAGGGCTACATCTCGTTCAAGCCGAACCCCGAGTGGTGGGGCGACGCTCCGCTGCTCGACAAGGTCACCATGACGGGTATGGACGGCCAGGCCGGCGTCAACGCCTTCAAGAACGGCGAGGTCGACATGGTGGAGACGGGCTCCCAGGAGCTCATCGACCAGGTCAAGGACGTCGACGGCGCCAAGGTCTACCGCGCGCAGCAGACGGCCAACACGATCCTGCAGGTCGACTCCTCCAAGCCGCAGTTCGAGGACGTCAAGGTCCGCGAGGCGTTCTTCAAGGCCATCAACATCGACCAGCAGAAGCAGATCGCGTGGAACGGCCTCGGCTATGAAGAGGACCCGGCCGGCTCGCTGACCCTGTTCTCGTTCCAGCCCGGCTACACCGACTCGATGAAGGCCGCAGGCTGGGAGTTCGATGTCGAGGGCGCCAAGAAGCTGCTCGACGAAGCCGGCTGGACCGAGGGTTCGGACGGCATCCGTGAGAAGGACGGCGTGAAGCTCTCGGTGGTCTACCCCATCTGGAACGACACGGCCACCTCGAAGGCTCTCGCACAGTCGCTGCAGGCGCAGGAGAAGGAGGTCGGCATCGACGTCCAGGTCGAGGTCCGTCCCGCCAGCCAGTTCTCCTCGGACTACACCTCGAAGAACTGGGACGTCTCCGGTCTCCGCTTCACCTCGTCCGACCCGTTCGGTGCCGCCTGGTTCTGCCAGCTGTACTGCTCGGACTCGGGTCTCAACCTGTCGGGTGTCGGTGACGCCGAACTCGACGCCGAGATCAAGGACAAGGTCGAGTCGCAGTCCGACCCCGAGGCGCAGACCGCTGCCGCGATGGAGCTCGAGCCCGAGATCTACAAGCGCTGGGGCCTGATCCCGCTGTACAACGGCCCACAGATCTACACGGTCCAGGAAGGCCTCGCCAACCTGACGCCGGAGCCCTACGTGGGTCTCGACCTGTTCGGCATCCAGCCCGTCGAGAACGTCGGCTGGGAGAAGTAGCACCCTCGGACGTTCGCGTCGAAGCGGGGCCGGTGGTTCATCCACCGGCCCCGCTTTCCTTATGCTGTTCGCGTGAGCACCCAGATCGTCTTCGTGCACGGCATCCGCACGTCCGCGACGATGTGGCGCGGACAGACCACGTATCTCGACGAGCAGGGGTATGCGTCGACCGCGGTCGATCTCCCCGGGCACGGGAGCCGCATGGACGAGGACTTCACGCTGCACGAGGCGCTCCACACGATCGATGCCGCCGTACGTGCGGCAGCGGAGAAGGGCCCCGTCGTGCTCGTGGGGCATTCGATGGGTGGGCTGCTGTGTCTCGCCTACGTCGGCGGGGCACAGCGACCGCCGGTGGCCGCGCTCGTCGCGGCGTCGTGCACCTCGCTCCCCCATGGCGCGGGACTTCGCGCCTATCGCCTCTTCGCCCGGGCGGTCGACTCGCTCCCCGATCGCGGTATGTGGCTGACCGGTCGCGTCCTCGAGGCCACCATCCCCACGGAGACCAGATACGACTTCGCCGCCGGTGGATATGCGCTGGACATGCAGGACACGGCGCTGCGCAGCCTCGCCGCGCTGGACATCGCCGCCGCGGTCCCCCGGATCGCGGTCCCGCTCTGGTTCGTGAACGGGCAGTACGACCAGCTGCGTCTGAACGAGTCCTTGTTCCGACGTCTCGCGCCCCATGCGGAGCTCCTCATCGTGCCCCGCACGACGCACCTGGTCACGGCGATGCGGCCACGGGTCTTCAATGCCGTGCTGCAGCTGGCCATCGCGACGGTGGAAGAGGAGCAGCCCGGCTCATGAGCGCGACGGCTTGCGCGCGAACGCGGTGAGCAGTCCTCCCACCAGCGACAGCACGGCAGCAGCGACGAAGACGAGCCAGAAGCCGCCGACGAGAGCGACCAGTGCCGCACCGAGCACCGGTCCGATCAGCTGTCCCAGGGCTGCGGTGACGTTGACGATCCCGAGGTCCCTGGCGTGATCCTGTGCGTCAGGGAGCAGGTCGGCCGCGAACGCGAGACCGACCGTCGAGAAGGCTCCGTACCCCAATCCCATGAGAGCCGCGGCCACCATGGTCATCTCGAACGTGGGCACCAGGGCGATCGCCACGCCCGAGGCCGCCTGGACGACGGTTGCGGCGACGGTGAGCGTGCGCCTGTTCCCTGTCCGGTCCGACACGATGCCGGTGACCACGGAAGCGAGCACGACGAACACGGTGTACACCACGATCAGCAGCAGGAGATTGTCCTGAGCGGCAGCGGTCGGCTGACCGAGACCATGCAAGAGGAAGAAGAGGAACAGCGCGGTGCCGAGAGCATTGCCGACGTTCGTCACGAGGCGTCCCGAGAGCATCCAAGCGAAGTCGCGGTCGCGGAGGGAGGCGAGCGGTCGGCGTCCGCCAGGTTTCGGCCGCAGCGCCTCGGTACTCGGCGGGTCGGGCAGCAGCAGGGCCGCACCGGTGCCGACGACGGCGATCACCGCGGCGAGCAGCAGATAGCCGGCGCGGACGTCGAGCCCGAGCAGTACCACCAGTCCGACACCGAGCACGATGCCCACCGCCTGACTCGATCCCACCGCTGCGGACGCCGCGCCGCGCTGCGTCGAGGGCAGCTGGTCGGCGATGAGCGCCGTGAAAGCTGCGGAGGAGACGGCGACGCCGATCGACACACCGACCCAGCCCGCGCCCACGGCCCAGGGTCCCTCGGCGAAACCGGTGAGGATGAGACACACGGCGGTGAGCAGAACGCCCCCGAGGGCCCAGGGGCGTCGGCGGTGGCGTCCCGCGGCCGCACGATCGGAGAGCGCCCCGGCGGCGGGACCCGCGACGATACCGGCGAGCCCCCCGATCCCGAGGACGAGCCCCGAAGACACGACCCCGCGGATCCAGTCGTCTTCGGGAGTGTCGAGCTGCAGAGGAAGCAGCAGTTGCACGGGAGTGAGCTGCACCGTCCAGATCGCGAGCCACGCCAGCGTGAACACCGACATCCATCGTGCGCCCGCTTTGACCGTGCGGGTGCCGGAGACGCCGGTCACCGCGCCTCCTCCGCGGCGACGGATGCCGCCCGCGACCGCGCGATGAGGTCGCGATACCACTCGTACGACGCTTTGGGTGTGCGCTCGCCCGTCTCGAAGTCCACGTGCACCAATCCGAACCGTTGGGTGTACCCGTCGGCCCACTCCCAGTTGTCCAGGAGCGACCACACCGTGTACTCCTCGACGGGCACCCCGGCGTCGATCGCCTCGCCGACCGCCGCGATGTGACCTGAGAGATAGTCGATGCGATCGGTGTCGTCCACGAGCGCAGCCCGCTCGGGCTCAGGGAAGGACGCCCCGTTCTCTCCGATGATCACGGGCGGGAGATGCGGATGCCGCGTGTGCAGGTCGATCAGCAGATCGCGCAGGGCACCGGGCATGATGGGCCACTCGGGTCCGAAGCCGGTGACGGGGACGCCGGGGGTCGGCACGATGTCGAACGGTATCGGGCTTCCCTCCGCCGCAGCGGTGACCGTCGTGGGGTTGTAGAAGTTGATGCCGTAGAAGTCGATCGACCGTGCGATCTCCTCCAGATCCCCGTCGCGCACGGGCAGCGGTGGCAGCCCGAGTGCCTCGAGATCCGGATAGTGGCCGGCGAGGAGCGGTTCGCTGAAAACGCGGTTGTGGATCACGTCGTACACGGCGGCGGCCTGGTGGTCCTCGGCGGTGTCGCGGAGCGGGAGGACCCAGGTGTGATTGTTCACGAGGCCGACGGAGGCGGCTCCGTGACCGTGCAGCACCGTAGCCGCACGGGCGTGCGCGAGGAGCTGATAGTGGGCGGTGGGCAGGGCGCCGAAGAGCAGTTCCTTCCCGGGAGCGAGCGCGCCGACCGCATACCCCTGCAACGTCGTCATCGCCGGCTCGTTGAGCGTGTACCACTGCTCGACGCGATCGCCGAGACGGGCGGCGACGATGGTCGCGTAGTCGGCGAAGCGCTCGGCCGTGTCGCGCTGGAGCCAGCCACCGTCGGCCTCGACCTCGCTGGGCATCTCCCAGTGGAACAGGGTCGGGAACGGTGCGACCCCGGCCTCGAGCAAGCGGTCGACCAGCCGGGAGTAATGGTCGAGCGCCGCGCGGTCCCCCGAGCCCCGACCTCCGGGTTGCACGCGTGCCCACGGGATGGAGAACCGGTAACGGTCGAGGCCCAGCCCCGCGGCGAGGGCCACGTCGGACTCCGGTCGTCGGTAGCTGTCACATGCAGGGTCCGCCGTCGACCCGTCGATGATCGCGCCCGGCCGTTCGAGGAAGTCGTCCCAGATGGAGCGCCCGGTCGACCCCGTGGGACGGGCCCCCTCGATCTGGAAGGCCGAGGTCGCTGCGGACCAACGGAGCCCGACGGGCACAGACGGACGATCACGTGCAGGGATCATGGGGCTCCTTGACATCGATGTCGGGACAGTGATGATTCTGCACCCGGTACCATCGATTGCGCGACCGAGTTTCGCATTCTGCTCGCCGTTTCGCGCGAGCGCCCCGTCTGCTGGTAGACTCGACTCTTGGCTTGCGTGTGGGTTCTTCCCTCACGACCGCTGTGCAGCAGCCCTCTTCTGCTGCCGGCATTCCGAACACTCCTGTACAGAAAGCGTCCACACGTGGCAAACATCAAGTCGCAGATCAAGCGCAACAAGACCAACGCGAAGGCACACGAGCGCAACAAGGCCGTGAAGAGCGAGCTCAAGACCCTCATCCGCTCCACCCGCACGGCAGTCACCGCCGGCGACAAGGCAGCAGCCGAGGCCGGCCTGAAGAAGGCTTCCGTCAAGCTCGACAAGGCCGTCAGCAAGGGTGTCCTGCACAAGAACCAGGCGTCGAACCGCAAGTCGTCGCTCGCCAAGCAGGTCGCTTCCCTCTGAGCCGAAGCTTCTCAGGAAGGCCCGTCCCGTTCATCGGGGCGGGCCTTCTTCGTCCCCTCGGGTTCGAGGCCCCCGCGGGATCGAGAAAGCGGGGGACGGTTACTCGCCGAAGGGCTGGCGCGTGGCGATCACGGTGACCATGCGCTCCAGGGCGAAGATCGGGTCGCGGGCCGCTCCTTTGACCTCACCATCGGCTCGGGCGGTCGCCTGGATGGCCATCCCGAGAGAGCGCTCGTTCCAGCCGGCCAGGTCGCGGCGGGCACGATCGACCTGCCAATCCTTCATCCCCAGGCGCTGCGCGAGCTGTCGGCTGGGCTCGCGGTTGCCTGCCACGCGCGCCATCGTCCGGAGCTTCATCGCGAAGGCGGCGACCATCGGCACCGGGTCGGCGCCGGACGACAGCGCGTGCCGGAGCGCGACGAGCGCTTCGCCGTAGCGGCCGGCGATGGCCGTATCCGCGACGACGAACGCCGAGACCTCGACGCGACCGCCGTAGTACTTCGTGACGATCTCTTCCGAGATGTCTCCGTCGACGTCGCCGATGAGCTGCTGGCAGGCCGCCGCCAGTTCGGTCAGGTCGTCCGCGAACGCGGAGACGAGCGCACGCAGGGCTGCCGGCGCGATGCGCTTCTTGGCCGCCCGGAACTCTCCGGCGGCGAAGTCCACTCGGTCGCTGTCGCGCTTGACCGCCGGGCAGGCGATCTCGATGCCTCCGCCGGTACCGGCGCGAAGAGCGTCGAGCAGCTTCTTGCCACGCACGCTGGCGCCCGTGTGGCGAAGGATGACCGTCGCCCCCTCCTGGGGGTTGTCGAGGTACGACACGGCCTCCTGGATGAAGGCGTCGGAGCACTTCTCGACACCCGACACGCGCACCAGTCGCGGTTCTCCGAACAGCGAGGGAGAAGTGAGGGACAGCAGTGTGCCCGGGGCGTAGTCGTCGGCCCGCACGTCACTGACTTCGAGTGCAGGATCTTCCGCGCGCAGGTAGTCGCGCACGCCGGCGATCGCACGCTCTGCGCACACCTCTTCCGGCCCCGAGACGAGCACGATCGGCGCGGGGTGCGGTTCGCGCCACGACACCTGCGGGATCTTGGTGGGCTTCGCACCACTGCGAGAGGGGGTACGCGAAGCTGCCATGGGTCCAGCCTACCGGCGCTCACCGACACCGCTCGGCTGGCATTCTCCTCACTCCTCACCTGCACGCTCCGTCCACACCTGCAGTTCGTCGCCGTGCACACCGAGCAGGATCCTCCCCTGCTGGTCCGTGCGCAGATCCTGCGCCCCGGTCGCTGTCAGAAGGTCGAGAGTCTCGATACGCGGATGACCGTAGTCGTTGTCCGCACCGACGCTGAACAACGCCACCCGGGCCCGAAGCGCCTCGTACAGGCCGGGGTCCTGATCCGCGCTGCCGTGATGGGCCACCTTGACCACGTCGTACCCGCCGAGGTCTGCCGCACGCATCAGCAGGCGCTGGGAGGCCGCAGCGAGGTCTCCGAGGAACAGGGATCGCGGCACTCCTCCCCCGTCGAACTCCATCACCACGCTGGCGTCATTCCCTGAGGGAAACACGGGAGACCCTCTCCGGGGCCAGAGGACACGCCACGTCGCCTCCCCGAGTTCGCCCCGCTGGCCTGCCCACGCCTCGTCGACACGTGCACCCCCGTCGAGGAGCACGGCGAGGAGGCGCCGCTCGGAATCCTCGGTGACGGGTCCGTGCAGCACCGCGTCCACCCGACCAACGACGGCGGTGGTCCCGCCGACGTGGTCGAGGTCGAAATGTGTCAGGACGAGGAGGTCGATCCGGTCCACCCCGAGAGACCGCAGACACGCTTCCAGCGGTTCCGGCGCCGGCCCGGTGTCGATCAGTGCGACGCGGTCGCCGGAGCGCACGATCAGCGCATCTCCTTGACCGACGTCGCACGCGGCGACGGACCATCCCTCCGGCGACGCCACGGTCGCGAGCGGACCGTCGAGGAGAATGCGGGCACCGGCGAGCGACGACACGATGATGAGGACCGCCGCCGCGCCGCGCCGCAGGAACACCATCGCACGCACGGTGGACGGCCGGCGCGGAACATCAGCGGATCGGAGGAGGACGACCGACACGCACACGCTGACGAGTGCCACCAATACCGCGCTGCCGATCCCCGCCGGAAGCAGCAGCTGCGCGTTCGGCAGTCGTGCCGTCGTCGTGGCGGTCGTCGCGATCCAGGCGGCGGGAAGCCAGGACGCCGCTGTCAGCAGATCAGCGAGGAACGGCAACGGCGCAGCAAGACACGCCAGCAGACCGATCACCGTGGCGATCGGCGCCGCCGGAGCGGCGAGGAGATTCGCAGCGACCCCGATCAGCGATTGCTGCTCTGCGAACAAGGCGATGATCGGCCCACATGCCAGTTGCGCGGCGAGCGGGACCGCGATCGCCAGCGCCACCGTGTCGGGCATGACTGTCGCCAGCCCCCGGGCAAGAGGCGGGGCGAGCAGTATCAACGCCCCGGATGCCGCCACCGAGAGCGCGAAACCCGGTGACGTCGCGAGCCACGGATCGGCGAGGAGTATGCCCGCGGTGCACAGGGAGAGCATGCCCGCGCCCGCACTCGGACGACCCAGCAGCACGGTGAGCATCCCGATGGCCGCCATGACCGCTGCACGGATGACGCTCGGCTCCGGAGTGACCAAGACGACGAACCCGGCCAAGCCCGCGAGGGCGAGCACGACGCGCAACGCCCGCCCTCCTCCGCACAACGCCGTCAGCCAGAAGAGCGCGACGACGACGATCGCGCAGTTCGCGCCGCTCACCGCCGTCAAGTGGCTGAGTCCACTCGTGCGCATGTCGTCGTTGAGCTCCAGGGTGACCGCCCTGGTGTCGCCCACCGCGAGCCCCGGCAGCAGACCGGCACCGGGTTCGGGCAGACGCAACGACCGCTCGACGAAGGCGTGCTTGAGGATCGCCGCAGCACCGAACACACCACCCGCAGGCTCGACCACCTCCGCCTCGCTCGCGAAGACGACCAGGGCGGCGCGCTCCCCCGCATCCGTCGCCGACGCCTCGCCCACGACGCGGATCCGTGCACCGAGGTCGAAACCGTCACCCGGTTCGATGCCGATGCGCACGGGCGCAGGCAGCACGGTCGGGCGACCGCGAGTGCCGAGGGTCTTCGCCTGCGCGTCAAACCACAATCGCCCATCTCGGCCGATCGACGCCGACGAGGTCACCGTCCCCGTGACTTCCACCACGCTCCCCGACCACTCGGCGACTCGCTCACGTGCGGGGAGGGCAAGGACCACAGACAGACCCGTGGCCGCAAGAGCAGCGAGAACCAGTACGGCGAGACCTCCGCCGCCCGGAAGCCGTCGGACTACTCCACGACGTCTCACGAGCACGAGGATCGCCACGCCAACGACACAGCCACCCGCCGTCCACCACGCCGACATCGGGACGAAGACGAACAGCAGGGCACCCGCCCACACCGCTGCAGCCAACGGCACCAGCCGCAGATCACGGCGTTTCACACGCGATCGACGGTCCTCCGTGCGGATTTCTCGCTGCGACACCCCGCCACGCTACGAACGTGCCGCGACCACGCGTCACGGTAAGCCCGGCAGCGGCCGACAACCGATACATATCGCCGCTGGTGCAGAAAGGGATCCTCCCTCGTGCTCTGAGACCGAAAGAAGGCACCGGAACGGTAGAAACGGCTAGCGCTGAAGTCGAATGAATGCGGAGCCCTTGGCCGGCCACCTGGCGGCGATTACATGAATCTTCTCGCTCCCTCGCACCTCTGGGGACGACGATTGGTTGTCCCCGCCCCGTTCATCACGCCCGGTCTCACCGACCTCACCAGCTGGGGCAGATCGCCGAGTGGCCCGATCGACACCGGATCCACACCGCGGACGATGACGTGCTGATAACGATCGCTGTCTGGAGTTCTCTCCAGGACTTTGCGATGCCTGTGAGCCGCTAGCTTGAGATTTGCTGGCCTGACGTCAGCGCTCATATTCACTCTTGGGGGATGCGCTCATGCGCCTATCGAAGAAGAACTCTGCCGTGCTCGCTCTTGGGGTCGTCGCCCTGCTGCTCAGCGGATGCTCGGCCCCGGCCACCGAGCCGAAGCCGGAGACAACCACTGCTGTCTCCGAGGACGCGGCCACCGTCGAGGACGCAATCAGCGATGCATCGTTCGCCGACAACGTGCTGACCCTGCCCGAGTACACGGTCACCATCACCGACACGAAGAAGATCGCTGTCGGCCAGCCCGGCAACGAGTACGGCGAGAAGCCCGTCATCGCGTTCTGGTACGAGGTCACCAACACCTCCGACGACGCGATCGATCCGACGACCGCCTGGATCGGCACCTTCACTGCGATTCAGGACAACGACCCGAACGCTGTGAACGAACTCAACGTCGCCTCCCTCCCGGATGCTCAGTTCCTCGACTCGCAGCTTCAGGACATCAAGAACGGCGGCACCGTCGCCAATGCCGTCGCCTACGAGCTGGATGACGAGACCACGCCCGTCGAGCTGGTCGCTTCCAACGACCTCGGCATGACCGAGATCGGGCGCGCGACGTTCACCCTGCAGTGATCTGCTGAGCACGACTCGAACGGCCCCTGGCGACTTCGCTGGGGGCCGTTCGAGTCGGGACTTCGGTCTCGCGAGCAGATCACCCTCGCCCATCGCGCTCGGCCTCCTCGTCGATAGTCTCAGTCCCATGCCGCTGACGCTCGGAACGATCCTCGACTCGGAGTCGCTGTCCATCCAGGACGTGTTGGTGATCAGACACGCCTACAACGCGGAGCCGGCGTCGAGCCGCCTCGCCGGCATACATGCAGATTCGACGGACGACGACATCCGCGCGTACACGCGCCGCCAGTCGGCGAAGTCGCAGATCTTCCCCGCGTCGCCTCCGCGTTTCTGGGTCGTGCTCATGCCGGAGGGCGGCGATCGTGGGCGCCTCTGGCGCGTCGTAGAGAACCGGGGAGAGCTCTCCAACGACGGTGAGCTCCGTGAGTTCGACCTCGTCGAGACTGATCACCTCCGTGACCTGCGCGGCCGGCTCGTAATCGGGTGGAAGGCGGGGCGGGTGTGGCGCATCTACGGCCCAACCGCAGCGACCTACCCCGTGCTCGAGGTCGCCGACGCTCAGCCTCCGCGCTTTCCGGGATTCGACCATCTGGTCGTCTCGTACGACATGCTGAAGGCCGTCGTGAAGGAGCGCCGGTACGCCGCTTGGCAGACAGCACTCTCGTCGGTCGTCGGGATCTACC
This sequence comes from Microbacterium aurugineum, assembly GCF_023101205.1. Classification (NCBI taxonomy): domain Bacteria; kingdom Bacillati; phylum Actinomycetota; class Actinomycetes; order Micrococcales; family Microbacteriaceae; genus Microbacterium; species Microbacterium aurugineum. Next base: position 1,425,597 of record NZ_CP078078.1, on the reverse strand, counting down.
TGATCACCGACACCCGCGACGGTCGCCACTACGTAGGCAAGGCCGACGGCGCCGAGAACATCCTGCAGCGCTGGCGCACCTACGCGGCCAACGGTCACGGCGGTAACGTCGCACTGAAGGAGCGAGATCCGTCGGCCTTCCAGTACTCGCTCCTGCGAGTCTTCGACCCCTCAACGCCACTCCGAGACATCAACGCCGCCGAGAGCCACTTCAAGCGGGCGCTGGACAGCATCACCCACGGACTCAACCGCGGCTGACACGCTGTCTACGCGCACTGGAGATCACCGACGCCGACCGGGATCTCGTTCGGGATAATAGGGACATGGCGTGCGACTGGGCAGGCGCCACGCTCCAGAGCCGGGACACCCCTATGCTGATCGCATGCAGGTGGTAGCTGGGGATCTTCCTCTGAAGAAGGACTATCGGGTGATGTCGCGTGAGATCTCGACGCCATGGGGCATGAAACGATGGTCGATCAGTCGTCAAACCGTGGAGTCGATCGAGATGAAGTCGGATCGGTTCCTTAACAGCGTCACGGCAACGTCGGCACTGTTCGAGGTGGGAAAGACGCCCGCCGATCTCACCGTGACGAGTTTCGGTAACCCGGGGCAAGCGACGATCCTCTTCGAGATCAGGTTCCGCGACGGCAAGTCCGCGGTCTGCCATGGCTCTGCTCAGGAGTATAAGAAGCTACTCGGCTGGGCTTCGAAGGATGACAAGAAAGCTCTTCGCAAGGAGCGTAAGGCCGTTCAGTAGTTGGGCCACATCCTGCCTCCCAAGATGCTGCCGTCCGAGCCTGATCCGCCGAGTAAACAAGACATGACCCGCGAGATCCACGTTCTCCGCGACGACGCGGTCGCCTGGTACGCCGGCATCCTCGACGAGGTCACCGCCGTGCTCCCCGTATCGACTGATCGTGCCCGTGTGTTCCTCGAACCGATAGCGGGCGAGGTCTGGACGGGCAGTCTCACGCTCCACACCACGACAACGGTCGGGGCCGATGCCCGCACCTCACGTCGAGTCTCCAAACAGACGCGCGCCGAGGTCTTCCTCCGGGACGGCTTCCTCTGCGCTTACTGCGGTGGCAGAACCATCCCCCGCTACATTCTCGTCGCGATCAGCGACGTGTTCCCCGCCGAGCTCCCGTACTACGCGCACTACCGCCGCGGCCCCGTCCACCCCGCATACTGGGCACACTCGCGCCCGAAGCCGACCACGTGCTTGCTCACGCCCACGGCGGAACCAGCGAAACGGCGAACCTCACAACCCTGCACGCGATGTGCAACACGCGGAAGCCCAGCCTCGCGGCCGAGTCGCTCCCCTTTGTCACTCCGGGGACCGTGCACCACTCTGACTGGGATGGGTTGCTCTCGCATTACGCCGACATCGTCGGCGCGGGCGAGACGACCGGGCGCCGATACTCCGCTGCGGGGTACCACCAGGGCTGGCTGCGAAGGTTCGAGGGATCGTCACTGGCACGCCAGCGCGAGTCCCGGGCGGCGACGTAGCTCCAGCGCCTCAACGGCGCGCGAATCGTCGCTTGTGCCAAATCCACGCTGCTCAGCAGACAAGGCGAAACTAGAACTCATCGAACCCGAAGACCAGCGGGAACCCGGCCGCGACCACCTGCCGCCCCCGTTGGTTCAGTCCCGCGAGCGTGCCCTTCTCGGCGTCGTACCTGATTAGGGCAAGTCCGGTCTCGTCTGCGAATGCGAGTCCATTCGACGAGACCATACCGCTCGTGAATAGCACCGCTCCCTTGTGACGATGTTGCGCGGTGCCGAACAGATCGCGGATGTGCGCGATTGGCACACTCGCTGCGACGTGAAGGTTCTTCACTTGAGCGATGATGTGGCGACTGTCGACATCGATACCACCGTCCCCGCTGTACTGCGTTACGGACGCGTCGTGCACGCCAAGATGCCGCATCCAATCGGCAACCAGACGTTCGGCTCCTTGATGGTTCACTCCATAAGGCTGGGGCGATGGAGGCTCCGGCCGCCGCCGACGGATCTCCTCTTGCTCGAGACGGGCCTGCTCTTCTCGCCGCCGGGTTGCCTCGCGAGCGCGTCGTCTCTGGTCAAGATCCCACTGTTGTTGAGCGCGGTGGGCAGCAAGCGCTCGTTCAGCCTCAGCTACCTCCCGGGCCTTCTTAGCTTTGCGGCGCTCCGAGAACGACATCCTGGACACGCCGTCAACGATCGCGTCGTGACGAAGGTTCTGACCCTTGGGTGTCGTCGTTGGCTGATTGAAGTACTCGACTCCATCTGTCGTCGTGGTCCTCACTCTGCCCTCAGTCGTCGGCCCCGTCGCCGCTAGATAATCGCGAAACGTTGGTTCCGCACGTAAGGTCAGATACCCAATCCCCGGGTCAGACTCCCCTCTATCGAGCTTCTGGCGCCGCCAGTAAAGCGCCCATTGCATCTCCCGGAGCACGACATCGGCCAGAGCCGTCAAGTACGGTGCGGCTGCACGAGCCTGCGCATCGGTGAGTTCAACATGGTCCGCGATACCGAGAAACCGCTTCTGATGCGCGATCGCCAAAGCGTTTAGGGGGCCATCAACAGCGTCACCGAAAGCGCGTGAGATGTCCTCGACGCTGCCTTGCGGAGTCGGGTATGTCGCACCCCAATGAGCCCCAAAGTTTTCAGCCCAGACGATGTCTTGATGATCGAGTTCGGTCACCCCGCCAGTGTGCCAGAGGCTACCCACACCAGCTCCGACCCACGATCGCCAGACACGCAGGTCCGGTGTGGGCGGGGGCTCTCCGCTCAGCGGTGAATCCCGCGCTGGCGTTCATCACCTGACCACTGGCGGTCTTGCCGGCGTGCCTAACCCCGTTGTCCATTCGAACTGATCTCGATCTCGAAATCCGCGTCTCCGTGCGGATCCCCATGCTCGCCCCGTCTCTCTTCACCCCCCCTGTCATGAAGCCCTCGATAGTTTCACTTATCAGCAGTATCGGCTCGCAGAGAGAGCGACCGTCCAGTTGGTCGCTCTCTAGCGTCGCATTTTGGGAGGTGATCACTCGTCGTACGTACCTCGGCCACATCATTGCCAATCAGCTCGGACGCCAGTGCCGGCGCGGCCGGCAGCGATCCGTGCCGATTCAGCGAGCGCCGCGCCTGCTGCACCCGCCGCGCCGGACCCTCACGGCTGATCCTCGGTTGTTCAAGCCGTCGGATCTCTACGCCTCCGCCATCGCCCAAAAATGGTTCACACCATCATCGTCGGACTCGTCCTCCATTGGACCAACCTGCACTAAGACTGCCGATCCCGTGGCACGGACCTGATGAATCCTCCAGTTGAGGTCCCACTCCACTTCGACCGTGACATCGACGAAATCTTGGCTGAAATCGACCTCCGTGCGCGAAGCAGTCAATGCACCAAGCTTGGGGTCGTGATACTCGAGGATCATGCCCTTGATCACCCCGAACACCCGAAGTTCTGCCAGCCCTCGCCGCTTCCCTTCCCCGGACTCTACTTGCAGATCGTGAATCTCTGCGATATCAATGCGGTTGAACCATAACGATGAGAGCACCGCTCCCGCTGGCCAGCCGCCATGCCCGTCCCCAAAATGCACGCTAACGCCATACTCTGAGAAGGAAACAGCGTCGCCCCCCACGCCGATAAGTTCGTTCATGTACTCGGGCAGTTGTTCCATCAGACGGAGTTCGAGATCGTCGGTTGCAGGCGTGAACGAGTACATAGCCGCAAGCAACCCCTTGTCGCCCGTCGAACAACGCACGTTGTCGAAGAGGAGGGCATTGCTCCGGAGCTTCCTGTCATTGGTCACGAGGAGTACGACGTCCTCCGCCTCGCTCGACTCAGCTTCAACGCAAGCGAGAACGACTGCGTCTGCTGCCCCCGTCTTGACATCGCTCTTCGTTTCGCCCGAGCCGACCTGCAGGACTTGGTCGCGTAGCGCAGCTCGCCAGACCTCTCGGTCGGGCGACCACAGTTTGACTTGAACAGGGAGGCTGTTCAGGATGCGTTCGGCGAGTTCCTCGACTGCTGGAGCGGGATCGACGACCGGTCGACTGAGAATGCTCGGGTCGACCCGAACAGCCTTCGCTGCCTCTTCGACTGCGACATAGGACGAATGGGCATGTTCAGCCCACTCCCACACGACAACCTCGGGCACGACGACTGTCGAAGCGTCGCCTGCCACTTTCAGTAGCCTTTCAAGAGCGGGCAAAGAGAAGTGCCCCCTTGGAAGGGCATTGGTATCTACAACGACAACAGTCACGTCTCGATGTTACGCCGCAACCGCCGACGCGCCTCCACGACCACGGTAGAGCTTTCGGTGCGGTCTGCGCGTTTTCGCCGGTCAACGAAGGCGAAGAGTGATCAGACCTCCCACCTCAATACGGTCGCCATCAAACACGGGAGAACAATGGACGCGCGTGGAGGAGTTCTTGCTTGTACCTCTCTAGCGCCTCACGACGGAACGACTCGGGCGAAGAGACAAGTACCTCCACTGGAGTATCCGGGGCTTCGTGGAGGAATAGCCGCCCGAAACCCCGGTTCGCATCGAACAGACCGAACGCTCCGGGAGTGGCGCCAGATCCGGCAAAGTAGATGGTGGTGTGAATGGTGCCGCCGACGACGACCCTGCTATCTGGGACAAAAAGGAATCCCGAGACGTCACTGTCTACGCGTACTGTATGACCGCCGACTGTGTCGTGGAGTGCAAAGCTCGTCTGAAAACTCATCGCAGACATTTGCCGGAATGGCACGTCCATCTCCTTCTTGCCAACCCATTCGGTGAGGAACTTGCTCTGATACGTCGAGTAGGCCGCTCTATCTCCAGTCCACGCTTGTCCGATGGAGGTGCGATCGTTGACTTCACCTCCCACGACTGTGATGAGTTGGGCTGGTTCGAGCGAGGCGATGACGAATCCTGCGTGCGTGTCTTGTTCGAGCATCTCGACGATCTCGGCAAGCGGCTGTCCTCGCACGGAGATAACGTCTCGGATACGTTGCTCCGGGTACGGCCCGCTGATACCGATCGCGAGACCTCGCCGCAAGATGACAATCTTCGCGATCGTGCCAGGCGGAGCCGTTGTGGTGCCCGGATCCCAGGTCACCTCGGTGTCGGAGACTATCGAGACTCGGTCGCCGTCGTAGATGTTTGCCACGATGAGGGTCACAGAGACCTCCTTGGTCCTGGCTCAACTTCATCGGCGGAAGTAGCGTTTGATTAGGCACCCTGTTCTTCGCCGCTCTCAAGATCGCTTCGGCTGGGCTAAACACTACATGTGGTCCCTACCCAATGAACGCGCTCGCTCTGAGTTGGAATGCAGCAACCAGCACGCCAGGGATCATGGTCGACCAGTCCGGTGGAACTATCGCGGTGGACGTTTCGTATCGGACGGCGTGGCTCGTGTTCACACGGCTCGACCATGATCAGCATCTGCAACGTCGCACTGCACTTCCGGAGGTCGAAGTAGCTAGAACGCCTTGCGCCGTTGTGATCTGCTTCAAGATGACACTGGGGCCAGCGTGCACCGAAGCACACCACACTGAAGCCCTTTGGCGCGTCGGACACTCGCTCGATAGGATCTGAGCAGAGCTTGCGCCCCGGCGTGGAGGGCAAGGACCACAGAAAGGCCCGTGGCTGCAAGAGCAGCGAGAACCAGTACGGCGAGACCTCCGCCGCCCGGAAGCCGTCGGACTACTCCACGACGTCTCACGAGCACGAGGATCACCACGCCAACGACACCGCCACCCGCCGTCCACCACGCCGACATCGGGACGAAGACGAACAGCAGGGCACCCGCCCACACCGCTGCAGCCAACGGCACCAGCCGCAGATCACGGGGTTTCACACGCGTGCGCCATCGCGAATGCCTGCGAGGAGCTTCTCCCCGATCCCGGGGACGGCGAGCAGGTCATCCACGGAGCGGAAGCGACCGTTCTCTTCCCGCCAGGCGATGATCCGTCCCGCGAGTGCCGGACCGATGCGCGGGAGAGTCTCCAGCGCCGCCTGGTCAGCGGTGTTGAGATCGATGCGGTCATCGCCGGGCGGGGCGGCCCCCGACTCGTCCGCAACGGCGCCGACGGTCGGCACGACGATCTGCTCACCGTCTTCGAGCACCCGCGCGAGGTTCACCGCGGCGAGGTCGGCGACGTCCGTGGTCCCGCCGGCTGCCGCCAGGGCATCGACGAGTCGCGCGTCCGGATCGAGCACGTAGAGACCGGGGGTCACCACCGCGCCGAGCACGTGGACGTAGAGGTCTCCGCTGCTCCCCACCGACCTCGATCCGTCGTCCGTGAGCGAGACGGAGTCGGCGGGCGATGCCTGCCCGCGCAGGATCCCCAAGCCGACGGCCGCCGACAGGACCACGAGTCCCAGCACCACGGCCGCGCCGATGCTCAGCCGCAGCCGATGCCGGAGCGGCGGCGGAGACGGTGCCTGCGGGGATGCCATCCGGCCAAGCTAGGCGAGGGCGCGGATCCCCCGAGCGTCCCGAAACATCCACGGTGGACAACCCGTCCCGGGCGTCCACCGTGGAGAAGAGGCGATCAGCCCTTGACGACGAAGCTGACGATCTTGGGCGCCCTCACGACGACCTTCACGATCTCGCGGTCTCCGATGGAACGGATCACACGCTCGTCCGCACGGGCCAGCGCCTCGAGCTCGGACTCGCCGATCCGCGCCGGAACCTCGAGCTGCGCACGCACCTTGCCCCCGACCTGCACGACGGCCGTGACCGTGTCCTCGACCAGAAGCGCCGGGTCGGCGGAGCGCCACGTCACGAGGCCGACGGAAGGCTCGTGACCGAGCATCTCCCACATCTCCTCCGCGGTGTGCGGCGCGATGAGGTCGAGCATCACGGCGATCGTCTCCGCCGCCTCGCGCACGGCGGGGTCCCCTGCACCGGCGGCGCCATCGATCGTCTTGCGGGTGATGTTCACGAGCTCCATGAGGCGCGCGACCAGGACGTTGAACTTCGTCTGCTCGACGAGTGCCGGTGCCTCCGAGAGCAACTTGTGCGTCGCGCGGCGGAGAGCGGCGTCACCGCCGTCGAAGACCACGTCGACGGGGCTCGACACCTCGCCGGCGACGCGCATCGCGCGCGCCAGGAACTTCTGAGCACCGGTCGTCGAGACGTCGGCCCAGTCCTTGTCGTCTTCCACCGGCCCGGCGAACGCCAGCCCGACACGCAGGGCGTCGGCGCCATGGGCGTCGAGCTCCTCCTGGAAGAGCACCAGGTTGCCCTTGCTCTTGGACATCTTCTGCCCGTCGAGCAGCACCATGCCCTGGTTGATCAGGTTCGAGAAGGGCTCGGTGAAGTCGATCAGCCCCATGTCGAAGAGCACCTTCGTGATGAAGCGCGCGTACAGCAGGTGCAGGATCGCGTGCTCGACGCCGCCGATGTAGGAGTCGACCGGCGCCCAGCGGGCCGCCTGCGCGGGATCGAACGCCACGGTGTCGCTGTTCGGCGAGAGGAAGCGCAGGAAGTACCACGAGCTGTCCACGAACGTGTCCATCGTGTCGGGGTCGCGCAGCACCGGGTCGCCCGTCTGCGGGTCCGTCGTACGGACCCAGCTCTCGGCACCGCCCAGCGGCGACGTCCCCTTGGGCTTGAGGTCGAGCCCCTCGACGCTCGGCAGCTTCACAGGGAGCTTGTCCTCGGAAACCGGGATGATGCTCCCGTCCTCGGCATGCAGCATCGGGATCGGTGTACCCCAGAACCGCTGACGCGAGATCAGCCAGTCACGCAGACGGTAGTTCTTGGCGGCACGGCCGGTGCCCGATGCCTCCAGCTGCTCGATCGCGCGCGCGATGGCGTTGCGCTTGGACAGACCGTTCAGAGCGCCCGAGTTGATCATGCGACCTTCGCCCGTGAGGGCGATGCCGGTGGCTGCGGGGCTCTGCTCCTCGAGCGCGGCACCGGTGTCGATCGGCACGCCGTCCTCATCGACCTCGATCACGGGCATCGCCCCCGTGACGGGAGCGGTCGTGTCGACGACGACCTTGACGGGCAGGTCGAACGCACGGGCGAAGTCCAGGTCGCGCTGATCGTGCGCCGGGACAGCCATGACCGCCCCGTGTCCGTAGTCGGCCAGCACGTAGTCCGCTGCCCACACCGGCAGCTTCTCGCCGTTGACCGGGTTGATCGCGTAGCGCTCGAGGAACACACCGGTCTTCGGGCGATCCGTGGACTGCCGATCGATGTCGGTCTCCTTCTGCACCTGCTCCAGGTACGTCTGGAAGCGCTCACGCACATCTTCGGAGGCACCGGCGGCGAGCTCGGATGCCAGGTCGGAGTCGGGTGCGACCACGAAGAACGTCGCGCCGTGCAGCGTGTCGGGGCGCGTCGAGAACACCGTGACCGGCTCCTCGCGACCCTCGATCAGGAAGTCGACGTCGGCCCCCACCGAGCGACCGATCCAGTTGCGCTGCATCTGCAGCACCTTGTGCGGCCAGAATCCCTCGAGCTGGTTCAGGTCGTCGAGCAGACGGTCGGCGTAGTCGGTGATCCGGAAGTACCACTGCGTGAGCTTCTTCTTGACCACCTCGGCGCCACAGCGATCACAGCGTCCGTCGACGACCTGCTCGTTCGCCAGCACCGTCTGGTCGTTCGGGCACCAGTTGACCGGACTCTTCTTGCGATACGCCAGCCCGCGCTCGTACAGCTTCAAGAACAGCCACTGGTTCCAGCGGTAGTACTCGGGGTCGGAGGTGTGCAGCACGCGGCTCCAGTCGAACGAGACGCCGTACGCCTCGAAGCCCACCTTCTGCTGCGCGATGTTCTGATAGGTCCAGTCCCGAGGGTCGGCTCCCTGACGGATCGCGGCGTTCTCCGCGGGCAACCCGAACGAGTCCCAGCCGATCGGATTCAGGACGTTGTGCCCGCGGTGGCGCCAGAAGCGCGCCACGATGTCGGAGTAGAGGTAGTTCTCCGCGTGGCCCATGTGCAGGTCGCCGGACGGGTACGGGAACATCGCGAGCACGTATCGGCGCGGCCGGGTGTCGTCGTCGCCGCCCGTGAGGAACGTGCCGTTCTCCGCCCAGTACTTCTGCCACTTGTTCTGGATGGCGTGCGCCGACGGGGCCTCGTCGTCGGCAGGGGCGGTGGACAGGTTCTCAGACAACGAACGCACGACCAATCTGAAGGGAAAAGCGGGATCAGTTCAGGATATCGGAACGCCAGGACGCAGGCGTTTCCGCACCGAGGGCGGCGAGCGGCGCCCGCGCCTTGATCGCCACCTCGGCGACCTCGGCAGCGGCGATCGAACCCCAGGTGATTCCGCCGCCCGCACCGACCACCGCCTTCTCTCCGTCGAGGAGGATGCTGCGGATGACCATGGCGAGGTCGAGCACCCCGTCCGCGCCGATGTAGCCGAAGCACCCCGCGTACACTCCCCGCGCGCCGCCTTCGAGTTCGTGCAGCCTGGTCATCGCCGAGAGCTTGGGCGCTCCCGTCATACTGCCGGCGGGGAAGGTCGCGTCGAGAAGGGCGCCGACCGTGGCCCCCGGGTCTGCCCTTCCGCTCACGGTGCTCACCAGCTGGTGCACGGCGGGATAGCTCTCGACCACCCAAAGCCCTTCCACGCGGATCGTCCCCGGCACGCACACCCGCGACAGGTCGTTGCGCATGAGGTCGACGATCATGACGTTCTCCGCACGCTCCTTGCGGTCGCCGGCGAGTTCTGCGGCGAGCGCGGCGTCTTCGAGGGGATCGGCGCTCCGGGGCCTCGTTCCCTTGATGGGGCGCGTCCGGATCACTCCCCCTTCGGCGTGGAGGAACTGTTCCGGACTGGCGCTCAGCAGCGTGTGGTTTCCGATGCGGACGAAACCGCCGTGGTGGGCGGGGGTCGCTCCTCGGAGGCGGTCGTACACGGCGACCGGGTCATGGATGCCGGGAACGGTGAAGCGTGTGGTCAGGCACAGCTGGTAGGCGATGCCTGCGCGGATGAGGTCACGGCAGCGTTCGATGAGTGCGAGGTATTCGTGTGGGGTGTGCCTGGGCTCCGCGACGCGCGGGGCGGCCGCCGCGCCCGCAAAGGATTCCTCACGGCCGGGACGCTCAACGACTTCCGTCGCTGCGTGGACCTCGTCCGTCCAGACCTCGAGGTCATCTGCGGAGGAGAGTGCCCAGGTGCGACGGCGTGCATGATCGAAGGCGACGACATGCGTGACGAGCAACCAGGACCCTCCTGGCGTCTCCTCCGACTGTGCGAACGGTGCGCCGGACGCCGATGCTCCGCTCTCGTAGTCGAGCCAGCCCACCCACCCCCCGGTGAACGGCGGCCGCGACGGGTCGGTCGAGGGGGCGTCGAGAGGCACGTCACGCGGGAGGCTCGAACGCTTCCCCGTCCCGATGAAGCTCCAGCCTTCCGTCGCCCGCGCGCCCGCATCCAGCCAGAAGACGTCGAGGCCCCGCGCCTCGATCATCCGAAACACGGATGACGGCTCCACCCAGGTGGGAAGCGGATGAGCACTCAGCGGTTCGGGCACCTTTCCAGCCTAGGACCGGGCTGCTCCCGTATCCTCATGGGGTGGACGACCTCCTGATCTGGCTCCTCGACACCGTGCAGTCGGTCGATCCGGTCGCTCGCACCCTGATCGCCGGACTCGCTGTCATGCTCGAGACGAGCATCCTGATCGGGCTCATCGTTCCCGGTGACACGATCGTGATCATCGCCTCGATGGGGGTGGCGACTCCCCTGGAGGGCATCGCGATGGGCGTCGCGGTCGTGATCGGCGCCTTGATCGGCGAGAGCATCGGATTCTGGCTCGGGCGCTGGCTGGGACCCCACATCCGTGTGTCCTGGCTGGGACGACGGATCGGCGAGCACAACTGGGTGCGCGCCGAGAACTACCTCGAACGCCGCGGCGGCATCGCGATCTTCCTCTCGCGCTTCCTGCCCGTCCTGCATTCGCTGGTGCCCCTGACCGTCGGCATGAGCGAATACCCGTACCGCAAGTTCCTCGCCTGGACGGCACCCGCGTGCGTCCTCTGGGCGACCGCCTACGTGAGCGTCACCTCCCTCGCGGCGGGCAGCTTCCGGGAACTCGTCGACCGCGTGCACTTCGCGGGGTACATCTTCGTCGGTGTGATCGCCGTGTTCCTGCTGCTGATCTACCTCGGCAAGAAGCTGCTGCACCGGGCTGAGGCCCGTCACCTGAAGGCTCCGGAGACAGAGGCCGACGCCGACGTGAAAGACTGAGGCAATGGCATCCGCTCCCCCGGCGCCCCGGATCCACTGGTTCGCCCGACTCGAACACCGCCTGCATGTCTGGCGTGAAGGTCGCGCGCGCCGTCGTGGCCGCGTCGCGACCATCCTCCCGTTTCCCGGATACGGGGGTCCCGGCTGGGTGCGTGTCGTGGGTCGCGTGCTGATCGTCCCCCCGCAGCGCCGCACACGCGACGGGGAGCCGGCGAGTGTCCGCGGCTGGCGCAGCTTCGTCGGCATCCCGGTGGGTTTCGCCGCGGTGACCGTGCAGATCGGCGACTCCACGCACCAGGTCGTCGCCGATCGTGGCGGGGTGGTCGACTCGACGATCCACGTCGACCTGGAACCGGGTTGGCAGACGTTCACGTTCTCCGTGGAGGGACAGGAGCCCGTGGAGGCACGAGCTTTCGTCGTCGCCGAGGGCACCAGGTTCGGCGTCGTGTCCGATGTCGACGACACCGTGATGGTGACGGCCCTGCCTCGTCCCTTCATCGCTTTCTGGAACTCCTTCGTGCTCGACGAACACGCGCGCCTCCCCGTGCCGGGGATGGCCGTGCTGCTCGACCAGCTGCTGCGACAGCATCCGGGTGCCCCGATGGTGTACCTCTCGACCGGCGCGTGGAACGTCGCCCCGACGCTGTGGCGCTTCCTCGGACGCCATCTCTTCCCCGCGGGTTCCATGCTCCTCACCGACTGGGGACCGACGCATGAGCGATGGTTCCGCAGCGGGCGCGAGCACAAGCTCACCAACCTGCGACGTCTCGCCACGGAGTTCCCCGATGTCAAATGGCTCCTGATCGGAGACGACGGACAGCACGACGAGGCCATCTACTCGCAGTTCATGGACGAGCATCCCGATTCCGTCGCCGGGGTGGCCATCCGTCGCCTTCTTCCCGCCGAGGCGGTCCTGGCCGGCGGCCGCGCCGGCCGCGAGCCCCACTCCGAAGACGTCGCCCCCTGGGTGAGCGCCGAAGACGGCGCCGGGCTGCGCGATCTGCTCGGCGAGGCCGGCATCCTGCACTGACATGTCTCTCGCCCGTCAGGACTGGCTGCTCCGTGAAGAGGCGCATCGCGACCGCGCGGATGCCCTCACCGCTGCCCACCGGGATCGTGCGACCAGGGCCGAGAAGCACCCGGTCTGGGACTTCCTGTTCACGTACTACTCCTACAAGCCCGCACAGCTGCGTCGCTGGCATCCCGGAGCGGGTGTCGAGCTGGCCGACGCCGTCGAACGCCTCGACTGGCGCTGGTACTCCCCCGGACGGTCTGCGGGGAGCGCTGTGCCCGATGCCTTCGCGTTCGGCCAGGAGAAGGCGGAGCTGGCGGCTCTCATCGAGAAGATGCTCCGCCGCACGGCATCGCGTCCCGGGCAGTTCGGCTGCTTCGGTCTGCACGAGTGGGCGATGGTGTATCGCGCCGAGGAGCACCGCCACGCGGTTACGCTGCGACTGGGGCAGGCCGGGACGGACGCCGTGGTCGAGAATCACGACCTCCGCTGCACCCACTTCGACGCCTTCCGCTTCTTCACTCCCGAAGCCGTCCCTCGCAATCGCACCGCGTTGAGCCGCGACGAGCAGCCTCTGTTCGAGCAGCCCGGCTGTCTGCACGCGGGCATGGACCTGTACAAGTGGGCGACGAAGCTCGGTCCCCTGATCCCCGGCGAACTGCTCCTGGATTCGTTCGAACTCGCGCGAGACATCCGACTCCTCGACATGCAGGCGGCACCGTACGATCTCTCCGCGTGGGATGTGGTTCCCGTGCCCATCGAGACACCCGAGGGAAAAGCAGAGTATGTGCGCAGGCAGCGAGTCTTCGCCGAGCGTGGCACCGCCCTCCGCACCGCGCTGCTGAACGCCTGGCTCGGCGACGGAGCACGCGAGGCCGCCTGAGCACCGGTCAGCCCGCCGGCGTGCAATCGTCGCAGACCGCCCACGGTGCCGCGGCCGCAGCGAGCTCCAGCCGCAGTGCGACGACGCGCGTCGCCGCCTCTTCGAGTCGCTCCGCCGGCAGGGTGCCCTTCTCCACCGCCGTGGCGATGCCCGCCGCCATCGCGCCCGCCGTACTCGCATCGGAACCGGCGATCATCAGCACGAGGTCGTTTCCCGCCGCGATCGCGGACACTCCGTTCGCCACCGGATCCGCATAGGCGGGATCGCCGGATGACAACAGCATTCCGAGATCATCCGTCACCGCGACCCCGTCGAAGCCGAGCTCCTCCCTGGCGATCTCATGCCACTTTGCGGAAAGAGACGCCGGCGATGCGTCGACGGCCGTGTAGGCGAGGTGGCCGTACATCAGGAGGGATGCCCCGGCGTCGATCCCCGCCGCGAAGGGCACCGCCTCGGTCTCGCGCCACTGGTCGAGTCCCATCGTCGTGCTCGGGATCACATGATGCGAGTCGCCGGGCGCTGCACCGTGTCCGGGGAAGTGTTTGAGGGTGGAGGCGACGAACTGCTCCTGGGCGGTGGTCGCGGCGGATACCCGGTCGGCGGCGCTCGCCGGGTCGGTGCCGAGGGCACGTCCGTAGATGAAGGTCCCGGGATCTGCGGTGACGTCGGCGACAGTTCCGAAGTTCACCGTGATCCCCGCGCGCCCGACCAGCGAACCGCGGGCGGTGAACGCCGAGGTCGTCTCGGCGACCGGGAGGTGCTTCAACGACGAGGACGCCGGGTAGTCATCACCGTGCAGGCGCGACACGATGCCACCTTCCTGGTCGACCGCGATCAGCGGAGGCAGCTCGGGATCCACCGTCAGGGCGGTGGTCAGACTCTGCAGTTCGCCCTCGGTCGCCGGAATGTTGGCACCCATGAGGATGAACCCGCCGAGGCCGGACTCCATGTACGAACGGAGCATCGCCGGATCAGTCCCTGCCACATGCCCCATGACCACGGTGGATGCCTGCTCCGCCACCGACATCCCTCGCACGAGCGCGGTCGCGTGGGCGGTCGAGTCACCGGGCTCGGCAGCGGTTGCGGCGACGGTCGGAGTCGTCGTCGGCACAGCGCTCGACGCCGCAGCCGCCGGTGAGACGCAGAGAACCGTGGTCGCGACGATGACGAGGGCACCTGCGGCCCATCGGCGGGGTCGGGACATGGTGACTTCTCCGCGGCGCCGCCGTGTCAGCAGCCGAGCGCGTCGGCGATGGGCACCGCCGACGCCGGGTCGCCATTGCCGAAGCGGATCGTGCGCCCGATCGTGCACGGCCCGTGCAGCGACGCGGCGATGACGGCGGCCACATCGGCTCGAGACACCGCACCCCGCCCCGTGGGGTCGATCTGGATCCGTGAGGTCGGTTCGTCGAAGGTGAGCGCGCCCGGTGCGAGGATCGTGCCCTCGAGCCCGCTCGCGCGCAGGTGTTCGTCCGCAGCCCACTTGGCATCGGCGTAGGGGAAGAAGGAGTCGTCCTCGGGAACGCCGTGGTCCGCCGTCGACCCGAGCCACGAGACCATCACATAGCGCCGCACGCCGGCCCGCTCCGCCGCGTTCATGGAGCGCTTCGCGGCATCGCGATCGACCGCGTAGGTGCGCTCCGGGGATCCGCCCCCGGCACCGGCGGACCAGACGACCGCGTCGTGACCGCGGATGATCTCGGCGAGTGCCTCGACGTCCATACTCTCGACATCGGCGACCAGCGCTTTCGCCCCGACGGCTTCGACGTCGGCGGCATGGGCCGGGTTGCGGATCACCCCCGTCACCTCATCGCCTCGCTCGACGAGCAAGGGAGCGAGCAGGAGGGCGATACGGCCGTGGCCGCCGAACACGAGGATGCGTGACATGCCCTCACCCTACGCGCCTGAGCTGACGTCGGCTCGGACCGGAATCGCCGTCCGCGAGTTTCCGTTCCTCTACACTCGGGGCAAAGGTGCCGACCCGAATGGCATCTTCCCGGACACCAGGACGACGATGCCCACACCGCTGATCGAGCGTGAGATCACGCGACGCGTCTCCCTCACCAATCCACACGGAGCACTGAATCCGGAAGCCCTCGGTTGGTCGCGCACACCGTTGCACGACACATCCGGCATCCCCGGCCGCCGACACTGGGGGCGCAACAAGCGCTGGGAGTACTGGAACGTGATGTCGCCCTCGCACATCATCGCGTTCACGGTCTCGTGCGTCGACTACTTGGCGTTGCATGAAATCTGGGTCCTGGATCGAGCGACGGGCCAGGATGTCGGATCCACCGTGATCTCCGCCGGCGGACGCAGCGCGACGCTGCCTTCCTCGCTCGGAGAGGGGCCTGCCAGTGCGCGCACCCGTCGGCTCACCCTCGAGATCGATGACGCCGTCGACGGGACGCGTCTGCGGGGCAGCGCCCCGAGGCTGTCGTTCGACCTGTTCGCGGCGCGTCCGGTGGGTCACGAATCGCTCGGCGTCGTCGTGCCGTGGCGACGGTCAGAGCGCACCGCGCGGTTTCAGTACACGGTGAAAGACGTGGGTCGGCCCACGACGGGAACTGTCACGGTCGATGACATCGCACACGAGGTGCCCACCGGTAGTTGGGCGGTGCTGGACCACGGTCGTGGTCGCTGGCCGTATCGCGTGCACTGGAACTGGGCGGCCGGAAGTGGCATCGTCGACGGGCGGGTCGTCGGGTTGCAGCTCGGCTCGAAATGGACGGACGGCTCGGGGGCGACGGAGAACGCCCTCGTGGTCGATGGCCACCTGTCGAAGATCAGCGAAGAGCTGGTGTGGGACTACGACTCCGAGAACTTCCTGCGTCCGTGGCGAGTACACGGCGAAACCGCCGATCTGACGTTCTCCCCGTTCTACGACAAGCGTTCCCGCACCAACGCGGTCGTCATCGCCAGCAGAACAGACCAGTTGTTCGGAGTCTGGACGGGGTGGGCGCTGGACGATAGGGGAACGCGGGTGCGCGTCGACGGCATCGAAGGCTTCGCCGAGGATGTGCTCAACCGGTGGTGACGCGGTCGTCCGACGATCGCAGTGCTCGCTGGACACCCTTCGCGGCCGAGCGACCGGCACGGTTCGCACCGATCGTGCTCGCCGAGGGGCCGTAACCGACCAGCTGCACGCGGGGATCGACGACAGCGGTCGTGCCTCGCCCGTTCCGGTCGAGCTGGATACCTCCGGCCGCGCTGCGCAGGTGGAGAGGAGCCAGATGAGTGATCGCGGGGCGGAACCCCGTGGCCCACAGGATGACGTCGAGCCGCTCGAAACTCCCGTCCGCCCAGCGCACACCGTCGGGTTCGATCCGCTCGAACAAGGGGCGTCGGTCGGCATACGCTCCGAGACGCTCGGCCGCGCGCTCCTGCGGGCGCAGCATGAGCCCGGTGACGCTGACCACACTCTGCGGAGGAAGCCCGGCCGCGACGCGCTGCTCGACGAGGGCGACCGCTGCGGCCCCGGCCTCAGGGGTGAAGTCGTCGTCCCGCCAGACCGGCTCCCGGCGGGTGACCCACAGGGTCTCGGTGATCGGCGCGAGCGCTCCGATGAACTGCACGGCGGACGCTCCTCCCCCCACCACGAGCACGCGTTTGCCGATGAAGTGCTCCGGCCCCGGATAGTCCACGGTGTGCAGCTGCTCTCCGACGAACGTCTCCATGCCGGGGAAGTGCGGCAGGAACGGGTGCGACCAGGTACCGGTCGCATTCATGAGCGTGCGACTCGTCCACTCCCCCTCCCGGGCCCGCACGACGAGCACTCCATCCTGGTCTTCCACTCGCTCGACGTGCACCGGGCGGAGCACGGGAAGCGCATGGGTCTTCTCGTATCGGGCGAAGGAGGCGGGCACGGCCTCGTTGGCGCGCGCACCGTCACGCGGCGGCGGGGTGTCGCCCGGAAGCTCCGCGACACCGTGCACGTCACGCATCGTCAGCGCGTCCCATCGGTGCTGCCACGCGCCGCCGGGCCGCTCGTCGGCGTCGAGGACCACGTGCGAGATCCCGAGCCGCGAGAGGTGGAACGATGCCGAGAGACCGGCCTGGCCTGCGCCGATCACCAGACTGTCGAGGATGCTCACGCCGACTTCAACGTCCCGGCCCGTGCGCTTGTTCCTGCACACTCCTGCTGCACGCGAGGACGCGCCCGGGATGCTCACCCGGATTGGTGCTCGCGTCGATTCGTGTAGTACTCTTTTCAAGTTGCTCCGGCTGGTTCGGAACAGCGTCTGGGCCTGTGGCGCAGCTGGTAGCGCACCTGCATGGCATGCAGGGGGTCAGGGGTTCGAGTCCCCTCAGGTCCACCGAAAAGCCCCCGGTTCTCCGGGGGCTTCTTCCGTTCGCGGAGCCGTCCTAGCGCGCGTCCTCACGACCGTCAACCCGGTTCAGCCCGCGCACGGTCCGTCGTATCGTCGACACATCTCGACGAAAGGATGCGATCATGTCGAACCCGATCATTCCCCCGATTCCGCCGATCCCCGACGACGAGGACCGCGAGGGAGCACCCACCCAGGAAGTCGACGGTGAGCGCATCCTCGACCCGGACGTGGACGACGCGCTCATCGACAGCGCCGAGGCCGACCGCGTCGCCGCCGGAGCCGACGACGACGCCGACGACACCGAGGTCTGACCCCGCGACCGCCTCCCTCCCGGGCGATCACTTACACCTGGGCCCGTAGACTTACATTCATGGCACCGGTGGCGGCGACGTGGTCCGGAAGGAGCTCATCGAGCGTCTTCCGAGGCGTGCTGTCGGGCGTGCTGCTCGTCGCTGCGATCATCGTCGGGCTCATCGGCATGCACACCCTGAATCTGCACGGAACCGCGGCGGCGGACGCCCCCGCAGCGGCGGCGATCTCGGGGGGCCACCCCGCGTCGATCTCGGGGGAACACCCCGCGTCGGTGCAACACGGCATCATGCAAGCACCCCCGGCCGGGAGCCCCACCGACACGACCCAGATGTCGTGCCCGGCGTGCGGAACCGACGATCACGTCAGCATGGCAATGATGTGCGTCCTCGGGCTCCTCCTCGCCCTCGTGCTCCTTCTCGTGCCGAGCCTGATCCGAGGCTGGCTCCAGCCACTCCTCCAGTCACGATTCCTTCGTTCCTTCCGCGCACAGGCCTTGCCCCGCGCTCCCTCTCTTCACGTTCTCTGCATCAGTCGCACCTGAGCAGTTGTCGAGCCCGCACTCCTCCGCCGGCTCCCGGCTTCTCACCTCGCGCGGCGCCGTCCGGCGCGCGCGCAACGACCATGCATATTGGAGATATCCCATGAAGATTCGTGCTGCGGCAACAGCCGCGCTCACCGTGTCCGCTGCCCTGCTTCTGTCCGGTTGCGGAACCGGCACCGACGACGTTTCCATGCCCGGCATGGATCACGGATCCGCGTCGCCCTCGACCGGCGTCAACGATGCCGACGTCATGTTCGCATCAATGATGGTCGTCCACCACGAGCAGGCGATCGAGATGAGCGACCTCGTGCTCGATGCAGAGGGCGTAGACCCCGCGGTGACCGACCTCGCCGAGCGAATCAAGGCCGCTCAGGGGCCGGAGATCGACCAACTCCAAGGGTGGTTGGGCGAGTGGGGTATCCGCTCGGACGATCGCGACATGAGCGGGATGGACCACGGGGACGGGATGATGAGCGAGGACGACCTCGCTCAGCTGCGCGCCGCCGACGGCCTCGAAGCATCCCGCCTCTTCCTCGAACAGATGATCGTGCACCATGAGGGCGCCATCGAGATGGCGCAGGTGCAGGTCGAGGACGGAAACGACCCGGAGGCGATCGCACTCGCCGAGGCGATCATCGAGGCCCAGACCGACGAGATCCAGGAGATGAACGACCTCCTGGCCGCTCTCTGATCCCGCTCAGGGGCCGGTGTCGGCGTGCTCCGCTGACACCGGCCCCACCTCGTACGAAGGACTTCATCGTGAATCAGCCTCTCCGCACGACCACGCCTGTTCTCTCCGCCTCGCGCCGACGGAGATGGAAGCCATCCACGGCATTCGCCGCGCTGGCCGTCGCTGCGATCGCGCTTGCCGGATGCGCGGCTTCCCCTTCTCCCACCGGTGTCGACTCAGCGGCGCAGGAGATACTCGCCGCGCACGGCCTCACCGGGCTCGAGGTCGGCGACGTCGTCGAGCGACTGGATGCGATGCCCGTCGCGGACCGGCCGGCCGATCTCCTTGCGTCCGTCGAACCGGACGCACTCGTCCTTCGCGATGCGAACGGCCGTGAAGGCCGACTGCCGTTGCCCCGCGACGCGGTGTATATCTCCGTCGCGCCGTTCCGTGATCAGACCCATGAGTGCCACTTCCACAGCCTCACGACGTGCATCGGCGAACTCTCCGACACCGAGGTGCGGATAACCCTGACCGCTGCTGACGGAACCGTGCTCGTCGACGAGACACGGCGCACTCACGACAACGGCTTCACGGGCCTCTGGGTGCCTCGGGGCATCGAGGCGACGCTGAGCGTCGAGAGCGCGGGCTTCACCGGAGCGGTACCGATCTCCACCACGTCGCCGGATGACCCCACCTGCATCACCGACCTGCAGTTGCTCTGACCCGGAGCGTCGCCGGCAGGGTCTTTAGGTCGCCAACAGCGGCGGCTGACGGGGGATGGAGATCGGCCGTGTCGCTCGATTCGAGTCACCCAACCGTTCGACGTCCTCGAGCACCTCGAACACCGTCCCGTAGCGTGTCGCGAGCGGCAGATCGCGCAACCACGTGACCTCGACTTCGGTCTCGGCGAGTTCGTACACGCACGCCACCACGTGACGCGGATCGTTCGGCGAGTAGCGAAGGTCGTTGATCACCCACTCCGACGCCGTGATGCGGTTGAGCATGAAACGCGGATCCGGCAGTTCAGACATGTAGGCCCTCCAGGACTTCCTCTCTGAAGAGAGTGCGCCACACAAGCGTGGCGCGGAAGCCCCTTGACACCGCGCGCCGAGGGTGCCGTCGGCCTATGACCCGGGCTCGGCAGACCCCGCCGAGGCGACTTGAGCCCGCCACCACGGTGTCTCGATGAAACCGCGCTTCATGAAGACCAGCTCCATCGCCGCGTTCCAGCCTCTGACGCCCTTGAGGTGCGCGATGGTTCCGGTGAGGAAGTCGTGCAGCGTCTCGGTGCTCGGCAGGATGATCTCGCAGTAGAGCGAGTTCTCCTCGAGCGCGGCCGCGAGGAATCGCACGGACACGTGCTGCGCCAGAGTCTGCGCCACGGAAGCGATCCGCGACGGCTCGACCCGCAGGATCAGCAGGGTCTCCGCGCTCATGCCCAACGCCGACGCCGGCACCATGGTCACCGTGGTCAGGCACCCGGCGTTGCGCATGCGCTCATAGCGACGGCGCACACTGCTCTCGTTCATGTCGAGCGTGTCGCCGATCGACTGGAACGACGCGCGTCCGTTGTGGCGAAGCTCCTCCACGATGGCTCGATCGGCATCGTCGAAGTGCGTGGGATCGCACGTGTTCGGCGCCGGCATGTACGACTGCGGATCGCTCGCGGCTTCGGCATGGGCGTCATAGAGCTGTCGCCCCCAGTCGAAGCTCACCTTGTAGGTGTGCACGACCAGGTCGCTTCGCCAGCGTTCGACTCCCGGGATGGCCTGCAGATCCGTGAGCACGTGTGCATAGGTCGCCGAGTCGCCGGGGATGACGACCTCCGCGAAGACGTCGAACTTTCCGGTGACCAGGGTCACGAACCGCACGTACGGCGAGCCGATCAGCGCCTGCGCGACGGTCAGCTGCGATCCGGGCGTGCAATTGATCCGCACGAAGAAGGTCTCGACGTGCCCTTCGCTGCCCAGGGTCGGCACGATGCCCACCCGGACCAGCCCTTCGGCGAGCAGTTGCTGTCCGCGACGGGTCACAGTGGAGACGGGGGCCCCCGCGAACTCCGCGATCGACGTCCAGCTCGCCCGGCCGTCCTGCTGCAGAGCGACGACGATCCGTCGATCGAGATCGCTCACTTCCCTCGTCAGGTGAACGCTGCTCATCGGGTCGGCGGGTACACCCGGTGCAGGAACGAGCGCACGGTCTTCGTCCACGCCTCTGCCTCCTCGATCTGCGGGGAGTGCCCCGATTTCTCGAACACCACCATCTCGGAGTCCGGGATGAGATCGGCGATCGTCTGGCTACACGATACTGGCGTGATCCAGTCCGTCCGCCCCACCGTGATGAGTGTCGGCACACCGATCTCCGGCAGCCGCGGCTTGAGATCGTAGTTCGGGAGGTTCACCGAGAAGGCGTAGTTGTGCGCGCGATAGCGATACGGCGTCGCCTGCACTTTGCGTTCGGTGGCCTCCGGGTCGTAGACGAAGTCGTACAACGGGAGGATCTCGCGCCAGCAGTCCTTCAGGTCCTCGTCGTCGTACACCTGCCCGACGTCGATGCGGTCGAACTTCTCCATGTCGATCGTGACGCGGTCAGAGGCCAAGGCGTTCTCGCGCGCGAGGTGCGCGTTGGAGTTGTCGGGCGACGTGTCGCGCAGCACGATCGCGGCCACGCGCTCCGGATACCGCAGGGCGTATTCCATCGCCATGAACCCACCGTAGGAGCCACCCGCCATCACGATCTTCTCGGCACCGATCCACTCCCGCAGCCCGTCGATGTCCGCAGCCCACTGTTCATGGCTGTAGATCCCCTCGCCCTCGCTCACCCCGCTGCCGCGTGCATCGAACACCACGACGCGGTACTCGTCGGCGAGGCGGCCGAAGCTGGCGCGCGGTTCGGCGCGCGACCCGAGCCCCGGTGCGCCGTGATGGGTGATGATGACCGGCGCACCCTCAGGGCCGAGTACCTCGACGGCCAGGTGGTTTCCGTTGATCTCGACCCATTCGTGGTCACTGGTGGCTGCGGCGAACTCCGGGGACACCGGCGGGGTGGTCGTCATGGTTCTCTGTCTCTCTCTCGAATTCCGGGGCGTCAGAGCGCGATGGTGCAGTCGTCGAGGCTGCGGGGGAAGGAGGTCAACGGCTCGGCACCGGTGTCGGTCACGAGCATGCTGTCGCTGATGCGGTATCCGGCATGCCCCGGAACGTAGATGCCGGGCTCATTCGAGACGACCATGCCCGCTTCCAACAGTGTGGGATCGCCATCCTCCAGCCAGGGAGCCTCGTGCATGCCGAGGCCGATTCCGTGTCCCTGGCGGTGGCGGATGAACTCGCCCAGACCCGCATCGCGGATCACGTCGAGGCACAGCCGGTTCGCCTCACGGCATTCGAGCCCGGCGCGGATGGTCTCGCGTCCACGCAGCTGGGCCGCATGGACCGTGTCGTGATAGCGGCGTTGCTCCGCTGTGGGCTCGCCCAGCACGAAGGTGCGCTCGCCTTCGATGAAGCGACCACCGACTGCGCATCCCAGCGACAGCATGAAGGTGTCGCCGGCTTTGAGGCGGTTGACCGACGGAAGACCGTGCGGGAACGCGGAGTTCGCGCCCGAGTAGACGAGCCCACCAGCGAGCAGCGAGGCCACCACCACGTTGTGATGCTCGGCGTACATGATGCCCGTGCCTGCCGCGGTGACGTGACGTTCGAGTTCGGCCTCGGTCGGCAGGTCTCCCCCGGCGCCGATGGCCTCCGTCACCAGCGCCACACCGGCGTCGAGCATCCGATCGGTGATGCGAGCGGCCTCGCGGTGCAGCACGACTTCTTCGGGGAACTTCACGAAGCGGGTGCGGGTGACCAGGTCCGACCCGACGAGGTCTGCACCGGGCATCGCTTCCCGTGCAGCCACGAGTCGTGAATACGGCATGGTGGAGGTGAATCCCACCCTGCCCCGCGGTGTGACCGCACGGGCCAGCACCTCGAACGGTGCGACGACTCCGGGGAACTCGAAGAACGAGACCAGCTCCGCCCGGGAGGACTGGGACTGGGCGTACTCGCGCTCGAGCTCCGGCAGCAACATGACGACCCTGCCCGTCGCTTCGAGCCAGACCGCCACGGGGCGCTCGGACGGGTGGTGGAAGAAGCCGGTGAGGTACGCGATGTCCTCCGGACTGTCGGTGAGGAACGCGTCGAAGCCTTCCTCGGCCATGCGCTCGCGCACGCGTGTCTGCACACGGTCGAAGAACTCGGGGGCGAGTCGCTGGTCGAACTCGGTCATCACAGGCTCCTATCGGGCGAGGTGGCGCGGGTTGCGCGCGTCGTTGTAGGCGATCGAGAGCAGCGTGGCCGAGAGCACCAGGATCAGGATCGCGATCGAGGGGAAGAGCGTCAGCCACCAGGCGCTCACCATGGCACCGGCCTGCTGCGCTTCGTAGAGGATGCGCCCCCAGGACCAGGTGGTCGGATCCCCGAGGCCCAGGAAGGCGAGTCCCGCCGCCGAGAGCACCGCCCGCGACGCCGTCACGACCACCGAGACCACCACCACCGGTGTCACGGCGGGGAGGATGTGCTTCGTGATGATCCAGACCGGCGAGGTGGTCATCAGGCGCGAGGCATCGACGTAGGGCAGCCCGACGACGGTCAGCGCCTGTGAACGCACGAGTCGGGTCACTTCCGGCCACGAGAACGCCGCGACGACGAAGATGATCGTCGACGTGCTCGGCCCCACGAGCGCGGCGATGAGGATCATGAGCGGCAGCACCGGCAGCGAGAGCGTCATGTCGACGATCACGCTGATGACACTGTCGAGCTTGCGGAAGTAGGCGCCGAGCACGGCGATGATCGTGCCGAAGACGATCGCGATCAGTGAGGCGGCGACCGCGACGAGCACACTCTGCTGCGTGCCCCAGATCACTTCGGAGAACACGTCGCGCCCGAGGGCGTCGGTGCCGAACCAATGGTCGCTGCTCGGCGGCCGCAGCACGTCGGGGCCGTAGCTGGCCGGATAGGGCGCGATCAGCGGAGCAGCGAGCGCGACGATGACGAGCAGGATCAGAAGGCCGAGTGAGATCATCCCGAGCGGGTCACGGCGGAACGCGCGCCAGGTGTGCGCGCTCGCCCGTTCGCTGCCCGTGGCGGTCGGTTCACTCGGTGCGAGGGTCTCGGACGAGGGCATCGGAGCGGTCATGAGGTCTTCACTCTCGGGTCCAGGTAGCCGTAGATGATGTCGGTGATCGTGTTCGCGACCACGACGGTGATGGCGAGCATGAGGAAGGCCCCTTGCAGCACAGGGAAGTCGAGCTGGGTGACCGCCTCGTAGATGCCACGGCCGATACCGGGGTAGGCGAAGACGGTCTCGGTGAGCACCGCGCCCCCGACCAGGAATCCGAGCTGCAGGCCGATCAGCGTGGTCGTGGGAAGCAGCGCATTGCGCAGCGCGTGCTTCCAGAGAATGCGGCTGCCGCGGATGCCGTTCGCCTTGGCCAGGAGGATGTAGTCCTCCCCGAGCGTCTCGATGAGCGTCGACCGCATGGTGAGCACGTAGGAGCCGACTTGGATGAGCATGAGTGATACCGCGGGGAGGACGAGGTGCTGCGCGACGCTGAGGTACCAATCGAACCCGTAGGTGTTGTTGGTGTACGCACCGCCGATCGGGAACCAGCCGAGGTTCAGCCCGAACACGAACAACAGGAGGATCGCGACACTGGGGACGAACAGCGACTGTCCCGTGACACCGACGACCTGCACGGCCCTGTCGATGAGCCCTCCCTTGTGGGAGGCGGCGGCGACACCGAGCGGCACGCCGATGACGATGGTGAGCACCAAGGCTGTGACGGTCAGGAGCAGCGTCCACGGCAGCCGTTGCAGGAGCACGTCGGTCACCGGGATCGACTGCGTGAACGAGATTCCGAGGTTGCCCTGCAACAGCTGCCACATGTAGAGCCCGTACTGCACGATCAGGGGCTGGTCCAGCCCGTACTGCTCGAGGATGGTCGCCCGGATGTCGTCCGTCATGTTCGGGCTCGCCAGCGCCAGCGCCGGATCGCCGGGAAGCAGACGCAGGAGCAGGAACGTCACGGTCACGGCGAACCAGATCGTGAGCAGACCTCGACCTGCGCGACGGAGAATGAACGATGCTCGGGACACCCGGGCGACCTTCCTCGAGAGTGCAGTGGTGGTTACTCGACCGGGTACGCGCTCGCGAGCGAGAGCGGGTTCACGATCGAGAGCAGTTCGCTCGGCTTCGAGATGAAGCCGGCCCATTCATCGCTGGCCGCGAAGAACAGATTCTGCGTGTACATGATGTTGTCGTAGACCTGCTCGTGCACGATCTTGTTCGCCTCGCGCATGATCGAGATCTTCTCGTCTTCCTCGAAGGTGACCATGCCCTCCTCGATCAGCGCGTTGAGGTCGGGGTCGTCCACGTGGGTGTAGTTGATCGCTCCGCCGGGGAGGTACGAGAGCGCGAAGTTCGTCACCGGGTCGTCCATGATGGCGAAGTTGCCCGCATAGATGTCGTAGTCCCCCTCATTGGTCATCGAGAGGTAGGTGTTGCGCTCCGTGCCCTGCAGCTCGATCGTGATGCCGGCCTCCGCCGCACTGTCCTTCACCATCTGCGCCCACTGGCTGGTCACACTGTCCTGCAGCGAGTAGATCAGCCGGAACGAGAGGGGGAACTTGCCGCTCGCGTCCGCCGTGTAGCCGGCCTTCTCCATGAGGGAGCGTGACTTCTCGGGATCGAACTCGTACTCCTTCACCGAGTCGTCGTAGTACTTCGCGAGCACCGGCATCAGCGCACTCGAACCCGTCGAGACGGCCTGCCCCTGGAGCACCACGGTGCGGATCGCGTCGTAGTCGACCGCGTGGGCGAGCGCCTGGCGCACCTCGGTCTTCGCGAGGTCGGGTTTGTCCATGTTGTAGACCAGGTGGGCGTACCCGAGTCCCGGCGCCTCGATGACCTGCAGGCCGTCGGTGCTGCTGAGCTGTTCGACCTGCGCCGGCGGCAACGCGTTCGCGATCACGTCGATCTCGCCGCTCTGCAGCGCCAGGATCTCGGTGTTCACGTCGGGATACACGCGGTACACGACCTCTGCGGGTCCGGGCACTCCGCCCTCGACGAGCGGATAGTCCTCCACGCGCTCCAGGGTGTAGTGCTGGCCGACCTGGAAGTCGCTCATGATGAAGGGCCCCATGCCGACCCAGCCGCCGTCGCTGCCGTCGTTCGCGAACTCCGCGATCGACCCCTGCGGCTCGAACACGTGCTGCGGAACGACGACACCCCAGAACCCGATCTCCTCGATGATCGACGAGTCCGGCTGGGTGAGCGAGAGCTCGACCCTCGTGTCCGATACGGCGGTCGCCGTGTCGAGGTTGCCCAGCTGTCCGTAGAACGTGCCGGGTGCCTGGTCGCGCTTGACGGCGTTGAGCGTCCACGCGACGTCCTCGGCGGTCAGGGGCTCGCCGTCGCTCCAGGTCAGATCGTCGCGGATCTCGTAGAAGCCGGTGGTGTCATCCACGTAGCCCCAGTCGGTGGCGACATGCGCTTCCTTGGTGCCGTCGTCACTGATGCTCAGCAGATGCGGATACATCAGGTTCGTGATCCACGAGTCCGTGCGGCTGTTTCCGAGGACCGGATTGAAGTTCACGACGTCCGTCGTCGTGCCGATGCTGATCGTCTCGTCGCTGGGGCCGGAGGAGCCGGACGACTCCCCCGGTTCCGGCGCAGACGGGGCGCACGCGGCGAGACCGACGGCGAGAGCCGCGGCCGCACCGAGGGCGAGGAACTTGCTGTACTTCATCAGACCCAGACCTCCTCGAGTACGCGCAGGGTGTTCCCTCCGACGACGGCGCGAATCTCGTCGTCGGAGTAGTCGTGCTTCACGAGCCAGCCGATGATGTTGTAGAAGGCCTCGGCCGGGTTCTCGATGCCGTCGACGTACGGCTGCTTCTCGTAGTCGACGTTGGCGTGCGCCTGGCCGAGCGACAGGTTCGACGAGAACGCGTCGTGCAGGCCCACGTGATCGCCGAACAGCGTGTCGGGACCGAAGCTGACGTGCTCGAGGCCCACCAGGTCGACGCAGTACTGGAAGTGATCCATGACCGACTCCAGCGAGTGCCGCGGGTGCTGGGGCGAGATCGTCGTGTGCGGGGCCGCCTCGATACCGATCACGCCGCCGCGCTTCGCGCACTCGATGATCGTCTCATCGGTCTTCATGCGGTTCGTCGGCCACAGCCCGCGCGCACCGGCATGCGTGATGAACACCGGCTTGGTGGAGTGGGCGATCACGTCGAGGCACGTCTGGTCTCCGGAGTGGGAGATGTCGATCGCGATGCCGAGCTTGTTCATCCGCTCGACGGCGCGCTCGCCGAAGTACGTCAGTCCGCCGTCGCCGCGCTCCTTGAGCCCACCGCCGAGCATGTTGGCCTCGGAATAGGCGATGCCCATCTGACGCACGCCGAAGCCGTAGAGGACGTCGAGGCGGTCGACCTCGTTCTCGATCATCGTCGAGGCCTCGAGAGCGAAGATGTGTGCGACACGGCCGGTCTCTGCGGCGTGACGGATGTCCTTGATCGACTCGGCCTTGATCACGAAGTCCTGGTGTGCGAGGTCGGCCATGCGCACACCGAGGTCGAACAGCACGTCCTGGTACTTCCATCCGGCGTCACTGGAGATGCAGCAGGTGCCGTCCATGCCGTTGTCGAACACGGCCGTGAGACCCGAGCGGGCCAGGCCCTGGTAGGCGGTGGGTTCGCGGCCCTGGCGGATGTGGTCGCGCAGCTCGCCCATGTCCTCGGGGAACACCTGCACATGCTCGTGCAGGGAGATCACGGTCTCCTCGCGGAGCAGACGCTCGGTGCGTTCCTGCTGGGCGTCGCTCAGCCCGAGGTCATACGCCGGCACGCGGCCGATCTGCGGGGCGTAGCGGAACTCGCGGTAGTCCTTGCCGGCTTCGAGATAGTCGTACGCGGTGTAGCCGGTATACCGGCCAGCTTGTTCGAGCACGAATGCGCTCCTTCGGTTCGATGATGCGGGTGCCACTCCCAGTCGACGAGCGGGAGATTCCTCGAATCTGGAAGATTTCGGCACAGAAGTCAACCCTGGTGATTATCTTCGGCTGAAATGTTTCCTGTTCGAAACATTTCAGAGCCAGGATGCTGGCATGATGGCATCCATGGAGAACACATCCGCCCCCCAGAACGCCGTGGTCCTGGACGTGAAGGGACTCACCGTCACCCTCACCGGCGAGGGACGCCGGCACCGCGTGGTCGACGACATCGATCTCGTCGTGCGACGCGGCGAGGTGTTCGCGCTGCTCGGTGAGTCGGGCTCGGGCAAGTCGATGACCGCACGCGCGATCATGGGACTCCTCGACGACGGAGACGTCGAGGCGTCGACCATGTCGCTGAGCGGGACCGACCTCCTCTCCCTCTCCGCCGAGCAGCATCGACGCCTGCGTGGCGTGCGCGTCAGCCTGGTCATGCAGGATGCCCTTTCCGCTTTGAACCCGGTCCTCAGCATCGGCGAGCAGATCATCGACCTCATCCGCGCTCATCGCAGCATCGGCCGCCGCGCTGCCGAAGCACGCGCGGTCGAGCTGCTGACCCTCGTCGGTATCCCCACCCCCGACAAGCGCGTGCACGACTATCCGCACCAGTTCTCCGGCGGTCAGCGCCAGCGCATCCTGATCGCCATGGCGATCGCACTGGATCCTGATCTCATCATCGCGGATGAACCGACGACCGCGCTCGATGTGACGGTGCAGGCGCAGATCCTCGACCTGCTGCTCTCCTTGCGCGAGCGGCTGGGGATGGGCATCCTGCTCATCACGCACGATCTCGGTGTGGTGATGGAGGTCGCCGATCAGGTCGCGGTCATGCGCACGGGACGCATCGTGGAGTCAGGGTCCGCCGATGAGGTGCTGACGAAGCCGCAGCATCCGTACACGGTGCAGTTGCTGAACTCGATGCCGCGGGATGTGAGCGCCGCCGCAGAAGACGACGGTGGCGCCCCCATCCTCGAAGGACGCGGCCTGGAGCGCACGTTCCGCTCGGGCAGTGGTCGCCGCGCGCATCGCGTCGCCGCGGTCGCCGGCGTCGATCTCGAGCTCCGACAGGGCGAGATCCTGGCGGTCGTCGGCGAATCAGGCAGTGGCAAGTCCACACTGGCGCGCATGCTCGTGGGCCTGGATTCCCCGGACGCGGGCACCCTGCGCTACCGCGATCAGGACGTGACCAAGGGACGACTGCGCGACCGGAAGATCCTGCGACGCGGAGTGCAGATGGTGTTCCAAGACCCGTACCTGTCGCTGAATCCGCGGATGACCGTGCAGCAGATCATCGCGGAACCACTCGCCGCCACTCATACCGGGACACCGGCGACCCGACGTGCACGTGTCGCAGAGCTGCTCGAACTCGTGGGCCTGACTCCGGAGATGGGCTCGCGATTCCCCCACCAGTTCTCGGGCGGTCAACGTCAGCGGATCGGTATCGCGAGGGCGCTCGCCCTCGACCCCGACGTCCTGGTGTGCGACGAACCGGTGTCTGCACTGGATGTCTCGATCCGCGCGCAGATCATCGACCTGCTGTGCGACCTGCGTGAACGGCTGGGCATGTCGATCGTCTTCATCGCACACGACCTCTCGCTCGTGCGTCATATCGCCGATCGCGTCGCGGTGATGTACCTGGGCAACCTGGTCGAGATCGGAGACACAGAAGAGGTCTACCGTCGTCCCGAGCACCCGTACACGCGGTCGCTCCTTTCGGCGATCCCCCCGCAGACGCGCGCCGATCGCGGCATGCTCGCCCGTCGCACACGGCTGACGGCCTGAGCCCAACCCGGCGCCGGGTCAGCGGCCCGGTCGCACCGTGAGGTCGGTGATCTCCGCGTCGCGCGGGAGGTCGAGTGCGGTCAGGATCGTCGTGGCGACGGACTCCGGCGTGATGAAACGCTCGGCATCGTAGTCCTGCCCCTCCTGCTGATGCACGCGCTCCTGCATCGGGGTGGCCGTGCGCCCCGGGTAGATCGACGTGACGCGAACGCCGTGCTGCGCCTCTTCGGCCCGCAGCGCATCAGCGAGAGCGCGGAGCCCATGCTTCGACGCCGCATAGGCGGACCAGCCAGCGTGGGCGCGGAGTCCCGCACCGGAGTTCACGAACACGATCTGTCCCTGCGACACACGGAGGACCGGAAGCAGGAGACGTGTGAGCTCGGCGGGCGCGACGAGGTTCACCGCGAGCTGCTGCTCCCAGCGCGCGGGCGGCAGGTCGGCCACCGCGCCGAGATCGACGACTCCCGCGACATGGATCAGGGAATCGATGCGATCCGGGAGCTGCTGCTTCGAGAGCGCCCACGACAGACGGCCCGGTTGCGCGAGGTCGCCGACGAGCACACGAACGCCCGGTAGCGCCTCCGCGACCTCCCGGGCACGCCCGGCGTCGCGCACGAGGGCGACCACGTCATCCCCGCGATCCCGAAGACGACGGGCGAGGACCGCTCCGATGCCGGACCCTGCACCGGTGATGAGGTGCGTGGGCATGTCAGCTGGCGTCTGCGGCGGGCTCGACCACGTCGATCGGAACGACGGGGCAATCCTTCCAGAGACGCTCGAGGCCGTAGTACACGCGCTCTTCCTGATGGAAGACGTGCACGATCAGGTCTCCGAAGTCCAGTAGGACCCATCGGGCCTCCGCACGACCCTCGCGACGGACACGCTTGTGCCCCGACTCGATCAGACGGTCTTCGATCTCATCGGCGATAGCGGCGACGTTCCGCTCACTGTTCCCGGTGACGAGAAGGAAGATGTCGACGAGCGGGAGGGGCTCGGAGACGTTGAGCGCGACGAGGTCCTCACCGCCCTTGTCGACGGCGGCTTGTGCTGCGAGGAGCAGCATCTCTTCGGCAGTTTCAGGTGATTGCATCAAATCAATTTCGTGGTGAAGGCGATGACGAGAACGACGCCGATCGCGAGGGCGAGGCCGCCGGCGATGATGGCGAGGGTCACCATCAGTCGGTTCCCCTTCTCGGGGGCAGGAGGTCGGATGACCTCACCCGCGGGCTTGATGGTGCTGATCGCCGAACTCGCGGCGATCGGTGTGGGCGAGGACGCCGGCGGGAGCTCCCCGTCGATGAGGACCGCGTCGATGTCCTTGCCATCGGTCGTTCCGAGTGCATGTCCTTGCGAGCCCATGCCCTGCGGGAGCTCATAAGACCCGGTGACCAGGATCTCGCCCGTGGACGCGACGGGCCCCGAGAGCGACCCCTCCCCCGGCGACGGGGTGAAGATCAGAGCGTTCGGAGCGGAGTGCTGCGAACCGGTGGAGTCGCCGACGGCGAGCAGTTCGTCGAACGACGGACGGAACGGCGCATATGCATCGGAGGCATCCGCAAGGATTCCCTCGCCGAACGCGGAGTTGACCGTGGGACGCTCCTCGATGGGTTCGTCGTCAGCACCCACATCGGCCAAGACATCCTCATCGGCCGCCTGGTCGTCGCCGTCGGTCGTGAGACCGAGAACGGCTTCGACGTCGTCGGTCACGGGCTGTTCGGCCGGTTCTTCCGTGGCTTCGGCTTCGGTTTCGGCTTCGAGGGGGACCTCGCCCACGGCATCCGCCGCGACGGACGCACTGACCGGCGCCACGGCGACCTCGTCGTCCACATCATCGTCGTCGGCGTCGCCGGGCTCTTCGTTCACGGAGATGAAGGTCGGGATCCCCGAGACGATCTCCGCCGGCTCGTCCGCGCCGGCCGCCGTCTCAGACGGCTCTTCGACTTCGGCCTCTTCCGTGACCTCCGCCTCGACGACGGGTACCGACGCGGTCCGGACCTTCTCGAGCTCACGCGCTTGGCGCCGGGTCAGCGGGGCTTCACCGCGCTTCGACTCGACGCTGCCGCCTTCGTCGGCGTCGGAGGCCGACCGCGGTGCCGCGTCCGGTTCCGCCGCGGCGGACTCTTCGACCTCTGCGGGTGCGACGACAGGCGGCAGCGGCGGCGCGGGCGGTGCCGCTTCGGCCGCCGCAGCGGCTTCCTCCGAGGAGATCACCGGGGTGGAACCCGTCAACCGGATCTCTCGCAACTGCTTGCGCGTCAGCGGACCCTGCCCCTGCTGATCCGATGTACTCATGCCTTGCTCCGATACAGATGATGCTTCGCGATGTACTGTACGACCCCATCAGGGACCAGATACCAGACCGGCTGATCGTCGCGAACGCGTTCACGGCAGTCCGTCGACGAGATCGACAGCGCCGGCACTTCCAGTTGGCTGACGTTGTCGCTCGGGAGGCCGTCTGTGCTCAGGACATGTCCTGGCCGAGAGACCGCGACGAAGTGGGCCAACTCCCACAACTCATCATGGTCCCTCCAACTGAGAATTTGCGCCACGGCATCCGCGCCGGTGATGAAGAAGAGCTCCGCATCCGGCCGATCCTTCTTCAGGTCACGCAGCGTGTCGATCGTGTAGGTCGGACCCTCGCGGTCGACATCGACCCTGCTCACGGTGAACTGCGGGTTCGAAGCGGTGGCGATCACGGTCATCAGGTAGCGGTGTTCGCTCGGCGAGACGCCCGACTTCTGCCACGGGTGCCCGGTGGGGACGAAGACGACCTCATCGAGGCCGAAGGAGTTCGCAACCTCGCTCGCTGCGACCAGGTGGCCGTGATGGATGGGGTCGAACGTACCGCCCATCACGCCGATGCGCGGGGTGCGCGGGGTCGCAGCGTCGCTCATGGGGGCCTAGTGGCCGTGTCCCGCCTCGTGGCCGTCCTTGCCGTGCTTCGCCGCCCAGGCCTCCGCCTTCGCCGAGTGCCGGTTGGCGACGTTCTTGTAAGACAGGGTCACCAGCGCGAGGAAGGCGAACACGATCGCGGCGATGACCCCGAAGATCACCGTTTCGAGCGCGACGTTGCCGTGGTGCTCGGTTTCGGCAGCGGCCATCGCGATCTGTGCGACGAGGTTCATCCTGACTCCGTTTCGTGGCGTGCTGTTCGGGATCCTGTGAGGTACAGCGTCTCCCAGTCTAGCGCTCAGCCGCGGGTCTGCCCCGATCCACGCGCAAGCCATTTCGTGCTGGTCAGTTCGGCGAGGCCCATCGGTCCCCGCGCATGCAGCTTCTGGGTCGAGATGCCGACTTCCGCGCCGAAGCCGAACTCGCCGCCATCGGTGAAACGGGTGGAGGCATTCACCATCACGACAGCCGAGTCCACCTCCGCGAGGAAGCGCTCCGCATTGCGTGAATCCGTCGTGATGATGGACTCGGTGTGACCCGTGCTGTACCGACGGATGTGGTCGAGTGCCTCGTCGAGCGAGTCCACCACCTTCATCGCGATATCGAGGCTCAGGTACTCGGTGGCCCAGTCCTCCTCCGTGGCGGGGATCACGTTCGACATGAGACCCGCCACCACGTCGTCACCGTGGATCGCGACCCCCTCACTCTGCAGGGCGCTGGCCACCAGCGGCACGAGCCGCGGTGCCGCCTGTCGATGCACGAGCACCGTCTCCACCGCGTTGCACACGCTCGGCCGCTGCACCTTGGCGTTCACGACGATGTCGCGCGCCCACTCGTCGGGGGCGGTCTCGTCGAGCACGATGTGCACGTTCCCCGCTCCCGTCTCGATGACCGGCACGGTGGACTCCGTCACGACCGCCTCAATCAGGCCGGCGCTCCCCCGTGGGATCAGGACGTCGATGAACCCACGACCGTGCATGAGGGCCTTCGCTCCGTCGCGCCCGAAGTCGTCGACGGTCTGGATCGCCTCCGCCGTGAGTCCTCCCCGCTCGATCGCTCCGCGCATGACCTCGACGAGCACCGTGTTGGACTCGCGCGCGGCACTGCCACCTCGCAGCACCACGGCGTTTCCGGAGCGGAGTGCGAGCGCGGCGATGTCGACGGTCACGTTGGGACGCGCCTCGTAGATCGCGCCGACCACCCCGAACGGCACCCGCACCTGTTCGAGTGCCACCCCGTTGGGCATCCGGTGTCCGCCCACCACACGGCCGACCGGGTCGGGCAGCGAGGCGACCTCGCGCACGGCCGCGGCCAGCGCGGCGACGCGCTTCTCGTCGAGGCGCAGACGATCGATCAACGACTCCCCGATACCGTCCGCACGGCCACGTTCGATATCGCGACCGTTCGCTTCGATGATGCGCGGCGCAGCTTCCTGGAGCGCGACGGCGATCGCTTCGAGCACCCGGGCCTTGTCGTCGCTCGTGAGGGCTGCGGTGGCTCGGGAGGCCTCTTTGGCGCGCTCCAGGCGCACCTGCGGGGTCTGATCGGTCATCCGCCCAGTTTAGGAGGTGGCGGGTTCGAACCAGGTTCCTATTTCCGCACCGGAGAGTGCCTGATCCACCAGGTCGGCGCTGGTGACGAGGACGCCGATACCCGAGGCCGCGGCGAGGCGCGCTGCCGAGACCTTGGTGGCGGCGCCGCCGGTGCCGACGCTGTTGACCACGGTCGATCCGAATTCCAGTCCGGTGAGGTCGGCGTCAGGCGCGACGATGTCGATCGGCTCGGCGTCGGGGTCCGTCGGAGGCTTCGTGTACAGCGACTCGATGTCGCTGAGCAGGATGAGCGCGTCCGCCTCGATCAACTGGGCGACCAGGGCGCCGAGGCGGTCGTTGTCTCCGAACCGGATCTCCTGTGTGGCGACGGTGTCGTTCTCGTTCACGATCGGAAGGGTGCGCAGTCCGAGCAGACGCTCCATCGCACGTCGCGCATTGGAGCGCGAGGTGGGGTTCTCGAGGTCACCGGTCGTCAGGAGCACTTGTCCCGCGACGATGTCGAACGGGCGCAGCGATTCCTGATACCGATACAGGAGGATGTTCTGCCCCACGGCCGCCGCAGCCTGCTGCGTCGCGAGGTCGGTCGGACGCGCATCCAGCCGGAGGAACGGGATCCCGGACGCGATCGCCCCGGACGACACCAGCACGACCTCAGCACCACGCGCATGGGCAGCGGCCAAGGCCTCGACGATGACGGGGATCCGCCACGACGAGTCACCGCTGATCGACGATGAGCCGACTTTGACGACGATGCGGGACGCGGTCGCGAGATCCGCGCGGGTTCGTGCGGTCACTCGCCGTCCTCGCGGTATGCGGCGAGACGCTGCGCTTCCACCTCGGCACGCGCTTCCGCCTTGGCGTCCATGCGCTCGTAGTACTGCTCGCGGCGCTCCGACGTCGTCCGACGAGCGTTGGGGGCGAGGCGAGGGTCTGTTCCACGGGGAGCACTCATCAGCTCCGCGGCAGAGGACATGGTGGGCTCCCAGTCGAAGACGATGCTGTCGCCCTCGCCGATCACCACGGTCGAGCCCTGGACCGCGCCGAGGCGGAAGAGCTCATCCTCGACACCGAGCTTCTCCAGACGGTCGGCGAGGTATCCCACGGCCTCCTCGTTCTGGAAGTCGGTCTGCTGCACCCACCGCACCGGCTTCTCCCCCAGGATGCGGTACACGTTGCCGTACGTGCCACCCTCGACACGGATGGAGAAGTCCTTCTTGGATCCGCGCGGGCGGATGACCACGCGCTCCGGCGGCGTCTCGATCGCCGCTTCCGCGCGGTGCTTCTCGACGAGCTCACCCAGTGCGAAGGTGAGCGGACGCAGTCCCTCGTGCGAGACCGTGGAGATCTCGAACACCCGGAACCCGCGGGCCTCGAGGTCGGGACGCACCAGCTCAGCGAGATCGCGGGCTTCGGGGACGTCGACCTTGTTCAGCGCGACGAACTGCGGACGCTCGAGCAGAGGGGTCTGCCCTTCGGGAACCTCGTAGGCGCCGAGCTCGGCGAGGATGACGTCGAGATCCGAGATCGGGTCGCGTCCAGGCTCCAGCGTGGCGCAGTCGAGCACGTGCAGCAGTGCGGAGCACCGCTCGACGTGACGGAGGAACTCGAGACCGAGTCCGCGCCCCTCGCTCGCGCCCTCGATGAGACCGGGCACGTCGGCGACCGTGTAGCGGAAGTCGCCGACCTGGACGACTCCGAGGTTCGGGTGGAGCGTCGTGAACGGGTACTCGGCGATCTTCGGGCGGGCCGCGGAGATGGCACCGATCAGGCTCGACTTGCCCGCGGACGGGTACCCGACGAGAGCGATGTCGGCGACCGTCTTCAGCTCGAGGACGACGTCGCCCTCGTAGCCGGGAGTCCCGAGCAGGGCGAAGCCGGGAGCCTTGCGCTTCGGGGTGGCCAGCGCAGCGTTGCCGAGTCCGCCCATTCCCCCCTTGGCGACCACGAAACGCTCGCCGGGGATGATCATGTCGATCAGGACGTCACCTGCGGTGTTCTTCACCACGGTGCCGACCGGGACGGGGAGCTCGAGCGTCTCGCCCAGGAATCCGGATCGGTGATCGCCCATACCGGGGCCGCCGTTGCCGGAGGAGCGGTGCGGCGAGTGGTGGTAGGAGAGCAGCGTGCCGGTCTGCGGGTCGGCCACGAGGACGACGTCGCCGCCGTCACCGCCGTTGCCGCCATCCGGGCCGCCCAGCGGCTTGAACTTCTCGCGGTGCACGGAGACGCAGCCGTTGCCGCCCTTACCCGCACGAAGGTGCAGTGTGACGGTATCGACGAACGTGACCATGTCCTGGTTCCCCTGAGTTCCTGTGTTGTTTCGGTGTGCAGATACACGGACGGGGCGAGCCGAAGCCCGCCCCGAACCGGATGACTAGTGTCGCGCTGAGATCACTCAGCTGCAGCGACGATGTTGACGACCTTGCGGCCGCCCTTCGCGCCGAACTCGACCGCGCCTGCGGCCAGAGCGAACAGCGTGTCGTCGCCACCACGGCCGACGTTGACGCCGGGGTGGAAGTGCGTGCCGCGCTGACGGACGATGATCTCGCCGGCGAGAACCTGCTGACCGCCGAAGCGCTTCACGCCGAGGCGCTGAGCGTTGGAGTCACGACCGTTACGGGTTGAGCTTGCGCCCTTTTTATGTGCCATGTCCTAGTCCCCTCGGGCTTACTTGATGCCGGTGATCTTGACGCGCGTGAGCTCCTGGCGGTGGCCCTGACGCTTCTTGTAGCCGGTCTTGTTCTTGTACTTCTGGATGATGATCTTCGGGCCGCGGAGGTTGCCGATGACCTCAGCCGTGACCTTGACCTTCGCCAGCGAGTCAGCGTCGGTGGTCACCGTGGCGCCGTCGACGAGCAGCACAGCGGCCAGCTCGATCTTCTCGCCCTGGGCAGCCTTGACACGGTCGAGCTGAACGATCGTGCCGACCTCGACCTTCTCCTGCCGCCCACCGGCGCGCACTACTGCGTAAACCACTTCATACCTTGTTTCGTTGGGGAGCACTTCAGCTCCGAGAATGTCACGGGAAGACTGTTGCTTGCATGCGTCGCAGGACGACGGGCGCGAACGCAAGGCTCTCCGCCTCAACCGACGAGGAAGACGCGGCATACGCACCAAGGGACTACTTTACCGGATGCGGACCGGTGTCGCAAAGCCACGCCGACTCCGGCGGTTCTTGCTCGCGTTCCGCGTCCCGACCCGACGGCACGGTCGTAGGCTGACCAGGTGACCGTGCTCGTCGACTCCCCCCTCTGGCCCGCTCACGGACGCCTGTGGGCGCATCTGGTGAGCGATGAGAGCCTCGATGAGCTGCACGACTTCGCGAGGGCGCACGACGTCCCCGCGCGCGCCTTCGACCTCGATCACTACGACGTGCCGCAGGAGATGATCCCCCGACTCGTCGCCGCCGGCGCCCAGCAGGTGCAGGGCAAGGAGCTGGTGCGCCGGCTGATCGCGTCAGGACTCCGAGTCCGCGCCCGCGACCGGCGCTGACGGCTCGGAGTTCACCGACACCGGGGTGCCGGTCAGCGCCGCCGTGCTCACCCGACGGCGTCCTCGACCCTGCCCCGGAGCCTTCGGCTCGGGAAGCGCATCGAGCACCGAATCGAGAAGCTCTTCCGCAGGACTCTTGGGCCCCTTGCGATCCCCGCCGCGCTTCTTGCGTGCCTTCTTGGGGCGCTCCGCCGCCACGGGTGCCTCGTCCGCTGCGACCGGCGCCGGCGTCTCCGCCGTCCCATCCGCGGCGGGAGCGATGGTCGACGCCGCGATCTGAGCCAGCGCGGACTTCGCGCCCTCGGTGATGCTGTGGGTGACGTGCGGGGCCGCCGGAGCACTCTGGCTCTGACCGTTCCCGCCGTTGCCGCCGCGCTGGCGACGACCGCCCTGACCGTTTCCGTTGCTGCCGCCGTTGCTGTTGCCCGAGCGGTGCTTCACGACCGGATCATGATGCACGATGACGCCGCGGCCCGCGCAGACCTCGCACGCCTCGCTGAAGGTCTCGAGCAGGCCCAGACCGAGCTTCTTACGGGTCATCTGCACCAGACCGAGCGAGGTCACCTCGGCGACCTGGTGCTTCGTCCGGTCACGGCTCAGGCACTCGATCAGACGACGGAGCACGAGGTCACGGTTGGATTCCAGCACCATGTCGATGAAGTCGACCACGATGATGCCGCCGATGTCGCGCAGCCGCAGCTGGCGGACGATCTCCTCGGCCGCCTCGAGGTTGTTCTTGGTGACCGTCTCCTCGAGATTTCCCCCCGAGCCGACGAACTTGCCGGTGTTGACGTCGACGACCGTCATGGCCTCGGTCCGGTCGATCACGAGCGACCCACCCGAGGGCAGCCAGACCTTGCGGTCGAGGGCCTTCTCGATCTGCTCCGTGATGCGGAAGGCATCGAACGGGTCCGTCTCGTCTTCGTACGCCTCGACCCGCTCGAGCAGATCGGGGGCGACGCTCTCCAGGTAGGCGCGGATCGTCTGCTGCGCGTCCTCCCCCTGGATCAGCATCTTCGTGAAGTCCTCGTTGAAGACGTCACGCACGATCTTGACGAGCAGGTCCGGCTCGGCGTGCAGGAGCGCAGGCGCCTGCTGGCTCTCGACCTGCTTCTGGATGTGCTCCCACTGCGAGGTGAGACGCTGCACGTCGCGCGTGAGCTGGTCTTCGGTCGCTCCTTCGGCCGCGGTGCGGACGATCACGCCGGAGGACTCGGGGAGGACCTCCTTGAGGATGCGCTTGAGGCGCGCCCTCTCGTTGTCGGGGAGCTTTCGGCTGATGCCGTTCATCGACCCGCCGGGGACGTACACGAGGTAGCGGCCGGGGAGGGAGATCTGGCTCGTCAGGCGCGCGCCCTTGTGTCCGACCGGATCCTTCGTGACCTGCACGAGCACACGGTCACCCGGCTTCAGTGCGAGCTCGATGCGCCGCGGCTGATTGCCCGTCTCGACGCCGTCCCAGTCGACCTCACCCGAGTAGAGCACGGCGTTGCGACCGCGACCGATGTCGACGAACGCGGCCTCCATGCTCGGCAGCACGTTCTGGACACGACCCAGGTACACATTGCCGATCAGCGACGCATCCTGGTTGCGGGCGACGTAGTGCTCGACGAGGACGCCGTCTTCCAGTACACCGATCTGCGTGCGACCGTTCTTGGAGCGCACGACCATCTTGCGGTCGACGGACTCGCGGCGCGCGAGGAATTCGGCCTCGGTCACGACCGGACGACGACGGCCGGCGTCGCGCCCATCGCGGCGGCGCTGCTTCTTCGCCTCGAGACGGGTCGAACCCTTGATGGCCTTCGGCTCCGTTATGTACTCGACGACACGCTGACGCTGGCGCGGCTCGTCGCGCTGGTCATCCCCGTCCGAGCCGCCACGACGGCGACGTCCGCGACCGCGCGGCGCGGACTCGTCTTGCGGCTGATCGCGGTCGGCGATGCGGTCGAAGACGCGCTCGCGACCGGGACGCGCCGGCAGCGGCACGATCTCCGGAGCGTAGAAGTGCAGCTGGGTGGAGACCTGCGAGACGAAGACCTCGGGCAGCAGGCCCAGCGACACAGCGGTCACCGGAGCCGGCGCCTCGGGAGCAGCAGCCTCGGGGGCAGCTGTCTCGGCGGCAGCAGCGGGCGCTTCCTCGACAGGGGGTTCGTCCGTCGAGGGCTTCTCCTCCGCCGGCTCCGTCATCGCAACCTGCTCATCGGCAGCGGCCTCGGCCACGGCACTCTCGCCAGCGTCGGAGGAGCTCTCGGAGTCAGTACTCTCGGAGTCAGTGCCCTCACGTGCCTCGTCGTGATCGGCGGCATCGCGTGCGACCGCATCCGCCGCGTCATCGGCGGCGGCTGCGGCGTCCTCGGCGGCGGCGTACCCTGCGGCGACATCGTCCGCGGCAGCGTCCGCAGCGGCATCGGCTGCGTCTGCGGCGGCCTCCGTTGCCGCGGCGTCGTCGCTCGAAGACCCGGTGAGCTCGTCGGCCTCCGGAGCAGCGGGCTCCGTCAGCGCATCCGCGGCGTCAGCCGGGAGATCGAGGGCAGGTACGTTGTTGTCATTGTTCTCATCGGCCATCTCTGGCTTACTCCCTGCACGGAGCACTGGGTGCTCCATGAAATCTCATGCGGTACCCGCGGGTTCCGCGAACTCACTCGGTGTGCGACCGGCTCATGGCTCTGATCGCGTGGGGCATAGGACCCCGAAGTCTGCGTCGACGCGTGTCGCGGCGGGGCCGTTCATCGCGTCACAGGCCATTATCGCACCAAGTGGCCCCGTTCATGGCATCAGGTCGTGACCAGCGCGTTTTCTCCGGCCTGTTGTCGTCCTATCCATAGCCGCCGCTGAGATAATCGCCCGTATGAGCGAGCAGCGCACCCGCCCCGTCTTCTATGCCGTGTGGTTGATCATCGCGAGCGTCATCGGGTGGTTCGCCGCTTTCGAGCTGACCGTCGAGAAGTTCGCACTGCTGGAGAACCCGAAGGAAGCCCTCGCCTGCGACTTGAGCCCCTTCATCCAGTGCAGCACGAACCTGGAGTCGTGGCAGGGATCGGTCTTCGGCTTCCCCAACCCGATCATGGGCCTCACCGGATGGATGGCGCCCCTGGTGGTGGGCGTCGCGATCCTCGCCGGCGCACGGTTCCCCCGCTGGTTCTGGGCGGCGTTCGGACTCGGCATCACGTTCGCCTTCGGCCTCGTGTGCTGGCTCATCGGCCAGAGCCTCTACGACCTTTTCGTCCTCTGCCCTTGGTGCATGGTCACGTGGGCAGTCACGATCCCCACCTTCTTCGCGACGATGGTCCATCTGACCCGCAACGGCACGTTCACCCGGAACGAGAAGGTCATGGCCCGCGCCGACACGCTCATGCCGTGGGTGCCGCTCGCCACGATCGTCGCCTATGCGCTGATCATCCTCCTCGCACAGCTCCAGGGGCTCGACTTCCTGGGCGAGATGAGCAGGATCCTCTTCTGATCCGCGGTCTCCGCAGACGAGAAGCCCGCCCGCCGAGATTCGGCGGGCGGGCTTTTCGTCGGCGTGCGGGCGGACGGACTCAGTCGAACCAGATGCCGAGCTCGCGTGCAGCCGACTCGGGGCTGTCCGAGCCGTGCACGAGGTTCTGCTGCACGGGGAGTCCCCAGTCGCGGCCGAAGTCTCCGCGGATCGTGCCGGGCGCGGCGGTCGTCGGGTCGGTGGTTCCCGCGAGCGAGCGGAATCCTTCGATCACCCGGTTACCCGCGAGACGGATCGCGACGGACGGGCCGGAGAGCATGAACTCCAGCAGCGGCTCGTAGAACGGCTTGCCCTCGTGCTCGGCGTAGTGCTCGGCGAGAAGGTCGCGGTCGGGCTCCACCAAGCGGATGTCGACGAGGGCGTACCCCTTCGCCTCGATGCGGGCGAGGATCGCGCCGGTGAGGCCGCGGGCGACGCCATCGGGCTTGACGAGGACGAGGGTTTCTTCGGTGGCCATGTCATTCACTCTCTGTCTGAGTCTCGGTCGTGGGAGCCGCGGAACGTCGTGCGTCCAATCGAGCCCCTCCGATGGTCGCATACGCCCACATGCCGCCGAAAATCAGGACGACCAGCAGGATCGCCGGCACGAAGAACGCCGACAGGGCGACGAGGGCCTGGACGACCCATCCGGCGGTGAGTGCCCACGGCTTCGTGATCATGCCGGCGATGAGGATGCACACGAGAGCGAGGACCGCCCCGCCGACGATCCCCCACCACTGCTCGATGCCCTCGGGAAGCTGTCGCAGCCCGAAGATCGTGAGCCCGACCAGGAACACCACGATCGCCTCGAACCCCAGCACGACGGGCGCGAGCTTCTGCACGAGGGTGCGCGGCGGCCGAGGCGAGCGCGCGGCAGGCGCATCGGCGGTCATGCGCGCCACCCCGACTTCCAGTCCTCTTCCTCGGCCAGGGCGATCGCCTCGCCGGCGAGCACGACGGAACCTGCGATGATCACGGCACGACGATCGGAGGATGCGGCCCACTCACGGGCGGCGTCGGCGGCGTCGGCGAGCGAGTCGTGCACGGTCGCACGCTGTCCGGTCTGCTCGACGAGGTCGGCGATCGCATCCGCGTCGCTCGCGCGATCGGACTCCGGAGCGGTGGCGAACACGTGCGCGGCCCGTGGTGCCAGCTCCGCGACGATGCCCGCGGCGTCCTTGTCGGCGAGTACGCCGAGCACGAGACCCCACTCATCGAAGTCGAAGCTGTCGTCCAGAGCCTGCGCGAGCGCCTTGGCACCGTGCGGGTTGTGGGCGGCATCGACGATCACGGTCGGCGCGATGCCGAGCAGCTGCAACCGGCCGGGCGACGTCGTGCCCTGCAGGCCGTCAGAGATGATGTCCGGGGCGATCGCCTGAGACGCACCGCCGATCAGCGATTCCACGGCGGCGACGGCGAGTGCGGCGTTGTGACCCTGGTGAGCGCCGTACAGCGGGAGGTACTCCTCGGCGTATTCCCCGGCCAGTCCCCGGACGCTGAGCAGCTGTCCCCCGACCGCGAGCTTCTGCTCGGTGAGACCGAACTCCTCGCCCTCGAACGCGATGGTCGCGTTGCGCTCGGCCGCCACTCGGCGCAGGACCTCAGCGGCCTCCGGGGGCTGCTGCGCGGATACGACCGCGGCACCTTCCTTGATGATGCCGGCCTTGGTCTGCGCGATCTCCGCGATCGTCCCGCCCAGGCGGTCCGCGTGGTCGATGTCGATCGGCGCGAACACCGCGACGTCGCCGTCTGCCGTGTTCGTGGAATCCCACTCACCGCCCATGCCCACCTCGAGCACCAGCACGTCGACGGGAGCATCCGCCACCGCGACGAAGGCCAGCACCGTGAGCAGCTCGAAGAACGTCAGCGGCGCGTCTCCCGCGGCCTCGAACTCGGCGTCCACGATGTCGACGAACGGCTCGATCTCGTCCCACGCATCCGCCACCGCCTCGTCGGAGATCGGCTCTCCGTCGATCATGATCCGCTCCGTGAAGCGCTCGAGGTGCGGGCTGGTGAACAGCCCCGTCCGCAAGCCGTGCGCGCGCAGGAGGCTCTCGATCATCCGTGCCGTCGACGTCTTGCCGTTCGTGCCGGTGAGGTGCACGACGCGATAGGTGCGCTGCGGGTCGTCGAGGAAGGCGAGGATGCGCGCGGTGCGCTCCTTGCGAGGCTGCACCCACCGCTCGCCCGCCCTGCTCAGCAGCGCGTCGTAGACGGCATCCGCCCGTTCCCTGTCACTCATGCGCCTGCTCCGATCCTGGTGACGGCGATCGTGAAGTCGCCACGGTTGGCGTAGGTCCCGCTCGGGATGTCCGCCGTGAACTCGGCGGCGGGAAGCACGGCGTCGTCACGGTGAAGCGCGTGCTCCAACGCGAGGGTCTCCCCCGCGACATCGGCGACCTCGAAGGCGGCTGCCACCGCATCCGCGTCCTCGGCACTCGCGAAACGCAGTTCCAGGCGGATGCGGTCGCTGACGTCGAAGTCCGCGTTCTTGCGGGTCTCCTGCACGGCGCGGATGACGTCGCGGGCCAGTCCCTCGGCCTCCAGGTCGGGCGTCGTCTGCGTGTCGAGCAGGACGAACCCTCCGCTCGGGACGATCGCGAGCGCTTCGCCGTCGGGACGACCCGTCGTCTCGAGCACGAGCTCGTACTCCGCCGGCTCCAGCGCGATGCCGCCGGCGATGACCACGCCGTCCACTTCGTGCCAGTCGCCCGAGCGTGCGGCCTGGATCGCCTTCTGCACGTCCTTGCCGAGGCGCGGACCGGCCGCGCGAGCGTTCACACTCAGTCGATGGTCGATGCCGTACTCGACCGCGGTCGTGTCCGTGAGCGGCACGACCTCGACGGATTTGACGTTGAGCTCCTCGCGGAGGATGTCCTCGAACTGCCCGAGTGTCCCCGCGAGCGGCGACACGACGGTGAGGCGCGCGAGCGGCAGACGCAC
Source organism: Microbacterium aurugineum (assembly GCF_023101205.1). Classification (NCBI taxonomy): domain Bacteria; kingdom Bacillati; phylum Actinomycetota; class Actinomycetes; order Micrococcales; family Microbacteriaceae; genus Microbacterium; species Microbacterium aurugineum. The sequence goes on along the minus strand of NZ_CP078078.1, from coordinate 1,381,487 downwards.
GCGGAGCTTCTCCTTCTTGCGCAGGGCGTTGCCGACGCTGGAGAGTTCGCGGACCGCATCCATCGCGTCGCGGATCTCGTCCGCGGCCGGGTACTGCGCGTCGTCGGGCCAGTCGGTCAGGTGCACGCTGCGTCCGCCGGTGAGCCCCTGCCACACGCGCTCGCTGACGAGCGGCACGAGGGGTGCCGCCACGCGGGTGAGCGTCTCGAGCACGGTGTAGAGCGTGTCGAAGGCCTCACGGCTCTTCGGATCCTCCGTGACGCCGGTCCAGAAGCGATCACGGGAGCGACGGATGTACCAGTTGGTCAGCACCTCGGCGAAGTCACGCAGACGCGCGGAGGCGGTGGTCGAGTCGAGACCCTCCAGATCCGCACGTACCTCGCGGACCAGATCGCCGAGCCTGGCGAGGATGTAGCGGTCGAGGACATCCGAGGAGTCCGTGCGCCAGGACGCCTCGTACCCGTCGGCGCCGGAGGCATTGGCGTAGGTCGCGAAGAAGTACCAGGAGTTCCACAGCGGCAGCAGGAACTCGCGGACGCCCGAGCGGATGCCCTCCTCGGTGACCGCGAGGTTTCCGCCTCGCAGCACCGAGCTCGACATCAGGAACCAGCGCATCGCGTCGGAGCCGTCTCGGTCGAGCACCTCGGACACGTCCGGGTAGTTGCGCAGTGACTTCGACATCTTGTAGCCGTCGCTGCCGAGCACGATGCCGTGACAGCTGACCCCCGTGAACGCCGGGCGGTCGAACAGCGCGGTCGAGAGCACGTGCATGACGTAGAACCAGCCGCGGGTCTGGCCGATGTACTCCACGATGAAGTCCGCCGGTGAGTGCGAGTCGAACCACTCCTGGTTCTCGAACGGATAGTGCACCTGCGCGTATGGCATCGATCCCGAGTCGAACCACACGTCGAAGACGTCCTCGATACGGCGCATCGTGCTCTTGCCCGTCGGGTCGTCCGGATTCGGACGCGTCAGGGCGTCGATGTAGGGGCGGTGCAGGTCGATCTCGCCCTCAGGGTTGCGCGGCAGCGTCCCGAAGTCCCGTTCGAGATCTTCCAGGGACCCATAGGCGTCGACGCGCGGGTACTCCGGGTCGTCGCTCTTCCAGATCGGGATCGGAGAACCCCAGTAGCGGTTGCGGCTGATCGACCAGTCGCGGGCGCCCTCGAGCCACTTGCCGAACTGTCCGTGCTTGACGTTCTCGGGCACCCAGGTGATCTGCTCGTTGTTCGCGAGCAGGTCGTCCTTGATGTCGGTCACCCGGATGAACCAGCTCGACACGGCCTTGTAGATCAGGGGGTTCCGGCAGCGCCAGCAGTGGGGGTACGAGTGCTCGTAGCTCTGGAGCCGGATGAGGCGGCCGTGCTCCCGGATCAGGCGCACCAGCGGCGTGTTCGCCTCCATCCACAACTGACCCGCGACATCGGTGACGTTCGGGAGGAACCGGCCACCGTCGTCCAGCGAGAGGATCGTGGGGATGCCGGCAGCGCCCGCGACCCGCTGGTCGTCCTCACCGTAGGCCGGAGCCTGGTGGACGATGCCCGTGCCGTCGCTCACGGTGACGTAGTCGTCGACCAGGATCCGCCAGGCGTTCTCGGTGCCGTAGGTCTCGGCGTCGGCGTAGTAGTCGAAGAGGCGGTCGTACGTGACGTCCTGCAACTGCGCGCCACGCACGGTCGCGTCCACCGCGGCGAGCGCGTCCTCGGTGCTCTCGTAGCCGAGGTCCTTGGCATAGCCGCCGAGGAGGTCACGGGCGAGGAGGTAGCGATGTGCGGAGGACTCGATGGCGGCATCCTCGGTCCCCGCCGTCTGATGGACGTCGGCGGCACCTGCCGGTCCCGCGGGGAGCACCACGTACTCGATGTCGGGACCGACGGCGAGCGCGACGTTGGTCGGCAGGGTCCAAGGCGTGGTCGTCCAGGCGAGGGCACGGACGCCCGTGAGTCCGAGCGCTTCGGCCTTGGCTCCCGTGAGCGGGAAGGTCACCGTGACGGACGGATCCTGGCGCATCTGGTACACGTCGTCGTCCATGCGCAGCTCATGGGCGCTGAGCGGCGTCTCGTCTCGCCAGCAGTACGGCAGGACGCGGTATCCCTCGTACGCGAGGCCCTTGTCGTACAGGGTCTTGAACGCCCAGAGCACGCTCTCCATGTACCCGAGGTCGAGCGTCTTGTAGCCGCGGTCGAAGTCGACCCAGCGCGCCTGGCGGGTGACGTAGTCCTGCCACTCGCGCGTGTACGTGAGCACCGAGTCCTTCGCCTTCGCGTTGAAGACGTCGATGCCCATGTCCTCGATCTCCGACTTCTCGGTGATGCCGAGCTGCTTCATGGCCTCGAGCTCGGCCGGCAGACCGTGGGTGTCCCATCCGAAGACCCGATCGACCTTGTGGCCGGTCATGGTCTGGAAGCGCGGGAAGACGTCCTTGGCGTAGCCGGTCAGGAGGTGTCCGTAGTGCGGCAGGCCGTTCGCGAACGGCGGACCGTCGTAGAACACCCATTCCGGTGCGCCCTCACGCTGCTCGATCGAGGCGCGGAAGGTGTCGTCGGACTTCCAGAACGCGAGCACCTCTTCCTCGATCTGCGGGAAGCGGGGGCTGGGCGCGACGGAGTCGGCGGCGGGGCCGAAGGAGGAACGGGGGTAGGTCATCGTGTCTCGCAGTGTTCGTCGTGGCGGATGCTCCTGCGAGGACGACCCTCACGGACCGCGGTACCACCTCGCGTGCCACGCCGTGCGACGCGACCACTCTCACTGCGGCTGTGACGGGCCTGCCCCGCTCGGTTCTACTGAGCACCGCCCGGGGGCCGCACCGTTCTTCCGAGAGCTCCCCGGTGATGGCCGGATCGATGCTCGTCCCTCCAGTGTACGCGGCATCCGACCTCCGACGCTGTCCGTGGCAGCACCTACCCTCGAAGGATGGCCCGCACCTCGGAATCACCGGCCCCGCCCCGCGTGACCGCTCCCGACCTCCCGTCCGTCCTCGAGCAGGCCGCCGCTGCGCGCAGTGCCGACATCCTGGGGTCGAGCCTCGACCTCACCGGCACCGTCGACCTCGCCTACGCGACGCTCGAACAGTGCGCCGTGAGGGCCGATGCCGACGCCGTCGATCTCACCGGAGCGACCGTCATCGACGTCGACATGTCGGGCGCGCGGATCGCCTCACTCCGCCTGCGGGACGCCGGAGTGCGGCGGATGCGGATCAGCGGAGGACGCATCGGCACGCTCGACCTGAGCGAGGCGCGTATCTCGGAACTCGACCTGCGCGACGTGCGCATCGACTACCTGAACCTCGGCGCGTCGAAGGTCACCGACCTCGAGATCTCGGAGTGCACCATCCGCACGATCGACATGCCCCAGGCCGAGCTCACCCGCGTGCGATTCACCTCCACGTCGACCGAGGAGGTCGATTCCCGAGGCATGCGGGCGAAAGACCTGGATCTGCGCGGCCTCGACGCCGTCGCGTTCCTCGATGCCAACAGCCTCCGCGGGGCCACCCTCACCTCGTTCCAGGTGCAGCAGCTCGCTCCGGTGATCGCGGCGGGCATCGGCATCCAGATCAAGGACTGACGGCCGGTCAACGATCGGCAGCGCCGCCGGCATCGAGCAGCTCCCGAGTGAACGGGTGCTGAGGCGTCGCGAACACCGCCGCGGTGGTGCCCTGCTCGACGATCCGCCCGTCCTGCATCACCAGCACCTCGTCTGCGACCGCTCCGACCACGTCGAGGTCGTGCGAGACGAAGATCATCGTCAGCTGCCGTTCCTGCTGCAACCGTGCGAGCACCCGCAGCACCCGCTCCCGCACCGACGGATCGAGCGCCGAGACGGGTTCGTCGAGCACGAGCACCTGCGGATCCGCGGCGAGCGCCCTCGCGATGGCCGCGCGTTGCCGCTGCCCGCCGGAGAGCGCGCTCGGACGCCGCTCGGCGAGTTCCGGGGCGAGGTCGACCTCGGCGAGGAGCCCGGCTACGCGCGCCGGCCGCTGAGCGCGAGGCACTCCCCCGGCTTCCAGCGCCTCACGCAGCGAATGGCCGATCGTCCAGCGCGGGTCGAACGCCCCGAGCGGATTCTGGTGCACGAGCTGCACCCTGCGCTCGGTGGTCCACTGCAGAGAGCCGGAGTCCGGTGCGTCGACGCCGACGATCATGCGGGCCAGCGTCGTCTTGCCCGACCCCGATTCGCCGACGACGCCGAGCGTCCGCCCGTCCTTCAGCGTGAACGAGGCGTCGATGACCGCAGGCACCGTGCCGAAGCTCCGTGACACCCCGTCCGCGATCAGCACCGGCGGCGAGTCGGCGGGGACCGAGGCTCGCGGTTCGTGGATCGTGGCCGTGAGGAGCTGCTTCGTGTACTCGTGCCGTGGATTCTCGAGCACCTCGGCCACCGGCCCGGACTCCACGATGACGCCGCCCCTCATCACCAGGACGCGGTCGGCGATCCGGCGGACGGCCGCGAAGTCATGACTGATGAACACGAGAGCTGTTCCGGCATCCGTGATCTCGCGCAGCAACCCGAGGATCCGCGCCTGCACGGTCGCGTCGAGAGCGGTCGTCGGCTCATCCGCCACCAGCACGGCCGGAACCGCAGCGAGCGCGGAAGCGATGAGCGCGCGCTGCCGCAGGCCCCCGGAGAGTTCGTGCGGGTGCTGGCGGGCACGGCGGTCGGGATCCGGCATCCACACCTTCCGCAGGAGATCCCGCACCCGAGCCGCCCGCTCCGCGCGTCCGCGGACGAGCCGATGAAGGAGCAGCGGCTCGGCGATCTCGGTCCCGATCCGTCGCAGAGGATCGAGAGAGACCAGTGCATCCTGGGAGACGAGGGCGATCCCGGCGCCGCGCACCGCACGCCACGCGTGCTCCGTGAGCCCGGCGGTGTCGGTGCCGTCCACGATGAGCTCATCCAGCGCGACGTCGGCCCCCGCGGGAGTCAGACCCAGCAGTGCGCGTGCCGTGAGGGACTTGCCCGCCCCGGACTCCCCCACGATCGCGATGCACTCTCCGCGGTCGACGGTGAAGGACACGTCGTCCACGACCGGCTCACCCTCGAAGGAGATGCGCAGACCCCGCACCTGCAGTGCAGCGCTCATGCCGTCCTCCCGTCTCCGCGCGCGCGGAGGATGCGCCCGACGACGGTCGCCGAGACGACGGTGAGGGTGATCGCGATGCCGGGGAAGACCGAGATCCACCATGCCTGCCCGAGCACGTTGCGGCCGCCCGCCAGCATCAGCCCCCACTCCGGTGTCGGCTCGGACGGCCCGAGCCCGAGGAAGCTGAGCCCCGCCGCGGCGAGGATGCTCGACCCGATGCCGATCGTCGCCAGCACGCTCAGCGCGCCGAGCACACCGGGAGCGACGTGCCGCAGGAAGGCCGTCGCTCGCGGCACCCCGAGGATGCGCGCAGCCTCCACGTGCTCGGCGGCCCGGAGGGTCTGCGTCTGCACCCGTGCCAGTCGGATGTACACGGGAACCGCCGCCAGCGTCACCGCGATCGCGATGTTCACCGTCCCCGGGCCGAGTACCGCGACGACGACGAGCGCCACGAGGAACTCGGGAAAGGCCATCAGGATGTCGTTCACCCGCATCACCGTGGCGTCGACGCCCCGCGGCGCGACCCCCGCGAAGGCTCCGAGGAGCAGACCGACCGTGAGGGCGACGACGGTCGCGAGCAGTCCGATGCCGAGGGAGCGTCCGGCTCCGTAGACGACCCGGGAGTAGACGTCGCGCCCGCTCTGGTCGGTGCCGAACAGGTGCTCCGCGCTCGGCGGGAGCAGGGCGGAGCGCACCTCCGTCTGGAGAGGGTCGTGGGTCGCGAGGGCAGCGGGCCAGAGCGCCGAGAACGCGATCACGGCGAGGACGGCGACGGCGGCCCACAGCAGCACGCGTTGCGCCCGCTTCATCGGGTGCCTCGACGGGTGCCTCGACGGGTGCCTCGACGGGTGCCTCGACGGGTGCCTCGACGGGTGCCTCGAGACGGAGCCGCGACCACCCGGGGATCGATAAGCGGATGCACGAGCTCGACGACGAGGTTCACCACGACGAACGCCAGGGCGCTCAGCAGGATGATGCCCGTGATGACGGGAAGATCGCGGTCGTTGATCGCGGCGAGCGTGACCCTGCCCAGACCCGGACGTGCGAACACGGTCTCCACGAGCACGGCACCCCCGAGGACGGATCCCGTGAGGTACGCGGTCAGGGTGACGCCGGAAGCCGCGCCGTGTCTGAGCCCGTGCCGCAGCGTGAACCACGAAGGGCTCGCACCACGGGCCCGGACGGTCTCGGCGAACGGCATGCGCTCCGCCTGCACCAGTCCGTCGCGTAGCACCTGACTCAGCAGCGCAGCCACGGGAAGCGCCAGAGTGATCGCCGGCAGCACGAGGGTGGCGGGGTTACGGGCACCCGACACCGGGAACCAGCCCAGCCCGAAGGCGAAGACACTGAGCAGGACGAGCCCGATCCAGAACACCGGCGAGGAGAGGATGACCAGCTCGATACCGGCGGCGACCGTGCGTCCGACCTGCCCGCGGACGAACACCGCCACGGCGAGCGCGAGGACGACCGCGATCAGCAGCGCCAGCACGGACAGCTGCACCGTCGCACCGAGTTGACGCCCGATCACCTCCGTCACGGGCATCCGCAGCTGGTACGACTCCCCCAGGTCGCCCCGCGCGAGCTGACCGATGAAGCCGAGGTACTGCTCGAACGGTGGTCGATCGAGCCCGAGATCGGCCCTGATGCCGTCCTTGACCGCTTCACTCACCTGCGCCTGGGGTCCCAGCATCACCGACACCGGGTCTCCGGGGACCACCCGGAACGCGAGGAAGGCGACGGTCGCCGCACCCCACAGGACGAGCACGACGGAGGCGGCGAGGCCGGCGATGCGGACGAGAGCAGTCTTCACCACTCGTGCCCTCCGCTCAGCCGGTGGTTCAGCCGACCGTCACATCGTAGAACAGCGGCCGACCGTAGAGGTCGTACTGCAGGCCCTCGACGCGGTCGCCGACAGCCGTGATCGCCGAGGGGCTGTAGAGCGGCACGATGGCCGTGTACTCGGCGTTCCACTGCTGCAGCTGCGTGTACAGCTCATTGCGCTGATCCTGGTCGCTGGTCGCGACGGCCTGCTCCAGCAGTGCGTCGATCTGCGGGTCGCTCACCTGCGACGCGTTCTGGAATCCGTCGGTGTGCAGGTGGCTGCGCAGCAGATCGGGGTCGACGCCCGAGAAACCCCAGTCGGTGAGGTCGAAGGTCTTCGGCTCGTACTGCTCGTTGTACGCCCCGGGCTCGAGCACCTCGCGCTCGACCTCGAAGCCGATCCCCTTGAGATCGGACTGGATCGCGTTCGCGAGAGCGGCACGGTCATCCGGCACCGGGGTCCAGGCGATCCATCGCACCGAGAGCCGCTCGCCGTCCTTCATCCGGATGCCGTCGGTGTCGCGTGCGGTCCACCCGGCCTCGTCTAGGAGCGTGTTCGCGGCGTCCTGGTCGAACGGCCAGCTGCCCTCGAGCGACGCGTCGTAGCCCGGGGTCGTCGAACCGAGGATGCTCCATGCACGCGGGAACTGGCCGAAGTAGATCTCTTCCACGGCGGCGTCGATGTCGATGCCGCGAGCGAACGCCTGACGCACCTTCTCGTCGGCGAACACCCCGTACTTCTCGTTCAGGTAGAGCGAGTACGGCAGACCGGGGTACTCGATCGAGTCGACCGTGATGCCGTCGCCGAGGTCTTTCGCGAGGTTCGGCGGGATGTTGCTGGCGAGGTCGGCCTCACCGCTCGTCACCACGCCGGTGCGGACGGCGGCCTCCGGCTGGATCTCCACGCGGAGCGTCTCGAACTTCGGGGCCTTCGTATCGTGCGGCCCCCACGCGTAGTCGTCGTTGCGGGTGTAGACGATCTCCTGATCCGGGGTGTACTCGGTGAGTTCGAACGGACCGGTGCCGACGGTGATGTCGGGCCCGCCCGCCTTCAGCTTGTCCGCCGAGGTCTCGAGGACGGCCGGCGAGTAGAAGCCCAGCTGCGGCGTGCTCGCGGCCTGCAGGAAGGGTGCGTACGGCTGCGTGAAGGTCACCGTCACCGTGTGCTCGTCGACGACTTCGGTGCCTTCGTAGAAGTCGGCGCCGAGCATGCTGGCCGCCTGCGCGGACGCGGTCTCGGGGTCGACGATGCGGTCGAAGTTCGCCTTGACCGCGGCGGCGTCGAACTTCTCACCGTCGGTGAAGGTCACGTCGTCGCGGAGAGTGAACGTGTACTCGGTGCTGTCGTCCGAGACGGTCCAGTCCTTCGCGAGCCAGGGTGAGAAGGATCCGTCGTCCTCCTGGAACACGAGCGAGTCGAGCACCGCCCGCTGCACCATGCCGGAGACGTCGAGCTGACTCACCTGCGGATCCATGTGCCCGGCCGAGAGGTTCGCCCCCTCGATGGACCAGACGAGCTCTCCGCCGTCCCCGTCGGAACCGGGGGTGGCGCAGGCGCTCAGCACCAGAGCGGTGGTGGCGGCGAGCGCGGCGAAGGGCAGCAGGCGGCGCGCGGGGTGTGCGGGCATGACGATTCCTCAGAAAGAGCGGGTCGGGGTGATCCCATCCTACGGCGAATTGTTGGACTGGGTCGATATGCCAGGTCGGCCGCTCTCCGGGACGCTCGGTAGACTGATCGGCACACCCACACTCAGGCACGCTCACACAGTGCCGCATACATCGTTCGAGGAGACCTTCCATGCCTGCATCCGAATCGACGCAGAACCAGATTCCCGACAAGCCCGTTCTCGAAGGCCTCGAAGCGAAGTGGGACTCCGCGTGGGCGGAGCAGGGGACGTACCTGTTCGACCGCCTGCGTGCGGCACAGGCCGGCCGTGAGGGCGTGTACTCGATCGACACCCCGCCGCCGACGGCCTCCGGCAGCCTGCACATCGGCCACGTGTTCTCGTACACCCACACCGACGTGAAGGCGCGATACGAGCGCATGCGCGGCAAGACCGTGTTCTACCCGATGGGCTGGGACGACAACGGCCTGCCCACCGAGCGCCGTGTGCAGAACTACTACGGCGTGCGCTGCGACCCGTCCCTCCCCTACACCCCGGACTTCGTCCCGCCGTTCGAGGGCGGCGACAACAAGTCGAGCCGTGCCGCCGACCAGCAGCCGATCAGCCGTCGCAACTTCATCGAGCTCTGCGAGCGCCTCACGATCGAGGATGAGAAGCAGTTCGAGGCGCTGTTCCGCCAGCTCGGTCTGAGCGTGGACTGGACGCAGACCTACCGCACGATCTCGGACGACACGATCCGTCAGAGCCAGCTCGCGTTCCTCCGCAACATCGAGCGCGGCGAAGCCTACCAGGCCCTGGCCCCGACCCTGTGGGACATCGACTTCCGCTCCGCGATCGCGCAGGCCGAGCTCGAGGACCGCGACCAGCAGGCGGCGTATCACACGATCGAGTTCCCCTTCGCCGACGGCTCGGGATCGATCGCCATCGACACCACCCGCCCGGAGCTGCTTCCCGCCTGCATCGCTCTCGTGACGCATCCGGAAGGGCCCCACAAGCACCTCATCGGCACCAAGGTGACGACGCCGTTCTTCGGTGCGGAGATCGAGATCCACGGTCATCACCTCGCCCAGCCCGACAAGGGCACCGGCGCGGCGATGGTCTGCACCTTCGGTGACGTCACCGACATCGTGTGGTGGCGCGAGCTGCGGACCACCGAGGACCAGCCGCTGCCGAACATGACCACGATCGGCCTCGATGGTCGCTTCCTGCCCGAAGCACCCTCCTCTGTGGCGAACAGCGACGCGATCGCCTGGTACGCCGAGGAGCTCGCGGGCAAGACCGTCTTCAGCGCGCGCAAGGCGATCGTCGAGAAGCTGCAGGCGACCGGCGACATGACCGCGGTCGGCAAGCCCTTCAACCACGCCGTGAAGTTCTTCGAGAAGGGCGACCGTCCGCTCGAGATCGTCTCCACGCGCCAGTGGTACATCCGCAACGGCGCCCGTGACGGCGAGCTGCGCGACAAGCTCCTCGCACACGGTCAGGAACTGGCCTGGCACCCGGAGTTCATGCGGGTGCGGTACGAGAACTGGGTCGGTGGCCTGACCGGCGACTGGCTGGTGTCCCGTCAGCGTTTCTTCGGCGTGCCGATCCCCCTCTGGTACGCCCTCGACGAGAACGGGGAGCGCGATTACGACCGCGTGCTCACCCCGGATGCGGCGACGCTCCCGATCGACCCGACGACCGATGTGCCGGCGGGGTACACCGAGGACCAGCGCGGTGTGCCGAGCGGGTTCGAGGCCGAAGCGGACATCCTCGACACCTGGGCGACATCGTCGCTCACGCCGCAGCTGGCCGGGGGCTGGCAGCGCGACGAGGAGCTCTGGCAGCTCACTGCGCCGTTCGATCTCCGCCCGCAGGGACAGGACATCATCCGCACCTGGCTCTTCTCCACGATGCTGCGTTCCACGCTCGAGGATGACCGGACACCGTGGCGCAACGCCGCGATCTCCGGCTTCATCGTCGATCCCGACCGCAAGAAGATGTCGAAGTCGAAGGGGAACGTCGTCACTCCCGCCGACGTGCTCGACGCCCACGGCTCGGACGCGGTGCGCTACTGGGCCGCATCGAGCCGCCTCGGCATGGACGCCGCCTTCGACCCGCAGAACCCCACGCAGGTGAAGATCGGCCGCCGTCTGGCGATCAAGGTGCTCAACGCCGCGAAGTTCGTGCTGTCGTTCCCCGTGCCGGAAGGTGCGCAGGTGACCCACGCACTGGATGCGTCGATGCTGACCGCGCTCGACGACGTGGTCGTCGAAGCCACGAAGGCCTTCGACCGGTATGACGCCGCGCGGGCCCTGGAGCTCACGGAGGCGTTCTTCTGGACGTTCTGCGACGACTACCTCGAACTGGTCAAGGAGCGTGCCTACGACCAGACCGACGTGGGGCAGGCCTCCGCGGCACTCTCGCTGCGCCTTGCGCTCTCGACGCTGCTCCGTCTGCTCGCCCCGGTGCTCTCGTTCGCGACCGAAGAGTCCTGGTCGTGGTTCGAGGAGGGTTCGGTGCACACGGCCGCGTGGCCGACGCCCCTCGGCATCGACGGCGATCCGGCGGTCCTCGCCGCCGCGAGCGAGGCGCTGATCGGCATCCGTCGTGCGAAGACCGAAGCCAAGGCGTCGCAGAAGACCCCGGTGTCCCGCGCCGCGATCTCCGCGCCTTCCGTGAAGCTCGACGCACTCCGTGCAGCGGCGGACGACCTGCGTGCGGTCGGTCGCATCGCCGAGCTCGAGTTCAGTGAATCGGAGGAGTTCGCGGTGACGGCGATCGAGCTCGCCCCGGTCGAGGCATCCTGATGCAGCTCGGTACGCGCTGGGCCGCAGGGTCGGAAGCTCCGGCCTCGGTGCCCGCGTCCCTCCGGGCCGCCATCGCCGAGGTGGAGTCGAAAGGTCTCACGGGCCACTGGACGCTCACGTGGCTCGAGGGCCGCGCGATCGCAGAGCTCGATGCCGGCTGGGAGGTCTTCCAGGACCGCTCCGGCGAGATCATCGCGCGCCCCTTCGAGGACTGACGCGAGACCCCCGTGTAGCGCCGAGACCCCCTGCTGGCCGCGTAGGCAGCAGGGGGTCTCGGCATTCAGCGGGGGCGTCGGCGCGTGTCCGGAACAGTCAGCGGCGGGGAGCCCCCAGCTGCGCGAGCAGGTGGTCCACCGCGCGGGGATCGTGTCGGCGCGCCTGCTGTTCGCGAAGGAGGACGAGCGCGAGCACGCGCTTCTGTGCACGTCGGGCGATCCGGTGCTCGACGTAGACCGTGAGGCGGTCGGCCAGCTTCAGCAGCCCCCGCTCGGTCTGCGTCGGCGCCGTCAGGTGAAGTGTCGCACTGGTCATGATTCCTCCACAGCATCGTCGGTCGAACCCTGCACCGCGGTCGACGGCGTCGGCAGGTCGAAGAGTTCCGCGCGGAGCGATACCCGCCGCACGTCGGGTCCGGTCTGACCTCGGTAGCGCTCGATGGCACTCTCGACGATCGCCTCGAGCTCCTGCCGAAGGGACATCGCCTGGTCGGGAGTCATGTCGAGGTGGGTCGTGATCGTGATTCCCACCTCGCTCCAGGCCTCGGGCACCTCCGACTGCGGGCGGTTCAGGTACGACATCAACGTCTCGTGACGCAGGCGGAAGAACTCCGAGGTCACGATCTGTGCCGCCGCGCGGTTGGCCGGCGACGTCATGTCATCGGGCCCGGGCACGTCGATGCGCCCCTTGGGCCGCTCCCACCAGCGCTCCCGTGCGGTGCCCCGCCCCTCGACCTCGCGGATCAGGTCATGGGCGGCGAGAGCGCGGAGGTGATAACTCGTGGATCCGGAGGTCTCTCCGACGAGGGCCGCGAGTGAGCTGGCGGTCTGCGGGCCGCGTGAGGCGAGCAGGTCGAAGATCTTCACTCGGAGCGGATGCGCCAGAGCCTTCAGTGCACCGGCGTCGAGGGTGCGTACCTGCGTCTCGTTCGTCATGCATGCAAAGATACTCTTGCAAAGACTTCTTTGCAAGTACTTCTTTGCAAGGTTTCCTTTGCACTCCCGTCTAGGCCACGGCAGCACGGGCCGCGACGAACGCCGCGACACATCTCTCCACCTGCTCCGGCGTGTGCGCCGCCGAGAGCTGCACCCGTATCCGCGCCAGGTCGCGGGGGACGACCGGGAAGCTGAAGGCGGTGACGTAGACCCCCCGCTCCTGCATCTCGCGAGCGATCCGCCCTGTCTTCGCGGCATCCCCGAACATCACCGGGACGATCGGATGCTCACCGGGAAGCAGGTCGAATCCCTCGGCTTCCATCCGCTCGCGGAAGAGTGCCGCGTTGCTGCGCAGACGCGACCGGAGGTCTGCCGAGCCCTCCACGAGATCGAGTGCGGTCAGGGTCCCGGCGACGATCGCGGGCGCGAGCGTGTTCGAGAACAGGTACGGGCGCGAACGCTGACGCAGCAGCGCGACGATCTCCGCATGCGATGCGACGTAGCCGCCGGATGCTCCGCCCAGGGCCTTCCCGAATGTTCCGGTGTAGATGTCGACGCGGTCGGCGACCCCGCACAGCTCCGGCGTCCCCCGCCCGTTCTCGCCCACGAACCCGACGGCATGGGAGTCGTCCACGAACACCAGGGCGTCGTAGCGCTCGGCCAGGTCGCAGATCGCAGCGAGGGGTGCGATGTAGCCGTCCATCGAGAAGACCCCGTCGGTCACGATGACCCTGTGCCGCGCATCCGACGCCGCCCGCAGCTGCTCCTCGAGGTCGGCCAGGTCACGGTTGCGGTAGCGGAGCCTGCGCGCCTTCGAGAGCCGGATGCCGTCGATGATCGACGCGTGGTTGAGCTCGTCCGAGATGATGGCGTCCTCCGCGGAGAAGAGCGTCTCGAACACTCCCCCGTTCGCATCGAAGCATGACGAGTAGAGGATCGCTTCGTCCGTCCCGAGGAAGTCGGCGAGACGGCGTTCGAGCTCGAGATGCTGCTCCTGCGTACCGCAGATGAAGCGGACGCTCGCGAGCCCGTAGCCCCATTCCTGCAGTGCCCCGGTCGCCGCATCCAGGATGCGCGGGTCATCGGCGAGGCCGAGGTAGTTGTTCGCGCAGAAGTTCAGCACCTCCGCGCCGTCCGCCGTGATCTCGGCACTCTGGGGGCCGCGAATGCCACGCTCATGCTTGGTGAGCCCGGCCTCCTCGATGGCCGCCAGCTCTCCCGCCACGTGGTCCTTGAAGGTTCCGTACATCACAACTCCGTCCAGTCGAGGATGATCTTGCCTGTTCCCGCTGACTCCGCCGCAGCGAAGCCTCTTCGCCAGTCGCGCACCGGGACGACGTCGGCGATCACACGTCCGATGGCATCGCGCAGGGTCGCGCTCGTCTGGAGCATCGCCCCCATCGCGTTCCAGGTCTCGAACATCTCGCGCCCGTAGATCCCCTTGATCGTGAGCATGTGGGTGACCAGCTTGCCCCAGTCGATCTCGAAGCCGCTGCTCGGCAGACCGAGCATGGCGATGCGCCCGCCGTGGTTCATGTTGTCGATCAGCGCCGGGAGCGCCGATGCCGCGCCGCTCATCTCGAATCCGATGTCGAAGCCTTCCCGCATGCCGAGGGCGTGCTGCGCGTCGCGGATGTCCCGCACCGAGACGTCGACGACCTCGTCGGCGCCCATCCGGCGTGCCATCTCCAGCCGCGGGGCGCTCACATCGGTCGCCGCGATGAAGCGGGCTCCGGCGTGCCGGGCGACGGCGATCGCCATGAGTCCGATCGGACCGCAGCCCGTCACCAGAACGTCTTCGCCGACGAGCGGGAAGGTCAGCGCCGTGTGGACGGCGTTCCCCAGCGGATCGAAGATCGCTCCGAGCTCCGGCGTCACATCGGCGTGATGCACCCAGACGTTCGCCGCGGGCAGCGCGAGGAACTCCGCGAAGGCGCCGTCCCGCTGCAGCCCGAGGCCGATCGTGCGGATGCACATCTGACGACGACCTGCTCGACAGTTGCGGCACGTGCCACACACGATGTGCCCTTCTCCCGAGACGCGGTCCCCGACGGCGATGTCGTGCACCGAGGGTCCCACCTCAACGACCTCGCCGTAGAACTCATGGCCGGGGATCAGCGGGGCGGCGATCGCCGAGGCCGCCCAGTCGTCCCAGCGGAGGATGTGCAGGTCGGTGCCGCAGATCCCGGTGCGCAGGACCCGGATCACGACCTCATCGGGGCCGGCGGTCGGGTCCGGACGCTCGACGAGCTCGAGCCCGGCACCCGGTGCATCCTTGAACAGTGCCTTCATGCTTCCGATCCCACCGCATCCGACCATGTAGAGCAATCGCCATCGTCTGCAGTGATCATTTAGCAAATGCTAATGTTTTGCGGATGGAGCTCCATCAGTTGCAGATCCTGCGCGAACTCGGCGCGCTCGGAAGCGTCACGGCCGTGGCCGACGCCCTCCGGGTCACCCCCTCCGCGGTCTCGCAGCAGCTCACGGCACTCCAGAGAGGCTTCCCCACACCCCTCACCAAGAAGCAGGGACGGACCCTCTCCCTCACTCCCGCGGGCGCGGTCCTCGCAGCGGCGGCGACCGAGGCGATCGATGCCATGGCCGCAGCCCGGCATGCCGTGGAGGAGTTCGAGGACTCCCCGACCGGGGTCGTCAGCGTCAGCGGATTCCACAGCGTGGGGCAAGCGCTGTTCGGACCCTTGTTGCGCGAGTTCACGGGCGACGCGTCCGCACCGAGCGTGCAGGTGACCGACGAAGATGTCGCACAGAGCGAGTTCCCCGCATTGACGGCGCGCTACGATCTCGTCCTGGCGCATCGCATGGAGCATTCGGCACCTTGGCCGACAGCGGGGATGCGGAGTCTGACGCTCGTACGCGAGCCCCTCGACGTCGCCCTGTCGAAGTCGCACCCGCTCTCCACCCGGTCGAGCCTCATACCGGCCGATGTCGCCGGCGAACGGTGGGTCACCAGCCGCATCGGCTACTCCCCCGACGACGTGCTCCGCGCCGTGTCCGCCGTCGCCAACCGGCCCGTCGAGATCCATCACCGCATCAACGACTACGGTGCCGTCTCCGCCGTGGTCGCCGCCGGCGGGGTGCTCGGGATGCTGCCACGATACACGTCGCGCAGTGTGGACGATCGGGACATCGTGCGCATCCCGCTCGAAGGGGTGAGCACCCATCGGATGATCGACGTGCTCGCACGTCCGGAGAACCTGCGTCGACGCTCGGTCCGCACGGTCGTGGAAGCACTGCGGCGGGTGATGACGCGCCTGAGCGAAGACGGTTCCTGAGCCTGCGCAGGTCGATGGATAGGCTCGGAGGATGACCGACGCCACGAACCCGTTGCTGCAGCCGTCGCCCCTCCCGTACGGCCTCCCCGACTACCCGGCGATCCGGCCCGAGCACTATCTCCCGGCGTTCCAGGCGGGGTTCGACGAGCAGCTCCGCGAGATCCAGCGCATCACGATGGTCCGGTCGATGCCGACGTTCGAGAACACCGTGGAGGCTCTGGAACGCTCCGGCGAGTTGCTCGACCGCGTCGCACACGTCTTCTACACCGTGAGCTCAGCAGACGCGACGCCGGAGATCCAGGAGATCGACGAGCAGCTCGCGCCGCTCATGGCCGCACACCAGGACGCGATCACGCTCGACGGCGCCCTGTACTGGCGGATACGGCAGGTGTACGAGCAGCGCGATGCTCTGGACCTCGACGCCGAGCAGCGGTATCTGGTGGAACGCCATCACCGGGAGATGACGCACGCGGGCGCGGGCCTGGATGACGAGGCCAAGACGCGGCTGACCGCGCTGAACCAGCGGCTGTCCACTTTGACCAACACCTTCGAGCGCAACCTGCTCAACGACACGAACGACCTCGCCGTCGTCTTCGACTCCGCGGCCGAGCTGGAGGGTCTGAGCAGCGGTGAGCTCTCGGCGGCCACACGTGCGGCGGCCGACCGGGGGCTGGAGGGGAAGTTCCTCATCACGCTTCCGCTCTTCACCGGGCACCCGGCGCTGGCCCAGCTGCGCGTGCGAGAGTCTCGACGTCGCATCATGGCGGCATCGCTCGCACGCGCTTCCCGAGGGAACGCGAACGACAACCGTGCCGTGCTGACCGAGATCGTGCGGCTGCGCGCGGAGCGAGCGGCTCTGCTGGGGTACGAGTCGCATGCCGCCTACGTCACCGCCGACGAGACGGCCGGTACTCCGGACGCTGTCGAGCAGATGCTGCGTCGCCTCGCCGGTCCCGCAGCGCGGAATGCGCGCGAAGAGCGGGCGGCGCTCCAGGCGCTCGTCGACGAGACCGAGCCTGCCCCGTTCGCCGTCGAAGCCCACGACTGGGCGTTCTACACCGAGCGGGTCCGCACTGCGCGCTACGACATCGACTCCAGTGCCCTGCGCCCCTGGTTCGAAGCGGAGCGTGTCCTGCAGGACGGTGTCTTCTACGCGGCGACGCGGCTGTACGGCGTCGCCTTCGCCGAGCGTGAGGATCTCGTCGCCTACCACCCGGGTGCGCGGGTCTTCGAGGTGCGCAACGCCGACGGCTCACCTGTCGGCCTCTACGTGCTCGACCTCTACACGCGTGACTCGAAGCGCGGCGGCGCCTGGATGAACGCGATCGTGAGTCAGTCGCGACTGCGCGGCACGGCTCCCGTCGTCGTCAACAACCTGAACGTGCCGCTGCCGGGTGACGGGGAGCCGACCCTGTTGACGCTCGACGAGGTGACGACGCTGTTCCACGAGTTCGGGCATGCCCTGCACGGACTCTTCGCGCGCGTGACGTACCCGCACTTCGCGGGGACGAACGTGTTCCGCGACTTCGTCGAGTTCCCGAGCCAGGTGAACGAGATGTGGATCCTGTGGCCGGAGGTCCTCGACAACTACGCGCGTCATCATGAGACCGGCGCCCCTCTGGATCCCGCGATCGTGGAGCGTCTGCGCGCCACCGAGACGTTCGACCAGGGGCACGCGACGAGCGAGTACCTGGCTGCTGCCTGGCTCGACCAAGCCTGGCACCGGCTGGGCACCGACGCGAAGGTCATCGACGTCGCCGCGTTCGAGGCTGCCGCGTTGGCCGACATCGGCCTCGATGACCCCGCGGTGCCGACGCGCTACTCCTCCACCTACTTCGCCCACGTGTTCTCCGGCGGATACAGCGCGGGCTACTACTCGTACATCTGGAGCGAGGTGCTCGACGCCGATACCGTCGAGTGGTTCCGCGACAACGGCGGTCTCACTCGCGGCAACGGCGATCGGTTCCGCGAGCGGCTGCTCGGTGTCGGGGGCTCGAAAGATCCTCTCGCCGCCTACCGTGACTTCCGTGGACGCGACGCCGAGATCGAACCGCTCCTGAAACGGCGGGGACTCAGCGACGGAATCGTGGGACGCTGACCGCTTTCGTGCCTATCGCGACGATCCCCGCGCCATGCCGATACTCCTCGACGAGGATGGCATCATCGGTCCTCGACGATGGTCTCGCTCGACGGCGTCGTCCAGGGCGCCGGGCGTCCGGTCACGCGCTCTTGCGCTTGCGCTCCATCACGATGGTCGGCGGCGCGCCCTCTTCGACGGCCGCCCGAGTCACGATGACCTTGGCGACGTCTTCCGCCGACGGGATCTCGAACATGATGGGTCCGAGGACATCCTCGAGGATCGCGCGGAGACCACGCGCGCCGGTCTTGCGCTCCACGGCGAGGTCGGCGATCGATCGCAGTGCATCCTCTTCGAACTCGAGCTGCACACCGTCGATCTCGAACATGCGCTGGTACTGCTTCACCAGCGCATTGCGAGGCCCCGTGAGGATGTCGATCAGGGCGTCCTGGTCGAGGGGAGAGACGTTCGTGACGACGGGGAGACGCCCGATGAACTCGGGGATCAGGCCGAACTTGTGCAGGTCTTCCGGGAGCACTTCGCTGAAAAGATCGAGGTCTTTGCCCTTGTCATGCAACGGGGCGCCGAAGCCGATGCCGTGCTTGCCGACCCGCGCCGACACGATGTCTTCCAGGCCGGCGAAGGCTCCCGCGACGATGAACAGGACGTTCGACGTGTCGATCTGCAGGAACTCCTGATGCGGGTGCTTGCGTCCGCCCTGCGGGGGCACCGAGGCGACCGTGCCCTCGATGATCTTGAGCAGTGCCTGCTGCACACCCTCGCCCGAGACATCACGCGTGATCGACGGGTTCTCCGCCTTGCGGGCGATCTTGTCGACCTCGTCGATGTAGATGATGCCCTGTTCGGCGCGCTTGACGTCGTAGTCGGCGGCCTGGATGAGCTTGAGCAGGATGTTCTCGACGTCTTCACCGACATAGCCGGCCTCGGTCAGCGCCGTGGCATCCGCGACGGCGAAGGGAACGTTGAGGCGCTTGGCGAGCGTCTGCGCGAGATAGGTCTTCCCGCAGCCTGTCGGGCCGATGAGGAGGATGTTGCTCTTCGCGATCTCGACCTCTTCGGCACGCTGCTCCGCCGTCTGAAGTGTGCCGTGCGCGCGGACGCGCTTGTAGTGGTTGTAGACCGCGACCGAGAGAGCGCGCTTCGCGGGCTCCTGGCCGACGACGTACTCCTCGAGGAAGGAGAAGATCTCACGAGGCTTGGGCAACTCGAATTCCGCTGCCCCATCGGCGGACGACTCCGCCATCCGTTCCTCGATGATCTCGTTGCACAACTCGACGCACTCGTCGCAGATGTACACGCCGGGGCCGGCGATGAGCTGCTGGACCTGCTTCTGACTCTTTCCGCAGAAAGAGCATTTGAACAGGTCAGCGCTTTCACCGATGCGTGCCATGCGCGTCCTCCTATGGGGGGATCAGAGATCGTCCTTCGAGCCTAACCGCTGCATGTGACACACGGCCGCATTGGCGCGGACACGTCGGATGCCGGACGACACTGCGGCGTCTCGACCGGTGCGCACCGGTCGAGACGCCGCAGCATTCGGAGAGATCCGCGGACGCGGATCAGACCATGCTCTTGGTGTGCCAGACGGTCTTCACCTCGGTGAAGGCACCGATCCGCTCCGGGGAGGCGATCACTTCACCCGGTGTGAGCACGCGCTTGAGCGTGTCGGCGGCCGCGATCTGCATGTCGACCCAGTCGAGGTCGCCCGCGCCGGCCAGATCGAGGGCGTTCACGTCCTGATGCGAGGCGAGCCACGGGGCGATCTCGGCCGGCGAACCGGTGAGCACGTTGACGACGCCGCCGGGGACGTCGCTCGTGGCCAGAACCTCCGCGAGGCTGATCGCCGACAGGGGGTGCTGCTCACTCGCGACGACCACGACGGTGTTACCCGCGACCAGAGCCGGCGCGACGACCGAGACCAATCCGAGCAACGACGAGTCCTGCGGGGCGACGATGGCCACTACACCGGTCGGTTCCGGTACGGAGATGTTGAAGTACGGACCGGACACCGGGTTCGCATTGCCCGCCACCTGGGCGTACTTGTCGCACCATCCGGCGTACCAGACCCACAGATCGATCGCCTCGTCGACCTGAGCGGCAGCAGCGGACGACGAAGCCCCCTCCTGCGCCACGATCTCGTCGATGAACTGCGCCCTGCGGCCTTCGAGCACCTCGGCGACGCGGTACAGCACCTGCCCGCGGTTGTAGGCGGTCGCACCCGACCAGCCCTTCACCGCGGCACGCGCGGCGACCACAGCATCGCGGGCGTCCTTGCGTGACCCCTTGGCGGCGTTCGCGAGGAACGCGCCCTTGGGTGAGAGCACCTCATAGGTGCGTCCGGACTCGCTGCGCGGGAAGGCGCCGCCGATCGCCAGCTTGTACGTCTTCGGAACGGTCAGACGCTTGCTCATGCTGCGGCTCCCTTGAGGTAGGCGGTGAGTCCCTGACGTCCGCCCTCGCGGCCGTACCCGGATTCCTTGTAACCGCCGAACGGGCTCGACGGGTCGAATCGGTTGAACGTGTTGGCCCAGATCACCCCGGCGCGCAGTCGGTCGGCCACCGCGAGGATGCGCGATCCCTTGTCTGACCAGATGCCGGCGGAGAGGCCGTACGGTGTGTTGTTCGCCTTCGCGATCGCCTCCGCCGGGGTGCGGAAGGTCAGCACCGACAGCACAGGGCCGAAGACCTCATCGCGGGCGATGCGGTGCGACGCCTCGACCCCGGTGAAGATCGTCGGAGCGAACCAGAACCCCTGCTCGGGGATGGCGCAGTCAGCGGTCCACCGCTCCGCGCCCTCCGCCTCACCGATGTCGCTGAGCTCGCGGATCCGCGCGAGCTGCGCGGCGGAGTTGATCGCACCGATGTCGGTGTTCTTGTCGAGGGGGTCCCCCAGCCGCAGCGTCGACAGGCGAGTCTTGAGTCGGTCGACGACCTCGTCGTGGATCGACTCCTGGACCAGCAGACGGCTTCCGGCACAGCACACATGGCCCTGATTGAAGAAGATGCCGTTCACGATGCCCTCGACGGCCTGATCGATCGGCGCGTCGTCGAACACGATGTTCGCCGCCTTGCCGCCGAGCTCCAGGGTGACCTTCTTGGCGGTTCCTGCCACGGCCCGGGCGATGTCACGACCGACCCCCGTGGAACCGGTGAAGGCGACCTTGTCCACGTCGGGGTGGCGCACCAGCGTCGATCCGGTCGCGCCGGCTCCGGTCACGATGTTCACGACACCGGCCGGAAGGTCGGCCTGCTGCAGGATCTCCGCGAAGAGGAGCGCCGTCAGCGGGGTGGTCTCGGCGGGCTTGAGCACGACGGTGTTCCCGGCCGCGAGAGCGGGCGCGATCTTCCACGCGAGCATCAGCAGGGGGAAGTTCCACGGGATGATCTGTCCGGCGACGCCGAGCGCGCGCGGGTTCGCCCCGAGTCCGGCGTGATCGAGCTTGTCTGCCCACCCTGCGTAGTAGAAGAACCAGGAGGCGACGAGGGGCACGTCGACGTCGCGGCTCTCCTTGATCGGCTTTCCGTTGTCGAGGCTCTCGGCGACCGCGAGTTCACGGGCGCGCTCCTGCACGAGGCGGGCGATGCGGAAGAGGTACTTCCCACGGTCGCGTCCGCTCATCTTCGACCACGTCTTGTCATAGGCGCGGCGCGCGGCGGCGACCGCACGGTCGACGTCCTCGTCGCTGGCGGAGGCGATCTCGGCGATGTGCTTCTCGCTCGACGGCGAGATCGTCGAGAAGGACGAACCGGAGCCGTCGACGAACTCGCCGTCGATGAACAGACCGTAGCTGTCCTTGAGGTTCAGGATCGCGGTGGACTCCGGTGCCGGAGCGTATTCCAGAAATGACATGTTCGTCTTCCCGTCAGTCGATCGTGACGTAGTCGGGGCCCGAGTAGTGGCCGGAAGTGAGCTTCTGACGCTGCAGGAGAACGTCGTTGAGCAGGCTGGAGGCTCCGAAACGGAAGAGGTGCGGCTGCAGCCACTCCTCGCCCACCGTCTCGGCGACGGTGACCAGGTACTTCACCGCGTCCTTCGAGGAGCGGATGCCACCGGCGGGCTTCACACCGATCTTCTCCCCGGTCCCGCGATACCAATCGCGGACGGTCTCGAGCATGAGCAGCGTCGTGGGGAGCGTCGCGGCTGGCTGGACCTTGCCGGTCGAGGTCTTGATGAAGTCGCCACCGGCAAGGATGCCGAGCCAGGACGCGCGCTTGATGTTGTCGTACGTGTTCAGCTCACCGGTCTCGAGGATCACCTTGAGAGAGGCGTACGAGCCGTCCTCACGCCGGCAGGCTTCCTTGACCTGGGCGATCTGGTCGAACACGAGCCCGTAGCGGCCGGAGAGGAACGCCCCGCGGTCGATGACCATGTCGATCTCGTCAGCGCCGGCGGCGACCGCCTCAGCGGTGTCGGCGAGCTTGATCGCGAGCGATGAGCGCCCACTCGGGAATGCCGTGGCCACCGCCGCGACCGAGATCAGACCGTCGTCGGGGTCGCCGTGCAGACCGCCGAGCGCGCTCACCGCGTCGCCGACCATGTCGCCGTAGACGCAGACCGCAGCAACGCGCGGTGTCGACGGATCGGCCGCATCGGGGGTCTTCGCCTTGGCGACGAGCGAGCGCACCTTGCCGGGGGTGTCCGCCCCCTCCAGCGTCGTGAGGTCGATCAGCTTGATGATGGTGTCGAGCGCCCAGGCTTTCGACGTGGTCTTGATCGAACGCGTGCCGAGTCCGGCTGCGCGCTGTTCCAGACCGACGGCGTCCACTCCCGGAAGTCCGTGCAGGAAGCGCCGGAGAGTGGCGTCGTCCGGCTCGGCGCCGAGAACATCCACCGCCGTCCTGCGGCTGAGTTCTTTGGTCGTCACTGTTCCTCCAACAATGCTCGTGCTGTGGTCTCATCGGTCACCAGAACGCCGCACAGGCGACTGGTCACGACTGTACGTGCGATGTCGTGCTTGGCGGGACCCGCCGTCACGAAGATCGCATGGGTGGCTCCGCGAAGACGGTCGAGCGAGACGCCGACCGTCCGGGCGTCGAGTTGCGAGTCGACGATGTTGCCCTCCGCGTCGACGTAGCGGCCGAGAACGTCGCCGACCGCGCCTCGGCGCGCGAGTTCCTCCACGTCCTCCGCACGGAGGTATCCGTTCTCGACATGGGCGGACGAGGCGTCGCAGGGGCCTGCGGTGAAGAGAAACGCTTGCGCCTCCGCAGCCTCTTCGAGCACGGCCGCGACGGTGCGGTCCGACTCGATGGCCTGCTTGGTCTCGACTCGCTCGAGGATGGCGGGACTGGGGAGCAGCGATACCTGACCCGACGCCCGCTGGGCGATCGTGACGGCCAGCCCCGCGGCGCCCCCGGAACGGCGGTTCAGGCTCACTCCCCCATTGAGCTGCACCACGGTGACGCCGTTGGCCCACCCGTCGGGAAGGGCCTCCGCGACGGCGCGCAGGGTGCGACCCCAGCTCACGCCGAGGGTGCGGGGAACCGGTCGCAGAGCGGTGAGGAAATCGGCCGCGGCTTGCGCGACCCGCTCCAGCGTCCCATCGTCACCCTCCGGCGAAGGAACGACGACGGCGTCCGTCAGTCCGAACCTCTCGACGAGGAGCCGTTCGAGGCCGAGGCGCCGTGCCCGAGGATGCACGATCTCGATACGCACGATTCCGCGTTCCCTCGCCTGAGTGAGCAGACGACCGACCTTCCAGCGGGAGATCTTGAGAAGTCCGCCGATCTCGTCCTGGGTCTTGTCCTCGTCGTAATACAGCTCGGCGACGCGAACCATGAGCAGATCTTCTTCCACGGAATCCTCCTTCCTCCTCCAGGGTAGGCCCAATACTGCGTCCGCGCACCTGCGTGCTCATATGCGCAGACCGAGCGAAGGAGGTTGCACATCCGCCGGAGACGACGAAAGGACGCCCGTCGGATCCGACGGGCGTCCTTTCGATGTCTGAGACGCTCAGACGCGCTTGCGCGTGGTGAGCACCTGGTCGACGATGCCGTACTCGAGTGCCTGCGTGGCAGAGAGGATGTTGTCGCGATCGATGTCGCGGTTCACCTGCTCCGGGGTGCGGTTCGTGTGCCCGGCCAGGGTCTCCTCGAGCCAGGTCCGCATGCGGAGGATCTCCGCGGCCTGGATCTCGATGTCGGAAGCCTGTCCGTGACCGGCTTCGCCCATCGCGGGCTGGTGGATGAGCACGCGAGCGTTCGGAAGCGCGAGTCGCTTGCCCGGCGCACCGGCCGCGAGCAGCACGGCGGCCGCCGAGGCCGCCTGCCCGAGGACCACGGTCTGGATCTGCGGCGCGACGTACTGCATCGTGTCGTAGATCGCCGTCATCGCGGTGAACGAGCCACCGGGCGAGTTGATGTACATCGTGATGTCGCGCTCGGAGTCCTGGCTCTCCAGGACGAGGAGCTGAGCCATCACATCGTCGGCAGACGCATCGTCGACCTGCACGCCGAGGAAGATCACGCGGTCTTCGAACAGCTTGTTGTACGGGTCCTGACGCTTGAAGCCGTAGGCGGTGCGCTCCTCGAACTGCGGGAGCACGTAGCGGCTGGAGGGCAGGTCACCGGATGAGCGGAAGGTGGGTGTGTACATGAGCGTCCTTTCGCTTTCCGTTACTCGGTGTCCTGGTCGGTTCCGCCGCCGCCGATGACGTCGGAGGCCGATTCGCGGATGTGGTCGACGAAGCCGTATTCCAGCGCTTCCTCGGCGGTGAACCAGCGGTCGCGGTCACCATCGGCGTTGATCTGCTCGACCGACTTGCCGGTCTGGGCCGCGGTGATCTCCGCGAGACGGTTCTTCATCGACATGATGAGCTGCGCCTGGGTCTGGATGTCACTCGACGTCCCGCCGAAGCCACCGTGCGGCTGGTGAAGCAGCACACGCGCGTTCGGGGTGATGTAGCGCTTGCCCTTGGTGCCCGCGGTGAGGAGCAGCTGCCCCATCGATGCGGCCATACCGATTCCGACCGTGACGATGTCGTTCGGCACGAACTGCATCGTGTCGTAGATCGCCATGCCGGCGGTGATCGAGCCTCCGGGCGAGTTCACGTAGAGGTAGATGTCTCGCTCGGAGTCCTCTGCGGCGAGAAGAAGGATCTTCGCGCAGATCTCGTTCGCGTTCTCGTCTCGCACCTCCGAGCCGAGCCAGATGATGCGGTCCTTCAGCAACCTGTCGAAGACGCTCGTTGCGAGGAGGGGTTCTGCAGCCATGTCAGCTCCTGATTCCGTGTTTCAGTGATTCGAATCTACCGGCGCAGGCGCGGCACCCAGGCCGTGTTCGCCGTCGGCATATCAGGTGTCGGCGTGAGCGATCTCGAGGGCGTATGCCGTCATCGACCGGTGGTAACGCGGAAGGTGGGGCACCAGGGCGAGCAACGCCACGGAGAGGCCCTGTGCCGGCCGACCCGCGCTCGCCAGGATGAGCGCGTGCACCGTGGCGACGGCATCGCGGTACGGACCGTCGGCCGACCGTTCCTCCTCCGCGCGGATGACGGCGAGGGCGTCGTCGTACTCACCGAGGTTCCGCAACGAACTCGCCAACTGGATCACGCACTGCGGACGGTGCTCCTCGTCGAGCCCCAAAGTGAGAGCCCGTCGATACAGCGCGACCGCTTCGGCCGGCAAGCCCGCAGAGTCACGGGCACCGGCCCGTTCGAACTCCGCACGGGCGTCATCGGGTCCGCGCTCCGCGGCCAGTGCGTCGATGCGCGCGACCGTGTCGGCTCCGACCTCCTCGCCGGAGGCCTGCGCCCACACCTCATCCACGCGCTCGTCCCAGCTCTTCGTCATGGTTGTCCCCTCGATAGGAAAAGAGGGCGGATGCCGCAGCATCCGCCCTCTTCACTGGATCGTGTCGATCACTCGGCCTTGTCGGCAGCCTTCTTGGCCGGAGCCTTCTTGGCGGCCGGCTTCTTGGCGGCCGGCTTCTCGGCGTCGTCAGCCTCGTCGGCCTTCTTGGCCGGAGCCTTCTTGGCGGCCGGCTTCTTGGCCGGGGCCTTCTTGGCGGGCTTCTCCTCGGCCTCGGCGGTCTCAGCCTCAGCCTCAGCGGCCTCGTCATCGGTCACGATGAAGTCGGACAGGTCGACGGCCTTGCCGTTGCTGTCGACGACCTTCACCTTGCCGAGCGCGATCGCGAGGGCCTTGTTGCGGGCGACCTCACCGACGAGCGCGGGGAGCTGGTTCGAGGACTGCAGAGCCTCGACGAACTCCTGCGGCGCCATGCCGTACTGCGCGGCCGACTGGATGAGGTACTGGCTGAGCTCCTCCTGCGAGACCTGCACGTCGGCCTGCTCGGCGATCGTGTCGAGCAGCACCTGCGTGCGGAACTGCTTCTCGCTCGCCTCGGTGACCTCGGCACGGTGCACGTCGTCCTCGAGACGGCCTTCGCCCTCGAGGTGGTTGTGGACCTCGTCTTCGATGAGCTGCGGCGGAACCGGGATCTCGATCTGCTCGAGAAGCACCTCGACGAGCTTGTCGCGCGCCGCGGAGCCCTGCGTGAAGACGCCCTGCTGAGCGACACGCTCGGCGAGGCTCTCGCGGAGTTCCGCGATCGTGTCGAACTCACTCGCGATCTGAGCGAAGTCGTCGTCCGCCTCGGGCAGCTCGCGCTCCTTGACGGCCTTGACCGTCACGGAGACCTCGGCCTCGGAGCCGGCGTGGTCGCCGCCGACGAGAGCCGAGCGGAACGTGGTGTCCTCCCCCGCGGTGAGGGACTCGATCGCGTCGTCGATGCCCTCGAGCAGCTCGCCGGAGCCGATCTCGTAGGAGACGCCCTCGGCGCGGTCGATCTCGGCGCCGTCGATGGTGGCGACGAGGTCGAGGTCCACGAAGTCACCCTTCGTGGCCGGACGGTCGACCGGGACGAGCGTGCCGAAGCGGGCACGCATGTTGTCGAGCTCAGCGTCGAGCGCAGCGTCATCCGCCTCGACGGCGTCGACGGTCACCGTGATGCCGTCGTAGGAGGGGAGCTCGATCTCCGGACGGACGTCCACCTCGATGTCGACGAGCAGATCGCCCGAGAAGTCCTTCTCGCTCGGCCACTGGGTGATGTCCGCCGCGGGACGACCGACGACACGCAGCTTGTGCTCGACCGTGGCGTCTCGGAAGAACTTGTCCAGGCCCTCGTTCACCGCGTGCTCGATGACGGCACCGCGGCCGATGCGCTGATCGATGATGGGCGCCGGAACCTTGCCCTTGCGGAAGCCGGGGATCTGCACGTCCTGAGCGATGTGCTCATAGGCGTGCGCGATGCTGGGCTTGAGGTCGTCCGGGGTGACCGTGATGGTGAGCTTGACCCGGGTCGGGGTCAGCTTCTCGACGGTGCTGTTCGCCATGCTGGTGTGTTCTCCTTGTGATTTCCGCGCGGTATCGCGGCTGTAAGGTCTGTGGGGCCGTGTCGGGGCGACAGGAGTTGAACCTGCGACCTCCCGCTCCCAAAGCGGGCGCTCTACCAAGCTGAGCTACGCCCCGGGGAATCCGCACGCAGATTCAGCCCCACCGAGTCTAACGGACCGGAGCATGCGCCAGAGTCCGGTATAGTCGTTGAGTCGGCACTGAGACTTCCGGAGTCTCGGATCCGGGGCTGTAGCTTAGTGGTAAAGCCTTAGTCTTCCAAACTAATGATGCGGGTTCGATTCCCGTCAGCCCCTCCGCTCCAGAAGGCCCCCACCCCCGCGGTGGGGGCCTTCTCCTCTCTCCGCCCGGCAGTCGAATACGCTGACAGCATCGATGCAGGCAGCCACCGGCCGGAAGGCCCCACCGAATGGGCACGATGTGACAATCCCGACCCCGCCACCTCTCGACACGCCGACGCCTTCTTCCGGCGAGCATCGACTACCTGTCGCGTTCTCGTCCACCCCGCCTCCCCTCTCCCCTCCCGCACAGCGGAAGAACCGCCGTGGGCTGATCCTGGGACTGGTCGGCGGTGTCGCGGTGATCGCCGCTCTCTCGATCACGCAGGTGGCTGCGAACCTCGGCTACGACAACGCCGCATCGCGGTACGCCGAGGCCGCGGAGACGGCGTCCACGGCGAAGACGGAGGTTCGCAGCGACATCACCGAACTGCGCGATGTCACCGATGCGGCGGAGCAGATCCTCTCCGTCGAGAAGCCGGCTGTCGCCGTGGACGCGGAGCTGGGGGCCGCGCTGACCACAGCGTCCGAGGACGCGGAGATCGTCGCTGCCTCCGCCGAGGAGATCGTGGCGACCGAGGTTCCCTCATCCGGCGAGAAGCCGGTGTGGTTCTGGGAGCTCTTCGGAGCGACGACGCTTCTGGAGCAGCACCTGGCATCGACAAGCCGCCTCTCCGACGATCTGCGCACGGTGACGACCGAGATCGCCACCGTCGGTGATGGTGTCTCCCGGAGCGGGGTGACCCTTCTCGCGACAGCGGGCGAAGCCGCCGTCGGCTTCGAGAAGGCGCATCTCTCCGCGAGGAACGATGCCGTGATCGCGTTGCGGAACGCCGCTGCAGACGCCGCCGCGACGACCACCCTGGACGCCGCTGCGGCGACGACGTACCTGTCCCTGCAGGGAGCCGCAGCCGAGGTCGTCGCCACCGAGGCCCAAGAACTGGCGGAGAAGGCGGGGCCCCTGCAGAACGCGAGACTGGAGATCGAGGCCTTCGCGCGGTCACTCGCCCCCGGGGTCCTGCTGGAGTTCGACTGGGCTCCCGTGGTGAACGGCGCGGGGTACAACGGCAGCATGGGCGGCTACACGACGTGGTGGTGGGACGACCCGGATCGCGCGATCATCGAGTTGTCGAACTCGGTCGCCGAACAGTGGCCCGCTGAGCGGAGCAAAGCACTCGTCGCACACGAGGTGGGCCACGCGATCAGCGTGAAGTGCGAGGACATGTACGACGCCTCCACGCAGGACAGCATCGAGAAGTGGGCGACCGCCTGGGCGATCAGCATGGGATACACCGATGACGCCAACGGAGTCTGGGCATACGGCTATCCGCCACAGGAGTACATCGACGCCGCTGCCGGGTGCCGCTGAGGCCCCGCACCCGGGCGAGACGAAAGAAGCCGCCGCGATCACTCGCGGCGGCTTCTTCGATGTCAGGTCGAGGTCACTGGCCCCGACGCTCACGCAGCTGCGTGAGCGCGTCGTCGAGCAGCTGGACCGCTTCCTCGTCTGTACGACGCTCCTTCACGTACGCGAGGTGCGTCTTATAGGGCTCCGCCTTCGCGAGCGCGGGCGGATTCTCCTTGTCGCGCCCGGCAGGCAGACCAGACTGCGGGTGGTCGATCGTCTCCGGGATCTCCTCTTCCGGGAGACCGGCTGCGAAGTAGCGCACGGTCTCGTTGCCGAGCCCGTCCCAGTACGAGACCGCGATGCGGTCGGCGTGATAACCGTGGTCCTGCTCCCCCATCGGGCCGGAGCCCACGCGGGTGCCGCGGATCGCGTTTCCACCGGTAGCCATCAGATGACCTCGAATTTCGTGATGAGGCCCAGCGCGACGATGGAGATGAACCACGTCAGAGCCAGGACGACGGTGAAGCGGTTCAGGTTCCGCTCCGCAAGGCCGGAGGAGCCGACGGCAGACGTCATGCCGCCACCGAACATGTCGGACAAGCCACCGCCGCGACCTTTGTGCAAGAGGATGAGGAGGGTCAGCAGGACGCTGGTGATACCCAGCACGACCTGCAGGACGAACTCAAGAATTGCCACGAGAAAGAGCCTTTCGATGGGGCCGGAGCGCCCCCGTAACGGTCAAGTATACGGTGCAGCGGGGCCGCAGCCCCGCTGCACTCA
Organism: Microbacterium aurugineum; assembly: GCF_023101205.1. Taxonomy (NCBI): domain Bacteria; kingdom Bacillati; phylum Actinomycetota; class Actinomycetes; order Micrococcales; family Microbacteriaceae; genus Microbacterium; species Microbacterium aurugineum. The sequence continues at coordinate 1,351,870 of NZ_CP078078.1, read as the reverse complement.
CACGCCGACGTGCTTCTCGAAGCGGATGATCGCCGCGAACTCGTCCACGACGAGGCTTGCCCCACCGACGAGAGCGCCGTCCACATCGGGCTCACGCATGAAGCTGGCGATGTTCGCCGCCTTCACGGATCCGCCGTAGAGGATCCGCGTGCGCGCCGCGGCCTCGTCGCCCAGAACCTTTGCGATGACCCCACGCAGTGCGGCGCAGACATCCTGCGCCTGCTGCGGAGTCGCCGCCTGACCGGAGCCGATGGCCCACACCGGCTCGTACGCCACGACGATGTCCGCCTGCGCGGAGACACCCTGGAGTGCGGCCTCGAGCTGACCGGCGGGAACCGCGCTCGCACCGAACTTCTCGAGGTCCTCTGCCGTCTCACCGACGCAGATCACCGGAACGAGGCCATGCTTGAGGGAAGCCTGCACCTTGGCCGCCACGACGTCGTCGCCTTCGGAGTGGTACTCGCGACGCTCGGAGTGGCCGATGATGACGTACTTCGCGTCGAGCTTCGCCAGGAATGCGCCCGACACCTCGCCGGTGTACGCACCGGAGTCGTGCGCCGAGACATCCTGCGCGCCGAGAGCGAAGGGGATCTTGTCCGCATCGATGAGCGTCTGCACGCTGCGGATGTCCGTGAAGGGCGGGAAGACCGCCACCTCGACGGACCCGTCTTCGTGCTTCGCATCCTTCAACGTCCAGTGCAGCTTCTGCACGAACGCGACCGCCTGAAGGTGGTCGAGATTCATCTTCCAGTTTCCCGCGATCAGCGGGGTACGGGAGTTCACGCCCATCCGAGGACCTCCAGCCCAGGTAGTTTCTTGCCCTCGAGGAATTCGAGGCTCGCGCCGCCGCCGGTCGAGATATGACCGAACTGTTCATCGGAGAAGCCCAGCTGACGCACCGCGGCAGCGGAGTCGCCCCCGCCGACGACACTGAGACCGTCGACCTCGGTGAGCGCCTGCGCGACGGCCTTGGTCCCCGCTGCGAAGGCGGGGAACTCGAACACGCCCATCGGGCCGTTCCAGAACACCGTCTTCGAGCCGCGGATCACCTCGGCGAATCGCGCCGCCGTCTCGGGACCGATGTCCAGGCCGATGCCCGAGGCGCCGAACGGCGTGGATTCGATCGCGTCGGCCGCAGCGACCTCGTGTGCGGCGTCCGCGCCGAAGGACGCGGCCACGACGACGTCGGTGGGGAGCACGAGCTCCACACCGCGCTCGGCGGCCTCGGCGATGTAGCCGCGCACGGTGTCGAGCTGGTCCTCCTCCAGGAGGCTCGATGCCACGGCGTGGCCCTGTGCCTTGAGGAAGGTGAACAGCATCCCGCCACCGACGAGGATCTTGTCGACCCGCGGAAGCAGATGCGAGATGACGCCGAGCTTGTCGCTGACCTTCGAGCCTCCGAGGACGACCGCATAGGGACGCTCCGGATTCTCGGTCAGACGGTCCAGCACATCGAGCTCGGCTGCGATCAGCAGACCGGCAGCGGAAGGCAGCAGCTCGGCGAGTTCGTAGACGCTCGCCTGCTTGCGGTGCACCACCCCGAACCCGTCGGAGACGAGCACGTCGCCGAGCTTCGCGAGCTCTGCCGCGAAGGCCGCACGCGTCGCCTCATCCTTCGAGGTCTCCCCCGGGTTGAACCGCAGGTTCTCGATGACGACGACTCCACCGTCCTCGAGCGACTCGACGGCATCCGTCGCCGACTCGCCGACCGTGTCGCGTGCGAACGCGACCGGGGAGCCGAGGAGTTCGGAGAGGCGTTGTGCCACCGGCTCCAGGCTGTACTGCGGGTCGGGCGCGCCGTCCGGGCGTCCGAGGTGGGAGCACACGATGACGCGGGCGCCCGCGTTGATCAGTGTGTTGAGGGTCGGCAGCGAGGCGCGGACACGGCCATCGTCCGTGATGATCCCATCCCGCAGGGGGACGTTGAGATCACAACGGACGATGACACGCTTGCCCTCGAGCGACCCCAGAGTGTCCAGGGTGCGCAGAGTCATGTTTCTGAGTTTAGAGGCGCTCGGCCACGTACTCGGTCAGGTCGACCAGACGGTTGGAGTAACCCCACTCGTTGTCGTACCAGCTGGACACCTTGATCAGGTTTCCGCTGACGTTGGTGAGGGTGGAGTCGAAGATCGACGAGTGCGGGTTGTGCACGATGTCGCTCGAGACGATCGGGTCCTCGTTGTACTGGAGGAAGCCCGCGAGGCGACCCTCGGCCGCAGCCTTCTTGTAGGCCTCATTGACCTCGTCGACCGTCAGGTTCTCGCGGTCGGTGATGAGGGTGAGGTCGACGATCGAGCCGGTGGGAACCGGGACGCGGTAGGACGAGCCGCTGAGCTTGCCCTGGAGTTCCGGGAGCACCTCGCCGATCGCCTTGGCAGCGCCGGTCGACGCGGGCGTGATGTTGATCGCGGCGGCGCGTGCACGACGGAGGTCGCTGTGCGGACCGTCCTGCAGGTTCTGGTCTGCGGTGTACGCGTGCGCGGTCATCATGAAGCCGCGGTCGATTCCGAACGCGTCGTTGAAGACCTGTGCGAGCGGCGCGAGGCAGTTCGTGGTGCACGACGCGTTGGAGATGATGTGGTCCGTCTCCGGGTTGTACGTGTCCTCGTTCACGCCCATCACGAACGTGCCGTCGACACCGGTACCCGGAGCCGAGATGAGGACCTTCTTCGCACCGGCCTCGATGTGCTTCTTGGCGAGTTCGGCCTTGGTGAAGAAACCGGTCGACTCGATGACGATGTCGACACCCAGCTCACCCCACGGAAGACCGGCGGGGTCGCGCTCGGCGAAGGCCTTGATGGTCTTGCCGTTGACGGTGATGCTGTCGTCGTCGTAGCTGATCTCGGCGTCGAGGACGCCGCCGACCGAGTCGTACTTCAGCAGGTGCGCCAGGGTCTTGTTGTCGGTGAGGTCGTTGACGGCGACGATCTCAAGGTCTGCTCCCTGCGCGAGAGCCGCGCGGAAGTAGTTGCGTCCGATGCGGCCGAAGCCGTTGATACCGATCTTGACAGACACTCAGGTCTCCCTGTTTCTCGTGCGCAGCACGCCACTTTCCAGCATGCGTGATGCGCGGGGGTCTTTTGGCTGAGAGAGCGTCCCGACGAGCCGAGGCCCGCCGGGACGCAACCCGATTACGACAGTACCAGCAGGCCGTTCGTCTGCTTACGGGCGACCTCGAGACGCTGGGCGACGTTCTCCCAGTTCGCGATGTTCCACGCCGCCTTGACGTAGTCCGCCTTGACGTTGAGGTAGTCGAGGTAGAACGCGTGCTCCCACATGTCGAGCTGGAACAGCGGAATCGTGCCCTGCGCAGTGTTCGACTGCTGGTCGAACAGCTGCTGGATGATCAGACGCGAGCCGATCGAATCCCAGCTGAGCACGGCCCATCCGGAACCCTGGATGCCGGTGGCGGCAGCCGTGAAGTGCGCCTGGAACTTCTCGAACGAGCCGAAGTACTCGTCAATGGCGGCCTTCAGCTCACCCTCGGGCTGTCCCCCGCCGTTCGGCGACAGGTTCGTCCAGAAGATCGAGTGGTTCACGTGACCACCGAGGTTGAACGCGAGGTCCTTCTCGAGCTTGTTCACGTTCGCGAGGTTGCCACTCTCACGGGCCTCGGCGAGCTGGTCGAGAGCAGTGTTCGCGCCGGCGACGTAGGCCGCGTGGTGCTTGTCGTGGTGCAGCTCCATGATCTTGCCGCTGATGTGCGGCTCGAGCGCTGCGAAGTCGTAGGGAAGGTCGGGGAGCGTGTAGGTCGCCATATCGCTTTCATCCAATCCGCGCCGCGCCGCGGCGCTTGCCGATCCTCCGCGCCGCCGATGTGCGGCGTAGAGCGGACGTGATTCATCCTACTGACGACAACGCGGATGCGCCCTCGAACCTTCCGCCACATGACGAAGACCCGCGCCCTCATCGTGGGCGGCGGGTCTTCGTCGAAGGATACGGATCAGACGTCGAGTCCGACGGGGACGGCGGCTTCCGTTCCGGGGATGCCCTCCTGCTGCGCGCGTTTGTCCGCCATCGCGAGCAGACGACGGATGCGGCCGGCGACGGCGTCCTTCGTCAGGGGCGGATCGGCGTGGTGACCGAGCTCGTCGAGGCTGGCGTCGCGGTGTGCGAGACGAAGCTCACCGGCGACCTTCAGGTGATCGGGCACCTCGTCGGCCAGGATCTCCAACGCCCGCTCGACACGCGCGCATGCGGCCACGGCAGCCTGGGCGGACCGACGCAGGTTGGCGTCGTCGAAGTTCACCAGGCGGTTGACACCGGCGCGGACCTCACGTCGCTGACGCAGCTCTTCCCATGCGATGGCGGTCTTCTGCGCCCCCATCTCGTTGAGGATCGTGCGAATCGCCTCACCCTCACGCACCACGACCCGAGGCATGCCCCGCACTTCGCGCGCCTTGGCGGCGACACCGAGACGGTGGGCAGCGCCGACGAGTGCCATCGCCGCTTCCGACGAGGGGCAGACGACCTCGAGCATCGCGGATCGACCGGGCTCGCTCAGGGACCCCGCCGCCAGGAACGCGCCGCGCCAGAGACCGGCGACCTCGGCACGAGAGCCAGTGGTGAGGCGGTTCGGAAGCCCGCGCACGGGGCGACGGCGCTGGTCGAGGAGACCGGTCTGGCGCGCGAGGGTCTCGCCCTGGGCGATCACACGGACGGCCCACCGCGCTCCGTCGTTCGCGGTGCTCGACTGCACCTGCGCGATCTCGGGGCGCACTCCGTAGATCTCGGCGAGGTCTCGCGCGACGCGACGTGCGAGCGTCTCCGCGTCCACCTCGGCCTCCACGGCCACGCGACCGGCGATCGAATGCAGACCACCGGCGAACCGGAGGATCGCGGTGACTTCCGCAACCCGCACCGTCGGGGGTGCGTTGCGGATGCTGACCAGCTCGGCCTTGACGTCGGTGGTTAGTGCCACGACACTCCTTCACGTTCACGCGTCGGATCGCGACGCAAACGTCCAGCTTACTCGGCCGGAAGGCTCGCTACTCTCGGCCGAGGTCCCGGTGACGGACGCTCACGGCGACGCCCGGGACGGCGGCGAGCCTGCGCGCAAGCTCTTCCGACATCGCGACCGAGCGGTGCTTCCCCCCGGTGCAGCCGATCGCGATCGTCGAGTGACTCTTGTTCTCGCGCTGGTATCCCTCCAGCACCGGCACCAGCGCCGACGAGTAGGCATCCAGGAACTCCGTCGCACCCTCGCGGGACAGGACGTACTCCCTGACCCGTTCGTCCTGGCCGGTGAGACCGCGCAGCTCCTCATTCCAGAACGGATTCGGCAGGAACCGCATGTCGGCGACGATATCGACGTCGGTCGGCAGCCCGTACTTGAAACCGAAGCTGAGCAGGGTGACGCGGTGACGGGCTTCGCCCTCTTCCGAGAAGATGTCCGAGACCTGGGTCGCCAGCTGATGGATGTTCAGCGTGGACGTGTCGATCACCATGTCGGCGCCCTCGCGGATCGGGGCCAGCCGGGTTCGTTCGACACGGATGCCATCGAGCAGGGTACCTTCGCCCTGCAGCGGGTGCGGGCGTCGGACGGACTCGAACCGTCTCACCAGCACATCGTCGGAGGCGTCGAGGAACAGGACCCGCACGGAGCCGCGCGAGCGCAGGGCACGCGCCACGCCGGGGAAGTCGTCGAAGAGATTGCGGCCGCGCACATCGACGACGGCAGCGACCTTTGGCAATGCGGTGCCGCCCATGTCGGTCAGGTCGAGCAGAGGGCGCAGGATCTGCGGCGGGAGGTTGTCGACCACGTACCAGCCGAGATCTTCCAAAGCGTTCGCCACGGTGGTCCGACCCGCGCCAGACATCCCTGTGACGATGAGGAACTCGCCCTTTTCCTCGTCAGCCATTACTCAGTGCTCCCTCTCCCCCTCGGACTCCAGCCTAGCGAGTGGACAGGTGCGTGTGGATGTTCTGGGCGAGCACGGGGCCGATTCCCTGGACTTCTTCGATCTGCGCCGGGGCGGCCGCACGGAGCGCGGTCACCGAGCCGAAATGCTTGAGCAGCACCTTGATCCGTGAGCTGCCGAGTCCCGGCACTTCTGCGAGCACCGAACTGATGTCGTTGCGCCGTTTCTTGCGCTGATGCGTGATCGCGAATCGGTGTGCCTCGTCACGCAGTCGTTGCAACAGATAGAGGGCCTCACTCGTGCGAGGCAGGATGACGGGGAAATCGTCTCCGGGCAGCCAGACCTCTTCGAGGCGCTTCGCGATTCCACAGACCGCGATCTCGGTGTGCCCCGCGTCGCGGAGTGCTCGTGCTGCGGCCTCCACCTGGGGCTGCCCGCCATCGACCAGCAGAAGCTGGGGTGGGTAGGCGAAGCGGGGCTTGCGACGCACCGTCGCTGCGCCGACGTCCTCGGACACGACCTCTTCGGTCGTCGGGTCGACCACCTCGGACTCCTCTTCGGGACGGTCGAGGTAGGCCAACCGCCGACGGAGCACCTGGTACATCGAATCGGTGTCGTCCGTGGTCTCGGCGATGTTGAACGACCGGTACTGGTCCTTGCGAGGCAGCCCGTCTTCGAAGACGACCATCGACGCGACGACATTCGTCCCTCCGAGGTGCGAGATGTCGAAGCACTCGATCCGCAGCGGGGCTTCGTCCATGCCGAGCGCTTCCTGCAGGTCGGTGAGGGCCTGGGTACGGGCGACATAGTCTGTCGTGCGTCGAGTCTTGTGCCGGATCAGCGCCTGTTGCGCGTTCAATGTCGCCGTGCGCAGCAGGTCGGCGCGCTGGCCGCGCTGGGCGACGGCGATCTCGACTCTCTTGCCGCGTCGCTCGCGCAACCACGTCTCGAGTTCCGCGGCGTCGTCGGGCAGTGTCGGAACCAGGATGCGACGAGGGACGTCTTGCGCTTCACCGTATGCCTGCTGCAGCACCTGCTCGACGAGCTCGCCACTGGAGATGTCGATCTCCTTCTCGATGGTCAGCGCGCGCACACCGCGCACTCGGCCGCCGCGGATCACGAAGTGCTGCACCGCGGCGGAGAGCTCGTCCTCCGCGATGCCGAACAGATCCGCGTCCTCGTCCGCGGGCAGCACGAGCGCGCTCTTCCCCAACACAGCCTCGATCGCGGAGAGCTTGTCGCGGTACTTCGCCGCGGCCTCGTAGTCCATCGCCGCGGATGCAGCCAGCATCCGCTTCGTGAGTTCCCGGGTGAAGCGCTCATCACCGCCGGCCATGAACGCGACGAAGTCGTCGACCATCGCGCGATGCTCCTCGATGCTCACCGTCATCGAGCACGGGCCACCGCACTTGCCGATCTGTCCGGGGAAGCAGGGTCTGCCCGTCTGCATGGCGCGCCGGTAGCTGGAGTCGCTGCAGGTGCGGATCGGAAACGCCTTGATCATCAGATCGATCGTCTCGTGCACCGCCCAGACCTTCGGGAACGGACCGAAATACCGTGCTCCAGGAATCTTCCTGTTTCGGGTGACGATCACACGAGGTGCCTCGTCCGCGAGCGTGACCGCCATGAAGGGGTAGGACTTGTCGTCCTTGTAGCGCACGTTGAAGGGTGGATCGAACTCCTTGATCCACATGTACTCGAGCTGCAGGGAGTCGACATCCGTGGAGACGACGGTCCACTCGACGGAGGCCGCCGTGGTGACCATCCTTCGAGTGCGCTCGTGCAGCGTCCGCAGGGGCGCGAAGTAGTTCGAGAGCCGTTGACGCAGGTTCTTCGCCTTGCCGACGTAGAGCACGCGCCCGGCGGCATCCCGGAAGCGATACACACCGGGGTCGGTCGGGATCTCCCCCGGGCGCGGCTTGTACGGCAGCACGTCGGCCATCAGCTGGCCTTCCGCGCGGCGCGCCCCTCACCCAGGATCTCGCCGAGGAACAGACCGGTGTGGCTCTCCTCGACACGCGCGATCTGCTCCGGGGTGCCCGTGGCCACGATCTGACCGCCGCCGGAACCGCCCTCGGGGCCGAGGTCGATCACCCAGTCGGCGGACTTGATGACATCGAGGTTGTGCTCGATGACGATCACGGTGTTGCCCTTGTCGACCAGACCGTTCAGGACCTCGAGAAGCTTGCGCACGTCTTCGAAGTGCAGGCCCGTGGTCGGCTCGTCGAGCACGTAGATGCTGCGTCCGTTGCTCCGGCGCTGCAGCTCGGTGGCGAGTTTGACACGCTGCGCTTCCCCGCCCGAGAGTGTCGTCGCCGACTGCCCCAAACGCACGTAACCGAGCCCGACGTCGACGAGGGTCTTCATGTAGCGGTGGATGGCCTGGATCGGCTCGAAGAACTCGGCCGCCTCCTCGATCGGCATCTCGAGGACCTCGGCGATGTTCTTGCCCTTGTAGTGCACCGCCAGGGTGTCGCGGTTGTACCGCTTGCCGTGGCAGACCTCGCAGTCGACGTACACGTCGGGCAGGAAGTTCATCTCGATCTTGATGGTGCCGTCGCCGGAACAGGCCTCACAGCGGCCGCCCTTGACGTTGAAGCTGAAGCGGCCGGGCAGATACCCGCGGACCTTCGCCTCGGGCGTCTCGCTGAACAGGGTGCGGATGCGGTCGAAGACGCCGGTGTACGTCGCCGGGTTCGATCGCGGGGTGCGGCCGATCGGCGCCTGGTCCACGTGCACGACCTTGTCGAGGTTGTCGAGTCCCGTCACGCGCGTGTGCTTTCCCGGAACCGTGCGGGCACCGTTCAACCGAGAAGCGAGCACCTGGTAGAGGATGTCGTTGACGAGCGACGACTTTCCGGAACCGCTCACGCCGGTGACCGCGGTGAGCACGCCCAACGGGAAGTCGGCCGTGACGTTGCGGAGGTTGTTCGCCCGCGCACCGACGACACTCAGCATCCGCTTCTTGTCGATCTTGCGACGCTTCGTCGGCATCGGGATCTCGCGGCGGCCGGAGAGATACTCCCCCGTCATCGACGCGCTGTCGTTGAGCAGAGCCGAGTAGGGGCCCGAATGCACGACTTCGCCGCCGTTGACGCCGGCACCGGGTCCGATGTCGACGACCCAGTCTGCCGCTTCGATCGTCTCCTCGTCGTGTTCCACCACGATGAGCGTGTTGCCGAGATCGCGCAGCGTGAGCAGGGTCTCGATCAGGCGACGGTTGTCACGCTGGTGGAGTCCGATGGAGGGCTCGTCGAGCACGTAGAGCACGCCGGTGAGGCCGGAACCGATCTGCGTGGCCAACCGGATGCGCTGCGCCTCACCACCGGAGAGCGACCCCGCCGAGCGGCTGAGATTGAGGTACGAGAGCCCGACCTGCAGCAGGAAGTCGAGACGAAGCCGGATCTCACGCAGAACCTGCGCAGCGATCTTCGCCTCGCGGTCGGTGAGGGTCAGCGTCTCCATGAACGCGCGGGCGTCGGCGAGGCTCAGGTGCGAGACCTCTGCGATCGAGTGGCCGTGGACCTGGACGGCGAGCACCTCGGGCTTGAGCCGGTCGCCGTCGCAGACCGGGCACGGCACCTCGCGGAGGTATTCGCCCCACCGGTTGCGCTGGTTGTCCGACTCCGCCTGCAGGTACTGCCTCTCGATGTAGGGCACAACGCCCTCGAAACCGGAGGCGTAGCGCATCTCACGCCCGTAACGGTTCTTCCACTTGACGGTGACCTTGTAGTTCTCCCCCCGCAGCACGGCGTCCTGCACATCGGAGTGGAGCTCGCGCCAGGGCGTGTCCAACGAGAAGTCGAGGTCACGCGAGAGCCCTTCGAGAAGGCGCTCGTAGTACTGGAACAGACCCTTGCCCTGGGTGGTCCACGGGATGATGACACCCTCACGGATCGAGAGGTCTTCGTCGCCGAGCATCAGGTCGACGTCGACGGACATCCGGGTGCCGAGGCCGGAGCACGCGGGGCAAGCACCGAACGGCGCGTTGAAAGAGAACGTGCGGGGCTCGATCTCGGTGAGGGTGAGCGCGTGCCCGTTCGGGCACGCCAGCTTCTCGGAGAACGTCTGCCACGCGTCGTCGCCCTCGCCGTCGACGTAGTTGATCTGCACCACTCCCCCGGCGAGCCCGAGTGCGGTCTCGACGGAGTCGGTGACGCGACCGAGGATGTCATCGGAAGCGACGAGGCGGTCGACCACCACGGCGATGTCGTGCTTGTAGCTCTTCTTGAGCGTCGGCGGCTCAGCGAGCTGGATCAGTTCCCCGTCGACGATCGCACGGGAGTACCCCTTGGCACCGAGTTCGCGGAACAGGTCGACGAACTCGCCCTTCTTCTGCGAGACGATCGGGGCGACGACCTGGTACCGGGTGCGCTCGGGCAGCTCCATGAGCTGATCGGCGATCTGCTGCACCGTCTGACGCTGGATCCGCTCACCGCACTCGGGACAGTGCGGGACGCCGATGCGCGCCCAGAGGAGACGCATGTAGTCGTAGATCTCGGTGATCGTGCCGACGGTCGACCGCGGGTTGCGGTTGGTGGACTTCTGGTCGATCGAGACCGCCGGGCTCAGCCCCTCGATGAAGTCGACGTCTGGACGGTCGACCTGACCGAGGAACTGGCGCGCATAGGCGCTCAGCGATTCGACATAGCGACGCTGCCCCTCGGCGAAGATCGTGTCGAACGCGAGACTGGACTTCCCCGACCCGGACAGGCCGGTGAACACGACCAGAGAGTCGCGTGGGATGTCGATGTCGACGTTCTTGAGATTGTGGACGCGGGCACCGCGGACACTGAGTTTTCCTGAGGAAGCAACGGGGACGATGGGCACCCGACAAGTCTACGAGGGGCCACCGACATCGGCTCCGCTGGAGCCTCTCGCGATCTCTTCCGCCTCCGACGCGGGTCGAGGCGAAAGCGATGACGAGTCAGCCGAGCTCGGGACGCCGCCCTGCGAACGGGCTGAGGCCGTCCCTGAGTGCCGCGATCTCGTCGACGTCCATGCCCACCGCCGCCATGACTCGACGAGGGACGTCGACGGCTCTCTCGCGCAGGGCCGCCCCCGCCGTCGTCAGCGTGATCTCGAGACGTCTCTCGTCCTCAGTGCTGCGCTGCCTGGCCACCAGCCCTTCAGCTTCGAGCCGCTTGACCAGAGGCGATGCCGTGGCCGGTTCGAGTGCGAGGTCGACCGCCAGCTCATTCAACGTGCGCGGGGCCCTCTCCCAGAGCGCGAGCATCACGAGGTACTGCGGATGCGTGAGACCCAACGGCTCCAGGATCGGTCGGTAGAGGGCGACGACGTTGCGCGCCGCGGTCACCAGCGCGAAGCACAGCTGGTTCTCCAACTTGAGCAGGTCATCGGTCGCCGTCACAGGGGAAACTATACATCCGCGCTAATCATTAGTACACTAACCAACATGGCAAAGGACTCCGACCGCCCGCCCCTCCGAACGCGAATCCGCGAGGCAGGGGGCGTCTACTCCTGGGTGAACACGAACCTGATCCGGTTCGCCGGCCCCGCCTCGGTCGGTCCGTACGAGAAGACTCCTCCGCCCAGCCCTGCGGAACGAGCCGAACGGGCATGTCCGCTCTGCGGGGCACCCATGACGCTGCACACGATCGACCGTTCCGGGCCGAAACCGCTCGTGCACTGCCCCTGATGTCAGTCCGTCTCCGGCGTCGCCACGGCTGACCCTGTCGACTCCCGCGCGACGTCGAGCCAGAACATCAGCTCGTCGTCGTCTTCGATCACACCGGGCACGACGTCGAGCCAGCCTGAGCTCATCGTGCGTGATCCCATCACCGCGCGCGCGACCCCCGGTCGGGTGAGCAGCGTCGCCCCGCTCTCGTCATCGACCCGCACCAGGAGGACGCCGCCCGGTCGCGCTCCCAAGAGGATGCGGCCGTCGTCGAGGAAGGCCCGCGTGCCGAACATGCGCCGCTCCTCGATCTCCACGTCGGCGCTCAACAGTGCTCTGATCCGGTCGGCGAGTTCGTCTCCTGCTGCATCCATCGATCCCCGCCTCGCTCACGCATGTCCCGCGCGCTCCATCGCGCGAAGCTCCTTCTTCAGGTCCTGCACCTCGTCGCGCAGTCGCCCCGCGAGCTCGAACTTCAGCTCGGATGCGGCCGCGAGCATCTGATCCGAGAGATCTTGGATCGTGGCCTCGAGCTGCTGGGCCCCTTCGGCGGCGATGCCGGTCCGGCGAAGGCTCGGCGTCGGCGACTTGCCCTTGCCCGACGCGCGACCACGACCCGACAACATCTCTGCAGTGTCAGCACCTTCGCGTGCCAGCACCTCGGTGATGTCCGCGATGCGCTTGCGAAGCGGCTGTGGGTCGATGCCGTTCTCCTTGTTGTACGCGATCTGCTTCTCGCGACGACGGTCGGTCTCCTCGATGGCCTTCGCCATAGAATCGGTCATCTTGTCGGCGTACATGTGCACCTCACCCGAAACGTTTCGAGCGGCACGCCCGATCGTCTGGATCAGTGAGGTCCCCGAACGGAGGAACCCTTCCTTGTCGGCGTCGAGGATCGCCACGAGCGAGACTTCAGGAAGGTCGAGACCCTCTCGGAGCAGGTTGATGCCCACGAGCACGTCGTAGACCCCGGACCGCAGCTCGCTGAGCAGTTCCACACGACGCAACGTGTCGACGTCGGAGTGCAGGTAGCGCACCCGCACACCGTGCTCGCCGAGGAAGTCGGTGAGCTCCTCGGCCATCTTCTTCGTCAGGGTGGTCACGAGCACGCGCTCGTCGCGCTCGACACGGAGGCGGATCTCTTCGAGCAGGTCGTCGATCTGCCCCTTCGAGGGTTTGACCACGATGTGGGGATCCACCAGCCCGGTCGGACGGATGATCTGCTCGACGACACCGTCAGCGATCCCCATCTCGTACTTGCCGGGGGTGGCCGACAGATACACGGTCTGACCGATCCTGTTCTTGAACTCGTCCCAGCGCAGCGGACGGTTGTCCATCGCGCTCGGGAGTCGGAACCCGTGGTCGACGAGGGTGCGCTTGCGGGAGGCATCTCCCTCGTACATCGCCCCGATCTGCGGCACCGTCACATGCGACTCATCGATCACCATGAGGAAGTCGTCGGGGAAGAAGTCGAGCAGCGTGTGCGGCGGCTCCCCCGGCTCGCGACCGTCCATGTGCCTCGAGTAGTTCTCGATCCCCGAGCAGAACCCCAACTGCTGGAGCATCTCGAGGTCGAAGGTGGTCCGCATGCGCAGACGCTGCGCCTCGAGGAGCTTGCCCTGCCGTTCGAACTCCGCCAGACGCTCCTCAAGCTCGGCCTCGATGGTGCCGATCGAACGCTGAATCACATCGGTCCCGGCCACATAGTGCGAGGCGGGGAAGATCGGCACGGAGTCGAGCTTCTCGATGACTTCACCGGTGAGCGGGTGGAGTGAGTACAGCGCTTCGATCTCGTCTCCGAACAGCTCGATCCGGATGGCGTGCTCTTCGTAGACGGGGATGATCTCGATCGTGTCGCCGCGGACACGGAAGTTGCCGCGGGAGAAGTCGACGTCGTTGCGGTTGTACTGCATGGCGATGAACTGCCGGATGAGTGCATCACGGTCATAGCGCTCCCCCACCTGCAGTGCCACCATCGCCCGGAGATACTCTTCGGGCGCACCGAGACCGTAGATGCACGAGACCGTGGAGACCACGATGACGTCGCGTCGGCTGAGCAGCGAGTTCGTCGTCGAGTGCCGGAGCCGCTCGACTTCGGAGTTGATCGACGAGTCCTTCTCGATGAAAGTATCCGTCTGCGGCACATAGGCCTCGGGCTGGTAGTAGTCGTAGTAGGACACGAAGTACTCGACCGCGTTGTTCGGCATCAACTCACGGAACTCGTTCGCGAGCTGCGCGGCCAGGGTCTTGTTGTGCGCCAGCACGAGCGTCGGACGCTGCACCTGCTCGACGAGCCATGCGGTGGTCGCCGACTTTCCGGTACCTGTCGCTCCGAGCAGCACGACGTCGGTCTCCCCCGCATTGATACGTGCCGCGAGTTCGGCGATCGCTTGCGGCTGGTCTCCGGCCGGCGCGTACTCGCTGATGACCTCGAAGGGGCGGACGCTGCGCGTGGGTTGCATGACTCCAGCGTATGCCGCCCCTCCGACATCGAGGCCGTGAGCGGCGGACTCGACCTCGAACGGAGAGAGACGCGGGGATCAGGAAGACCGGTGAACGCCCGGAGCGCCACGAAGGACCGAGATAGCGGCGAGAGCCGCGGCCGCGCACATCACGATGACGGCCGCCACGAACCATCCCCAGCTCGCGCCCACGAACACGAGGCCGAGCATCCATCCGAACAGGCTGGATCCGGCGTAGTAGGCGAAGTAGTACAGGGACGACGCCTGGGCCCTGCTGCCGGGGGTGGCCGCGACCGGTGTCCACCCCGAGGCGATGGCATGGGCTCCGAAGAAGCCGCCCGTGAAGAGCACGAGCCCCAACAACACCAACACCGCGACCTGCGCCAGCAGCAGCACGGCGCCCACAGCCATGACGCCGATCGAGGCGAGCAGCACGGGGAAGCGTCCGATCCGCGAAGCGAGCACGCCGGCCCACGGCGAGGACACCGTGCCCGCGAGGTAGGCGAGGAAGAGCATCGTCACCAGCCACGCCGGCAGGTCGAACGGCTCTGCCGCGAGGTGGAAGCCGAGGTAGTTGTAGACCGCGACGAACGCTCCCATCAACAGGAACCCCTGCGCGTACAGCGCCCACTGGCGAGGAGATCGCAACGGCCCACGGAGCTTCTCGAGGATGCCCGGACCCCGATCCGTACGCAGTCGTCCGGGGACGAATCCTCGGGCGCGGGGAGTGAGCCAGAGGAAGAGCACCGCGGCCACCGCGCACATCACGGCGACGGCCAGCACCCCGGCCCGCCATCCGGCCACTTCGCCGACGATCCCCGCGCCGATCCGGCCGAGCAATCCACCCACTGTGGTGCCCGCGATGTAGCTGCCGGCCGCCGCAGCAGCGTAGCCCGCCTCGACCTCCTCGCTGAGATATGCGAGAGCCACTGCGGGGACCGCCCCCAACGCCACTCCCTCCACGAATCGCAGGGCGAGCAGAGCGAAGATCTCGTTGCTCAGCGGCGCCGAGAGACCGACGACGGTGGCCGTGAGCACACCTGTGGCCATCGCAGGTACGCGACCGATGCGGTCCGCCACCATCGACCATGGGACCACGGCCAGCGCCAGGCCGAGGGTGGCAGCCGACACGCTGAGGGCCGCCGTCGCCGGGCTGACCGAGAGGTCGGAGGAGATCTGCGGCAGCACGCCCTGCGCGGAATAGAGTTGCGCGAAGGTCGCGATGCCCGCGAAGAACAGGCCGACGATGAGACGCCGATACTCACGTGAACCACGCGCGTGACCGGAGAAGGTCACTGCGCGCTGATCCGCTCCCAGAGAGCGTCCGTCTGCTCACGAGTCCGCTCGAGGGTATCCGACGTGTCGATCACGACGTCGGCGATGGCGAGTCGCCGATCATCGGACACCTGGGCATCGATGCGGTCCTGCGCCGCACGTTCGTCCAAGCCTCGCAGTTCGACGAGTCGACGGCGTCGAACGGCCGACGGCGCGTGGGCGACCACGATGAGATCCCACGGATCGTCCACTCGGGCCTCGACCAGGAGAGGCACGTCGTACACGACGACGGCGTGCGGATCACCGGCGAAGGCATCGTCGAATCGACGCTGAGACTCCTCGCGCACCGCGGGATGCACGATCGCGTTCAGCTGAGAGAGGAGCTCGGGCTCTCCGAAGACCCGCGAACCGAGGGCAGTGCGATCGAGCGCGCCGTCCCCGCCGATGACCTCGGTGCCGAAGGTCTCCGCGATGCGATCGAGCACCGCTGAGCCCGGAGCCTGCACGTCGCGCACGATCTGATCGGCATCAACGACGATCGCGCCGTGCTCCGCCAGACGCCGGGCGATAGTCGACTTCCCGGAGGCGATACCGCCGGTGAGCGCGATGAGAGGCATGACGCCAGTCTAGGGTTCGCCCGATTGCGGTTCAGCGTGCGAGCAGCTGCCGCCGTGAGCTGATCACGCCCGTGTCGAAACCTGCGAGGTGGAGCCCGCCGTGGAAGCGTGCGTGCTCGATCTTGATGCACCGATCCATCACGACCGACAATCCTGCCGACTCCGCGATCGCTGCCGCCTCCTCGTTCCAGGATCCCAGTTGCAACCAGAGCGTCCGCGCGCCGATGTCGATCGCCTCCTGCGCGACGCCGGGGAGGTCATCGTGCCGGCGGAACACATCGACGATGTCGGGGACGACGGGCAGATCGCTCAGCGATGCGTAGACCGGCTGCCCGAGGATCTCCTTCTCGCGCGGGTTGACGAGATACACGTCATACGCCGTGCTGGAGAGCAGATACGTCGCCACGAAGAAGGAGGCGCGCGCAGGGTTGTTCGATGCCCCGACGATCGCGATCGACGTCGCGCGCCGGAGCAGCGAGAAGCGCTCCTGCTGATTCGGTCCTCGCCAGCTCCGCTCCGGATGTGCGGCGGCGGTGCCGGGGAGTGCGCAGGAAACGGCCTCCGTCGTCGACGGCAAGCTGCACGCCTCGCCGCCGGTGGTTTCCGTCGCGGTCATCGGTTCGCTCCCGTCGCGGTCGTGAGTGCCTGGTCGAGGTCCCAGATGATGTCTTCGGGGTCTTCCAGGCCCACGGAGATGCGGATCAGGTCGGGGCGCACACCGGCGCCGGCGAGCTGCTCCTCGGTGAGCTGGCGGTGCGTGGTCGACGCGGGATGGATGACCAGCGTGCGGGCGTCACCGATGTTCGCAAGATGAGAGGCGAGCTGCAGGTTCTCGATCACGCTCTCCCCCGCGCTCCGGCCGTCGTCCGCTGCGACGCCGAACGCGAAGACGGAACCCGGTCCGAGAGGCAGGTACTTCGCCGCACGCTCGTGGTGCGGGTGTCCCTCGAGTCCTGCCCAGGTGACGTACGCGACCCGGGGATCGGTGGCGAGCCAGTTCGCGACGACCCGTGCGTTCGCGAGGTGCGCATCGATCCGCTGCGGCAGCGTCTCGATCCCCTGCAGCAGATTGAACGCCGCCTGCGGGCTGAGCGCCGGGCCGATGTCGCGGAGCTGTTCGGAGCGGAGCTTGGTGAGGAAGCCGTACTCGCCGAAATTGTCCCACCACTTGATGCCGCCGTACGACTCGACAGGCTCGGTCATCTGCGGGAACTTGCCGTTTCCCCAGTCGAACGTGCCCTTCTCGATCACGACACCGCCGAGAGTCGTACCGTGACCGCCGAGGAACTTCGTCACGGAGTGGATCACGATGTCTGCGCCGTGTTCCAGCGGGCGTGCGAGGTACGGCGTGGCGAGCGTCGCATCCACGACGAGCGGCACTCCGGCCTCGTGCGCGACGGCGGAGAGCCCCTCGATATCGGCGATCTCACCCGACGGATTGCCGATCATCTCGACGTAGACGACCTTGGTCTCCGGACGGATCGCCGCAGCGAAGTCAGCGGGGTCGGTCGAGGCGACGAACGTGGTCTCGACGCCGAACCGCCGCAGTGTCACGTCCAGTTGCGTCACCGTACCGCCGTAGAGCTGGGCTGCGGCGACGACGTGGTCGCCGGCACCGACGAGCGCAGCGAAGGTGATGAACTCCGCGCTCATCCCCGACGCGGTCGCCACCGCACCGATGCCGCCTTCGAGCGACGCCAGACGCTCCTCGAGTGCCGCGACGGTCGGGTTGCCGATGCGGGAGTAGATGTTGCCGTACTTCTGCAGGGCGAAGAGGTTGCCCGCATCCGCGGCGTCATCGAAGACGAAGGACGTCGTCTGATAGATCGGCACCGCCCTCGCGCCGGTCGACGCGTCGGGGGTGCCCCCGGCATGCAGGGCTCGGGTGCGGAATCCGAAACGGTGTTCTTCCGTCATGCTGTCCTCAGTTCGGCGTCGGTGAGCGCGTCGGCGATGTCGTCGACGGCCCAAGGGTTCTGCAGCGAGGTGGTGTCGCCGAGCGGAAGCGGCTCGCGCCCCGCGCGGCGGTCCTGCTCGGCCTCCCACAACTGTGCCAGGAGTCGGCGCATGATCTTGCCCGAACGCGTCTTCGGCAGATCGGGGACGACGACGATGTGCTTCGGCTTGGCGACGGGGCCGATCGCCTGAGCGACCTGGGTGCGCAGATCGGACGGGGTCACGTCTGCACGCCCGGACGGGGTCACGAAGACCGCAACGGCCTGCCCCGTGACCGGGTCGGAGACTCCGGCAGCCCCGGCCTCTCCGACCGTGTCGTGAGCGACGAGCGCCGATTCGATCTCGATCGTGGAGAGTCGATGACCGGAGACGTTCACGACGTCGTCGAGACGACCGAGGATCCAGATGTACCCGTCGGCGTCCCGGGTGGCACCGTCGCCGGCGACGTAGAAACCGCCGAACTCACCGAGTCCGGCGAAGGTGGACCAGTACGCGTCCCGATAGCGCTGCGGATCTCCCCACACGGTACGTGCCATCCCCGGCCAGGGACGTCGGACGACGAGTGTCCCGGAACGGCCGGGCGGCACCTCGCGTCCGTCCGCATCGACCACCGCGACATCGATCCCCGGAAGCGGCACCGACGCCGACCCCGGTTTGAGGCTCGTGATCCCCGGGAGCGGGGCGATCATCGCGGCACCGGTCTCGGACTGCCACCACGTGTCGATCACCGGCAGTTCGTCGCGACCGAAGTTGCGACGGAACCAGACCCACGCTTCGGGGTTGATCGCCTCGCCGACCGTGCCGAGGAGCCGAAGGGTCGACAGGTCGTGACCGGCGGGAAGCTCGGCACCGAACCATGTCATGAAAGTGCGGATCAACGTCGGCGCCGTGTAGTAGACCGTCACCCCGTAGCGCTCGATGATTTCGAGGTGACGTTCGCGATGCGGGGTGTCCGGCGTCCCCTCGTAGATGACCTGTGTGAGTCCGTTGGAGAGCGGGCCGTAGATCTCGTAGGTGTGCGCGGTGACCCATGCGAGGTCGGCGGTGCACCAGTGCACGTCATCGGGTTTGGCATCGAAGTGCGCCCAATGGGCCCAACTCGCCTGGGCGAGGTATCCGCCGGAGGTGTGCACGAGCCCCTTGGGCTTTCCGGTGGTGCCGGAGGTGTAGATGATGAAGAGCGGATGCTCGGCGTCGAACGAGTCCGCCTCATGCACCGGGGAGGCCGAGTCGACGACGTCGTGCCACCACACGTCTCGACCGGAGGTCCACGGCACGTCCTGGCCCGTGCGGCGGAGCACGAGAACGTGCTCGAGCTCGGGAAGACCAGCGGCGACGACGTCGGCCGTCGACTTGACCTCCGCGGCGACGCCGCGTCGGTACTGACCGTCGCTCGTGACGAGGAGCTTCGCCCCGGTGTCCGAGAGCCGGAACCGCACCGCCTCCGCAGAGAACCCGCCGAAGACGAGAGAGTGCACGGCACCCACCCGCGCGCACGCGAGCGTGATGACGATCGTCTCCACGAGCACGGGGAGGTAGATCACCACGCGGTCACCCGGTCGGATGCCGAGTGCGACCAAGGCGTTTGCCGCGCGGGCGACACGCTCCTGCAGCTCGGCGTAGGTGACGGCGCGGCGATCGCCGGGTTCGCCTTCGAAGTGCAGCGCGACCTTATCGCCCCGTCCGGCGTTGACATGCCGATCGACACAGTTGACGGCGACGTTGAGACGCCCGCCGACGAACCAGCGCGCGGCAGGGACGGCGTCCCCGACCGGCGGATCCCACTCGTGCGCCGTCTCCCACGGGACAGACCACTCGAGCCGACGCGCTGCCTCTTCCCAGAACGCGATCGGGTCCGCCGTGCCCCGTGCATATGCTTCCTCGGTGACGTTCGCGTCGCCGAACCCGGAAGCCGCCGCGTACACCCGCGACTCCTGCAGCCGTGCCTCGGTCACGCTCACACCCATCGGCGGAGCAGGTACTTCTCCAGCAGCGCGAGGATGCCGCTGGTCAGCGTTCCGAGCAGTGCGAGCAGCACGATGGAGAGGAGGATGCGGTCGATGCGCCCCGTGCTCTGCGAGTCGGTCAGCAAGAAGCCGAGGCCCATGGACGAGGCGATCAGCTCCGCAGCGACGAGGAACAGCCACGCCTGCGCGAGCGCGAGACGAAGGCCCGACACAACCGAGGGGACGACGGCGGGAAGCTGCACCGTGCGGAACAGAGACCATCCGCGCAGGCTGAACGAGCGTCCGGCTTCGACCAGGTGCGGGTCGACGTGCCGGAGAGCCGAGGCCACCGTCGTGTAGACCGGGAAGAACGCGCCGAT
The DNA here is from genome assembly GCF_023101205.1 of Microbacterium aurugineum. Taxonomy (NCBI): domain Bacteria; kingdom Bacillati; phylum Actinomycetota; class Actinomycetes; order Micrococcales; family Microbacteriaceae; genus Microbacterium; species Microbacterium aurugineum. The sequence continues at coordinate 1,331,735 of NZ_CP078078.1, read as the reverse complement.
CGCAATCAGTGTGACTTTCGACTCCTCGCCGATCTGCATCCACAGGATGAGAAGCGGCACCCAGGCGAGCGACGGCACCGCCCGGGCCGCAGCGAGCGTCGGGCTGAGGAGCACATCGCCCCAGCGGGACAGCCCCACGATGCCCGCCGCGGCGAGCCCGATCACCGATCCGATCGCGAACCCGAGGAGGACGCGCTGCACCGAGATCGCGATATGCGTCCAGAGCTGCCCGCTCTCGGCCAGCTCGACGCCCGCCTGATAGACCGAGGCGGGCGTCGGCAGCCGATAGGACTCGACGAGACCGGACGTCGTCGCGAGTTGCCACACGAGGAGGATGACCGCCGGCAGCAGAAGCCCGCCGAGTATCCGCACCGCGGGACGATCCCAGGTGCGGCGACTCGCGCTTTCCGAGCTCGCGAGATTCCCCGTGGCGAAGTCGAGGGTGTCCTGCGAGTCCGCGGGGACGATCAGCCGATCCGGAATCGTCACTCGCCGCCGACCGCCTTCTTCGCGAACGTGTCGTTCACGATCGATGCCAGCGCCTTGTCGACGGACTCCTTGCCACCCTGGACGTCGCCGGATTCGACGAGCACGGGAGCGATCTTCTCGAGCACCGCGATCTGGTCGTCGCCCGGGATCCCGCTGACGTCGAGGTTCGAACGCTCCTGGATCACTGTCGTCGCGACCTCGGAATCGATACCGGCGACCTCGGCGAGCAGCGCCGCGGTCTCCTCGGGGTGCTCGAGTGCCCACTCGCGCGCCTTCTCGTAGGCGTCCACGACGGCCTGCGCGAGGTCGGGGTGGTTGCTGAGGAAGTCCTCGGTGGCGTTGAGGAAGCCGTAGGTGTTGAAGTCCACGTTGCGGTAGATCAACTTGTCCCCCGACTCGACCTCTGCCGCGGCCATGATCGGGTCGAGTCCGGCCCATGCGTCCACCGAGCCGCCGTCGAGCGCGGCCCTGCCGTCGGCGTGCTGGAGGTTCTGCACTTCGACGTCGGAGAGAGACAGCCCGCCCTCTTCGAGCGCCTGCAGCAGGAAGAAGTACGGGTCCGTGCCCTTCGTGGCTGCGATCGAGGCGCCCTTGAGGTCTTCGATCGAAGTGATGTCGCTGTCCGGGCCGACGACGATGGCCGACCATTCCGGCTGCGAGTAGATGTCGATGACCTGGATCGGAGAACCGTTGGCACGCGCGAGCAACGCAGCCGATCCGGCTGTCGAGCCGACATCCACCGACCCCGAGCGAAGCAACTCGTTGGCCTTGTTCGAGCCGGCCGACTGCACCCACTCGACGTCGACGTCGTCCCCGAGGATGTCTTCGAGAAGACCCTGGTCGCGGACGACGAGGCTGAGCGGGTTGTATGTCGCAAAGTCGACGGACAGCGTGTCGGACGACCACTCCGTGGACCCCGAGGTGCTCCCGGTGTCGGATGCGGTGGCGTTCTCGCCGGCGACGCAGCCGGTCGCGACGAGCATCATCGTCCCGGCGACCGCGATCGCGGGGATGATTCGGCGGGTGGTGATGCTCATCTGGACTCCTCGGTGATGCGGTGGTGGGTGTCGACGCCGAGGCCTTCGAGAAGCTCGGCGCGCAGGTCGGCGAGTCCGCGATCGGCGCGGTCGCGAGGACGGATGCCCGGCACGAGGATCGTGCGCGAGATGGACGGCTCGTCGACGTCTGCACCGTTCAGCGTTCGCAGCAACAGCACTCGGTCGGCGAGATAGAGGGCCTCTTCGACGTCGTGCGTGACGAGGAGGACGGTGGTGGGCTCGGCCGCATGGATCTTGAGGAGCAGATCGTGCATGCGCAGGCGCGTCAGAGCGTCGAGCGCGCCGAAGGGCTCGTCGAGCAGCAGCACACCAGGGTTCCGGGCGAGAGCGCGGGCGAGCGAGGCACGTTGGGCCATTCCGCCGGAGACTTCGCGCGGACGCTGATCGGCGGCCTGTTCGAGGCCCACCAGGTGCAGCAGCTCCCGCACACGCTCACGTCCGGCACGACGAGCCGTTCCGCGGGGCAGACCGAGTTCGACGTTCTGGGCGATCGTGCGCCACGGCAGCAACCGGGGCTCCTGGAAGGCGATGGCGGTGCGCTCGTCGACATCGGTGACGCCGACGGCATCGAGGCGGATGTTGCCACGGGTCGGGGTGTCCAGTCCGCCGACGAGGCGCAGGAGCGTCGACTTGCCGCAGCCGGACGGACCGACCACCGCGAGGATCTCGCCGGCGCTGATGTCGAGGTCGATCCCCCGGAGCACGTCGCGTCGCCCGTGCGACAGCGGGAAGGAACGCTCAACACCGTCGAGCCGCACGCTCTGCGCCGTCCCGGCCGCAGTCGATGCGTCGGCGAGGCGCGGCGAGGGCAACAGCGTGGTCATACCCTCATGCTGGCCGACGGGCTCCGATGTTACGAATGGGGCCGTAATGTTCCGTCACGCAAGACGTGGAGGGAACAGCGGGTACGCGAAACGGGCCGCCGCACCCGCCCGAAGGCGAGGCGACGACCCGTTTCAGAGACGTGCTTAAGCGTTGCCGCCCGAGAGCTTCTCGCGCAGAGCTGCGAGAGCCTCGTCGTCCGCCAGGGTGCCGGCGCCGGCAACCTCGGTGGCGAAGGCCTGGCCACCGAAGTCTTCTCCGGCTGCGGCCTCGGCCTCGGCCGCCTTGACGACCTGAGCCTTGTGCGCTTCCCAACGAGCCTGGGCTGCAGCGTACTCCTGCTCCCATGCCTCGCGCTGGGCGTCGAAGCCTTCCTTCCACGCACCGGTCTCGGCGTCGAAGCCCTCCGGGTACTTGTACTCGCCGTTCTCGTCGTACTCGGCGAGCATGCCGTACAGAGCCGGGTCGAACTCGGTGCCGTTGGGGTCGACCGACTCGTTGGCCTGCTTCAGCGACAGCGAGATGCGACGACGCTCGAGGTCGATGTCGATGACCTTGACGAAGACCTCTTCGCCGACGGAGACGACCTGCTCAGCCAGCTCGACGTGCTTGCTGGAGAGCTCGGAGATGTGGACGAGGCCCTCGATGCCGTCTGCGACGCGAACGAACGCACCGAACGGAACGAGCTTCGTGACCTTACCCGGCGTGACCTGACCGATCGCGTGGGTGCGGGCGAAGACCTGCCACGGGTCCTCCTGCGTCGCCTTCAGCGACAGGGAGACGCGCTCGCGGTCGAGGTCGACCTCGAGGATCTCGACGGTGACCTCCTGGCCAACCTCGACGACCTCGGAGGCGTGCTCGATGTGCTTCCAGGACAGCTCGGAGACGTGCACGAGGCCGTCCACGCCACCCAGGTCGACGAACGCACCGAAGTTGACGATCGACGAGACGACACCCTTGCGGACCTGACCCTTGTGCAGGTTGTTCAGGAACGTGGTGCGCGACTCCGACTGCGTCTGCTCGAGCAGCGCGCGGCGGCTCAGGACGACGTTGTTGCGGTTCTTGTCGAGCTCGAGGATCTTCGCCTCGATCTCCTGGCCGAGGTACGGCGTGAGGTCGCGGACGCGACGCAGCTCGATGAGCGAGGCCGGGAGGAAGCCACGGAGGCCGATGTCGACGATGAGTCCACCCTTGACGACCTCGATGACCGTACCGGTGACGACGCCGTCGTTCTCCTTGATCTTCTCGACGTCTCCCCATGCACGCTCGTACTGAGCACGCTTCTTGGAGAGGATCAGACGGCCTTCCTTGTCCTCCTTCTGGAGGACGAGTGCCTCGACCAGATCGCCGACAGCGACGACCTCGTTGGGGTCGACGTCGTGCTTGATCGAGAGCTCGCGCGAGGGGATGACGCCCTCGGTCTTGTAGCCGACATCGAGGAGGACCTCATCGCGGTCGATCTTGACGATCGTGCCTTCGATGATGTCGCCGTCGTTGAAGAACTTCAGGGTCTTCTCGACCGCGGCCAGGAAGTCCTCAGCAGATCCGATGTCGTTGATGGCGACCTGCTTGGTGGCCGGGGCGGTCGTTGCGGTAGTCATGTAGTGGGTTGTCCTTGTTGAATGGAGACTCGGGCTGAGAGTCAACGACCGCGCACGGCCGACAGCATGCTTCTCAGCAGTTGGATTTTGGTTTTCTCGTCACGAGGGCATGCGCATGCACGCCACGAGTGACGGTTAAGGCTATCAGAAGTTCGCGCACCGCAGGAGTCGGATCCGAACACCCTCCCTGTGGATAACTCGAACCGGCCGAGGCCCATTCCTCCTACGGTGGCGGGGTGACACCGGCTACTCCCCTGACCCCTGCCCATCCGACGCGACTTGCGATCCTCGTGGCTGCCGTCGCGCTGCTCGCGGGGTGCACCCCCGACCCCGTGCCGACCCCGACCCCGACCGCCGCCTTCGCGTCCGAAGAAGAAGCGTTCGCCGCCGCCGAGGCCACCTACCGCGCGTACAACGACGCGTTGAATCAGGTGGATCCGGAAAACCCAGAGACCTTCGAGGCCACCTACTTCTATACGAGTGGTGACTTCCAAGCATCAGACAAGGAGAACTTCTCAAATCTCCACGCTCGTGGCTACTCGATCCAGGGCGCTGCGCGGGTTAGGAGCTTCTTTGGCACTAGCTTCGACCAAACGCTCGGGTACGTAGATGCAACCGTGTGTGTCGACGTGTCTGGCGTCGACGTCATCGACGCGGATGGGCAGTCCGTAGTAAATCCAGAACGTCCAGACATTTATGCGATCGACACCACTTTCAAGGTTGAGAGCGCTCGAGTCCTAATCGACCACGCCGCAAGGACTGAGGACAGCGCGTGCGACGTCTCCTAGCTGCAATTCTCGCCGTAGCCTTGCTGTCGTCGCTGCTTGCGCAGACGAACGGCGACAGCGGAGCGGACTTGTTGTCTGGCACCGATGGAGACAAGGTCCTCATTTCAGCCACCGAAACGGAGAAGTCTCCGGATGGCGCTTCCCCCGGTTCACCAGGCACCCCCGACGCACCGCCGCCGTGTGTTCCCGATCCGGTGCGAACCACGAGTTGTGGGATCTCGGCGGAACGCGTGACGAACGACGACGGCGTGCCGCTCACGATCACCGATGTCGCACAGTTCGCGCCCGCACCCGTGACGACAGTGGGCGAGCCCGGCAACGTGGGCGTCGCAGGGCTGCCGATGAACTTCGTGGCTTCGGCATCGGTGCAGACCCGCAGCGGCACTCTCCTGGGCCGACCGGTCAGCGTGCGGTTCTCCCCCGCTCGTTTCGTCTTCTCCTATGGGGATGGCAGCACAGCGACCACAGCAGGCAGCGGCCAGACGTGGACCGTACTCGGGCAGGCGCCGTTCACCCCGACGCCGACGAGCCATACCTATCGCGCACGCGGAACCTTCCTCACCCACGTCACGGCGTACTACACGGCCGAGGTCGACATCGGTGGAGGCTGGTTCCCGGTGACCGGCGAACTCGCCATCGAGGGTTCCGCGCAGCGGATCCGCATCTACGAGGCCGACACCGCTCTCGTCGCTCGCACCTGTGCCGAACGACCCCGCGCCACGGGATGTTGAGCGCCAGGACAGTCCGCTCTCCGCACCCTGCGTCGGACCGCCGTGCCAGACTGTCGTTCGTGACCGATCGACTGATGCTGCTCGACACCGCCAGCCTCTATTTCCGTGCGTTCTACGGCGTCCCCGACAAGGTGACGGCACCGGACGGCTCCCCGATCAATGCTGCTCGCGGTCTCCTCGACATCATCGCCAAGCTCGTCACCCTTTACGAGCCCACGCACGTGATCGCCTGCTGGGACGACGACTGGCGACCGCAGTGGCGTGTCGACCTCATCCCCACCTACAAGACCCACCGTGTCGTGGAGGTGGTCGCCAGCGGCCCCGATGTCGAAGAGGTCCCCGACCCCCTCGAAGCGCAGATCCCCCTCATCCGCGAGACTCTGGCGGCCATCGGCATTCCCATCATCGGCGTCGCCGAGCACGAGGCCGACGATGTGATCGGCACCCTCGCCACGAAGGCCGCGATGCCCGTCGACATCGTCACCGGCGACCGTGACCTGTTCCAGCTGGTGGACGATGCACGTGACGTCCGCGTCATCTACACCGCCCGCGGAATGAGCAACCTCGAGGTCGTGACCGACGCCACCGTCGTCGCGAAGTACGGGGTGCTCCCCTCGCAGTACGCCGACTTCGCGACCATGCGCGGCGATGCTTCGGACGGCCTGCCCGGCGTCGCCGGCGTGGGTGAGAAGACCGCGGCCACCCTGCTGCAGACGCACGCAGACCTGGAGGGCATCCGTGCCGCGGCGAAAGCGGGCGAAGGGATGAGCGCCGGAGTACGGGCGAAGCTGCTCGCCGCGTCCGACTATCTCGACGTCGCCCCAACGGTGGTCGCGGTCGCGACGTCGCTGCCGATCACGGCCCCCGACGTCCCCCTGCGCGTGCTCGACCCCGCGGAGGCGGATGCCGCAACGGCTCTCGCCGAGAAATGGAACCTCGGCGGCTCGATGACGCGTGCCCTCACGGCCGTGTCGAACGCCGCCCTCGCCGCAGACTGACGGCCGGGTCCGACGGCGAATCACTCCGCCCAGGCGCGCAGCCGCTCGAGACCCCAGGTCGTGACGATCCGCGATGACGGGACGCCGACGCGCTCTGCACGTTCTGCTCCGTGGTCGAGCAGCGAGAGCTGGCCGGGCGCGTGCGCATCCGAATCGATCGAGAACAGGCATCCCTCAGCGAGAGCGATCGCGATCAGATCGTCCGGCGGATCCTGCCGCTCCGGTCGCGAGTTGATCTCGACCGCCACGCCGTTCTCCGCGCACGCGGCGAAAACGGCCTGGGCATCGAACGTCGACGGAGGGCGCGTTCCTCGGTCGCCCTGCACGAGGCGTCCGGTGCAGTGCCCGAGCACGTTGACCCGAGGGTGCCCGACCGCGGCGATCATGCGTGCGGTCATCGCCCGCGCATCCATGCGCAGTTTGGAATGAACCGACGCCACGACGATGTCCAGCTCGGCGAGCAGACCGTCCTCCTGGTCGAGGCCCCCGTCTTCCAGGATGTCGACCTCGATGCCCGCGAGCAGCGTGAAGCCGTCACCGGATTCCGCGCGGACGAGCGGCATCTGCTCCCGAAGGCGCTCGGCCGACAGCCCCCGAGCGACCCGGAGGCGCGGCGAATGATCGGTGATCGCCTGGTACTCATGTCCGAGCGCCCTGGCAGCGGCAGCCATCACCGAGATCGGTGTGGTCCCGTCCGACCAGTCCGTGTGAGCGTGCAGGTCGCCGCGGAGCTTCCCCCGGAGCTCCGACATGCGCTCGGGCTCGACATCACCGCGCAACTCGACGAGGTAGTCGGGGACCTGCCGGGCCTGCGCCTGGCGAATCACCGCGAACGTGGACTCGCCGATACCTTTGGCTGCACGCAGCCGCGTGGGATCGCGCTGAACGTCGTCGGGCAGATCCCGCAGGGTCGCAGCTGCCTGGCGGAAGGCCTTCGCGCGATACCGCGACGCACGCTCACGCTCCAGCAGGGAGGCGATCTCGAGCAGCGCGTCGACGGGATCCACGGTCACTCCTTCGGTGACGAGAGCTCGCGACTCACACCGATCCACTGGTCGAGCTTCGCGAGCGCGCGCCCGTCGTCGATCGCTGCCGACGCCTTCTCGTAGCCCTCGCGCAGGCGCTCCAGAATCGGACGCTGCACCTGACCTGCGTCCTGAGACAGCTCGAACGCCACGATGCCGGCAGCGGCATTCAGCAGCACGATGTCGCGCACAGCGCCGGGCTCCCCCGCCAGCGTGCGTCGGAGCACCTCCGCGTTGTGCTGGGGCGAGCCACCGATCAGGTCGGCGAGATCCGCGATCGGGATGCCGAGGTCGCGCGGGTCGAGGTCATGCTCGTGGATGTCGCCGCGCGTGACCTCCCAGATCCGGCTGTGCCCGGTCGTGGTGAGTTCGTCGAGGCCGTCGTCCCCACGGAAGACGAGCGCCGTGGCGCCGCGGGTCCGGAAGACACCGGTGATGAGCGGCACGCGCTCGATCTGCGCGACGCCCACGGCATTGGCTTCGGCACGCGCGGGATTGCAGAGCGGCCCGAGCATGTTGAAGACGGTGGGGACACCCAGCTCGGCGCGCACGGCGCCCGCGTGCTTGAAACCGGGGTGGAAAGCGCCCGCCCACGCAAACGTGATGCCGGTGCGGTCGAGGATGGTCGCCACGGCCGCCGGATCGAGGGAGAGCTCGAGTCCCAGCGCCCCGAGGACGTCGGACGAACCCGAGGCCGAGCTCGCGGCGCGATTCCCGTGCTTGACCACCGGAACTCCGGTCGCACCGATGACGATCGCCGCCGTGGTCGACACGTTCACCGTGCCGACGCGGTCGCCGCCCGTTCCCACGATGTCGAGCACATCCGGCGACACCGGCAGGGGAACGGCCGCCTCGAGGATCGCATCACGGAAACCGACGATCTCATCGGTCGTCTCGCCCTTCGCCCGCAACGCGATGAGGAAGCCTGCGAGCTGGGCTTCGCTGACGTCGCCCTGCATGATCTGGCGCATGGCCCAGGTGGACTCCCAGACGCTGAGATCGCGACGTTCCAGCAGAGAAGTGAGCACGTCGGACCAGGTCAGCGAATCAGCCATGTGTGCGATCCTATCGGCGCGGAGAAAACATGCAGATCCTTCCCGTCGGAGCTCCGATCCGCGGCCGACCGCTGTTTCCCGCGGATTCACCAGGTATTCGCAGGGTTTTCTTAGGGTCCCCTAAGTCGAAGACGGGTGAATCGAAGGCCGCTGGTGCAAGAATCACGCCCGAGATCGGCCATAATGGAGGGGTGACGACCTCAGCGACGTATGCCCCGGCGGCGAGAACGATTAAGCGGCCCAACCCGGTAGCTGTCGGCACCATTGTGTGGCTCGGCAGTGAGGTGATGTTCTTCGCGGGACTCTTCGCGATCTACTTCACCCTCCGCAGCACCTCACCGGAGCTGTGGGCTGACCGGACCGAGCTGCTGAACGTCCCGTTCGCCGCAGTGAACACTGCGATCCTGGTCCTGTCCTCGTTCACGTGCCAGATGGGCGTGTTCGCGGCAGAAGACCTGCAGCCCTACAAGATCGGCAAGGGGCAGAAGAACGGCGCCGGCCGCCGTCGTCTGTTCGGCTGGGGAATGGTCGAGTGGTTCTTCCTCACCTTCGCCCTCGGCGCGATCTTCGTGTCCGGCCAGGTCTGGGAGTACGCACAGCTGGTCGCTGAAGGCATGCCGATCGGCGCCGACTCCTACGCCTCGGCGTTCTACCTGACGACCGGCTTCCACGCCCTGCACGTCACCGGTGGGCTCGTCGCGTTCCTGCTCGTCATCGGCCGCGCCTACGCCGTCAAGAACTTCCGGCACAAGGAGGCGACCTCCTCGATCGTGGTGTCCTACTACTGGCACTTCGTCGACGTCGTCTGGATCGTGCTGTTCCTCGTTATCTACTTCCTGAAATAAGAGCGGAGCTGATCCCCGAGATGGCACGAGAGAAGAAGCGCCGTTCCAGCGGTCGTCGCAGCCCTTTGGCGGCGGCCGCGCTCATCGGAGCAGGCCTCATGATCACCGGCGCGGTCTATGCCGGTGCAACCGCCGCATTCGCAGCGTCCGACACGCAGGCTGCGACGACCCAGCTGACCGTCGAAGACGGCGAGAAGCTGTTCACGGCGAACTGCGCCACCTGCCACGGTCTCGACCTGCAGGGAACCGCCAACGGCCCCAGCCTCTACGGCGTGGGCGAGCTGGCGACCGAGTTCCAGCTGTCGACCGGTCGCATGCCTCTGCAGATGCAGGGACCGCAGGCGCCGCAGAAGGAGCCGCAGTTCACCGAAGAGCAGATCCTCGCGATCTCCTCGTTCGTGCAGTCCACGGCCCCCGGCCCGACCTTCCCGGACGAGCGCATCCTCGACGGGGAAGGCGACGTCTCGCACGGAGCCGAACTGTTCCGCGTGAACTGCGCCATGTGCCACAACGTGGCCGCAGCCGGTGGTGCACTCACCGAGGGCAAGTACGCCCCCGCCCTGACCGAGACCAGTGCCCTGCACATCTATGCGGCCATGGTCACCGGCCCACAGAACATGCCGGTCTTCGGTGACATGAACCTGTCCGACGAGGACAAGCGCGACATCATCTCGGCTCTGCTCTTCCAGCAGCAGTCCGTGCAGGTCGGCGGCTTCTCGCTCGGCTCCCTCGGACCGGTCTCCGAGGGACTGTTCGTGTGGATCTTCGGTATCGGCGCGCTCGTCGCCGCCACCGTGTGGATCACGGCGAAGTCCAACTGACGCTTATTCATCGAAGAGGAACGTACGAGGAGCACCATGGCACACGACGACGACTCGCAGGCTCTTGACAGGGCCTACCAGCCCTCTCCGGGGCTGGGTGTCGCAGTCAGCGATCCCGTGCAGAACCCCGGGCTTCCGCCGCATCGCGAGCGGATGACCGATAAGGACCCGCGCGCTGAGAAGGCCGCTGTCCGCACTGTCTACACGCTGTTCTACCTCTCGCTCGCGGGAAGCATCTGGGCGGTCGCCGCTTACATGCTGTTCCCGATCGAGAGCGGCGCGCTCATCGACATCCGGCAGAACAACCTCTTCATCGGTCTCGGGATCGCTCTTGCGCTCCTGGCCCTCGGAATCGGTGCGATCCACTGGTCCAAGGCGCTCATGTCCGACAAGGAGTTCATCGAGCACCGTCACCCCACGCGCGGCAAGGACTCGACGCGCGAGGCTGCGATCAAGGCCTTCTCCGACGCGAACGAGGAGTCGGGCTTCGGGCGCCGCTCCATGATCCGCAACTCCCTGTTCGCCGCGATCGTCGCCTCGATCATCCCCGGAGTCACGCTGTTCCGTGGCCTCGCACCGCACTCCACGCCTGACGACCCCCTCGCCGGTGACCCGGTCGCACTCCTCAAGCACACGATGTGGGAAGAGGGCAGCCGCCTGGTCCGCGACCCCGACGGCACCCCGATCCGCGCTGCGGACGTGACCCTCGGATCCGCGTTCCACGTGATCCCCGAAGAGCTCGCCACGCTCAGCCACCACGACGGCTACCTCGAGGAGAAGGCGAAGGCCATCGTCCTCATGATGCGCCTGCGTCCCGAGCAGCTGATCGAGGCCGAGGACCGCAAGGACTGGTCGTACGACGGCATCGTCGCCTACTCCAAGGTCTGCACGCACGTCGGCTGCCCCGTGGCCCTCTACGAGCAGCAGACGCACCACCTCCTGTGCCCGTGCCACCAGTCGCAGTTCGACGTCACGGACCACGCCAAGGTCATCTTCGGCCCTGCGGCACGTCCGCTGCCGCAGCTGCCCATCACCGTCGATGACGAGGGCTACCTGGTCGCACGCAGCGACTTCAAGGAACCCGTCGGCCCGAGCTTCTGGGAGCGCCATTGAGCACCGCAACGCTGTCCAAAGACGACAACGACACCAAGGCGCCCCTCGGCGGTCGCTTCGTCGGTGCCGCGTCGAACTACATCGATGAGCGCACCAGCATCTCCGGTTTCGTCAAGGAACTCGGACGGAAGATCTTCCCCGACCACTGGTCGTTCATGCTCGGCGAGATCGCGCTGTGGAGCTTCGTCGTCGTGTTCCTCTCCGGAACCTTCCTGACGTTCTTCTTCGACGCGTCGATGGTCGAGACCCACTACACCGGCGCCTACGCTCCGATGCGCGGGATCGAGATGTCGGCGGCTCTCGAGTCTTCGCTGCACATCTCCTTCGATCTGCGAGGCGGCCTCCTGGTCCGTCAGATCCACCACTGGGCCGCTCTGGTGTTCATCGCCGGAATCGGCGTGCACATGCTCCGCGTGTTCTTCACCGGCGCATTCCGCAAGCCGCGCGAGCTCAACTGGGTCATCGGTTTCGTCCTGTTCATCCTCGCGATGGCAGAGGGCTTCACCGGCTACTCGCTCCCCGACGACCTGCTCTCGGGTAACGGCCTCCGCATCATCGACGGCATGATCAAGGGTCTCCCCCTGATCGGCACGTGGACCTCGTTCCTCCTCTTCGGTGGCGAGTTCCCGGGAACCGACATCGTCGGACGTCTGTACACCCTGCACATCCTGTTGCTCCCGATGCTGGTCATCGCGCTGATCGTCGTGCACCTGATGCTGATGATCGTCAACAAGCACACGCAGTTCGCGGGCCCCGGCCGCACGAACGACAACGTCGTGGGCTACCCGATGATGCCGGTGTACATGTCGAAGATGGGCGGCTACCTGTTCATCGTGTTCGGCACCATCGTGCTGATCGCGACGTTCTTCCAGATCAACCCGATCTGGAACTACGGCCCCTACGACCCCTCGCCCGTCTCCGCCGGTACCCAGCCCGACTGGTACATCGGGTTCGCCGACGGCGCGCTGCGCCTGGCTCCGTCGAACTGGGACATCGTGTTCCTCAACCACACGTGGTCGTTCGGGATCATCGCCCCGGTCCTGGTGCTCGGTCTGTTCATCGTGATCGTCGCGATCTATCCCTTCCTCGAGGCATGGGTCACCGGAGACAAGCGCGAGCACCACATCGCTCAGCGTCCCCGCAACGCGGCGACGCGTACGGCGATCGGTGCCGCCGGCGTCATCTTCTACGCGGTCCTGTGGGCAGCGGCTTCGTCCGACCTCATCGCGACGCACTTCATGCTCACGATGGAAGGCGTGATCCACACGCTGCAGGCGCTCCTGTTCCTCGGCCCGATCCTCGGATACTTCGTCACCAAGCGCATCTGCATCGCGCTGCAGAAGAAGGATCGTGAGATCGTCCTGCACGGATACGAGTCCGGACGCATCGTCCGCCTCCCCGGTGGTGAGTTCATCGAGGTGCACCAGCCCGTCGACAAGTACGACCGCTGGAAGCTCATCGACGTCGACAGCTACGAGCCCCTCGTGGTTCGCCCGAACGCCAAGGGCCGCATCCCGTGGACGGAGAACCTCCGTTCCTCGATCTCCCGCTGGTTCTTCGAGGACCGTATCGCTCCGCTCACGCAGGCCGAGGTCGAGGCAGCCGACGCCCACCAGCATCACGTCACGGCTCACAACGAAGAGACCGAGGCCGCAGAGATCCAGGGCGCCCACGAGCGCGCAGGCTTCCCTGACGCCCCGCTCACCGTCGATGAGACGCACGTCGACGAGACGCCGAACACCCCCAGCACGGTGATCGCCACCGAGCCGGTGAAGAAGCCTCGGAAGAAGAAGTCGGAGGACGGCGAGTAGTCGCCACTCCCCCATCGACGAAGGCCCCGCTCACACGAACGGGGCCTTCTTCGTCACCCGCCCGATGAAAGGATCGAACCATATGTCATCCGTCGTCCGCCTGATCCGTGCCGACAACCTCGCGGAAACCCCCTACGCCTACGCTGCCACCGCACCGGCCGGATCCCGCCTCATCTTCCTCGCCGGCGCGTGCCCGCTCAACGATGACGGCTCGACCGCTGCGCCCGGAGACTACGCGGCCCAGGCGGCACGCTGCGTCGAGACGCTCAAGGGCGCACTGGACGTCGCGGGCGCCGACCTGACCGACGTGATCAGCACGCGCGTGCTCGTGGCGTCCACGTCGCAAGCAGACCTCGTCACGGCGTGGGATGTGATCCATGCCGCTTTCGGCGCGCACGATGTGCCCAGCACCCTGCTGGGCGTGACGGTCCTCGGCTATGACGACCAGCTCGTGGAGATCGAGGCGATCGCCGCCGTCGCCGACGGGTGATCATGGAGGTCTTGATCCGCGAGGCACGTCCCGCCGACGACGCAGCCACGGAGCGCATCGAGATCGCCGCGGATACCCTGCTCGTCGAGAGGTTGGGTGCCGTCGATTGGCCGCCGCCCACGCCCCCGCACGAGCGTGCCACGGTGCCCGGGTTCGTACTCGTGGCCGAGCACGACGGCGATGAGACCTCGTCGTCGGACCTCATCGGCTTCGCGCATGTGCTGGAAATCGAGGGAGGCACTCACCTCGAGCAGCTCTCGGTGCTTCCGGAGTTCGGGCGACGCGGTATCGGACGCCGACTGCTGGCGGCTGCGATGGCGGAGGCCCGACGCCGTGGCAGCTCGAGGATGACGCTTCGCACATATGCGGATGTCCCCTGGAATGCGCCGTTCTACGCGTCCTGCGGTTTCGCCGTGACGACGCCGGACGCCCCTCTGCTGCGCAGCCCGGTCCAGGTCGAGGAGGAGCTCGGTCTCCTGCGCCACGGGCCCCGCGTGCAGATGACTGTACGCCTCTGACCGCGGCGGCGATATCGCTGACCGTTTTCGCACGCCGATCGGCAGGAACACGAAGGACGCCGCGGATCTCGGCGAAATAGGCTGGGCACATGATCGACCGTGCCGACTACTACGCCGCCAAACTCGCCTACGAGACCGACGCCAGCGATGTCCATGCAGCCCGTCAGGCCCAGAGCGACATCGTCGTGGTCGATGTACGGTCCGAAGAGGCATGGGCACAGGGGCGCGTGGCCGGCGCCATCCATATGCACTACAGCGAGATCGCGGCGCGAGCACCGCGTGAGATCTCCCCCGACGCCGAGGTCGTGGTGTACTGCTGGAGCCCCGGCTGCAACGCCGGTGCCAAGGGCGCACTCGAGTTCTCCCGACTGGGCTACAACGTGCGTGAGATGATCGGCGGCTTCGAGTACTGGGTGCGCGAAGGCTATCCGGTCGAAGACGCCGACGGGACGCACCGACGTCCGGTCGACCCACTGACCGGGATTGCGCGCATCCGAACCCGCGCCTGACCGCCTCGCGCTGAACATGAAGAAGGCCCCCGGACGGATCCGGGGGCCTTCTCGACGTCAGTCGCGTCAGCGAGCGAAGTTGCCGCGGTAGTACTCGTACACCCAGCCGACGATCGCGACGACGAAGATCGCGAGGCCGATCGGGAGCAGGAAGTGCCCCACAGCCAGGCCGACGACGAAGACTCCCGCAGAAGCGGCGAGCACGATCGGCCACCAGGACCACGGGCTGAACTCGCCGAGCTCGGGGTCACCGTCGTCGATGTCCGCGGTGAGGATGTCTTCGGGGAGCTCACCGCTCTGCGCCTTGTGCGTGCGGTCCAGGTAGAACGCGATCATCGCGGCCATGAACGCCGAGAAGAACAGAGCGACCGTACCGACCCACTCGATCCGCATGGCGAAGTCGTCCGCCGGCGTGGCCAGGATGTGCCAGCCGGTGTAGATGACACCGACGAGGGCGAAGAACGCCGTCAGGATCCACCAGAGAATGACATTGTCGCGCATGACTTAGTGGGCCTCTCGCTCGCCGGGTGCCGTGGTCGCGAACTCGGCGGCCTCCGGGTGGTTCAGGTCGAACGCAGGACGCTCGCTGCGAATGCGCGGGATCGACGTGAAGTTGTGACGCGGCGGCGGGCAGGACGTCGCCCATTCGAGCGAAGCGCCGTACCCCCACGGGTCGTTGACCGTGACCTTCGGTGCCTTGCGAGCCGTGATCCAGACGTTCAGGAAGAACGGAAGCATCGAAGCGCCGAGGATGATCGCACCGATCGTCGACACCTGGTTCTGCCAGGTCCAACCGTCGGCGGCCGAGTAATCCGCGTAGCGACGGACCATTCCGTCGACACCCAGCCAGTGCTGGATGAGGAACGTCATGTGGAAGCCGATGAAGAGCAACCAGAAGTGCACGTAGCCGAGACGCTCGTTGAGCATGCGCCCGGTCCACTTGGGCCACCAGAAGTAGAAGCCGGCGAACATGGCGAACACGACCGTGCCGAACACCACGTAGTGGAAGTGCGCGACGACGAAGTAGGAGTCGGAGAGCGCGAAGTCCAGCGGCGGGGCTGCCAGGATCACACCGGTCAGACCACCGAAGACGAACGAGACCAGGAACCCGAGGGCGAACACCATCGGCGTCTCGAAGGTCACGGAACCTCGCCAGAGCGTTCCGATCCAGTTGAAGATCTTCACGCCGGTCGGCACCGCGATCAGCATCGTCATCAGAGCGAAGAACGGCAGCAGGACCGAGCCGGTGACGTACATGTGGTGAGCCCACACCGCCACCGAGAGCGCGGCGATCGCGATCGTGGCGTAGACGAGCGTCTTGTACCCGAAGATCGGCTTGCGGCTGAAGACCGGGAAGATCTCCGACACGATGCCGAAGAACGGCAGGGCGATGATGTAGACCTCAGGGTGCCCGAAGAACCAGAACAGGTGCTGCCAGAGCAGGACACCACCGTTGGCCGGGTCGTAGATGTGGGCGCCGAGGATACGGTCCGCGGCTGCGGCGAAGATGGCCGCAGCGAGGACCGGGAACGCCATCAGGATCAAAAGGCTCGTGATGAGCGTGTTCCACGAGAAGATCGGCATGCGCCACATCGTCATACCAGGAGCACGCATCGTGATGATCGTGGTGATGAAGTTGACGGCACCGAGGATCGTTCCGAAACCGGAGATTCCCAGTCCCACCATCCACAGGTTCCCACCGGCACCCGGCGAGAAGGACGCTCCGGCGAGTGGCTGATAGGCGAACCAGCCGAAGGAGGCCGCGCCCTGCGGCGTGAGGAAGCCCGCGACCGCGATGGTCGAGCCGAAGAGGAAGAGCCAGAAGGCGAAGGCGTTCAGACGCGGGAAGGCGACGTCGGGCGCACCGATCTGCAGCGGAAGGATCGCATTGGCGAAACCTGCGAACAGCGGCGTCGCGAACATCAGCAGCATGATCGTGCCGTGCATCGTGAACAGCTGGTTGTACTGCTCCTTGGTCGGGATGATCTGCATTCCCGGCGCGAACAGCTCAGCACGGATGACGAGGGCCATCACACCGCCGAGGAGGAAGAACATCACCGAGGCGATCAGGTACATGTACCCGATGGTCTTGTGGTCGGTGGACGTGATCCACTTGACGACGATGTTGCCCTTCTGCTCCACGCGCGAGGAGCTCATGAGAGCGGCCTGGCGGGCGGGCAGACTGGTGGGACGAGATCTGGGAGCCTCGTCGGTACGGGGAGCTTCAGTGGTCGACATGGCTTACTCCCCTCCTTCCTCGGTGTCGGTCGTCGGGGTCGTTCCCGGGAAGTTCGAGAGACGGTCGTAGGCGTCGGTGATGTCGCCCGTGTTGCCCTTCTCTTCGAGCGTCTGGAGGTAGGCCTCGTAATCGTCCTCGGAGACGACCTTCACGTTGAAGAGCATCATCGAGTGGTATTCACCGCAGAGCTCGGCGCACTTACCGGCGTACTCGCCCTCGCGGGTCGGGATGAAGGACCACGAGTTGTCCTTCCCGATGTACATGTCCTTCTTGTAGAGGAAGTCGATGATCCAGAAGGAGTGGATGACGTCACGCGACTGAAGGTTGATCGTGACCTTCTTGTCGACGGGCAGCACCAGCGTGGGCAGCTGCGCCTGGTCGATGTTGCCGTCCTTGTCCGGCTGAGCCTGGATGCCCATCGTCCATACGGCGTCGGAGTTGTCCTCTTTGTCACCGTCGTACTGGAAGTCCCATGCCCACTGCTTGGCGATCGCGGTGATCTCGACATCGGGGTCGTCCCACTTGGCTTCGATCGCGGTCTGGTCGCGAGCCGTGAAGAAGAACATGCCCAGCACGAGGAAGAGCGGCACGATCGTGTAGAAGATCTCGATCGGCATGTTGTAGCGCATCTGCACCGGCAGGCCGGTCTGGCCCTTGCGACGGCGGTACGCGATGGCAGCCCAGGCCATCAGGCCCCAGGTGATGATTCCGACGGCGAGGAGCACGATCCACGAGTTCACCCAGAGCGACGAGACGCGCTCGGTCTGATTGGTGGCTGCGGGGCCACCCTCCACGAAGCCCGGAAGAAAGCCGTTCAGCTCGGTGGGAGAGCATCCCGCCAGGGCCAAGGCTGCCGCAACTCCCACAGGGAGGGCGGCCCAACGAAGGCTGCGTTTCGAGGGCACGATGCACCTTTCAGATCGCGAACAGAGCACACCCAAGTCTAGGGCAACCTCACACCTGATTCATGCCATCCACGCAGGTTGCTGGATGCAGAACGGCCGCCGTCACCGATCGGTGACGGCGGCCGTGGTCCGCGAAGCGAGGATCAGTGGAAGCTGTCGCCGCACGCGCAGCTACCCGCCGCGTTGGGGTTGTCGATCGTGAAGCCCTGCTCGGAGATCGTGTCCTTGAAGTCGATCGCCGCACCATCGAGGTACGGGACGCTCATGTTGTCGATGATCACCTCGACGCCGTCGAAGTCGACGGTCTCATCGCCTTCGAGGTAGCGCTCGTCGAAGTACAGCTGATAGATCAGGCCCGAGCAGCCACCGGGCTGCACGGCGACACGGAGGCGCAGATCGTCGCGCCCCTCCTGTTCGAGGAGGTTCTTGACCTTCGTGGCGGCAGCGTCGGTCAGGGTGACGCCGTGTGCGCGGGTGGTCTCTGGGGAGAGGGTGGTGTCGCTCATGTCGCTCCTTGTGACGGGCCGCAGGTGCACGGCTTCTCGGACGATTCTACCGCCGCAGACGCTGTGAGGCTCAGAGTTGGGTGGCATTCATCCGAGCCAGGAGCAGAGCCTCGCTCGCGACGGCATGGCGGAACGTATCCAGGTGCAGCGACTCGTTCGGGCTGTGCGCCCGCGAGTGGGGGTCTTCGACCCCGGTCACCAGGATCTGTGCGGCGGGGAACTCCCGCACCAGATCCGCGATGAAGGGGATGGATCCGCCCACGCCGAGGTCGACCGGAGCGACTCCGTAGCCGTCGCGCATCGCGTCACGGGTCAACGCCACGGCCCACCCGCTCGTGTCGACCAGGAAGCCGTCGCCGAGATCGACGTCGGAGAACGTGAGCTCCGCGCCGAACGGTGCATGGGCGCGGAGGTGGGCTTCGAGCGCCTCGTAGGCTTCCTGCCCCGTCTGGCCCGGTGCGACACGAGCACTGATCACCACGGTGACCTCGGGAAGGAGCGTGTTGGAGGCTGCGGCGACGGTCGTGGAGTCGATACCGATGACGGTGACCGCGGGCTTGTTCCAGATCCGGCTGAGGATCGTCCCGTTGCCGATCGGTGTGGTGGCGGGAAGCAGCCCGGCCTCATCCCGCAGCGTCGCCTCGGTGTAGTCCGGAGTGGCCGCATCGCGCGCGGTCATCCCCTCGACCGCGACCGCCCCGTCCTCATCCCAGAGCGTCGCGAGCAGCGTGACGGTGGCCATCATCGCGTCGGGCACCGCACCGCCGAACATCCCCGAGTGCGACGCGTGGTCGAGTGTGCCCACACGTAGCGTGAAGCGCGCGTTGCCGCGCAGCGAGACCGTGAGTCCCGGCGTCACGGAGTCCCAGTTGCCGGAGTCCGCCACGACGATCGCGTCTGCGCGCAGAGCCTCCTTGTTGTCGGAGAGGAACTGCGCGAAGGAGCGGGAACCGTACTCCTCCTCCCCCTCGATGAACATCGCGATACCCAGGTCGAGATCGTCCCCGAGGACCTCGCTGACCGCCCGGATCGACGCGATGTGCGCCATGACCCCCGCTTTGTCGTCCGCCGCACCACGCCCGTAGAGACGTCCGTCCCGCACCGTCGGCTCGAACGGCGGCGTCTCCCATAGGGCGTCGTCCCCCGGAGGCTGCACGTCGTGGTGCGCGTAGAGGAGGATCGTCGGCTTCCCGTTCCGCGCCGCACGGGTGGCGAGGACCGCCGGCTGCCCCTGCTCCTCGGTGCCGGGGATCGCTGCGCGCAGCACACGGACCTCATCGAAGACACCGGTGTCCTCGGCCAGTGACGCGACAGCTGCCGCGCTGCGCTCCAGTTGCGTCTGATCGAACGCCGGCCATGCCATCCCGGGGATCCGCACGAGGTGTCCGAGATCCGACAGCGCAGCGGGGATTCCGGTGGCCACGGCTTCGAGAACGGCGGCATCGGGCTCAGGGGGAAGAACAGGAGAGGTCATGCGAGTAATCTTAAGGTGATCCCCCGCCAGCGAACCGAGGAACTCCGTGTCCACTAACCCCGCCTCCCCTTCGACGAACGACGACGCCTCCGAGACGACTGCCGTCGGCAAGGGGCGCGCGACGCCGACCCGCGCGGAGCAGGAGGCAGCACGTCGCCGCCCCCTGGTCGCCAACACCAAAGAGGCGAAGGCGGCTGCCAAAGCCGAGCTCAACGAGCGTCGCGCTCGCGCCCAGGCCGGCATGGCCGCCGGCGAGGAGAAGTACCTCCCGGTCCGCGACAAGGGCCCGCAGCGCCGCTGGGTGCGCGACTACGTGGACGCGGGGTGGCACCCGGCCGAGTTCGTGATGGGCGTCATGGTGCTGGTCATCCTCGCCTCGCTCCTGCCGACGAACATGATGATCTCGTTCTACGCCTACATCGTCATGATGGGGTATCTCGTGATCGCGATCGGCGGCATGGTGCTGCTCGGGATGCGGGTCAAGCGGAAGGCCGCAGCGAAGTTCGGCAAGGAGCGCCTCGAGCGCGGCCTCGGCTGGTACGCCGCGATGCGCGCGCTGCAGATGCGCTTCATGCGACTGCCGAAGCCGCAGGTCAAGCGCGGCCAGTACCCCGACTGACCAGCCCCCTGTTGATCTCGCGGCCCCAGAACGGACCGCGGTACAGGAATCCCGTGTAACCCTGAACGAGAGTGGCACCGGCCTGCAGACGCTCCTGCACATCGGCCGGGGTCTCGACTCCACCGACCGCGATCACGCAGAACTCTGCCGGTACGGCGTCACGCACGATCCGGAGCACTTCGAGCGAGCGCTTCTTCAGCGGCGCCCCCGACAGTCCGCCCGCGCCCGCGGCTTCGACCGACGCCGCGTCCGTGAGCAGTCCGTCTCGACTGATCGTGGTGTTGTGCGCGATGATTCCGGCGAGCCCCTCGGCCACGGCCAACTCCGCGATGGCGGTGATCTCGTCATCCGGAAGATCCGGAGCGATCTTGACGAGCAGCGGCGTGGACCCCGATGCTTCCTTGACCGCCCGGAGCAACGGTGCCAGCGTCTCCACTGCCTGCAGCCCGCGCAGTCCCGGGGTGTTCGGCGAGGACACGTTCACCGCGAGGTAGTCGGCCAGCGGGGCGAGGCGGGTTGCCGAGGCCACGTAGTCGGCGGTCGCATCCTCGACGTCCACGATGCGGCTCTTACCGATGTTGACGCCGATCACCGTGTCCGGTGCGCCACGGCGCAGTCGAGCGAGGCGACGGGCGACCGCATCAGCGCCGTCGTTGTTGAACCCCATCCGGTTGACGACGGCGCGGTCCGCCAACAGACGGAACAGACGCGGCTTGGGATTCCCCTCCTGCGGGATCGCCGTCACGGTACCGATCTCCACGTGGCCGAACCCGAGGGCCGCCAGTCCGCGGACGCCGACGGCGTTCTTGTCGAAACCGGCCGCGATGCCGAAGGGCGACGGGAAGCTGAGCCCGAGTGCGTCGACACGCAAGGACGGATCCGGCGCGGTCAGGGCACGGGTCGCCCAGGAGAACGGCGGCACTCCGAGGACGCGGATCACCGCCATGCCGGCGTGATGGGTGAACTCGGGATCGAAGCGCGAGAGGACAGCGCGGAAGAGCAGCGGATACATCCCTGCCAGATTACCGCTCCTCGGCCTCCTGCTTCGTGTGGTCGGCGCGGAGGTCGGTGATCGCCGCCTCGAAGTCCTCGAGCGAGTCGAACGCCTGGTAGACGCTGGCGAAGCGGAGGAAAGCGACCTCATCGAGATCACGCAGCGGACCGAGGATGGCCAGACCGATCTCGTTCGTGTCGAGCTGCGACACCCCCGTCTGGCGAACAGCCTCCTCCACGCGCTGCGCGAGGATGGCGAGATCGGCCTCGGTCACCGGCCGCCCCTGACACGCCTTGCGCACGCCGGAGATGACCTTCTCCCGGCTGAAAGGCTCCATCACGCCGGAACGCTTGATGACGTTGAGGCTCGCCGTCTCGGTGGTCGTGAAACGGCCCCCGCACTCTGGGCACTGACGACGCCGCCTGATCGAGAGCCCGTCGTCACTCGTGCGGGAGTCGATGACGCGGGAGTCGGGATGACGGCAGAAGGGGCAGTGCATCTGACCGATCCTACGCGGTGAAGCGCGCCTCGATCGCCTCACCGTGCGCCGGCAGCGCCTCGGACTCGGCGAGAGCGACGACCCCCGCTCGGACAGCGGCCAGTGCGGCCCTGTCGTAGGAGATCACCTGCTGAGGACGCAGGAACGTGTACGCGCCGAGTCCCGGTGCATACCGCGCCTGACCGCCGGTCGGGAGCACGTGGTTGCTCCCCGCCATGTAGTCCCCCAGGCTCACCGGCGTCTGGTCTCCGACGAAGACCGCTCCGGCGCTCGTGAAGGCCGACGCGGCGCTCTCGGCATCGGCGAGGTGGAGTTCGAGGTGCTCGGGCGCGTAGGCGTTGCTGAACGCGGTCGCCATGGCGCGATCGTCGACGAGGACGATCGCCGACTGCGGTCCTCCCAAGGACGCGGCGACACGCTCGCTGTGACGGGTGCGGACGGAGATCCGCTCGACTTCGGTGGCGACGCGTGCAGCGAGCTCGGCGGCGTCCGTGACCAGTACCGCGGATGCCTGTTCGTCGTGCTCCGCCTGGCTCACGAGGTCGGCGGCGATGAGGCGCGGATCGGCATCGGCATCGGCGACGACCAGGATCTCGGTCGCGCCGGCCTCCGAGTCCGTCCCGACGACGCCGGCGACCGCGCGCTTGGCGGAGGCGACGTAGTTGTTGCCGGGCCCGGAGACGACGTCGACGGGGTCGAGCCCGAGCGAGGCGACACCGTGCGCGAACGCGCCGATCGCCCCCGCTCCGCCCATCGCATAGACCTCGGTCACGCCCAGCAGGGCGGCCGCGGCGAGGATCGTCGGGTGGATTCGCCCTCCCTGATCCGCCTGCGGCGGCGATGCCAATGCGATCTGCTCCACACCTGCCACCTGAGCCGGCACGACGTTCATGATCACGCTGGACGGGTAGACCGCTTTCCCACCGGGGATGTACACACCCACGCGGTGGACGGGCTGCCAGCGCTGCGTGATGACGGCACCGTCGCCGATGCGGGTGACCTGCGAAGCCGGCACCTGGGCTGCGGAGGCCAGTCGCACGCGGCGGATCGCCTCCTCGAGAGCGGTACGCACTTCGGGGGCGAGGTCGGCCAGCGCCTCTTCGATGTGCGCGGCAGGAACCCGGACGGAGTGTCCGGCGACCCGGTCGAAGCGTTCCGCCTGCTCGCGGAGAGCGGCCTCACCGCGGTCGCGGACGTCGTCGACGAGGCGGGCGGCGGTGTCGAGCGCCTCGGCACGCGCCTGTGTGGCGCGCGGTACGGCGGCGAGCATGTCAGCGGGCGAGAGCTCGCGCCCCCGCAGATCGATCGTGCGCATTTCAGCCTTTCGTGATGTCGGAGATGTCGTGGAGGTAGCCGATCCGCCCGTCGTCATGTCGCACGACGTAGGCACCTCCACGGTCTTCGATCACGAGCGCCCAGGCATTCGGGCCGATGCGGAACAACGCGTCGCCGCGCTCGTCGTGGACGTCACGCTCAGAGGGCGCGAGGATCCAGAACGGCTGCGCGACCGGAGTCGACTCGCGCGGATTCGTCGCATCGAGGTCCGCGTCGGCGAAACCCTCCACGATCGGAGCTTCCGTGTCGTCGGGGACGACAGCGGTCTCGTATGTCGCAGCGGTCTCGAGGAGGGACTCGATGCTCCCGGTGTCCGAGACGATCTCGGGCTCCTGCCCCCGAGAACGCCGAGAGTACGTGGGCACGTACTCCTCGTCATCCGTGCCGTGCACGGTGCCGATGTCACCACCGGACGCGTGTGCCGTGAGGGGCACCTGCGCGGCGAGGTCGACGCGCTCGACCTCGTCCGTGGCCTGGCTCCCGGAATCCCGGCTGTCGTCTGCGACCGGAGGAGGCGCGGAAGCATCCAGGCTCACATCCGTCCGGTCGCCGTCGGTGGCGGCCTGCGGCTCGGGCTCCGTGGCGACCGGTTCGGGTCGCGGTCGCGCGATGACGGGGCGCACCGGGTTGGCATTGCGGTGGGCGAGGGTGACCAGACGTCCGTGGAAGTCCTCTTTCAGCCCCGGGATGAGTGGAGCGAACACCGTGAGCACGACCAGAGCCAGAGCGGCGACGGCCATCACCACCCCGCTCCACGGAAGCGACCAGAACCCGGTGGCGATCAGCCCGGAGATCGTGAGCCACACGTTCCCGGCCCAGACGACGGCTGCGACCGAGAAGGCTACAGAGGCGAACTGGTCGATGCCGAG
Organism: Microbacterium aurugineum; assembly: GCF_023101205.1. Classification (NCBI taxonomy): domain Bacteria; kingdom Bacillati; phylum Actinomycetota; class Actinomycetes; order Micrococcales; family Microbacteriaceae; genus Microbacterium; species Microbacterium aurugineum. The sequence goes on along the minus strand of NZ_CP078078.1, from coordinate 1,307,621 downwards.
CGACCCTACGCGACGGATACCGTCCGGCGAGAAGCGACGGAGCACGAGCAGGAACACGGCGACCGTGGGGAGACCCACCGGAAGGATCCACTGGATTCCGACACCCCAGAGCGAGGCGCCCCCGGCCAGCGGGAAGAACGACACGACGAAGGAGACCAGCCACACGCTGACGATGAGCAGCTCACGGAGGGTGAATCCGAGGATCCCGTACTCCGGAGTCACCTCGTCGTCGTAGAGGACACCGTCGTCATCGCTGAAGTCCGCATCTTCGACACCCGGCTCAGGGAGTTCCGTGCTCATGCGTGGTCCTTTCGTCACCGTGCTCGACGGGGGGATTCGTCGTGCTGCCGACGGCTCATGATCCTACCCGCTCACCCCAGACAGGTGGGTCCGAGAAGGGACTTGAGGTCACCGAAGAGGTCTGCCGAGACCTTCACCGGCATGGGCACCTCGAAGACCTTCGCAGTGCCGCCGCGGTGCACGCGGAGCAGCACCTCCGTGTCGCCGTTGTGCCGACGCAGGACCTCGGCGAGCTCACCCATCACCCGCTCGGTGGCACGTTGCTCCGCCAAGACCAACGACAGTGGCCCTGCGGCATCGAACGAGCCGATGTCGGGCGCGAACGCGGACTGCGCGTGCAGGTTGAGGCCGTCATCACGACGGGACACGCGCCCGCGCACGGCGAGGATCGCGTCCTGTTGCAGGGTGTGCTGGAACTCGGTGTACGTCTTGCCCATGAACATCACGGTGACCTCGCCGTTGAAGTCCTCGACCGTGATCATGCCGTACGGATTACCGCTCGCCTTGGCCACGCGGTGCTGCACACTGGTCACGAGGCCCGCCACAGTCACCTGATCGCCGTCCTGCAGGTCTTCGGAGTTGTTGAGGTCATGGATCGAGATCGACGCATGCTTCGCGAGCGGCACCTCGAGCCCGGCCAGCGGGTGATCGGAGACGTACAGGCCGAGCATCTCCCGCTCGAAGGCGAGCTTGTCCTTCTTGACCCACTCGGGGCGGGCCGGCACCTTGGCCGGAGCGGCCTCTTCCATGCCGTCGTAGAGACTGTCGAAGTCGAACCCGATCGCGCCCTGTGCCTCGTTGCGCTTGCGGTCGACGGCTGCCTCGACCGCGTCTTCGTGCACTTCCATGAGCGCTCGGCGGGTGTCGCCCATCGAGTCGAAGGCGCCGGCCTTGATCAGGGACTCCACGGTGCGCTTGTTCGAGACATGCAGCGGCACGGTGTCGAGGAAGTGGTGGAACGAGGTGAACCGCTCCCCCTTGCGCGCCTGCACGATCCCTTCGACGACGTTGCTGCCGACGTTGCGCACAGCGCCGAGGCCGAAGCGGATGTCGTCTCCGACGGCCGCGAAGAAGTTGATCGAGTCCGAGACGTCGGGCGGAAGGACTTTGATCCCCATGCGACGGCACTCGTTCAGGTACAGGGCCATCTTGTCCTTGGAGTCGCCCACGCTGGTGAGCAACGCCGCCATGTACTCGGCGGGATAGTGCGCCTTGAGGTATGCGGTCCAGTACGACACGAGTCCGTACGCCGCGGAGTGGGCCTTGTTGAAGGCGTAGTCCGAGAAGGGCAGCAGGATGTCCCACAGCGCCTTGATCGCGTCCTCGCCGAAGCCGCGCTCCTTCATCCCGCCGGCGAAGCCCTCGTACTGCTTGTCGAGCTCCGACTTCTTCTTCTTGCCCATCGCGCGACGGAGGATGTCTGCTTGTCCGAGGCTGAAGCCGGCGACGGCCTGAGCGATGGCCATGACCTGCTCCTGGTAGATGATGAGCCCGTACGACTCCTCCAGGATCTCCGCGAGCGGCGCTTCGAGCTCGGGATGGATGGGGGTGATCTCCTGCACCCCGTTCTTGCGCAGTGCGTAGTTGGTGTGCGAGTTCGCGCCCATCGGGCCCGGGCGATACAGGGCGATGAGGGCCGAGATGTCACCGAAGTTGTCCGGCTTCATCAGGCGCATCAGCGAGCGCAGCGGCGGACTGTCGAGTTGGAAGACGCCCAGGGTGTCTCCGCGCGCGAGCAGCTGATACACACCCGGGTCGTCGAGACCGAGGTGCTCGAGGTCGAGTTCTTCGCCCCGGTTCGTCCGGATGTTGTCGAGCGCATCGGAGATGATCGTGAGGTTGCGCAGCCCGAGGAAGTCCATCTTGATCAGCCCGAGCGACTCACACGACGGGTAGTCGAACTGCGTGACGATCTGGCCGTCCTGCTCGCGCCTCATGATCGGGATGATGTCGAGCAGCGGATCGGACGACATGATCACGCCGGCGGCGTGGACGCCCCACTGACGCTTCAGCCCTTCGAGACCGAGAGCACGGTCGAAGACGGTCTTGGCCTCCGGGTCGGTCTCGATCAGCGTGCGGAACTCGCTCGCTTCCTTGTACCGGGGGTGCGCCGAGTCGAACATGCCGTCCAGGGGCATGTCCTTGCCCATCACGGGCGGCGGCATCGCCTTCGTGAGGCGCTCCCCCATGCTGAAGGGGAAGCCGAGAACGCGCCCGGCGTCCTTCAGCGCCTGCTTCGACTTGATCGTGCCGTATGTGACGATCTGGGCGACGCGCTCGGATCCGTACTTCTCGGTGACGTATTCGATGACCTCGCCGCGGCGACGATCATCGAAGTCGACGTCGAAGTCGGGCATCGAGACACGGTCGGGGTTGAGGAAGCGCTCGAAGATCAGACCGTGCTCGAGCGGGTCGAGATCGGTGATCCGCATCGCGTAGGCGACCATCGACCCGGCACCCGAACCACGGCCGGGACCGACACGGATGCCGTTGTCCTTGGCCCAGTTGATGAAGTCCGCGACGACGAGGAAGTAGCCGGGGAAGCCCATCTGCAGGATGATGCCGGTCTCGTACTCGGCCTGCTTGCGCACCTTGTCGGGGATGCCACCGGGGTACCGGTAGTGCAGGCCCGCCTCGACCTCCTTGATGAGCCAGCTGTCCTCGGTCTCACCGTCGGGGACCGGGAAGCGCGGCATGTAGTTCGCCGAGGTGTCGAACTCGACCTCGCAGCGCTCGGCGATCAGGAGCGTGTTGTCGCAGGCCTCGGGGTGATCGCGGAACAGCTGCCGCATCTCGGCGGCGGTCTTGATGTAGTAGCCGTCGCCGTCGAACTTGAATCGGTTCGGATCGTCCATGGTGGAACCCGACTGCACGCACAGCAGAGCCTCGTGAGCGTCGGCCTCGTGCTGGTGCGTGTAGTGCGAGTCGTTGGTCGCGACGAGCGGGATGTTGAGGTCTTTCGCGAGGCGGAGCAGGTCGGTCATCACCCGTCGCTCGATGGAGAGACCGTGGTCCATGATCTCGGCGAAGTAGTTCTCCTTGCCGAAGATGTCCTGGAACTCTGCAGCCGCCGCGCGCGCCGCGTCGTACTGCCCCAGCCGCAGTCGCGTCTGGACCTCGCCGGAGGGGCATCCTGTAGTCGCGATGATGCCCTTGCCGTAGGTCTGGAGCAGCTCGCGGTCCATGCGGGGCTTGAAGTAGTAACCCTCCATGCTCGACCGGGAGCTGATCCGGAAGAGGTTGTGCATGCCCGCGGTGCTCTGGCTCCACATCGTCATGTGGGTGTACGCGCCCGAACCGGAGACGTCGTCGCTCTTCTGGTCGGGTGAGCCCCACTGCACGCGCGTCTTGTCGCTGCGGTGCGTGCCCGGGGTCATGTATGCCTCGAGCCCGATGATGGGCTTGATACCCGCGTTCCGCGCCGCGTTGTAGAACTCGAATGCCGCGAAAGTGTTGCCGTGATCGGTCACCGCGATAGCCGGCATCCCGTATTCGGCGGCTGCCTGGGTCATCGCATTGATCTTCGCCGCACCGTCCAGCATGGAGTACTCGCTGTGCACGTGCAGGTGGACGAAGGAGTCGGATGCCATGCCTTCGAGTCTACGGCGGAGCCCCGACACCGGAGGTCGGCGCCGGGGCTGCGTCGAGGTTCCCTCACGGCAGTGAATCGACGACGCCTAACTCCGAAAGTCATGTAGGAATTGAGACGTCAGCCTCGCTCTGTCTGTGGTCACGCTTTCTTCGACGATCTCTGTGGCGTCCCCAGGTCGAGCCTCATCAGCACCCGCGGGAACCCGTCGAGTACGGAACCCGTATCCGCGGCCTTCACGAATCCTGCACTCTCGAAGAGCGCTCGCGTGCCGACGTACGCCATCGTCAGATTCACCTTCTCGCCCCCGTTGTCTACCGGATAGCCCTCGATGGCGGGCGCGCCGCGCTCCGTCGCATATGCGACAGCACCGTCGATCAGCGCATGGGAGATGCCCTGCTTCCGGTACCCGGGGCGTACCCGGAAACACCACAGCGACCAGACGCCGAGGTCATCGATCTGCGGGATGAGCCGATTGCGGGCGAAGCTCGTCTCGCGCCGCGGATGCAGTGCCGCCCAGCCGACAGGCTCGTCGTCGAGATAGGCGATCACGCCGGGGGAGGGTCCTCGTGGCACAGCTCACGCACCCGGTCGGCGCGGGCCGGACCCTTCAGCGCAAGGTTCTCCTTGTTGCCGATGCGATAGCTCAGGCAGAAGCACACGTTCGACGTCGGCTTCTTCGGCCCGACGAGGGTTGCGACGTCGTCGAACACGGTTGCAGGACGAACCTCGATGCTCATGCGCTCAGTGTCGCGCACGACACCGACATCGGGCCGGCGCAGCGCCGACTATTCGCCGCGCAGGACGTCCAACGCGTGGCGGAAGTCTGCCGGATAGGGCGACTCGAACTGCACCCAGTCCCCCGTCGCCGGGTGCGCGAACGCGAGCTGATGTGCGTGCAGCCACTGACGTGTGAGCCCGAGCCGGGCTGACATCGTGGGGTCGGCGCCGTACAGCGGATCGCCGACGCACGGATGCCGATGAGCAGCCATGTGCACGCGGATCTGATGCGTGCGCCCCGTCTCGAGATGGATCTCGAGGAGCGAAGCGCCCGGAAAAGCTTCGAGCGTCTCGTAGTGGGTCACCGAGGGCTTCCCGTCGGGAACGACGGCGAACTTCCAGGAGTGGTTCGGATGGCGCCCGATGGGCGCGTCGATCGTTCCCGCCAGCGGATCAGGATGCCCCTGCACGACCGCGTGATAGATCTTCTCGACCGTACGGTCCTTGAACGCCTGCTTCAGCGTCGTGTACGCCTGCTCAGACTTCGCCACGACCATGAGGCCGCTCGTGCCGACGTCCAGCCGGTGCACGATCCCCTGACGCTCGGCGGCACCGCTCGTCGCGACGCGGAATCCGGCGGCCTCGAGTGCGCCGACGACGGTGGGGCCCTCCCACCCGACGGACGGATGCGCGGCCACGCCCGTGGGCTTGTCGACCACGATGATGTCGTCGTCGTCGTACACGACCCCGAGCTCGGGAACCGCGATCGGAATGACTCGCGGCGCCTCCTTCGGCGCCCATTCGACTTCGAGCCAGCCACCACCGCGCAAGCGGTCAGACTTGTCGAGCGTCACGCCGTCCAGACGGACTCCGCCGGCCGCGGCGACATCCGCAGCGAAGGTGCGGGAGAAACCCATCAGCTTCGCGAGCGCGGCATCCACCCGCGTGCCGTCCAAGCCGTCAGGAACCGGCAGAGATCGGGACTCCACGTCAGCGGCCTTCCGATGCGGGAGCCGCATCCTCCGAAGGTGCGTCATCGTCGCCCGCGTCCACCTCGTCCGCGTCCGTCTCGGTCGCCGCCTCGGCGGCGATCGCCGCAGCTTCCGCCTCTTCCTCGGTCTCGACCACCGCGTGATCGCGCTCGCGCGTGCCGTCGAAGCGCAGGCCGAAGACCACGAGCAGGGCCACCGAGATCATGCCGGTGACGATGAAGATGTCCGCGACGTTGAAGATGGCCGGCATCATCCACGGCATCGAGATCATGTCGACGACATGTCCCACCGGGAACCCGGGCTCCCGGAACAGTCGATCGGTGAGGTTGCCGAGCACGCCGCCGAGCAGGCAGCCGAGAACCACGGCCCACAGCCGGGACTTGAGCCCGAACGCCTTCCAGATGATGATCGACGCGACGACCGCGAGGGCGATCGTGAAGATCCAGGTGACCTCGGAGCCGAGCGAGAATGCCGCGCCGGGGTTGCGGACGTAGTACAGCTGAAGGAACTCACCGAGAACCGGGACCGGTACCTGCAGCGGCAGGTTCTCGATCGTGAGGTACTTCACAAACTGATCGGCGGCCAGTACGAGCGCTGCGAGGATCGCAACGATCGCACCGGCCGCCGACCGACGAAGGGGACGACGTCCTGACAAGAGGGCGCCTTACAGACCGATCGCGGAGACGGGCGTGGAGTCCGTGGACGCCGACTTCTCGTCGAGCTCGCGGAGCTGGCCTTCGATGTATCCGCGCAGCTGCGAGCGGTAGTCGCGCTCGAAGTTGCGGAGTTCGGTGATGCGAGCCTCGAGCGTGTTGCGCTCGCGCTCCAGGCGTGCCGACTCCTCGCGCTGCTTGGCCTCGGCCTCGGTGCGGATCCGGGCGACCTCGGTCTCGGCCTCGGCGATGAGCGCGTTGCGCTTCGCCTCACCCTCGGCGACGTGCTCGTCGTGCAGACGCTGTGCGAGCTCGATGATGCCGGCGGTCGCGGTCGCGGAGCCGGTCGGAGCAGGCTCTGCGGGAACCTCGGCCACGGGAGCCGGAGTCTCGGGCGCCGCAGGTGCCGCGGCCGGAGCGGCGGCCTCGGGGGCCTCGCCGGACTCGTAGGCGGCCAGCTTGGCTTTCAGCTCGACGTTCTCTTCGAGAGCCTTGCGCCACTCGATGACGATCTCGTCGAGGAAGTCGTCGACCTCATCCGGGTCGAAGCCGTCCTTGAAGCGGACGTGCTGGAACTGCTTGGTGACGACGTCATCCGGGGTAAGTGCCATGAGTGGCTCCTCTTTCGATGAGTACGAATGCCAGTATCGATGTATGGCGTGGTCGTGATGTGGCGCGAACCCGGGGCGCGCACCTGGGTGCCAGCATAGCCCCCGCGCCTCAGCGCCGCGATGTCACGACACCCAGAGAACACGAAGTCCACGTGGCGGATCCGGGCGGATCGCCGGGAGTTCAGCGGATGAACAGCCGCACGATGTTCATCAGGACCAGCACGATCAACAGGGTGAGCGTGAACCCGAAATCGAGCGACAGGGAACCGATCCGCAGTGGCGGGATGAGCCGCCGGAAGAACCGGATGGGCGGATCCGTGACCGTGTAGACAGCCTCAGCGGCGACCAGACCGAACCCCTTGGGACGCCACTCCCGATTGAAGAGGGGGATGTAGTCCAGGATGAGGCGCGCGAAGAGCACGAAGATGTAGAGCAGCAGCACCAGATGAACGATGCTCGCTGCGACGGAGACCAACTCCACGAGCTACGACTGGTCGAAGCCCGCAGACTCAGCGTCTGCGTGCGCGATGCCCCCGTGGCCCGAAACCGCGATGTTCTCCGGCGAGAGCAGGAACACCTTCGAGGTGACCCGCTCGATACGGCCGTACAGGCCGAGGGAGAGCCCGCTCGCGAAGTCGATGAGACGGCGCGCGTCGGCATCGCTCATCTGGGAGAGGTTGATGATGACCGGGACGCCCTCGCGGAAGCTCTCCGCGATCAGCTGAGCGTCGCGGTACTGCTTGGGGTGGACGGTGAGGATCTCGTTCACGGCTCCTGCAGAGGGCTGGCGGACGGCGACGGGACGACGGAGGGGCGTGACGGGAGCCGGAGCCGGCTCTTCGCGCTCGCGGTCGCGCTCGCGGTGAGCGCGCGCAGGAGCCTGCGCCTCCTCCTCGTAGACCTCTTCCTCGTCGGCGAGGCCGAGATACACCATGGTCTTCTTCAGCGGGTTACCCATCGTGTCCTCCGGTTCGAACGTTTGGGGCTGGTCTTTTCACAGGTTAACCCCGGTCGGGCCGGGGGCCGGTGATTGCGGAGCCGATCCGCAGGTGTGTCGCGCCGGCGTCGATCGCCTCCACGAAGTCGCCGGTCATCCCGGCGGAGATCCACGATGCGGAGGGCTGAACGGCGCGGACGCCCTCAGCGACGGCACGCAAGCGCGCGAATGCAGCGCCGGGTTCCTCATCCAGTGGCGCGACCGCCATGACGCCCCGCAGACGGAGCGATGGCAGCGCCAGCACGTGCTCGGCGAGTGCGACGGCGTCAGCGGGTGCCACTCCCCCGCGACCAGGATCGTCGGTCAGGTTGACCTGTACGAGCACGTCGAGGAGGCCATCGTCCTGGGCCGCGCGGTCCAGCGCGTCGGCGAATCGGCCCCGGTCGACGGAATGCACGACGTCGGCGCTGCGCCGGATGGCCGCGGCCTTGTTCGTCTGCCCCTGGCCGATGAAGTGCCAGGTCAGGTCGAGGGCTGCGAGTTCCGCCTGCTTCGCCGACAGCTCCTGTTGCCGATTCTCTCCCACGTCGCTCACACCGAGCGCGCGCAGTTCACGGACCAGAGAGGCCGGATGGAACTTCGTCACGACGATGCGAGTGATCTCCGCCGGATCCCGCCCCGCGGCGCGCGCGGCGACGGCGATGCGTTCGTCGATCGCCGTCAGCCGCGCCGCCAGGTCCGACCGCCCCTGCCCGTCGGCCGCAGTGGTCACTTCAGGAATTCGGGGATGTCGATGTCGTCGTCTGCGAAAGCCGGCTCGATGCTGGTGGTCGGCACTCGCTGCTGCACCGGCTCCGCCGGTGCCGCGTCGCTCTTCGCCTCCGGCTCCTCGTCGAGGGAGACCTCGGGGAGAGCCGTCGCCGAAGGCCGGGAGACGACCATCGGGTCCAGTCGGAGCGAAGGCTCACCGCCGTCGAATCCGGCCGCGATGACGGTCACGCGCACCTCATCGCCGAGAGTGTCGTCGATGACGGTACCGAAGATGATGTTCGCCTCGGGGTGTGCCGCTTCCTTGACGAGGTCGGCCGCGTCGTGGATCTCGAAGATGCCGAGGTTCGAACCTCCCTGGATCGAGAGCAGCACGCCGTGCGCACCCTCGATGGAGGCCTCGAGCAGCGGCGATTCGACCGCGAGCTCGGCGGCCTTGATCGCGCGATCGGCACCGCGGGCGGAGCCGATGCCCATGAGGGCGGAACCTGCGCCCTGCATGACCGACTTGACGTCGGCGAAGTCGAGGTTGATCAGACCCGGGGTCGTGATCAGGTCGGTGATGCCCTGGACACCGGCGAGGAGCACCTGGTCCGCGGTGGCGAAGGCCTCGATCATGGAGATCCCACGGTCGCTGATCTCGAGGAGACGGTCGTTCGGCACCACGATGAGGGTGTCGACCTCTTCCTTGAGTTTCGCGACGCCCGCCTCTGCCTGGCTCTGGCGACGGCGACCTTCGAACGAGAACGGCTTGGTGACGACACCGATGGTGAGCGCGCCGATGGACTTCGCGATGCGGGCCACCACGGGAGCACCACCGGTTCCGGTGCCGCCTCCCTCGCCGGCGGTCACGAAGACCATGTCCGCACCGGTCAGGGCCTGCTCGATCTCCTCGGCGTGGTCCTCCGCGGCACGGCGCCCCACCTCGGGGTCTGCTCCGGCGCCGAGACCACGCGTGAGTTCCCGACCGACGTCGAGCTTGACGTCGGCATCGCTCATGAGCAGCGCCTGGGCGTCGGTGTTGACGGCGATGAACTCGACTCCGCGGAGACCGAGATCGATCATGCGGTTGACGGCGTTGACGCCGCCACCGCCGACGCCGACGACCTTGATCACGGCGAGGTAGTTCTGGTTCTGGCTCATGGCCGGCCTCCGATTATTCGAGCCTGAAAAGGATGAACCTTAAACCTCAACTAGAGGTGTAAAGTATTTCCCGGTATTGCGTTCTCTTGATCGAAGGTAAGCGCCGCCTGGCCGCGCGCACGCAACCACTTGGGCGTGTCGCGCCATTCCCCACGAAAGAGGTCAGCCGACGACGGCGACTTCGGGCGACGTGACGTCGATCGACCGTGCCCCGGGATGGGCGCCCATCGCCGCTGAGAGGGTCAGTGCCTTGAGACCCGAGTCCTCCGCGCTCCCCCAGACCACCGTCAGCCCACTGCTCAGCGTCAGGGTCACGTCGTCCTGGGTGGTCGCCGCGACCCCCGCCAACTGTGATCGGACATCGGCGGGCAAGGACCTCACGACGAGCCCCGCGCTGCGGAACGCCGCGGAATCGACCCCGCTGTCGATCTCGATCAGAGGCTGCCCTGCGGGCTGATCGGGCGTGGTCGAAAGCGCCACCCCCGCCGCGTCCACGAGCGTGAATCCAGCGTTCGAGCGGATCACGCCGACCGGGGTGCGTTCGACGATGCGCACCGTCAGGTCATGCGGAGGCCGCGCCTCCAGCGCATACGTCTCGATGAGAGGGAACGCCAGCAGCGCGGCCTTCACCTCACTGGAATCGACCAGAGCCAGCGGCGTGCCGAGCTGATCGCTGAGCGCCGCCTCGACCGCGGAGGGATCGAGGCTGGTCGCCCCGACGACCGTGATCTTCTCGACGGCGAACAGCGGGCTATACGCGGCCGCGATGCTCCCTCCGATCACGACGACCACGGCGGCGAGGCTGCTCCACCAGATGATCCGTCGTCGCCGAGAGCGTTGGGTGAACCGGCGGATCTCTGCGCGGAGAGCCTTGCGCCGCGCGCGCGCCGCGCGCCAGACATCCCTCGTCGAGGTCGGTTCCGGCGCATCGAGCGTCGCGTCCTCCGCCGGTGCGCGCTCCTCGGCGACAGCGGGCCTCTCCTCCGCCGCGGCAGCGGACTTCTCCTCCACCGCGGCGCCGGGCCGACTCGGACGGCGCGTCGCCTGCGTCGCGGCGCCCTTCTCCCCCGAACTCTCCGGGGTGGACGGAAGCGGTGCGGGCCGACGCATCGGCTAGGCCTCGTCGGTCCGGCGGAGGGACTCCAAGACCTGCGGGATGATCTGATACACGTTGCCGCAGCCGAGGGTCACGACGAAATCTCCGTCGCGCGCCACGGTAGCCGTGTAGTCGGCAGCCTGTTGCCAATCCGCCACGAAGTGCACGTGCGACGGGTCGCGGAACGCGTTGCTCACCAGCTCGCCGGTGACTCCGGGGACCGGATCCTCACGAGCCCCGTAGACGTCCAGCATCACCGTGTGGTCGGCGAACTCCTCGAGAACATCGGCGAACTCCTGGTACATGTGCTGCGTGCGGGAGTAGGTGTGCGGTTGCTGGATCGCGATGACCCGCCCCGTGCCCGCGATGCTGCGCATCGCCTCCAGTGCCGCCCTGACCTCGGTCGGATGGTGCGAGTAGTCGTCGTACACGGTCACGCCGCGCGCGACCCCGTGCTGTTCGAGGCGGCGAACCGTTCCCGCGAAACCTTCGACGGCGCGGACCGCGTCGACGAGCGGATACCCGAGGGCGCGCAGCACCGTGACGACGCCGGCCGCGTTGATGGCGTTGTGCACACCGGGGACGGCGAGCTGCATCCGCACCTGCTCGCCACCGTGGGTGATGGTCGCTGCGACGCCTCCGTCGGTCACGAAGTCGGTGACGCGCACATCCGCATCGGCCGCTTGACCGAACGTGAGCACGTTCGGGTGGGTGATCCCGGCGCCGACTCGGAGCGCCCCGGCATCGTCGCTAGAGATCACGACGGCCTCCGAGGCGGCATCCGCGAACCGGACGAACGCGTCATGGAAGGCCTCGTCCGAACCGTAGTGGTCCAGGTGATCCGGATCCACATTCGTGATGAGAGCGACCGCGGTGTCGTAGAGCAGGAAGGTGCCGTCCGATTCGTCTGCTTCGACGACGAACAGGTCGCCCGATCCGGTGGCGCTCGACGTTCCGAGCTGCTCGATCACACCGCCGTTGACGAAATGGGGATCGGCCCCGAGCTCCCGCAGTGCGGTGACGATCATGCCCGTCGAGGTTGTCTTACCGTGCGCGCCGGCGACCGACACCAGGCGACGGGACCCGATCAGCCAGTGCAGCGCCTGGGAACGGTGGATCACGTGCAGGCCACGCGCCTTCGCGGTGACGAACTCGGGGTTCTCGGGCCAGATCGCGCCGGTGTGCACGACCGTGTCGGCGTCGCCCAGGTACGCGGCATCGTGACCGACATGGACTGTGGCTCCCGCCGCGGCCAACGCCCGCAGGTTGTCGCTGTCGGCGCGGTCACTTCCGGAGACGCGGATGCCCGCGTCGAGGAACATCTTCGCGAGCCCGCTCATGCCGGAACCGCCGATGCCGATGAAGTGCGCGGAGGTGATCGTCTCGGGAAGTGGGAGGGAGAGGTCGGGTCTGATCATGTCCGGTTCAGTCTACTTTTCGTTCGGTGGTGTCGACCGCGTCAGGCCGCATGCAGCGCGCGGTCGATCAGGGTGATCACGTTCTCCGTGCCGTTGCGCGTTCCTGCCGTCGCGGCGGCGGCCGCCATCCGGCCGATCCGCGCCTGATCCCCCAAGAGGGGCACGACGATCCGGCGTACTGCGTCGCCGTCGAAGGTGGCGTCGTCCAAGAGCTCGGCAGCACCGGCCGCCACTGCAGAGGCCGCGTTCAGTCGCTGCTCACCGTTGCCCACCGAATAGGGCACGTAGAGCGCGGGGATCCCCAGCGCGCTGATCTCGCTCACCGTCGCCGAGCCGGACCGCGACACGATCAGGTCTGCGAGCGCGAAGGCCAGGTCCATGCGATCCACGTACCGACGCAACGCGTAGCCGTCGACTCCGGGGTCCGCCAGATCGCTGCGTTCGCCGGTCACATGCAGCAGCTGCCAGCCCGCTGCGAGGATGTCCTGCCAGGAATCCGCCAGAGCCTCGTTGAGGCGCTGTGCACCGAGCGAACCACCGAAGACGAGCAGCACGGGACGCTGGGCGTCGAGCCCGAAGTGCTCCGCGGCCTCCGAGCGAGCGGCCGAACGATCGAGCGCGATCACCTCGCGGCGCAGGGGCATCCCGACCACTTCGCTGCCACGGAGAGGCGTGCCCTCGAACGCGACGCCCACGGCCGCCGCGCGGCGGGCACCGAGCACGTTGGCCAGTCCGGGCTTGGCATTGGCCTCGTGCACCACGAACGGAACACCCTCGCGACGAGCGGCGACGTACGCCGGCGCCGACGCATACCCGCCGAACCCGACGACGACGTCGATGTCGTGCCGACGGATGTGCTCGCGCACTTGGGCGATCGCCCGACGGAACCTCCCGGGGAAGGCGGCCGCCTGGCGGTTCGGTCGGCGCGGGAACGGAACCTTGTCCACGATCAGTAGTTCATAACCTCGCTCGGGCACGAGTCGCGATTCGAGCCCCTCCGCCGTGCCGAGCACGAGGACCGAGTCGTCGGGGACGCGCTCACGGAGCGCATCGGCGACGGCGAGCAGGGGATTCACATGGCCGGCGGTGCCACCGCCGGCGAGGAGATACGAGGTCACCTGGCGACCCTACCCCGCTCCGCTGACTGCTTCTCGGTCACGGGGATCGTGCGTGCGAACGCGAGCAGCACGCCGCAGGCGATCAGCACGGCGAGCAGTGCTGTGCCTCCCTGCGACATGAACGGGAGAGGGACGCCCATCACGGGGAAGATACCGATGACGACGCCGATGTTCAGGACGGCCTGACCGACGATCCACACCGTGATTCCCCCGGCCGCGACGCGGATGAAGGCATCCGGCGTCTTCCGGATGATGTGGAACGCACCGACCGTGAAGAACGTGAACAGGGCCAGGACGACGATGCAGCCGATCAGCCCGAGCTCTTCTCCGACGATGGCGAAGATGAAGTCGTTGCCCGCTGCAGGCAGCCATCCGTACTTCTCCTGGGAGTTGCCGAGCCCGAGTCCGAAGATCCCCCCGGATGCCATGCCCCAGATGCCGTGGATCGACTGATAGCAGTCGCCCTCGTACAGCGCCATGTCGTCGCACGTGGCGACGATGCGGCGCATGCGGTCCTGGCTGGACAGCGCGTAGGCGAGCACCGCGATGACGCCGAGAATCACGGGCAGGATGAACAACCGGAGCTTGACCCCGGAGAAGAACAGACACCCCAGGAGGATGAGGACCAGCACCATCGCGGTGCCGAGGTCCTTTCCGGCGAGCACGGTACCGATCGCGAGCGCACCGACCGGGATCACGGGAATGAAGACGTGATGCCAGGTGCCGAGCATCGCCTGTTTGCGCAGCAGCACCGCCGCGATCCAGAGGGCCAGGGCGAGCTTGAGGAACTCGGAGGGCTGCAGCGTGAACCCGGCGATCTGGATCCAGTTCCGGTTTCCGCCATCCTCGATACCCAGCGGCGTGAACACGAGCAGTTGCAGAGCGACCGCGCCGAACAGTGCGGGCCACGCCATCTTCTTCAGGAACGCGACCGGCATCCGACTGACGAGGAACATCAGCGGCACCCCCAGAAGGGCGAACACCCCCTGACGCAGCACACCGCCCATCGGGTCCTTGCCGCTCGCGACCGCGGAGGCACTCGTGGCGGACAGCACCATGACCAGACCGAACAGCGTCAGCAGCAGGGCGGTCGATGCGATGAGGAGGAACTCCGTCGACACCGGAGTGAACCGACGCCCGAGGGAGACTCGGGCTGCGAGCCCTCCGGACTCAGAGCGCGGAGGGCGGGACACCTGTGTCATCGGCGCTCCCCCGGTCGATCCAGTCCTGCACCGCCTCGGCGAAGCGATGCCCGCGATCCGCATAGCCGGAGAACTGATCGAAAGACGCCGCAGCCGGGGCCAGCAGGACTGTGCCCTCGCCGTCGACGATCCCCGACGCGATCTCCACGACACGGTTCATGACCTGACCAGTCTCGCCAGCATCCACCTCGAACACCGGCACCGTCGGCGCGTGTCGCCGGAATGCCGCGACGACGGAGGCACGTTCGACGCCGATCACGACGGCCGCACGAGCCGTGGTACCGACCTCGGCGACGAGCTCGGCGATGTCCACGCCCTTGAGGTCGCCCCCGACGATCCACACGGCCCCCGGGTAAGCACGCAGCGACGACGCTGCCGCGTGCGGATTCGTCGCCTTGGAATCGTCGACCCAGGTGATCCCCCGGTGTCGCGCGACCACCTGGATACGGTGGGCGTCGAGGCGGAAGGACTGGAGCGCTGCGTGGATCGCCTCCGGCTCCACACCGAGGGAGCGCGCCAACGCACTCGCTGCGAGGATGTTCTGCACGATGTGCGGAGCCGCGAGGCCCGCCTCATCGAGAGCGGCGACGGTCGTGAGCTCGAGGGCGCTGCGTGCACGGTCGTCCAGGAAGGCCCTGTCGACCAGGAGCCCCTCCACGATGCCGAGGTCGCTCGGACCTGGGATCCCGAGATCGAAGCCGATGGCGCGGGCCCCCTCGACGACCTCCGCCTCCTCCACCATGTGGCGGGTGGCCTCATCCGCCTTGTTGTAGACGCAGGCGACACGGGTGTTCCGATAGACCACGGCCTTCGCATCGCGGTACGCCTGTGCACTGCCGTGCCAGACCAGGTGATCGTCGGCGAGGTTGAGGCAGACGGCGGAGTACGGGAACAGCTCACCCTCGGGGCGGGACTGTCCGAGGTACCAGAGCTGATGGCTCGAGAGCTCGACCACCAGCACGTCGAAGCCCGCCGGGTCGCGCACGGCATCGAGCACCGGCACGCCGATGTTGCCGCACGGTGCCGCGCGCAGGCCCCCCGCCACGAGGAGTGTTGCGGTCAGCTGAGTCGTGGTCGTCTTGCCGTTCGTCCCGGTGATCAGCACCCAGTCGGCCGGCGAACCGTCGGCACGGACGACCTTGTCGCGGACGCGCCACGCGAGCTCCACGTCGCCCCAGATCGCCACGCCCGACTCCTGTGCCCACCGGATGAGCGGGTGCGAGGGCGGGAACCCCGGCGAAGCGATGACGACCTCCGGCGCGAAATCCACCAGCACGGCGGGGACTTCGGCGAGTGATCCGAGCTCGAGGCGTGCACCGATCACCGGAAGCAGCCGCTCGTATTCCTCCTCCGCGGATTCGCTGAGCACCAGCACGTCCGCGCCGAGTTCGGTGAGCGTATCGGCCACGGAGAAGCCGGTCATGGACAGCCCGAGAACCGCGACCCGGAGACCCCGCCAGTCGGCGTTCCAACTGGTGAGTCCGGCGAGGCGCTCAGTCGACACGGGTGAGCCATTCGACGTAGAACAGGCCGACGGCCGACACGGCGAGCAGACCGGCGATGATCCACATGCGGACGACGATCGTGACCTCGGACCAGCCGCGCATCTCCAGGTGGTGATGGAACGGGCTCATCAGGAAGAGGCGCTTGCCTCGGGTGAGCTTGAAGTAGCCCCGCTGCAGGATGACCGAACCGGAAGACAGCACGAACACCCCGGCGATCACGAGGAGGAGGAGTTCGGTGCGGGTGAGGATCGCCATGGCGGTGATCACGCCACCGATGGCCATCGAGCCGACGTCACCCATGAAGACCTTCGCCTTGGGGGCGTTCCACCAGAGGAACCCGATGAGGCTCGCCGCGACCGAAGCCGCGATGATGGCGAGGTTGAAGGGATCGCGGACCTCGTAGCATCCGCCGAGCGCATCGGGGTCTCCGCCGATGCAGGGCTGCTTGAACTGCCAGAACGCGATCACGCTGTACGCACCGACGACGATGACACCGGCACCGGCGGCGAGGCCGTCCAGCCCGTCCGTCAGGTTGACGCTGTTCGACGTGGCGACGCCGATGACCGAGATCCACACCAGATAGAGGATCCAGCCGAGCACGACACCGAAGGCGAACAGGTTGAGCCAGGTGATGTCGCGGAAGAGGGAGATCGCGGAGCTCGCAGGCGTCTGCCCCCACTTGTTGGGGAAGTTGAGGGCGACGATACCGAAGGGCACGATCACGATGAGCTGGCCGATGACCTTGCGCCAGCCCGACAGCCCGAGGCTCCGCTGGCTGCGCACCTTCATGTAGTCGTCGATGAAGCCCACGGCACCGAAGCCGACCATCAGCCAGATCACCAGGAGCGCCGAGAGGGCGGGAACCTCGCCGCTGACGAGGACGCCCGTGAAGTAGCCCACGATCGAGCCGAGGATGAAGATGACGCCGCCCATCGTGGGGGTCCCGCGCTTCGCCTCATGGCTCGGATTGTGGACCGACTCCGGGGTACGGATGACCTGTCCCCAGCCCCACTTCCGGAAGAGCCGGAGGAAGACGGGGGTCAGGAACAGGGTGAAGGCGAGCGAGATCGCCGCCGACATGATGAGAGACCTCACGAGAACAATTCTCCCAGACGATCGCCGAGATGCCGGAGGCCCACGGAATTGGATGACTTCACGAGCACGCGATCGCCGTCGCGGAGCTCGGTGCGGAGGTACTCGTACGCCGCGTCCTGGTCGGGAAGGTGCACGGCCTCACTGTCCCAGGAGCCTTCGCCGACGGCGGCGAGATAGAGCCGCCTGGCCTCCGGTCCGACGACGACGATTCGCTGGATGTTCAGACGCACGGCGAGCAGACCGATCCGATCGTGCTCCTCCCCCGCGCTCTCGCCGAGTTCACTCATGGCCCCGAGCACGGCGACCGTCCGCTCGTCGGGACCGGTGATCTGGGCGAGGGTGCGCAGCGCCGCAGCCATCGAGTCCGGGCTGGCGTTGTAGGCGTCGTTGATGATGCGGACGCGATCGCTGCCGAGCGGTTGCATACGCCATCGTTCGGCGATCTCCACCGTCTCCAGACGCGCGACGGCGTCTGCCGGGGCGATGCCGAGGACGAGGGCGGAGGCGATCGCCGCCAGGGCATTGGTGATGTGATGTGCACCGAGCACGCGAAGTCGCAACGGGAGCCGCTCCCCGCCGACCTCGATGACGCAGGACGTGCCCGAGGCCGATACCTCGATGTCGACCGCGCGCACGTCGGCGGCGTCACTCTGCCCGAAGCCGATGACGTCCAGGCCGCGCGAGAGCGCGAGATCCTTCATCGCGGCCACTCGGGGATCGTCGATGTTGAGCACGGCCGTGCCGGGCACGCGGGCTGCCGAGACGAGCTCCGACTTCGCCTTGGCCGTCGCCTCGATCCCGCCGAACCCTCCGGCATGAGCCATGCCGACCATGAGGACCACGGCGAGATCCGGCTCCACCAGGCCCGCGAGGTGCGCGATGCTCCCCGGCGCGGCCGCACCGAACTCGCTCACGAGGAAACGGGTGCTCTTCGTCACGCGGAGCATGGTGACGGGAGCGCCGACCTCATTGTTGAACGACTTGACGGGAGCGACGGTCTCGCCCTCGTCCTCCAGGATGCGCGCGAGGAAGTTCTTGGTCGTCGTCTTGCCGTTCGACCCGGTGATGCCGACGATGCGGAGGCGCCCCTCGGCACGGACGCGAGCGACCACCTCGCGCGCGAGGGCGCCGAGGGCCACGACGGCGTCCGGCACGACGACCTGGCTGACGGGGACGTCGACGGTGTGCTCGACGATCGCCACGGCGGCCCCTGCTGCGACAGCCGCACCCACGAACCGGTGGCCGTCGGTCTCCGCGCCGGGCTTCGCGACGAAGACCGAGCCGGGAGTCATCGTGCGGGAGTCGGTGTCGACGATCCCGTCGACGACGGTCTCGGTCGTGTCCTCTCCGGCCACGCGCAGTTCACCGCCGACTGCGGCGGCGATCTCAGCGAGCGTCAGGGCGATCATTTCATCTCCATGCGCGGCTCTCGCCGACTATCCGAACTTGGGAAGGAGCTCGTCCATCGGGACAGTGGACGGCATCACGCGATAGGTCTTCATCACCTGCGTCATCGCCTTCTGGAAGGCGGATGCGGTGGCCGCGGACGATACAACCTTAGTCGGCTCGTCCAGGGTGACCACGACGACGTACTGCGGATCGTCCACCGGGGCGAACCCCACCATGCTGGTGTAGTAGACGCCGGCCTTGTAGCCGCCGTTGCCGTCGGACACCTGCGCGGTACCGGTCTTGCTGGTCACGCGGTAGCCCGGGACCTGGATG
Source organism: Microbacterium aurugineum (assembly GCF_023101205.1). Lineage (NCBI taxonomy): Bacteria > Bacillati > Actinomycetota > Actinomycetes > Micrococcales > Microbacteriaceae > Microbacterium > Microbacterium aurugineum. The sequence continues at coordinate 1,288,752 of NZ_CP078078.1, read as the reverse complement.
CGGTCCGCGTTGCCGCCCTGCACCGCCACGTTCTCCAGCATGCGCGTCAGCTCGGCCGCGGTCTGCTTCTTGATGATCTGCTCATGCTTCGGCGCCTCGGACTTCACGACGGTGCCGTCCTCGGCCGTGCACGATTCGACGAGGGAGAGATCGATCTTCTCCCCGCCGTTGGCGATCGCCTGGTAAGCACCGGCGAGTTGCGGCGCCGTCACCGTGAAGTACTGGCCGAACGTCGTCGTGTAGAGGGACTGACTGTCCCAGTCGCTGACCGGGTGGAGGATGCCGCCGACCTCCGAGGGGAAGTCGAGCGTCTTCTGGCCGACTCCGAACCTCTCGAGGTAGTCGTAGCGCACGTCCGGGGAGACCATGGTGCCGAACTTCGACAGCGCCACGTTCGACGAATCGATGAGCCCACCGGCGAGCGTGTAGTTGTAGGCGGGGTGACTGAACGCGTCGTTCACGACGGCCCCGTTGGGGAACGTCTCCCGCGACGACGCGGTGACCGTGCTCCGCGGCGTGAGGCCCGCGCCCTCGATGACGGCGGCGGCCGTGATCGCCTTGAACGTGGATCCCGGCTCGAAGTCCTTGTGGAAGATCTGGCTGTACCGGGTCTCCGGCGTCGAGGAGTCCAGATCGTTGGGGTCCATCGAGGGCCATTCGGCTGCCGCGCGGATCTTGCCGGTCTTGACCTCGACGACCGTGACGGTACCGCCCTTGGCGCCCTGCTTCTGCGCCTCCTCACCGATCATCTGCTGCAGATACCACTGGAGGTCGCTGTTGATGGTGAGCTCCACGGAACCGCCGTCGACGGCCTCCACCGTGCGTTCACTGCCGGGGATCACCACGCCGTTCGATCCCCTGCGGTACGACTCCTCGCCGTCGATGGGTGCGAGGCACTTCTCACTCAGCTGCTCGATCCCGGCCTGCGCCTTCCCCGATCCGTCCAGGAAGCCGAGGATGTTCCCGGCGACCGCACCGTTCGGATAGACGCGGGTCTCCCTGCCCGCCATGTGGAGGTAGGCGAGCTTCAGGTCGCGCAGTTCGATGTACTGCTCCGTGGTGAGCGAATTCTTGAGCGGCGCGTACTGACTCTGCGAGTTCTCTGCGAGCGCGTCCGACACCAGGGCACGCACCTCATCGCCGGTCTGCCCGGTGATCGCGGCGATCTTCTCGGACGCTTCGGCCCACGGCACCTGGGGATCCTTCTCCTCCAGCTGCATGATGACCTTCGGATTCAGCTGCGCGTCGTAGACCAGCACGCTCGATGCGAGCACGGTGCCCCCCGCGTCGACGATCGATCCGCGTCGGCCGGGGATCGTGTCCCCCGCGCCGATCTTGGTGAGGGACTGCGCGACGTGCTCGTCGGCGCTCACGACCTGGATGTCGATCAGGCGTACGACGAAAGCCGCCAACACGGAGAGGATGACGGCGAGGGCGACGACGGTCCGTCGCCGAGGACCGCGGGTTGCTCGTGTCGTCATGCGATCTCTCCATCGGTCATTTCGTGCGGGTCAGTGCGTGGTGGGACTCGGGAGCCCGTCGGTGATGGCCGGCGGAAGGTCCGGCGTCGTCTGGGCCGTGTCGCCGTCGTCGGTCACGGTCTCCGCCGGCGGCGGTTCCACGATCAGGGAGTTGGCCACAGCCGCCGCGCCGTCGGGGTTGACGGTCGAGATCCCCTCCGCGCCGGCTCCGGTGCCGAAGAGCGCTCCGTCGCTGAGCCGCAGGTACGAGGGAGAACCGGCGACGACCATGCCGAGATCGGCAGCGCTGCTGGCGAGCACCTGCGGCGAGCTGAGGCCGGTGAGCTCTTCCTGCAAGGCGTGGGACCGGAGATCCAGTTCACGCTGCTGCGAGGAGAGCGCGGCCAAGGTGAACGAATCCTGGGTGATCGCGAGCGAAAACCCCACCTGTGCCGCACCGATCGCCAGGGCCCCACCCAGGGCGACGAGCGCGTACGCGAGCTTCGGCTTGCGACGGACCGCCGGCCGTGTGACGGGCTGCAACCGCCTCTGCGGCTCGCGGGTCGGGGTGAGGGGCGTCGCGGGCTTGCGGACCACCGCGTTCAGACTCATGCGCTCTCCCGCAGTTTCTCGGCGGCGCGCAGCCGCACCGGGATCGCCCGGGGGTTGCGCGCGCGTTCGTCGTCGCCGGCGAGTTCCGCGCCCTTGGTGAGGATGCGGAACCGCGGAGCATGTTCGGGCAGTTCCACCGGAAGCCCGGCCGGCGCTGTCGAGGCCGACGCCGCGGCGAAGGCCTGCTTGACGAGCCGGTCCTCGAGCGACTGGTACGACATCACCACGATGCGTCCGCCGACATCGAGCGCATCCATCGCTGACGGGATCGCGTCGGCCAGCACGTTGAGCTCGGTGTTCACCTCGATGCGCAGGGCCTGGAACACGCGCTTGGCCGGATGCCCGGCACGCTGTGCGGCAGCGGGAGTCGCCGCGATCAGGATCTCGACGAGCTCGCCGGAGCGGGTGATCGGCTGCTTCTGACGCGCCTCGATGATGAAGCGCGCGTAGCGACCGGCGAGCTTCTCCTCCCCGTACCGCTCGAAGATGCGGCGCAGGTTGCCTTCGCTGTACGTCGCGATGACATCGGCAGCGGTGACGCCCTTGGTCTGGTCCATGCGCATGTCGAGAGGAGCATCCTTCGAGTATGCGAATCCGCGCTCGGCCTCGTCGAGTTGGAGGGAGGAGACCCCGAGGTCGAAGAGGATCCCTGCCGCGCCCTGCGCGTGCAGTCCGATCTCGTCGTACACCGTGTGCACCAGCGTGACGCGGTCCCCGAAGCGGGCGAGCCGCTCCCCCGCGATGCGCAGCGCGTCGGTGTCGCGGTCGAGCCCGATCAGTCGGATGTTCGGAAAACGCTCGAGCAGAGCTTCGGAGTGGCCGCCCATACCGAGCGTGGCGTCCACGAGCACCGCTCCGTCCGCGTGAAGGGCGGGAGCGAGCAACTCGACGCAGCGGTCGAGCAGGACGGGGGTGTGGATGTCTCGGAGGTTCATGATCTTTCTCGGGGTGACCATCGGCTCTGATCCCCCTCCGCTTCTCGACCCGGCACCGGGGAAGTGTGTCGGGGCGGGAGCGGCGGGGCATCACAGCCGTGGTCAGAAGAGTCCCGGAATCACCTCCTGCTCGAGGTCGGAGTAGGTCTCCTCACCAGCGGCGAGGTAGGCGTTCCAGCTCTCCGCGTCCCAGATCTCGGCGTGGGCGCCGACTCCGGTGACGATGAGCTCCTTCTGCAGCCCTGCGTACTGACGCAGGTGCGCGGGGATGGTGATGCGGTTCTGACTGTCGGGCATCTCCGCACTCGCACCGGAGAGGAACAGACGCATGAAGTCACGCGCCTGCTTGTTGGCGAGCGGAGCCTGGCGGATCCGCTCGTGCATCGCCTCGAACTCGGCCGTGCTGAACACGTAGAGGCACCGCTCCTGGCCGCGGGTGACGACGATGCCGCCACCGAGGTCCTCGCGGAACTTCGCAGGAAGGATGACCCGTCCTTTGTCGTCCAGCTTCGGAGAGTGCGTACCCAGCAACATCGGCCATCACCCCCTCTGCGTCCGGCCAACTCCAGGTGCGCCCCACTTTACTCCACTTTCCTCCACTTACCTACGACCAATCCAGGAAATCACGGGTCACGAGCAAAAGGGCATGCCGAAATCCCGCGGAATTCCGCGGTGGAGTGAAGTGGAGGCTCAGTGGAGGAGCGTGGCGGCCCGCGCGTTAACGACAGAAGCCCGGATGCTCAGCATCCGGGCTTCTGTCGTGAGAAGTGAGTGGGGGTGTCAGTGACCGTCCTGCCGACGATCCCAGCGGTCGTTCATACGGTCCATGAACGAGGCCGAATCCTGCCGCTTCGCCGCAGAGCGTTCCCGAGGCTGCACAGGAGCCGTGCGCCGCACGGGCGTGACGGCCACGATGACACCGGCGAGCATCGCCACGAATCCGATCACGCCGACCACGATGCCCCATACGCCGCCGAGGATGACGCCGGCCACGAGGCCGCCGACACCGGCGAGGAGAAGGAGAGCACCGTAGACCAGATTTCGGTAGCTCAGTGCGCGATCGCCGGACGGCGCGCTCACGACGTCGGCATCATTGTGAAGGAGATGGCGTTCCATCTCGTCGAGCAGACGCTGCTCCTGTTCGGAGAGTGGCATTTCGTCCCCCTCGGGTATCGTGCCTCCCATTCTACGCGCGCGGAGGCGTCCGGGGCTAGCAGTTCGACGTCCCCTTGCTTTACGTATGCTGGGAGTCGTGTCGTCCTCCTCCCCCGTCCCCGGCGCGGTCGCCGCTCGCCTCGACCGCTTCCTCGCACGGATGCGCGACGAATCCGCCGACTACGGCCCGGACGCCGTCTCCTTTCTCGATGCCGCGGCCGGCACCCTCGAAGGAGGGAAGAGACTGCGCGCCCGGTTCTGCCACGCCGGCTGGCGCGCCGTCGCACGCTTCCACGAGCGTGACGCGGCAGAGACCGAGGCGCTCTGGGACGTGTGCGCCGCGTTGGAGATCTTCCAATCCGCGGCTCTCGTGCACGACGATCTGATCGACAACTCCGACACCCGTCGCGGGAGGCCTGCGGCCCATCGCGCGCTCCAGACGTCGCACGACGAAGCCGGGTGGTCGGGAGATGCCGAGTCGTTCGGCCGCGCCTCCGCGATTCTTCTCGGCGACCTTCTCGTCGCCTGGAGCGATGATCTGCTCGAGGCCGCGCTGGACGACCAGCCGCACGCGCGCGCCGTGCGCTCCGAGTACGCCCGGATGCGCCGGGACGTGACCACGGGGCAGTTCCTCGACATCGCCGAGGAGTCGGCCTGGAGTGTCAACGACGGAGCCCTCCACGCCGATCGGGCGCTGCGGGTGGCATCTCTCAAGTCGGCCAGATACAGCATCGAGCAGCCACTGGTCCTCGGCGGCGCACTCGCCGGCGCCGACGCCGATCAACTGGACGCGCTTCGCCGTTTCGGTCACCCGATCGGGATGGCCTTCCAGCTGCGCGACGACGTGCTCGGAGTGTTCGGCGACGCCTCCGTCACCGGGAAACCGGCCGGTGACGACCTTCGGGAAGGCAAGCGCACGGTTCTGATCGCTCTCACGCGGCAGGCGCTCGACACCTCAGCGAGGAACCTGCTCGACGAGATGCTCGGAGACGTCGAGCTGACACCGCAGCAGGTGACCTCCTTGCAGGCGACGATCACCGACTCGGGTGCGCTCGCTCAGGTCGAGACCATGATCGCGGACTACGCCCGGGACGCCGACCGCGCCCTCTCGGGCGCCCGGCTCGACAACGCCGCGGTCGGCGAACTGCGTGAACTCGCACGCGCAGCGACGGTCCGTTCCGCCTGACCCGACGGACCCCTCAGGCGAGAGTGCGTGCGAGTCGACGCACAGCGCTCTTGTGCCCCGCCAGCAGTGCGTCGATCGGCGAACGCCCCAGGCTCTCCTCGTCCGCGAGCAGCCAGTCGATCAGCTCGTCGTCGGTGAAGCCCGCATCCTGGAGCACGATGATCGTTCCCCGCAAGGAGCTCAGTGGACGCCCGTCGACGATGAACACCGCCGGCACGGCGAAGGTGCCGGTGCGACGGGACCCGACCAGGTAGTGCTCGTCGATCAGACGGCGCACGCGACCGAGCGGCTCGTCGAGCACCTCGACGAGGTCGGGCATCGTCAGCCACTCGACGGCAGCGGCGGCAGGGGTTCCAGCAACGTTCTCAGACACGTTGCCCACTATCTCATCTCCGCCGGGATGCCGCATATCGACCCATCAGCCCCATGCGTCACTTCCGTCACTTCTGTTGACTTCCGTTTACATCCGTGTCAGCGTGAAGTGCTCGAAAAGGGGGCTCGCCTTGGGAATCAAGACCGCCACGCGTCGAACGCGCAACCTGCAGCTCGGACTGCCTGCGGCCGTCCTGGGGGCTCTGGCCGCCACGCTCACCAGCGCTCCCGCCGACGCCGCCTCGACGACGACGACGGACTTCTCGCCGATCGAGCGCCCGCGCAGCGTGCCCGTGCGCACAGTACCCGCCCAGTCCGCACCGTCGAACTATGTCGTCCAGCCCGGTGACACCGTCTCGGCGATCGCCTCACGCTTCGGGCTCCGCACGGTCGACGTGCTGTCCTGGAACGGGCTCTCGTGGCGTTCGGTCATCTACCCGGGCCAGACCCTGACCCTGCAGGCGTCGGCCGCACCGGCCGTCGCGCCGGCGCCGGCTCCGACGGCGACCTCGACATCGCATCAGGTCGTCGCCGGCGACACCGTGTACGCGATCGCCCGGAAGTACGGCACCACCGTGGATGCCGTGCTCGCTGCGAACGGGCTGACACGCGCTTCGGTGATCTATCCGGGACAGCGCCTCGTCGTCTCCGGCTCCGCTGCGCCGCAGGCGGCCGCCGCGCCGGCTGCCACGCCTGCCACTCCCCCTGCATCCGCGGCGGCCCACACCGTCGTCGCGGGTGACACCCTGTTCGGCATCGCGCAGAAGTACGGGACCACCACCCACGCGCTGTTCACCCTGAACGGACTCGGCCCGTCATCGATCATCTACCCCGGTCAGCGACTCGCCGTGCAGGCCGCCCCTGCCCCTGCGGCGTCGAGCACCGCCACGACCGGCGGGCAGCGCTCCACGAGCCTCACCGCCGAGCAGGCGTCGAACGCCGCCCTCATCATCCGCATCGGCCGCGAGCTCGGTGTGAGCGATCGCGCCATCGCTCTGGCACTCGCGACCGGCATGGTCGAGTCGGGACTCCGCAACCTCGACTGGGGCGACCGCGATTCACTCGGGATCTTCCAACAACGCCCGAGCACCGGATGGGGAACGCCCGCGCAGATCATGGACGCGGACCGCAGCACGCGAGTGTTCTTCGGTGGTCAGCACGATCCGAACGGGCAGGCGACGCGAGGGCTCCTCGACATCCCCGGCTGGGAGAGCATGCCGTTCACCTCGGCCGCTCAGGCCGTGCAGATCTCGGCCTATCCCGACCGATACGGCCAATGGGAGACGCAAGCTTATGCCTGGCTCGCGCTCTACGGGTGACGACATCCGGAAAACCGACACCGCCGAGAGGTGAGCCGCTCCCCTGACTTTCAGGCAGTCCTCCATAGAATTCTGACGTGACGACCAATCAGCAGGCCGACCCCCTCATCGGGCGGCTTGTCGACGGCCGCTACCGTGTGCGTGCTCGCATCGCCCGTGGCGGGATGGCGACGGTGTACGTCGCCACCGACCTTCGGCTGGAGCGGCGCATCGCCCTCAAGGTGATGCATGCGCACCTCAGCGATGACTCCGCGTTCCAGAGCCGCTTCATCCAGGAAGCCCGCGCGGCCGCCCGCCTGGCGGATCCGCACGTGGTCAACGTCTTCGACCAGGGGCAGGACGGCGAGCTCGCCTACCTCGTGATGGAGTACCTCCCCGGGATCACTCTGCGCGAGCTGCTGCGCGAGCAGAAGCGCCTCACCATCCCGCAGACCATCACGATCATGGATGCGATCCTGGCCGGGCTCTCCGCCGCGCACCGGGCCGGCATCGTGCACCGTGACGTCAAGCCGGAGAACGTGCTCCTCGCGGAGGACGGACGCATCAAGATCGGCGACTTCGGCCTCGCCAGAGCGACCACGGCGAACACGGCGACCGGGCAGCAGCTGCTCGGGACCATCGCGTACCTCGCGCCTGAACTGGTCACCCGAGGCACGGCCGACGCGCGCAGCGACATCTACGCGCTCGGCATCATGCTCTACGAGATGCTCGTGGGTGAGCAGCCGTACAAGGGCGAGCAGCCGATGCAGATCGCCTTCCAGCACGCCACGGAATCCGTCCCGCGTCCGAGCGTCCGCAATCCCGCGGTGCCGGAGCAGCTCGACGAGCTCGTGCTCTGGGCGACCGAGAAGTCGCCGGACGAGCGCCCGGACGACGCCCAGCAGATGCTCGAGCGTCTGCGTGAGATCGAACGCGAACTCGGCATCACCCCGATGGCCGCCCGCGCGACCGCTCCGCAGCACAGCCCCGGCGACTCCGGCGACCTCACCAAGGTGATGCCGAGCACGATGGTGATCGCGGATCCTGCCGCCCCCGTGGCCGCCCCGATCGACAACGCGACGCTCCTTCGACGGCGTGCGTCGAAGCGGCGCGCGCGCGGCGCCTTCCTCCTCACGCTGGTGCTGCTGCTGGCCGTGCTCGCGGGTGGCGTCGGCTGGTGGTTCGGCTCCGGCCCCGGGTCGCTCATCGCTGTGCCCAGCGTCGCCGGCAAGACCTACGACGACGCCGCGGCCGTGCTGGTGGATGCCGGCTTCGTCCCCACGCAGAAAAACGAGTTCTCCGTCGACATCGACGCCGGAACCGTGATCGAGACCGACCCCGGCGAAGGCACTCGGCTCGACAAAGGTGACGCCGTCACGGTGATCGTGTCCGCAGGCCCCGCCTCGCACGATCTCGAAAAGCTCAACGGACGAACGGAGCAGGACGCGCGCGACTATCTTGCCGGGGTCAACGTCAACGTCGACGACGAGACCCTCATCCTCTTCTCGAATGCCGACGCGGGCATCGTCATCAACGCCTACGTCACCCCGCGCGCAGGCGGTGACGCCTATGCCTGCGGTGACGGATGCACCGTCTTCGAAGACGACTCCGTGGAACTGTACGTCTCCGCGGGTGCTTTCCCCGACGTGTCCGGCATGTCGGTCGACGAGGCGACCTCGACCTTGACCGGAAAGGACCTGGTCGTCAACGAGGAGTCCCAGTACGCCTTCAGCAACGATGTCGCCAAGGACATCGTCATCGGCGTGGCGGACCGGGCTTCCGAGGGCAATTGGCGCCCCGGAGACACGGTGCAGCTGATCGTCTCGAAGGGACCCGAACTCTTCCCGGTCCCCGATGTCACGAACAGGACCCTGAACGAAGCGAAACAGATCCTCTCCGACAACGGCTTCACGGCGAGCTACGCGGCCTGGGGCGACCTGCCGGGGTTCGCGGAGATGGCCACGGTGACCGGCCAGGACCCGGGAGCGGACAAGTCACTGCCGCGAGGGGGCACGGTGAACCTCTCCATTCAGCTCACCGGCTGATCCCCCAGCCCACACGAGAGAGCCGCCCTCCCGAGGTTCGGGGAGGGCGGCTCTCTTCGTGACGCGAGGAGCAGATCAGCGCTTCTCGAGCTCCTCAGCCACCAGGAACGCGAGCTCCAGGGACTGCATGTGGTTCAGGCGCGGGTCGCACAGGCTCTCGTAACGCGTCGCGAGAGCCGCCTCGTCGATCTGCTCGGATCCACCCAGGCATTCCGTGACGTCGTCGCCGGTGAGCTCGACGTGGATGCCACCCGGGAACGTCCCGACTGCGCGGTGCGCCTCGAAGAAGCCGCGCACCTCGTCGACCACGTCGTCGAAGCGACGCGTCTTGTAGCCCGTCGGGGTGGTGATGCCGTTGCCGTGCATCGGGTCGGTGACCCACAGCGGCTGCGCACCGGAATCGCGGACCGCCTCCAGCAGGGGCGGCAGGGCGTCACGGATCTTGCCCGAGCCCATCCGCGTGATGAACGTGAGTCGGCCGGGCTCGCGGTCCGGGTCGAGCTTGTCGATCAGCTGGAGCGCCGTCTCGGGCGACGTCGTCGGTCCGAGCTTCACGCCGATGGGGTTGCGGATCTTGGAGAAGTAGTCGACGTGCGCGCCATCAAGCTCGCGGGTGCGCTCGCCGATCCAGAGGAAGTGAGCCGACGTGTTGTACGGAGTGTCCGTGCGCGAGTCGATACGCGTCATCGGTCGTTCGTAGTCCATCAGCAGGCCTTCGTGACCGGTGAAGAACTCGACGCGCTTCAGCTCGTCGAAGTCGGCGCCGGCCGCCTCCATGAACTTGATCGCGCGATCGATCTCGGCCGCCATGCGCTCGTAGCGCTGATTGGCGGGGTTCTGCGCGAAGCCCTTGTTCCACGAGTGCACCTCGCGGAGGTCGGCGAATCCACCCTGGGTGAACGCGCGGATCAGGTTCAGCGTCGACGCGGCCGTGTGGTACCCCTGGAGCAACCGACCCGGGTCGGCCGTACGAGAGCCCTCGGTGAAGTCGTAGCCGTTGACGATGTCGCCCCGGTACGCCGGCAACGTGACGTCGCCGCGCGTCTCGGAGTCGCTCGAGCGCGGCTTCGCGAACTGACCGGCCATACGGCCCATCTTGACGACCGGCATCGACGCGCCATAGGTGAGCACCACGGCCATCTGCAGCACCGTCTTGATGCGGTTGCGGATCTGCTCGGCCGTCGCGCCGGCGAAGGTCTCGGCGCAGTCGCCGCCCTGGAGCAGGAACGCCTGTCCCGAAGCCGCGCGGGCGAGCCGGTCGCGGAGGTTGTCGACCTCACCCGCGAAGACCAGCGGCGGGAGGGTTGCGATCTGGCGCGAGACGTCGGCGACGCGGTCCGCGTCGGGCCACTGCGGCTGCTGCTTGATGGGAAGCGAACGCCATGCATCAAGTGCTTCGATGTGGTGCGGGAGCATGCCTTCCAGCCTAGTGGTCGCAGGGACCACGCAGATGCGCGCGGGAGGCTATGTGACGCGGGTGGGGAGCCGGTCCTTGACCGTCGACGCGTAGACGTCTTCGTACTTCTGCTCACCGAGGCGCTGCAGGGCCACCATGATCTCGTCGGTGACGGAGCGGAGGATGTAGCGGTCGTTCTCCATCCCGGCGTAGCGGGAGAAGTCGAGAGGTTCCCCGATGACGATCCCGACGCGGACGATGCGCGGCAACCGCCGTCCGATCGGCATCGCCGTATCGGTGTCGACCATGATCACGGGGATCACCGGGACCTTGGCTTCGAGAGCCATACGGGCGATCCCCGTGCGGCCGCGGTACAGCGTGCCGTCGGGACTCCGCGTCCCCTCCGGGTAGATGCCCAGGAGGTCGCCTCCGCCGAGGACCTGGAGGCCCGTGTTCAGGGACGCCTCCGAAGCCTTCCCCCCGGAGCGGTCGATCGGGATCTGTCCGGTGGCTTTCATGAAGAACTTCGTGGACCATCCCTTCAGACCCCGGCCCGTGAAGTAGTCACTCTTGGCCAGGAACGACATCGACCGGTCGATCATGAGCGGAAGGAAGATGGAATCGGCGAAGGACAGATGGTTGCTGGCGAGGATCGCCGCACCGCTTGCGGGCACGTTCTTCCGCCCCACGATCCACGGTCGGAAGACCGCCTTGACCACGGGGCCGATCACCACGTACTTCATCAGCCAATAGAACATCGAGTGGAAGTCTAGCGCCGAGGGTCGCATCCACCCCGGTCTTGTCCACGGCGCTTCCGCGCGAGCGACCCAGTTTCACCCCGGACGCAACTCGGTTCCATGCCCTAGACTCGAAGCCACGCCCTGCCCGACCGGTACCGAAGGAGCTGCCGTGGTCCAGTTTGAAGTCCCTGCGATCGTCCCCGCCGACCCCGATGCGAACGTCGCCGACCTCCTGGTCAAGCGCGTCGAAGCCACTCCGGATCGCGCCCTCTTCTCCGTGCCGGAGGGCGACGGCTGGCGCGACATCTCCGCCGCCGATTTCCAGACGGCGGTCGTCGCCCTGGCGAAGGGCTTCGCCGCCGCCGGGATCCAGCCCGGTGAGAAGGTCGGCTTCCTGGCGCGCACCACGTACGAGTGGACGCTCATCGACTTCGCCCTCTTCTACGCCGGCGCCGTGATGGTGCCGATCTACGAGACGAGCTCGCCCTCGCAGATCCAGTGGATCCTCGAAGACTCGGGCGCGATCGCGCTGATCGTGGAGTCCCCCGAGCACTTCGCCCGCTTCGATGAGGTCCGCGGTGACCTGCCCCTGATCCGGGAGGTCTGGCAGCTGCACCTCGGAGCGATCGACACCCTCACCGCGCAGGGTGCGTCGGTGACGGACGGAGAGATCGAGCGCCGCCGCAGCCTCGCCGTCGGATCCGACATCGCGACGCTCATCTACACCTCCGGTTCGACCGGCCGCCCCAAGGGATGCGTGCTCACGCACAGCAACTTCGTCGAGCTCTCCCGGAACTCGGCCAAGGCCCTGGACGAGGTCGTGCAGACGCCCGGCGCGTCCACGTTGCTGTTCATCACGACCGCACACGTGTTCGCCCGCTTCATCTCCATCCTCGACGTCCACGCCGGCGTCCGCACCGGACACCAGCCTGACACCCGTCAGCTGCTGCCGGCGCTCGGTTCCTTCAAGCCGACCTTCCTCCTCGCGGTCCCGCGCGTCTTCGAGAAGGTCTACAACTCCGCGGAGCAGAAGGCGGAGGCGGGCGGCAAGGGCAAGATCTTCCGCTCGGCGGCCGACGTCGCCATCGAGCACTCGAAGCTGCTCGAGCAGGGCAAGAAGATCCCGCTCGGCATGAAGCTCAAGTTCGCGCTGTTCAACAAGCTCGTCTACAGCAAGCTCCGCGAGGCGATGGGCGGCAACGTCGTGTACGCCGTCTCGGGCTCCGCTCCCCTGGGCTCGCGCCTCGGCCACTTCTTCCACAGCCTGGGCGTCGTCATCCTCGAGGGTTACGGCCTCACCGAGACGACTGCCCCGGCGACGGTCAACCTGGCCGACAAGTCGAAGATCGGCACGGTCGGCCCTGCTCTCCCGGGTGTCGGACTGCGCCTCGCCGAGGACGGCGAGATCGAGGTCCGCGGCATCAACGTCTTCAAGGAGTACTGGAACAACCCCGAGGCGACGGCCGAGGCCTTCAGTGACGGCGGCTGGTTCCACACCGGCGACATCGGCAGCTTCGACTCCGAAGGCTTCCTCACGATCACCGGGCGCAAGAAGGAGATCATCGTCACCGCCGGAGGGAAGAACGTCGCTCCCGCTGCGCTCGAGGATCCGATCCGTGCGAACCCGATCATCGGGCAGGTCGTCGTGGTCGGTGACCAGCGTCCGTTCATCTCCGCTCTGATCACGCTCGACCCGGAGATGCTTCCGACCTGGCTCGCGAACAACGGCCTCGATGCCAAGATGTCGCTGGCGGATGCATCCACGAACGCCGCCGTCCGCGCCGAGGTGCAGCGGGCGGTCGACGCCGCGAACGACCGGGTGTCGCGCGCGGAGTCGATCCGGAAGTTCACGATCCTCGACTCCGAGTGGACGGAGGCCTCCGGCCACCTCACCCCGAAGCTCTCGATCAAGCGCAACGTCATCATGAACGACTTCGCCGACGAGATCGCCGCGATCTACGACGAGCCGGTCGCCACGACCAACGTCGCCATCGGCGGCTGACACCCCGGACAGCAAGAAGGGCCCCGCTCGCGCGGGGCCCTTCTTCGTGCGGTGGGAGTTCAGGCCGTCAGAACCAGACGCTCTCCCGCACCTCGCGCATGGCGACCTTGCGCGTCTCGGCATCGAGCCTTGTCAGGAAGAGCTTGCCGTCGAGATGGTCGGTCTCGTGCTGCAGAGCCTGCGCGAGGAGTCCTTCCCCCTCGAGCGCCACGGCATTGCCGTCGAGATCGATGCCCTCCACGCGTGCCCACGGATGCCGCAGTGCGTCGTGCCACAGTCCGGGTACCGAGAGGCATCCCTCGCCCGTCGGCTCCGGCTCCCCCCGCACTTCGGTGAGGACGGGATTGAGCACGTAGCCGATGTCGCCGTCGATGTTGTAGCTGAACGCACGCAGCGCGACGCCGATCTGCGGTGCGGCGACGCCGGCGCGACCCGGCAGCTCCACCGTGTCGACCAGGTCGGTCACGAGTGCGCGCACCCCCTCGTCGATCTCCTCGATCGGGGCACACACAGTGCGCAGGACGGGGTCGCCGAAGATGCGGATCTCTCGGACCGACATCAGGCGGCCCTGGCCCGCAGGCCCTCGACCAGGAGCGCCGCCAGCTCACGCGCAGCGATGCGGGTCTCCGGCAACAGGTTCGCGAAGACGATCGTCCCCCCTCCCGCGATCTGCGGGTCGTAGGGCACGCGGACGACGCTCCGCGCACGGGTGGCGAAGTGGGATTCCAGCTCGTTCAGACGCACCAACGGGGTTCCGGGCGTGGACTGGTTGAGGACGATGATCGCCTCACGCGCCTGCTCCGCGAAGCCGTTCGTCTCGAGCCAGGTGAGCGTCTCGGACGCCAGACGAGCCTCATCGACGCTCAATCCCGAGACGATGACGATCTGGTCCGCGAGGTCGAGCGTCGCCGACATCACGGAGTGGACAATCCCGGTGCCGGTGTCGGTCAGGACCAGCGAGTAGTAGTGGGCAGCCACGCCGGCCACGTCACGGTAGTCACTGTCGCTGAACGCCTCGGCGACGCGCGGATCGGAGTCGGAGGCGAGGACATCGAGACGGGTCGCATCGCGCGCGACGATGGCGGAGATGTCGTGGTAGCCCTTGACGTCATCGTGGATCCGGACCAGATCACGCACCGACTTGCTGTGATGCGGCCGCACGATGCGCTCCGCGAGGGTTCCTCGATCGGGGTTGGCATCGACGGCGATCACCCGGTCCTCGCGGGCGTCGGCGAGTGCCATCCCCAGCAGCGCGGTGATCGTCGTCTTGCCGACACCGCCTTTGCGGGAGAGCACCGGGACGAAGCGTGCACCGCCCGCGAGCGGAGCCGCGATCCTCGCCGAGAGCGCCTTGCGCTCCCGCGCGCGCCTGCCGTCGCCGATGTTGATCCGACGCCCGGAGATCGTGTACAGGAAGTGGCTCCACGCTCCCTCCGGTTCCGGCTTGGCCACCCGATGCGGATCGAGCAGTCTGTCGGCGGTGAGGAGATCCGCGGACTCGCGCGAGGACTCTCCCAGGTCGTCCAGACGCTTGGACGTCAGCGTCACGTCGGTGCGCGGTGTCGTGCGGGTGGACTGCGAGATGACGGTCTTCTTCTCCTCCGGAGCGGACACGGATCTGTTCTCCTTCTCGACGGATGTTCGTACGGGAGCAGATGTCGACGGAGACGGCGGCGCTTCCGCGCTCGCTCGTGCGAGGAATCGTGCCGCGGCGGCTGCCTCTTCGGCCTGGTGCCGCGCGTCGTCGGTGACTTCGACGACCGCAGGCGTCTCGGGGGTCTCGGGCTCGTCGACCACGACGGCATCGATGACCTTCTCCGAAGACGGCCGCACGATTCGAGGCGCCGCGACGGTGGGTGTCTCGACCGGACGGGCGTCGGACGCCGGCTCCTCGACGCGAGGCGGATCGATCACGAGCTCGCCGACGACCTCGCCGTCCACGACCCCGTCGTCGGCGAGGTCGTCGTCCTCGTCCTTCGGCAGCGTCACACTGACCTGCGCGGTCGCCCCGAGGATCCCGATGCCTGCCGTGTCGAGTGATGCGGCTTCGTCGAGCACCCCCAGCGGGTTATCCTCGGGGTCCGTGGTGTTCTTCGGTGTCACGATGTCGCTCCCAGCCTGTGCGGGCCCCGGGTACGCACATCGTGCGCTGGCCTCGCCCGCACAAGATTAGTGCGCTGGACGGATCACGACCAAAAGATCTCCGGCATCCACCTGCTGCGTCTCGGCGATCGCGTGACGTTCGATGACGCCGTCCACGGGGGCCGTGATGGCCGCCTCCATCTTCATCGCCTCGATGGATGCGACGGGTTCGCCGGCGCGGACGGCTGCACCCACCTCGGCCTTCAGCGTGACCACCCCGGAGAAGGGCGCCGCGACCTGGCCGGGCACGGAGGTGTCCGCCTTCTCGACTTCGTGCACGTCCACGACGATCGACCGATCCCTCACGAAGACGGGCCGGAGCTGCCCGTTGAGGGTCGTCATCACGGTGCGCATCCCCGTGTCGTCCGCGTCCCCGATGGCTTCGAGACCCACGTAGAGCTGGACGCCGCGATCGATCTCGATCAGGTGCTCCTGCCCGGCCACGAGCCCGTACAGGTAGTCGGCCGTGTCGAGCACGGAGAGGTCTCCGAACAACTCCCGCCGCTCCGCGAACTCGGCGCTCGGACCGGGGAACAGCAGGGTGTTCAGCCGTGCACGGCGTTCGGCACTGGTCCCGGCGAGTGCGGCCTCATCGTCAGCACTGATCTCGGTGAGGCCGACGCGCACCGTGCGTCCGGCGAGCACCTTGCTGCGGAACGGCTCGGGCCATCCACCCGGAAGGTCGCCGAGTTCGCCCGCCATGAAACCGACGACCGAGTCCGGCACGTCGTACTTCTCGGGGTTGGCCTCGAAGTCGGCCGGATCCGCCTTCACCGCGGCCAGGTGCAGGGCCAGATCACCGACGACCTTGGAGGACGGAGTGACCTTGGGAACGCGACCGAGCATGCGATCGGCCGCGGCATACATGTCCTCGATGAGCTCGAAATCGTCGGCGAGCCCCAGCGCCTTGGCCTGCTGGCGCAGGTTCGACAGCTGGCCACCGGGAATCTCGTGGTGGTAGACACGTCCCGTGGGTCCCGGAAGCCCGGATTCGAACGGCGCATACTGCCGCCGCACCGCCTCCCAGTAGGGCTCGAGATCGGAGACGCCGTCGAGGGAGATGCCGCTGTCCCGGTCGGTGTGGGCGAGGGCGGCGACGAGGGACGACAGCGATGGCTGGCTCGTGGTGCCGGAAAGCGGCGCGGACGCGGCATCCACCGCATCCACCCCGACGGCGCTCGCGGCGAGCAGGGTCGCCAGCTGCCCGCCGGGGGTGTCATGCGTGTGCAGATGCACCGGCAGGTCGAACCGCTCCCGCAGCGCTGCGACGAGCTTCGCTGCGGCGGCCGGGCGCAGCAGCCCCGCCATGTCCTTGATGGCGAGGATGTGCGCCCCCGCGTCGACGATCTGGTCTGCGAGGTGCAGGTAGTAGTCGAGGGTGTAGAGGTCTTCGGCCGGATCGAGCAGGTCCCCGGTGTAGCAGAGCGCCACCTCGGCGACCGCCGTTCCGGTCTTGCGCACGGCCTCGATCGCCGGCCGCATCTGCTCCACGTCGTTGAGCGCGTCGAAGATGCGGAAGATGTCGACACCGCTGGCCGCCGCCTCGGCGACGAACGCCTCGGTGACCGCCGTCGGGTAAGGCGTGTAGCCGACCGTGTTGCGGCCGCGCAGGAGCATCTGGATCGCGACATTCGGCAGTACGGCGCGCAGCTTGTCGAGGCGCTCCCACGGGTCCTCACCGAGGAAGCGGAGGGCGACGTCGTAGGTCGCCCCGCCCCACGCCTCGACGGACAGGAGTCCGGGGGTCGACCGGGCGAGGTAGGGCGCCGCGGCCACGAGGTCCTTCGTGCGCACTCGCGTCGCCAGGAGGGACTGATGCGCGTCGCGGAAGGTCGTGTCGGTGATCGCGAGCGCCGTCTGTTCCCGGAGGCTGCGGGCGAATCCCTCGGGCCCGAGCTCGAGGAGGCGCTGGCGGGAGCCGGGAGCCGGCTCCGCGCTCAGATCGATCGCCGGCAGCTTGGATGCGGGATCGATCACACCGGGGTGGGCACCGTTCGGCTTGTTGACCGTGACGTCGACCAGCCAGTTCAGGAGCTTCGTCCCGCGGTCCTTCGAGACACGGCCGCGAAGCAGTCCGGGGCGCTCGTCGATGAAGGAGGTGCTCACGTCTCCGGCGATGAAGGCGTCATCCTCGAGGAGAGCCTGCAGGAAGGGGATGTTGGTCGCGACGCCGCGGATGCGGAACTCGGCGAGTGCTCGGCGCGCCCGAGCGACCGCGGCCGGGAAGTCCCGCCCGCGACAGGTGAGCTTCGCCAACATCGAATCGAAATGCGGGCTGATCTGTGCGCCCTGGTGCACGGTGCCGCCGTCGAGACGGATCCCGGCCCCACCGGGAGAGCGGTACGTGGTGATCTTCCCCGTGTCGGGACGGAAGCCCTGCGTCGGGTCCTCGGTTGTGATCCGGCACTGCAGCGCGGCGCCGCGCAGGTGCAGATTCTCCTGCTGCAGACCGAGGTCGGCCAGCGTCTGCCCCGAGGCGATCCGCATCTGGCTCTGCACGAGGTCGACGTCGGTGACCTCCTCGGTCACGGTGTGCTCGACCTGGATGCGGGGGTTCATCTCGATGAAGACGACTTCGCCTGCCCGCTCCCCCGCCGTCTCGAGGAGGAACTCGACCGTGCCCGCGTTCTCGTACCCGATGGAGCGGGCGAACGCGACGGCGTATCCGTGCAGTGCCGTGCGGATGTCGTCGTCGAGGTTCGGCGCCGGAGCGATCTCCACGACCTTCTGGTGACGACGCTGCACGGAGCAGTCGCGCTCGAACAGATGCACGGTCTCGCCGGTCTTGTCGGCGAGGATCTGCACCTCGATGTGCCGGGGGCGGACGACGGCCTGCTCCAGGAACATCCGCGCATCACCGAACGCGCTGGCGGCCTCGCGCATGGCCTCGGCCAACGCCGGAGCGAGGTCACCGGACGTCTCGACGCGGCGCATCCCCCGGCCACCGCCACCCGCGACCGCCTTCGCGAAGAGCGGGAACCCGATGTCCTCTGCCTGGGCGACGAGTGCGTCGACGTCGTCGGAGGCCTCCGTGGACCGCAGGACCGGGACTCCCGCGTCGATCGCGTGCCGCTTGGCCTCGACCTTGTTGCCCGCCATCTCCAGCACGTTCGAGGGAGGACCGATGAAGACGATGCCGTTCGCCGCGGCCTTCTCCGCGAGCTCGGGATTCTCCGACAGGAAGCCGTATCCCGGATAGATGGCATCCGCTCCCGACTCCAGCGCGACGCGGATGATCTCGTCGACATCGAGGTACGCCCGCACCGGGTGCCCGCGCTCGCCGATCTCGTAGGCCTCGTCGGCCTTGAGACGATGCACAGAACCCCGGTCTTCATGGGGGAAGACCGCGACGGTGCGCGCCCCCACCTCGACAGCCGCACGGAAGGCGCGGATCGCGATCTCGCCGCGGTTCGCCACAAGGATCTTCTGGAACATGCACACCTCTGGGAGCTCGATGCACAGCGTTTTCGATGCGCATGGGGCGGGGCTGAGTGTTCCCCCAGCCTAGGGGAAGGTAACGTGGTGTCCGTGCACGTACTCAGCGTCAGCTCTCTCAAGGGGGGCGTCGGCAAGACGACCGTGACACTCGGGCTGGCCTCCGCGGCTTTCGCTCGGGGCGTCCGGACTCTCGTCGTCGACCTCGACCCTCAGTCCGACGTCTCCACCGGGATGGACATCCAAGTGGCAGGTCGGCTCAACATCGCCGACGTCCTGGCGAACCCGAAGGAGAAGGTCGTCCGACAGGCGATCACCTCGAGCGGATGGGCGAAGGTCCACCCCGGCACCATCGATGTGCTGATCGGGAGCCCCTCCGCGATCAACTTCGACGGGCCGCACCCGAGCGTGCGTGACGTGTGGAAGCTCGAGGAGGCGCTCGCCTCGGTCGAGGCCGACTACGACCTCGTCCTCGTCGACTGTGCTCCCTCCCTGAACGCGCTCACCCGCACCGCCTGGGCCGCCAGCGACCGCGTCATGGTGGTCACGGAACCCGGACTGTTCTCCGTCGCCGCCGCCGACCGCGCCCTCCGCGCCATCGAGGAGATCCGTCGGGGACTCTCGCCCCGGCTCCAGCCCCTCGGCATCGTCGTGAACCGCGTACGCCCGCAGTCCATCGAGCACCAGTTCCGCATCAAGGAGCTTCGCGACATGTTCGGACCTCTCGTGCTCTCCCCTCAGCTGCCCGAGCGCACCTCGCTGCAGCAGGCCCAGGGTGCCGCGAAGCCGCTGCACATCTGGCCCGGCGATTCCGCGCAGGAACTCGCCGCCGACTTCGACCAGCTCCTGGACAGGATCATCCGCACCGGTCGGATCGCCGTTCCGGAGAACGGCCCGCAGAGCTGATCCGCACGACGCGCACGACGAAACGGCCGCCCTCATCGAGGGCGGCCGTTTTCCGTCTGAAGCGGAAAGTTGTGGTCAGGCGGAACGCTTCGCGCGACGAGCGGTGAGTTCGTCGACGGGGTCCGGAGCGGTCGGGTCGAATGCCACGAGGGTCGACTCCACCTCGCGGAGGACCTTGCCGACGGCGATGCCGAAGACACCCTGGCCGCGGCTCACGAGGTCGATGACCTCGTCGTTCGACGTGCAGAGGTAGACCGAGGCACCGTCGCTCATCAGCGTGGTGCCCGCGAGGTCGCGGATGCCTGCGCGGCGCAGCTCCTCGACGGCGGTGCGGATCTGCTGGAGGGAGATGCCGGTGTCGAGAAGGCTCTTCACCAGCTTCAGGACGAGGATGTCGCGGAAGCCGTAGAGGCGCTGCGAACCGGAGCCGCTGGCGCCGCGCACGGTGGGCTCCACCAACTCGGTGCGCGCCCAGTAGTCGAGCTGACGGTACGTGATGCCAGCTGCACGAGCTGCGACCGCACCGCGGTATCCGACCTCGTCGTCCATGGCCGGGAGGCCGTCGGTGAAGAGGAGTTCGGGTACGAACCGCGGGTCTCCTGCGAGCTCATCCGCATTCATCTGAAATCCTCCCTGGAACGCTTTCTTCCACGGTAGAGCAGTGCCTGGGCACCGGCAATGACATCCGTGCGACAACGAAGGTGTGTCGCAATCAGTTCGTTACGAAAGCACTCGCGACAGCGCATCCTTGACGAAGAGCGAGCGCACTTCATCGATCCGCGTCGCCAGTTCCGGCGCCAATTCGCTGGCCTTCGCCCGGGACGCGGCGTCGGTCCGCCGCAGGAGTGCGGACATCGCCGACTCGATGAGCGCGACTTCCCGCTCAGCCCCTTGGCGCAACGACCGCAGGTGCCGGGGTTCGATGCCGTGGCGGTCGAGGGCGACGAGACCGCGCAGCAGCGTGACGGTGGCTTCCGGGTAGCTCTCCTGCGCCGTGATGACGCCGGTGCTGATCGCATCGTTGAGCAGCTGCGGTCCCGCACCGGCGGCGGCGAGCAACTCATCTCGGCGGTAGCGACGCGGCGCCGGCGTGATCGAGGGCGGCGGAGCGAGGGCGGATGCCTCCCCGCCGGCGGCGGCGTCATCGAGCTGCTCCCGGATGACGCTCAGCGGAAGATAGTGATCGCGCTGCAGCGTGAGACCGAGGCGCAACCGCTCGATGTCCGAGGCGGAGAACTTGCGGTAGCCCGACTCCGTGCGGGAGGGGCTGACGATGCCCTGCACTTCGAGGAAGCGCAGCTTGCTGGACGTGAGGTCGGGGAACTCCGGTGTGAGCCGAGCAAGGACCTGGCCGATACTCAGCAAGCCCGCGGACGCGGAACGTTCGCGGGCGGGAGTGGCCGCCATCAGTCGTTCGCCGCCGCGCGATCGTGAGGGGAGACGAAGAAGTTCAGACGGAACTTGCCGACGCGCACTTCGGAGCCGTCGACCAGCGCGCTGCGGTCGACGCGCTCCCCGTTGACATACGTCCCGTTGAGGGAGCGCTGGTCGATGATCTCGAAGGCGGATCCGCTGCGGGTGATCTCGGCGTGCCGACGCGAGACGGTCACATCGTCGAAGAAGATGTCGGCCTCGGGGTGCCGCCCGACCGTGGTCACATCGGTGTCGAGCAGATAGCGCGCACCGGCGAGAGCGCCTGAGCGCACCAGCAGCAACGCGGATCCCGCAGGCAGTGCGGCGATGGCCGTCTGCTCCACGTCGGTCAATTCCACCCCGAACGGCACGAAAGACAGGTCGGAATCGTGTCCGAACGTCTGCGTCACGTCGTGTTTCTGCTCGCCGGAACGGTGGATCGCGTCCTCACCGGCCGGTCGGCTGTCGCTGTCTGTCACTGTGCCCTCCTGATCATCCAGACTAACGGATGCCGAGGCGCTCGCGGGAGGCCGCATTCACACTCAGCCGTCACATACTGCTTATCCATAAGGTGGAGTGGTGAAGACCAAAGCTCTGCGCCCGTCGGCCGCCCCGATCGCCCTCGCCGCGACCCTGCTCGCCGCGTTCCTCGTGCTCTTCTCCCCGCTCTCGGCGTCCGCGCACGACGCGCTCGTGTCGTCGTCTCCCGCTGCCGATGAATCGGTCGACACCGTCCCCGAAGAGCTCACGCTGACCTTCAGCGCCAAGCTCATCGACGGTGAGGGTGCGACGGAGGTCGTCGTGACCGCCCCCGATGGCACGTCGGTCACCGAGGGCGCGGCGACGGTCGAAGGCGCGATCGTCACCCAGCCCTTGCAGGGGTCCGGTCCGGCCGGCGAATACCACGTGATCTGGAAGGTCGTCTCCAGCGACGGACACCCCACTTCCGGCGAGTACTCCTTCATGGTGACCGTCGGCGACGGGTCTGCGACCGCGGAGCCCACGGCGGCCCCGACCAGCGCAGCGCCGACGACGGAGCAGACCACGGAGCCTGAGGCGACCTCGACACCGACACCGGTCCCCGACGATGCCGACACCGGTTCCGCATGGGTCTGGGTGCTCGCGATCATCGCTGTCCTGGTCGTCGCCGGAGTGGTCATCTGGATCGTCGCGAGCCGCCGCCGAGGTGGGGCTCCGACCGATTCCGACACCCCGTCGGAGCGATAGGCTTAAGGCATGCCACACTACGACGTCGTCATCCTTGGTGCAGGTCCTGGCGGATACGTCGCTGCGGTTCGCAGCGCGCAGCTCGGTCTGTCCACCGCCATCATCGAGGAGAAGTACTGGGGCGGTGTCTGCCTCAACGTCGGCTGCATCCCCTCCAAGGCGCTCCTGAAGAACGCGGAGCTCGCGCACACCCTGAACCACAAGGCGGACTTCTTCGGGATCTCCGGCGAGTTCACGATCGACTTCGGCAAGGCGTTCGATCGCAGCCGCGAGGTCGCCGAGGGTCGCGTCAAGGGCATCCACTTCCTGATGAAGAAGAACAAGGTGACCGAGTACAACGGTCGCGGCACCTTCACCGGCCCGAAGGCGATCTCGGTCGCCAAGGCCGATGGCACGTCCGAAGAGGTCACCTTCGACAACGCCATCATCGCCACCGGCTCCAAGGTCCGTCTGCTGCCGGGCGTGACGCTCAGCGAGAACGTCGTCACCTACGAAGAGCAGATCATGACCCGTGAGCTGCCGAAGTCGATCGTCATCGTCGGCGCGGGCGCGATCGGCATGGAGTTCGCCTATGTGATGACGAACTACGGGGTCAAGGTCACGATCATCGAGTTCCTCGACCGCGCGCTCCCCAACGAGGACGCGGACGTGTCGAAGGAGATCACGAAGCAGTACAAGAACTACGGCGTCGACATCCTGACCTCCACCAAGGTGGAGACCGTCGTCGACAACGGCTCCTCCGTCACCGTCACCTACACGGGCAAGGACGGTCAGCAGTCGTCGATCGAGGCCGACAAGGTGCTGATGTCGGTCGGCTTCGCCCCGAACATCGAGGGCTTCGGCCTCGACAAGACCGGTGTGAAGCTCACCGAACGCGGCGCGATCGACATCGACGATCACATGCGCACGAACGTCGAGGGCATCTACGCGATCGGTGATGTGACCGCCAAGCTGCAGCTCGCCCACGTGGCGGAGGCACAGGGCGTCGTCGCCGCCGAGACGATCGGTGGCGCGGAGACGCAGACCCTCGGCGACTACCGGATGATGCCGCGTGCGACGTTCTGCTCGCCGCAGGTCGCATCGTTCGGGCTCACCGAGCAGCAGGCCAAGGACGAGGGGCGCGAGATCAAGGTCGCGACCTTCCCGTTCATGGCCAACGGCAAGGCGCACGGCCTCGGCGAGCCGGTCGGCTTCGTCAAGCTGATCGCCGACGCGGAGCACCTCGAGCTCATCGGCGCGCACATGATCGGCCCGGACGTCTCCGAGCTCCTGCCCGAGCTGACGCTGGCCCAGAAGTGGGACCTGACGGCACTCGAGCTCGCCCGCAACGTGCACACCCACCCGACGCTGTCGGAGGCACTGCAGGAAGGCTTCCACGGCCTCGCGGGACACATGATCAACTTCTGATCCTCACATCACGAAGGCCCGGTTCGCAGAGTGCGGACCGGGCCTTCGTGCGTCACAGGCCGCGCATCGTGAGGAGCCCTGCCGTCCAGCCGCGCAACGGAGCCGACCCGAGGGTACGCATCAGCATCTCTCTGCCGCGCACCACCGGCGCCGGGGCGGGCGCCCCCATCGCCATGTAGAACGCGGAGCGGCGCTGCGCCCGGGATGCCGATCGGCGCACCCGTCGGTCGTACGGACCCAGGTCCGGCACCGCGCCGGGCCGCGTGCCGGAGAGTCGTTCCGCGAGACGAACGGCATCGACCCACCCGAGGTTCATGCCCTGTCCGCCGATCGGACTGATCTCGTGTGCGGCATCGCCCAGAAGCACCACCCGGCCCTGATGGAGGCGCGTCGCCGCATGCTGGGCGGCGAGAAAGGGAGTGGGGGCGTCCGTGGCGGCCGGTTCGATGCCGATCCCGGTACGCCGCTCGATCGTCGCACGGAAGTCATCGGCGGTGCGAAGGGCGTCTGCACTGCCCCGCACCACCCATCGACGGCGACCACCGGGGAGGGGGAAGGACTCGACCAGACCCTCCGGCTCGCAGTGCAGGACGGCCCGGTTCTCCGACGTCGGCTCCTCGACATCGAGCATCGAATACGCGGCGCGTCCGGCCCGACGACGCCATCCGGTATCGAGCCCCTCACGCAGACGGCTCCGCACGCCGTCGGCCACCACGACCACGGCCGCCGAGATCATGCGGGTTCCCACGGCGGAGTCCGCCGTGACGTGCACGGCATCCGCGTCCTGCCGGACGAGGCGAACGGCGCATCCGGTGATCAGGGCCTCCTCCGAGAGCGAGTGCATCCGGTCCCGCAGCAGCGCGCCGCTTCGCGGCTGCGGGAGGATCAGGACCGGACGATCCGATGCGAAGTCGACGGACGCCAGGGTGCGCCGACGGCTGCGCACCTCCCCACCTTCGAGCCGAAGCGCCTCCGCGCGCACCTCGTGTCCGACGCCCGCGGCGTCCAACGCGTCCAACCCGGGGCGGTGGATGCCGATGGCCCTGGTCCGCTGATCCGCGTCCGCTCGACGTTCGCACACCACCACCCGCAGACCGCGCTGCAGCAGCAGGCAGCCCAGCAGCAGACCCACCGGCCCCGCGCCGACGATCAGCACGTCATGGTCGGGCATGTGCCCCGTCCCATCGCAGCTCCACGCGGAAGGGTGCACCGCCGCGTACGCTCCACCCGTCTGGGGCGACCGCCGCGAGCTCGGCGAGGGTGTAGGAGCGACGGATGCTGAGGAGCCCGTCCTCGCGGATGAACGAGTCGGCGAGGAGGCTGCGGGAGATGGGCCAGGTGGCCGCGGCGAACAGGGCGTACGCGGTGTGGCTGCGGGCGATGTCGTGGTGCGCCACCACTCCGTCCGCAGCGACGAGGCGCACGGAGTCGCTGAGCACGCCCTGAAGCTCGGCGTCATCGAGGTGGTGCAGCACGTGGTTGGACAGCACGACGTCGTAAGTCTCCCCCGCGGCGACGAGCTCCGTGGTCAGCGCGCAGCGGTATCGCACGCCCGCACCGCCATCATGCGCCGCTGCCCAGCGGATCGCACGGTCGTCGGCGTCGAGCGCGGTGACCTCCGCCGAGAGACCCTCTCGACGCAGACGCCACGCGAGCAATCGGCAGAGGTCTCCCCCACCGGCCCCCACATCGAGGATCCGCAGTCGCCCGGTACGCGCCGCGCGAGGACGGATGTCGCGCCGATACATCGCCCCGGGCCGGGAGACGAGCGCGTTGACGAGACCGAACCGTCCGTAGGTCCGCGCCAGCTTCCGAGCGTCCGCATGCGGATGGTCCATCCGCTCGCGGACCTCCACATCTCGCAGCGTGAGATCGGGGCTCATGACCCGGTCGGCGCGACGACGGTCATCAGCGCGCTCTCGGCCGTGAGCCCTGGCCCGAAAGCCATCGCCGCCACGCGCTCTCCGCCACTGGCCCCCTCAGCCTCCAGGATCCGTTTGAGGACGAAGAGCACCGTCGCGCTCGACATGTTGCCGTTCTCCCGCAGGACCTCCCGCGCCGGGTGCAGCTGCGCGTCGCTGAGCTGCATCCGCTCCTGCACCCGGTCGAGGATGCTGCGGCCGCCGGGGTGGATGGCCCAATGCTGCACCTGGTCCCCCACCGTCCCGGCCTCGAAGGCTTCGGCCAGGCCATTCTCGGCCGAGTACAGCGGTCGAAGGGCGCCGATGATCGTCTCCCCGATGATCTGCGGAACAGAGGTCGACAGGATCATCTCGAAGCCGGTGTCACCGATCGTCCAGGCCATGTCCTTCTCGCCCTCCGGCGCGATGGCCGTGTGGAAACGGTCCAGCTGCAGCGAGGAGGACGGCGACGGAAGATCACGGGACGTCACGATGCCGGCTGCCGCACCGTCGGCGAACAACGAGGAGGCGACGATCGTGTCCGGGTCCTCGGAGGAACGCAGATGGAGGGTGCACAGCTCGACGCTGACGACCAGGACCACGGCGTTCTCATCGGCGGCGCAGAACTGGCTCGCCGCACGCAACGCCGGCATCGACGCGTAGCAGCCCATGAAGCCGAGATGGAATCGCTGCACCGCATCGGAGAGTCCGAGTCCGCGGACGATCTCGTACTCCGGTCCCGGGGCGTGGAATCCGGTGCAGGAGACCGTGATGACGTGGGTGACGTCTTCGGGGCCGATCTCAGGATCGGCGTCGAGGGCCTGCCGCGCGACCTCGACGAAGAGCTTCGCCGCCTCCCGGGTGTACAGGTCGTTTCGTGCTCTCGTGCCGGGCGCGAGGAGCATCCCGGTACGACGGTCGAAGAAGACGGGGTCGGCCGGTTCCGACTCCAGCGACAGCTCATCGATCACGGTGTGCCGGGTGTCGATGCCCGAGACGTTGAACGACGTCGTCACGATCCGCTGCGCGAGCCGCCCGAGATCGGGCTGCTGCGCGAAGACGTCGCGCACCTGCTCCTGCACGAGAACGGTTTCGGGGACGATCGTCTGCAGCGATCGAAGCACAGGCGGTCGGCTCATGCTGTCACTCAAGCATGCGCCGCGCCCCTGGGGGAAGGGGTTGCGTTCGCGAGCGGCCTCTGCCTAGAAACCGAGCGCGCGAGCGAGCTTGGAGCCGGATGCCGATTCGCGGCCGCCCGCGGCGAGGACGGCGTGCTCCACGGCGTCGAAGAACGCCGTGCGCCGCAGCTCATCGTCGGGAGCGGCGGGCCCCAGCTCCATCTCCCACTCGCGCCATTGGCGCTGCACGCCGCCGCGGAGGTCGGTGGCCCGCACCCGGTCGTCGACGAACTCGGCCACGACCCCGTCCGGACCGCTGAGCAGATAGGCGGTGCGATCGTTCTCGATGCGCGCCAGCGGGGTGAGCGGTGCGGTCGTCCAGGTCGCGACGGTCTCCGCGACGGCCGGAGGAAGGTCGTCACCGTCGCCGAGCGGCCAGCCGAGTTCGAGCCGGCCGTCGCCCTGGCGAGGACCCTTCACGTGCCAGCCCGCGTCCGGCCCGCCGGTACGACGACGCAGCGCCACGCCGGCACGAGCGAGCGCACCGTCGGCGGTGTCGAAGTATCGGGCGTCCAATGCGCGACGCTCGCCGGCGGTGACGGCGTCGACGCCGGGGATCGCGTCCCA
This sequence comes from Microbacterium aurugineum, assembly GCF_023101205.1. Lineage (NCBI taxonomy): Bacteria > Bacillati > Actinomycetota > Actinomycetes > Micrococcales > Microbacteriaceae > Microbacterium > Microbacterium aurugineum. The sequence goes on along the minus strand of NZ_CP078078.1, from coordinate 1,261,375 downwards.
GCGCGGCAACGGGGTCTCGATGTCGACGTCGTACTTGCGTTCGACCTCGACGGTGCGAGACGGTTCAGTCATCGTCGAGCGTGAGATCCTCGAGAGACTCCTCGAACCAGTAGTCGACCTCCGTGGGCCCGTCATCCGGACCGGTGTTCTGAGGCCCACCGCGGCGGTTGTACACCACCTGCGTCTCGCTGTAGGGGACGATCAGCTTGTCGTCCGCATCGCCGAGAGGGATGATCTGCCCGTCCAGCGGGCCGCCGTGAAGTCGTGCGAGTGCCATGTGCTCAGGGTAGCCCGTCCTCGCGGTGTCGGCACGAGGACGGGCGGATTCAGCCGAGGACGATGCCGAGAAGGGCTCCGGCGATCATCCAGGGCCCGAAGGCGATGCGGGTCGCCCCCGTCGCGCGACGCAGGAGGATGAGCGCCAGTGCGTAGAACGCGCCCAGCACGAATGCCGCCGCGGCACCGATCACGAGCGAATCCCACCCGTGCCACCCCAGCACGAGGCCGATCACGGCAGCGAGCTTCACGTCGCCGCCGCCCATCCCTGCGCGGCTGATCGCTCGCAGCACGGCATAGAACCCGCCGAGGATCACCAGGCCGAGGAGGGCGCGGAGGAGCGCGTCGCCGCGCCCGGTGAGGAGGGCGTCGACCGCGGTGAGGGCCGCGAGTGATGCGAGCGTCGGCAGCACGATCAGGTCGGGCAGTCGGTGCGTGCGGGCGTCGATCACGATCAGTGCGCCGCCGACGACGACCAGGGCGACGTGCACGAGGGCGATGAGGGCGAACCGGATGTCCATCCCCGCAGGTTAGGAGATGGGCGGATCGCCCGCGTGGGCCCTGTGGAGAACTCGACGCGATGTCCGATGTACGAACTATCGTCATCGGTGCGACTTGTTTTATTCGTACATATCTTCGAGAATGGACGCATGGTGATCGGGCTCGATGCGGTGACCTCGCTCTCTCCGGCGAGCGACTCCCGCGCGGGTGAAGTACTGCGACTGCGCCGCGAGATCAGCAGGATGCAACGACGTCGCAGCGAGCATACGCTGCTCCCCCTCGATCCCGCCTTCGCGGCGCTCCTGCCGGAAGAGGGCCTGCAGACCGGCACGTCCTATACCGTCTCCCCCTCGCCGAGCCTGGTGCTCGCGCTGCTCAGCGCCGCATCCCGGAAAGGGCACTGGTGCGCGGTGGTGGGCATGCCCACGCTCGGCGTCGAAGCAGCGGCCGCGTTCGGCATCGACCTCGCCCGCCTGATCCTCGTGCCCACCCCCGGCGAGCGCTGGCTCGCGGCGACCTCCGCGCTGGCCGAGGTCGTGCCTCTGATCGTCGTCGCCCCCGGAACCCGGGCCGGAGACGCCGACGTCTCCCGGCTGAGCGCTCGCCTGCGTGATCGCGGCTGCACGCTTCTGGTCACCGAGTCCCCCGGCACCGGACGATGGCCGCAGAGCGAGGGCACGATACGCCTTCATGACCCGCACTGGCACGGTCTCGGCGCCGGCTGGGGGTTGCTCTCCGACTGCACCGTGACGGTGACGGCGCAGACACGACACAGCCCTCGCCCCTCGAGTGTGCGCGTGCAGCTGCCGGGAGGGCACGGCGCTCTCGAGGCCGTCGGGGCAGAGCTCACCGCACTCCCTGCGCTCTCGCCGGAGAGGTCCTCCCTCGGTGAATCCGCTCCCCCGGAACTGTTGCGATGGGCGGAAGCAGGATGAACGCCCCTCTCCGTGTCCTCGTGCTGTGGTTCCCCGACTGGCCGATGCGAGCCGCGCTCGGCGGCGCACCCCCACATCCGCCCACCGCCCTGGTGCAAGCCAACACGATCGTCGCCTGCACCGCCTCCGCCAGGGAGCACGGCGTCCGCACCGGTCAGCGCCGCCGAGTCGCGCAGGGCCACCTCTCCTCCCTCCAGGTACTCCCGCACGACCCGGCCCGTGACGAACGCGCCTTCCTTCCCGTGCTCCAGCTCATCGAGAAGCACGCCCCGGGAGTCACTCTGCTGCGCCCCGGACTCGCGATCCTCCGCGCCAGAGGCATCTCCCGCTATCACGGTGGGGAAGCGGAGGCCGCCGCGTCACTCGCCACCGTCCTCGGAGAGGCCGGTTTCCCCGAGGTGCGCATCGGCATCGCAGACGGCCCCTTCACCGCCGAGATCGCCGCTCGAGGCCCGACGCCCTGGACGGTCGTACCGTCCGGCACCGCCCGGGAGTTCTTGGCCCCCTACCCCGTGCAGGTGCTGCGCGACGAACAGATCACCGGACTCCTCCTCCGGCTCGGCATACGCACCCTCGGCGAGTTCACCGCCCTCGCCGCGCCTGACGTGCGCGACCGCTTCGGTGAACACGGTGCGCGTCTGCACGCGCTCGCCGCGGGTGCCGACTCCCGCCCCCTGACCCCGCGCCCACCCGACCCCGAGCTCGTGCGCAGCGTCGAGTTCGACTCGCCGCTGGGCGGAGCCGATCAGATCGCCTTCGCGGTGCGGCAGACAGCCGACGCGGTGATGCTCGCTCTCGGTGAGGCCTCGGTCGTCTGCACGGAGGTGCGGATCGATCTGACCGACGACAACGGGGCGGTCTTCTCGAGATCCTGGCTGCACCCCACCTGTTTCGACGCCTCCGACCTCGTCGATCGGGTGCGCTGGCAGTTGGAGGCCTTGGCCACGCAGTCCGCGAAGGAACCGATCGACGAGGCACGAGCGTTCGGCGGCATCACCGCCGTACGGATCACCCCCGCCGCTGTGGATGATGCCGCCCATCACCAACCGGGGCTCTTCGGCTCCGGCACCGATGAGCGCCTGCACCACGCGGTCTCGCGCGTGCAGACCATGTTGGGCCATCAGGGCGTGGTCACCGCGGCGATCTCCGGTGGTCGCTGGCTCGCCGACCGTCAGGTGCTCACCCCGTGGGGAGAGCGCGCCGTCCCTCCACGGGATCCGGGATCGCCGTGGCCCGGCAGCCTCCCCGACCCTCTGCCCGCCGAGGTGTTCCACCCCCCGCGCCCCATCGGAGTCCTCGCCGCGGATGAGACCACGGTCAGCGTCGATGAACGCGGAACCCTCTCGCAAGACCCCGCCCGCATCGAGGGTGCCTCCGTGCAGGCCTGGGCCGGTCCCTGGCCCGTTCACGAACGCCGCTGGGCCGCAGGGGGAGGGAAACGCGGGCATCGGCTCCAGATCGTCGATGACCAGGATCGCGCCTGGCTGGTCTTCCATACCGGCGAGCGCTGGTGGGCCGAGGGGAGGTATCGCTGATGGGTTGGCACAATCCGCCCCTGTCGTGGAACGAGTTGGAGCGCACCCTCAGCGGCGAGGAGTCCCCCTCGCCCCCTCCGGGCGCCGAGCCGAAGAACACACGGAGCGATCCCGGACCGGTCAGCCGTCGCCGCAAGCGCACTCCCCCCATCGGCATCCCCCGTCCGCACGATGCCGTGCCCTACGCCGAGTTGCACGCCCATTCGTCCTACTCGTTCCTCGACGGGGCCTCTTCCCCCGAAGATCTGCTCGCCGAAGCCGACCGCCTCGGACTGACCGCACTCGCGCTCACGGACCACGACGGCTTCTACGGTGCCGCACGCTTCGCCGAAGTCGCCGATCTCATGGAGAGTCCGCTGCAGACCGTTTTCGGGGCCGAGCTGTCCCTCGATCTGCCCGCGCCGCAACGAGGTTCCGCCGACCCCGCGGGAGAACATCTGCTGGTCCTCGCCAGGGGGAAGGAGGGGTACCACCGCCTTTCGGGGGCGATCACCGCGGCGCAGTTGCGCGGGGGCGAGAAAGGACGACCGGTATACGACCTCGACGATCTGGCCGAACGCGCAGGAGGCCACTGGACGATCCTGACCGGTTGCCGCAAAGGTGCCGTGCGCCGCGGGCTCGAAGCAGGCGACGGCCTCACCCCGCTGCGAACCCTGGTCGACCTGTTCGGAAACGATCACGTCGCCGTCGAACTCTTCGACCACGGGGACCCGTTGGACACCCGCCGCAACGACGCTCTCGCCGGGCTCGCACGACGGATGCGGTTGCCGGTGGTGGCGACCAACAACGTGCACTACGCCACTCCCGCACAGGCGCCACTCGCCGAGGCCGTGGCTGCGGTCCGCGCGGTGCGGAGCATGGATGAGCTCGACGGCTGGCTGCCCGCGCACGGGGGCGCCCATCTCCGCAGCGGCGCAGAGATGTCGGCGCGCTTCCACCGGCATCCCGGAGCGATCTCCTACGGGCTCGAATTGGCGACGGCTTCCGCCTTCCCCCTGCGCCTGGCACGACCCGCGCTCCCGCAGCAGAAGGTGCCGGAGGGGCATACACCGATGAGCTGGCTGCGTCACCTGGTCTGGGCGGCCGTGCCGTCGAAGTATCCCCGCCTGGACGAGGAGGGCAAACACCGGATCGCCCGTGAGCTGGATGTGATCGAGGAGAAGGACTTCCCCGGATACTTCCTGATCGTGCACGGCATCGTCACCGAGGCACGCAGACGCGGCATCCTCTGCCAGGGACGAGGTTCGGCTGCGGCGAGCGCGGTCTGCTACCTGCTCGGGATCACGGCGGTCGACCCGATCCTCTACCGTCTCCCCTTCGAGAGGTTCCTCGCGACCACGCGGACGGAGGAGCCCGACATCGACGTCGACTTCGACTCCGACCGTCGCGAGGAGATCATCCAGTGGGTCTACCAGGAGTACGGCCGGGAGCGAGCGGCCCAGGTGGCGAATGTCATCCAGTACCGGCCGAAGAACGCGGTGCGCGACATGGCCAGAGCGCTCGGTCACTCCCCCGGTCAGCAGGACGCCTGGTCCCGCCAGGTCGACGGCTGGGGTGCGGGGCTGGAGCCGGCCGAGGACCACGACATCCCCGAGAACGTGCTCGCCTATGCCGGCGAACTGCTGAAAGCCCCCCGCCACCTCGGCATCCACTCCGGCGGCATGGTGCTCACCGCTCGTCCGGTCGGCGAGGTCGTACCGGTGGAGCATGCGCGCATGGAGAACCGCACCGTCATCCAGTGGGACAAAGACGACTCCGCGTTCATGGGGCTCGTGAAGTTCGACCTCCTGGGCCTCGGGATGCTCGCCGCCCTCCAGCACTGCTTCGATCTGATCCGACAGGCCACGGGTGAGGAGTGGCGGCTCGAGACCATCCCCAAGGAGGAGCCCGCCGTCTACGACATGCTCTGTCGCGCGGACTCCATCGGTGTCTTCCAGGTGGAGTCCCGCGCACAGATCGGGCTGCTCCCCCGTCTGCAGCCGCGGAGCTTCTACGACCTCGCCATCCAGATCGCCCTCATCCGTCCCGGCCCCATCCAGGGCGGTGCGGTGCATCCGTTCGTGCGGCGGAAGATCGCCAAGGACCGGGTCGACGAGGAGAACCGGGAGCGCGCACGGCGTGGTGAAGACCCCTTGGAGTTCACGATCCCCTACCCGCACAGCGATCTGGAAGACATCCTGAAACGCACGCTGGGCATTCCGATCTTCCAGGAGCAGCTCATCCAGATGGCGACGGCGATCGGTGACTGCACCGCGGATGAGGCCGACCTGCTGCGGCGCGCCATGGGCTCCAAGCGCGGGCTGGAGAAGATCGAGAAGGTCAAGGACAAGCTCTACGCGGGCATGAGCAGACGAGGGCTCGATGCCGACGCCGCTGACCGGATCTACGCGCAGATCCAGGCGTTCTCGAACTTCGGGTTCGCCGAGTCGCACTCGCTGTCGTTCGCCCTGCTGGTCTACGCCAGCTCCTGGGTGAAGCTGCACTATCCCGCCGCGTTCCTCGCCGGGCTGTTGCGCGCGCAGCCGATGGGCTTCTACTCCGCCGCGACCCTCACTGCGGATGCACGGCGGCATGGAGTGGAGGTCCGTCGGCCCGATCTGCACCTGTCCGGAGCGACGGATTCGTTGGAGCCGCTCGCCGATGACTCCGAAGGCGGACCCACCGGCCGGACGCAGTGCCTCGCCGCTCCTCAACCTGCTGTCCTCCGCTTCGACCGGGAGGCTCCCGACGAGTCCGCTGCCCACCGCAGGGACGGCGGATTCGCGGTGCGACTGGGCCTCAGCGGCATCCGGGGGATCGGTGTGCCGTTGGCGGAGAGGATCGTCGCGGAACGTGACGCACACGGTCCTTACCGGGATCTGCACGATCTGGTGCGGCGTACGGATGCCACCGCCGCACAGCTGGAGGCCCTCGCCACGGCAGGGGCCTTCGACTGTCTGGGGCTGGAGCGCCGAGAGGCGATCTGGCTGGCCGGAGCCGCGGCGGACGACCGCTCACGCTTCCTCCCGGGGACCACGGTCGCCGTGCAGCCTCCCCTGTTCGCCGACCAGACCAGCTACGAGCGTCTCTCCGCCGATCTCTGGGCGACCAGCGTGTCCACCGATGACCATCCGATGGCGCATTTCCGGGAGGCACTGCGCACCCGCGGGGTGCTCACCGCCGTCGATCTGCAGAGCCACGAGGTCGGTCGGCGCATCGAGGTCGCGGGACTCGTCACTCACAGGCAACGACCGGCGACGGCCGCCGGGATCACCTTCGTGAACCTCGAGGACGAGAGCGGTCTGGTGAACGTCGTCTGCTCGGCAGGGGTCTGGAACCGCTACCGTCGCGTCGCCCGGGATTCACCGGCTCTCATCATCCGCGGCATCCTGGAGCGGTCGAGCGAGGGGGTGGTCAATGTGCTCGCCGACGGGTTCGAGGATCTCCGCACCGGCCTCACACACCGGTCCAGGGACTTCCGATGAGCGACGGGAGCCCTGCACCCGGCTTCGGCGTCACCAGAAGCGTTCGTGTTCCTCGGGAGGTGGACGGTCGGCGCCGCCCCATCTGTCGGCCTCGGCCTTCGCGGCATCCGCGGCGGCGTCCGCGCCACGCAGAGCGCGCTTCGCTCCGGTCGCCCCCGGACCGATGGGATCGACGAGCAAAGAGGTGCGGGAGTCGGCTCCCCCGATGGTCACCGTGCACTCCAACACACGTCCGATCCACCGAGAGAGGTCGCCACTCGGATCCTCTGCACGTCGGTAGCGGATACCGGTGTCGAGGTCGACGATGGACAGGACCACAGGCTCCCCGGCGAGCGGGTCGATCTGCTCCGTCACCTCGACCCGGTGCCCATGAGCGATGGCGACCTGCGCGGCGACGACGAGCAACCTGTCCATGTGTCCACCCTAGGCAACGCCGCCCGGAAGGCAACAGAACGTCTCAGCGAGAAAGTTCCGAAAATATCTTTGTCCCCCAAATGGCGGACAAGACGATTAAGCGATACTCTGCTCACGTAGCGGGGGCTACGAGGCTGATGGACTGGGGATTCAGCCGTGAGCGCAGCGAACTTCGCCGCCTCCCCCACCGTCCGGGAAGGACGGAGAGCCCTCTCGACGATACGTCTGGGGCGGATCGTTCGGGAGGGCCCACTCCCGCGCCGCACCCGACGCCTCGGAACCGCACTCAGTCGATCGGGATGACCTCGAGGGTGTTCGACCGCACCGGCTCCTGCCCCATCTCCGGCGCGTAGGGGCTCGGCGTGTACTTGTCGAGGTACTCGGCATCGATCGCCACGTTGGTCGCCTCGTCGGTGACGGGCTCGAAGCGGACGTCCTTCGTGATGCCGCCCGCCGACACACGCCCTCGCAGGCTCGCGAGAGCCGGGGCGTACCACTTGCCTGCAAGGCCCGTGTAGGAGCGAACGAACAGGCGGCCATCCACGGCGACCGCCCAGATGCCGACCGTCTTCGGCGTCGTGCCGTCTGCGAGCTGCGCGGAGAGGTCGAACATCTCCGGCGCGGCGATGCGGGCCAGCTCCTCGGGGTTCCAGGTCGTCATGAGTCCTCCTCGAGATCGGTGGGTGAGGCAGAGTGCATGCTACGTCAGATCGAGGAGGATCTCACGATCGCTCACCGGGTGAGCCGTGCACGCAGGGAGTCGATGAGAAGACCGACGCCGAGCTCGAACGTGCGATCCGATCGCGCACTCCCCTGTTCGGCTCCGTCGATGAGCCGACCGAGAGTGCGCGTCTCGCCCTCGGGCTGCCAGATCTCGTCGGGTGAGGCGAGGTCGAGACCGAAGCCGATCGCGAAGGCGTCGAGCACGGCGATGACCGAGAGCACCTCATCTTCGGGAAATCCCCCGTCGACGAGCACCGATGCCAGGTCGTCGTACACGGCGATCACCGCGGGGCTCGTGATCGTCTTGCCGACCAGCAGGGGCACGAGCTGCGGATGATCCGCGTACATCCGGCGTTGCGTGCGGAGCATCACGTGCAGGAACTCGGGCCAGGGCTCACCCCGCCACTCGACGCGGTATTCCTCCACGAGCCTGCCGCGCATGAGCTCGAGGATCTCATCCATGCCGTCCGCGTGGTTGTACAACGAGGACGGCCGCACGCCCAACTCGCGCGCGATCGCGTTGACCCCGAACGGCTTCCCCGCCTTCGCGAGCGCCAGCCCGGCGGATCCGATGATCTCCGGAGAGAGCAGCGGGGACGAAGGCCTGGGCATGGTGGGCTCGCTTTCTCCGGAAGACCGGACATGAAGATCGGGGTTCCGCACGAACCCTCTCCTGTGCATAATAGTGAACACCATTCGTTGACGAACACCATTCGTTTATGAAGTCGTGCCCACCGACGCACGCCCTCTGCCCTCCCTCGCGCACAATGCCGTGCCCTCCCCTTGGAGCCTCATGACCACTCTCGACCTCCGCACCCGGATCCCCCTCCGTCTCCCCACCGCCACCGCCACCTTCGCCATCGGGATCGCGGGATACCTCGGGGTCAACCTGTCGCCGTACATGATCTCCGCCGCCCAGAGCGGCCTCGGAATCGACGTCCTCTCCGCGAGCTGGCTGGTCACCGCGACCCTCCTACTCACCGCGGTCACCGGATTGGCCATCGCTCCGCTGTGCGCCGGGATTCACCGTCGGACCGTGGCACGCGCCGGCCTCAGCCTCGCCGTGATCGGCTTCGCGACCGCCGCGCTCGCCCCCGCGGCCATACTCCCGGGCCTGCTCCTGGGAGGAGCAGGAGCCGGCGGTGCCGTCGCCGCCTCTGGCGCCGCCCTCGCCGCCTTCCGGAACCCGGACCGGGTCGCCGGCTTCAACGGGCTCGCCAATCGCGGGGTCATCACCGTGGTGCTCGCCGTGATCCCCCTCATCGGGCTCGCGCCGATCGACGTCTTCGGCGCGCTGGCCCTGTTCAACCTGATCGGCCTGGTCGCTTCGGTGTGGCTCCCCGCCGCACCGGTCGTCGCTCCACAGGCGGGAGCAGCCGTCGCCGAGGCGATGCCGATCGAGATCCCGCCGACCGGGACGGTTCGCGTCTCCCCGGCCCGCTCGCGGAAGGTCACTATCGCGGGCTTCGGGCTCCTCATCACGTTCGCGCTGTGGGCGGTGAGCGAGGATTCGCTCTGGGCCATGGCCGGGGTGATGGGCGCGGAACAAGCAGCCCTGACACCGGAAGGCCTCGGGATCGCACTCAGCGGTGCGACCGCCGGCGGACTCCTCGGTTCGGTCCTGCTCATGATCGTCGGTGCCCGTTTCGGGCGCGCCGTCCCTCTCGTGATCCTGCTGATCGCCGGTGGAGTCCTGAAGATCTGCGAAGGCTTCGTGACCGACCCGACCACCTTCATCGTCGTCTTCATCGCCTGGAACTCCGTGTATGCCATCGCGTTCATGTACTTCGTCTCGACCTCTGCCGCGCTGGATGCCGACGGCCGTTGGTCGGGCCCGCTGCTGGCGGTGTACCTCGTCGGATCAGCGCTCACGCCGGTGATCGGCGCAGCGCTCGTCGGAGCCCTCGGCTACCAGGGCTTCGCCGTCGCACTCGGGATCGCGAGTTTCGTCCTGGCCATCCCCACCGGAGCCATCGCCCTGGTCTCGACCCGCTTGGAACGCCTCACCGCACAGGAGAACGACGCATGACCCGCACCCTCTACCGCAACGGCCGGATCTTCACCGGAGACGAATCACGATGGGCCGACGCGGTCGTCGTCGACGGCGACGTGTTCGTCTACGTCGGATCCGACACCGACGCGCCCGCCGCCGACACGGTGGTGGACCTGGAAGGTCGCACCGTGCTCCCCGGATTCACGGACGCACACACCCACCTGCTGATGATGGGCGAAGCCCTGGGGCAGGTGGGGCTCACGGATGCCACCTCTCTCGAGGAGATACAGCGCCGACTTCGCAGGGCTCGCGAGGCGGCATCCGGCGTGCTTCGCGGGCGCGGCTGGCTCTTCGATGCGATCCCGGACGGAGAGCCGACCGCCGCGATGATCGACGCGGTCGTCGCCGACATCCCGGTCTACCTCGACGCGAACGACTACCACTCATGCTGGGTGAACACGGCGGCTCTCGCGGAGCTGGGGATCACGCGGGACACGCCCGATCCCCTCGGCGGACGCATCGCCCGCGACGCATCCGGTGAGCCGACCGGAATGCTCTACGAGACCGCCGCACAGTTGCATGCCTGGGCGCACCGCGACGCGAACACGACCGACGCGCAGCGCGATGCGGCGGTCCGGCGAGTCGTGTCCGCCTACATCGCCGCCGGCGTGACGGGGGCGGTGGACATGGCCTTCGATGCGCTCGGGCTCGCCGCACTCGCACGCGCCGCCGAGCGCGGCGAACTGCCTCTGCGTGTCGCCGCGCACTGGTTCGTCGCGAACATCGGCGACGATGCCGCGAACCTCGCGCAGGTCGAGCAGGCCGCCGCGCACGCCTCGACACCGACGGCGGGGGCACGCGTGCTCGGCATCAAGCTCGTCCTCGACGGCACCATCGATGCCTGTACGGCAGCCATGGGCGCGCCGTACGCGGACGGCACCAACGCGGGGCCGATCTGGCCCGCCGAGCGCCTGTTCCCGGTCGTCGCGGCGGCGGATGCGGCCGGGTTGCAGATCGCCATGCACGCGATCGGGGACGCCGCGAGCACGCTCGCCCTCGACGCGATCGAGCACGCGATCGCGACCAACGGTGAACGACCGCGCCGACACCGCATCGAACACCTCGAGTACGCAGCGCCGGGAACGGCGGAACGGATGGCGCGCCTCGGCGTCACCGCCTCCATGCAGCCTGTGCACGCCGACCCGGCGATCTTCGGGAACTGGGCGGCACAGCTCGGAGACGAACGCGTCGACCGCGCGTTCGCCTGGTCGGAGTACGAGCAGGCGGGTGCGCTCCTCGCCTTCTCCACCGATGCGCCGACCGCTCCGCATCAGGCGCTCCCGAACATGTTCGTCGCGTCGACCCGAGCGTCCGCGCTGGTGCCCGGTATGGCAGGCGTGCACCCGGAGCAGGCGCTCCCGCTCGAACGGGCGATCGCGCATGCCACGCGAGATGCGGCGACGTCGATGGGCGACGGAAGCTGGCGCGGACGTATCGCCCCCGGATCCGCGGCCGATTTCGTGGTCCTGGACGCCGATCCGTTCAGTGGGGATCTCGAGACGCTGCTGAGCGCCCGGGTCGTGCAGACCGTGATCGCGGGACGCACGGTCTTCGCGGAGTCGTCTCCGCCCGCGCGACGCGAGAACTCGTGATCCTCACCTGACGGGCGCGCCGCCTATCCCGGGTCGCGGACGTGCCCCGGAGCGGCCACGCCCTTGACCGCACGAACCGTCAGTGCACGAGAGCCTTTAGAACGACGAAGACGAGCCCGAAGGATGCGGTTCCGAGGGCGCCGAGGACGCGGACGAAGAAGGGACTCCCCCGGCGGAGGAAGGCGACATAGCCGAGGAAGGCGAGGATCACGACTCCCGACCAGAGCGCGAGGTCGTTCGCGAGCCCGTCGGGGATCACCCGCGTCGTTCCCGCGAGCAGGATGACGGCCGGGACGGTCGCGGAACTGAGCATGCCGAGGGAGTGCTTCACGGACGCGGCGAACGCTGCTCGCACGCCGACCGCTTCCCCCTGCTCACGTTCCGCACGGTCGCTGACCCTCGCCACCGTTCCGGCGTAGACGTGGGCTCCCCAGAACACGAGGACGGTGACCGCGACGGTCAGGAGCACCGCGATGGACGTCTCGCCATGCGCGGACGACACCGCGACGAGGCCACTGACCAGGATCGTGCCGTACACGGCCGCTTCAGTCCCGAACCCCGACCTCAACGCTCGGTGGACCCGCAGGATCCCGTCATCGGCAGCCGATCGCCGCGTCTTCCTCTCGTCTGTCACACCGAACACCCTCTCAACGTTCGGCACGCAGCGGTACCTTCACGTCTCCTCCGGCTTCCTCCGTGATCCGCGCCCCCATCTGCACGAATGTCGGCGCCGAGATGAACCCGCCCGCGAAGAGGGCCTGCCCCTGCACGAACTCCGCGGAGCGCCGGATGGCGTCCTCCGAGGCGAACCCGAACACGTCGGCCAGTTCCGCGAGGTCACGGGGCGCGTTGACGCGCATGAGCGCCAGGTTGTCGCACTGCGAGAGCACGTTGGGATGGATCTTGGTCGGCCGTTGCGTGGAGAGCAGCAGCCACAGCCCGAACTTCCGTCCCTCGGCGGCGATCTGCACGAGCTGTTCGGTGAGGGCCCGCTCGACCGCGGTCTCGGGGTTGGGCGAACAGAGGTTGTGCGCCTCGTCGATCACGATCAGCACAGGGCGCCGCTCTTCGCGCCGCGCCCAGAGATGTTCGAGCACCGCGAGGGCGGCGACCTTGGGTTCCGCCGGGTGCTCGAAGCCGCCGAGGTCGAGGACCGTGACACGCGGCCGCTCATCGACGACGTCGACGACGGAATTCGCACCGCGAGACCACAGGTTCCATTCGAGTACCTGCAGATTCTCGATACGTTTCGCGAGCCTCACTTTGGCAGAGTCGGCCGACGCGAGCAGGTCCGGCACCATGCCGCGCCCGTCCAGGCTCTCGGCGTCCTGCTCCAGATGGATCAGGGCGTTGTACTCGTCCGCGTCCGCGATCGGGTCCATCTGCAGCACCGCCGCTTTCGAGGCCGCCGAGAGATCGACGAACCGCGCGTGCAGTCGTTCCCCCTCCCCTGCCCCGGAACGGAACACACGGATGTCCGATGCCGCGACTCTGGCCGCATCCGCCTCGTTCGCCGTGAGGCGCGTCTCCTGCAACCGGGTGAAGTCCCCGTTCGGGTCGAAGACGATCATCGGCAGCTCGGTCTCCAGAAGGAGCTGCTCGAGCACCACGCCGAGCGCGTAGGTCTTGCCGCTTCCGCTCTGACCGACCCAGAACGTGTGGCGGTTGAAACGCCTCGCGTCCAGCGCGACTTTGGCGTCGGGATCGCCGAGGGCAGTTCCGATCGTGAGGGTGGTCATCGTTCCGGTGGGCCTTTCGTTCGAGATGCTGTGGCGATCCGATCGGATGCGATCGCTTCACCGAGGCGGTGATCGACATCTTCCTTGATCGAGCGCCCGTTCACCAGTGCAGAGGTGCTCTCACGCCATCGCGAAGCCCGGCGCCCAGGCCACCACCGCGTATGACACGAACGGCGCGGACGCGAGGAGGACCACTCCGACGACGAGCACACCCCGCGCGCGACGGAGCAGCGCCGGGAGGAGGGCGAGGAGGTAGACGGCGATGACGACCACGGTCATCACCAGCGCGCTCCCCTGACGGTGAGACAGGAAGCAGTTGCTCGTCGGCGGATCCACCGCAGCGCAGACGAGGGGCCCCACCGGCACGGCCACGAGCCAGATGAACGCGACGGTTCCGAGGGTGAGCACCGTGGCGAGAAGCATCAGCACCCACGGAAGCCGCCGGCGCACCGGGCGCTGCACAACGGAGGCGGACGTCGTCATGAGCCCAGCGTACGGAAATCGCCGCGGTGCCTTGCACCTCGCCGGGAGCTACAGGGATCGGAGGCCGCGGCGGATGATCCTCGCGGTGCTCGTCTCCACGCTCTCGGCCGTCCAGCGCTCTCCGAGGGCGGTCGCCCAGTCCGGTCGGGTCTTGGCAGCGTCGTTGATCCAGTTCGCGACCGAGTCCTGCACGTAGCGCGAGGGATCGGCTCGCAACGGTTCGAGAATCGCCTCTCCGAGTTGCGGATCGGCTTTCAACGCGGGGATGTGCTTCGCCCACACGCCTCGGGGCCGCAACGTCTCACAGGCGAACCTCCGAACCCGCTCCGACGCATGGTCGGTGAGCGCCGCGAGTGCCGGGATACTCGCGGCGAGATCTGCCGCGAGCGGGACGCGTACCGTCATCCAGGCCCACTCGCGCACACCGAAATGCGGGTCGTCGGCAGCCGGCAGCACGAGTCCGATCAGGTCCGCCGGTGCCTGCGCGCTCGGTGCGGCGGTGAGCGCGAACCAGCCCCAACCGCGCACGGTGTCAGAGACGTGCTCGGTCAGTGCGGTGCACGCCTCTGCGCCGAGCTGCCCATGAAGGGCCACGCCGATGGCCTGCATCCGGGCGAGGATACCGAGCGGTTGCGCCTCTCGCACCGCCGCGCGCAACGCCTCGGGCGCAGCGGGCAGCACATGATCGAGTAGCTCGCCGTGATCGATGGCGAGGATCTTGGCAAGCGTGCGCGACTCCGCACGGCCGGACTGCACGTCGTGGGCGTTCGCGGCCCCGCGGCTGGCGACGGTCACGGGGTTTCGTCCAGGCGCCGCTGGATCGCGGCGAGAGCAGCCGACGTCGCACGCTCCTGATCCGCAGAGACATCCACCGCGATGACCGTCAGCCAGTCACGGTAGATCGGGCTGAGTTCGGCCACGAGCGCTTCGCCGGCCGAGGTAGTCCGGAGGCTGAGTGAGCGGCGGTCCCCGCTCACGGCCGACCGTTCCAGCAGGGCGGATTTCTCCAGGGCATCGGTGAGGCCGGTGACGGTGGCCCTGGTCACCCCCAGTTGTTCCGCCACCTGCCCGGGCGCGATGCCGGGAGTATCGCTCACTGCCAGGAGCACCGCGAGACGCCCCTCCGACAGCCCGTACCGGGCAAGGATCTCCGCACAGGCGGCGTCGATCTTGCGTGCGGTGGTCAACAGCCCCAAGATGAGCTCCGCGCCAGGCCCGCTGGCCGCCCGTGATCGCAGAAGCTCGTGTTTCAGATCGAGAATCTCATTCATTAGCCGCCATATTATCAGGCGGCTACATCGTAGCGGCCGGCCCCCACTGAACGAGGGCCGGCCGCGGCCCGATCAGGCGCCGCGTGCGGGCTGCACGTCGATCACCCAGGTCACGCCGAACCGGTCGGTGAGCATTCCGAAGCCCGGGCTCCACGGCGACGCGGCGAGGGGCTCGACGACGTCCGCGCCGGCTGCGAGCGCGTTCCAGATCCCGGTGACCTCATCGAGCGTCTCGCCGCGCACAGACTGGAAGAACGTGCGATCGGTCACCGTGACGCCGTTCTCACGGCGTGTGCTCCCGGCGGTGCGCGACGTGTCAGTGGCGTCCTGCCCAGGGATGTCGTAGGCCATGACGCGGAACCCGTAGTCGTTCTCGACCTGGCCGAAGACGATCTTGTCCGCACCGGGGGCATCGGCCGGCATGCCGAGGTCACCGTAGGTCGCCGCGACGACGGTGCCCCCGAACACGGACTGATAGAAGTCGAGCGCCTGACGCGCCGTACCGGGGAAGTTGAGGTGGGTGGTCGTGGTGATGCTCATCTGCGTGTCCTTCTTCTGCGTTGGTCACGGCGGGATGCCGTGACCCCACACTGCAAGAAGTAGAGGACAGGATGAGTCCTCTACTTCGCGGATACTGGAATCATGTCGGGAACGTCTTCACGCATGCTCGCGCTGCTCTCGTTGCTGCAGTCGCGCCGGGACTGGCCGGGACACGTGCTCGCGGAGCGGCTGGAGGTGACGACGCGCACCGTCCGCCGAGACGTCGACCGGCTACGGGACCTCGGATATTCGATCGCCGCGATCAAGGGGCCTGACGGTGGCTACCGGCTCGCGGCCGGAGCAGAACTTCCACCGCTGCTGTTCGACGATGAGCAAGCGGTGGCGATCGCCGTGGCTCTGCAGAGTTCCCCGTCCACCGGAGTCGATCTCGACGAGGCCGCGGCGCGCGCACTGGCGACCGTGCGACAGGTGATGCCGTCGAGGTTGCGCCACCGGATCGACGGCATCCGCTTCACCGACACCGCAGCCGAGTCGCGGGTCGACCCGCAGGTGCTCGAAGCGGTCAGCGCTGCTGTCCAGGAGCAGAGGACTCTCCGCTTCGACTACGGTGAGTCGACCGATCGCCCGCCTCGTCGCGTGGAGCCTCACTCGGTCCTGGCGCGGAACGGTCGATGGTATCTCATCGCCTGGGACCTCGATGTGTCCGACTGGCGCATCTTCCGGCTCGACAGGATGGTCCCGAAGTTCGCCGGAGGCACACCCTTCGCACCGCGCGCTCTGCCGACCGGAGACGCTCTCACCTTCCTCGCAGCGCGCTCCAAAGGCTCGGTCAGCGAGGACGTCTGGCCCTGCCAGGGAGAGTTCCTCCTGCACCTCCCCGCCGCCGACGCCGCGCCCTGGCTCGGCGACGCCGAGATGGAACAGGTCTCCTCCTCCGAGTGCCGCATCCGGGTCGGATCCTGGTCCTGGGCAGGACTGCTGTCGTGGATCCTGCGATTCGACGCCCCTTTCACCATCCTCGGACCCGAAGAGTTCCTCGATGCCGCCGACGGACTCGCTGCCCGCATCACCGGCTCGATACCGTCAGTGCGGCGCTGACCCTCAGCCGATGCCGAGGATCCCCTTCGCTACGCCGACGGCCGCGGGCCCGTCGAGGGCAGGGCGGTCTCCCCACTGTCCACCGGTGATGTCGATGTTGATGCCGGGCACGCGGACGGATGTGACGGTGACCGCGGCCACAGCCGTTTCACCGTCGAGACCGTAGGCGATGCCTCCCGCCGCGTCGAGCGCACCGTCAGGGATGAGCGTCAAACCGGCCTGCTCGATGATGTCGGGATCTTCCACCTCACTGGTCTCGCTGGGAACGACCATGACCTCGACGGACGCGAGATCTCCGAGGTCGGCGAGGTCTTCGGGGGCTTCCCACTGACAGTAGGCACCGTATTCGTCCACCGCGTTGGAATCCAACGGCACGAGACCTTCGATGTACGGCGCGACATGGGTCGCGACCGTGTCGCAGCTGCCGATCCGGTCGAAGACGTCGGCGACATCGGGGCCACCGTCGACGCTGATCGTCTCGTCCCCCGTGGTCGTGTCTTCTCCGGGCGGTTCCGGATCCTGCGCAGAGCAGGCGCTCAGGAGAAGAGCGGAGGTGAGCACGAACGGGATCAAGACCGAAGAGCGATTCACCCGAAACACCGTAGCAACGCCAACCACCCGGAGCGCAAGTGCTACGAAGCCACGGCCTTCAGACTCATCGACACATAGGCGGAGAACCCGGCACGTCCGGCGAACCGCACTCGGCGGCTGCTCGACTCCGTGAAGCCGAACTTTCGATAGAGCCCGAGCGCGGGCGCATTCGTGTCTTTGATGTCGCGGAGCACGAACTCGTCGTAGGGCAACTGCAACAGGTGACTCATCAGGGCCGTGGCGACTCCCTTGCCCTGGTGCTGCGGCGCGGTGGTCACGAAGCCGATCTCCGCCAGGCCGGGGCGTGAACCCTCGTACGCGCCGAGGAACTGGCTCCGGACGATGAAGGAGCACACAAGGCCGCGCAGTCCACCGAGCGTGCGCTGGATCTCTCGACGGTCAGGGTCGAAGCACTCCTGCTGCCCCTCGGTGACCGAGGCGATCGCGGCGGGCTCTCCGTCGACCAGCGCCACGAAGAAGCGGTCGAGGAGGATCATATGCGCGAACGCATCCGCGAGGACCCGTGGATCCTTCGAGAAGAACTCGAAGTCCTCGGCGAACCCCTGAACGAGGACCTCGGTGATGCGCCGGCGATACGCCTCCCCCAGCGTGTCACCGCGTTCGACTGTGATCGTCATGAAGCGTCCTTTCTCATCAACAGGCGGAGCACCAGGTCGATGCCCGCCTCGGTCATCGCAGTCGGGAGAACCGTTCGCATGCCGGCGACGCCCGAGAGCATCGCGAAGTAGTAGGCGGTCAGCTGCGCCGGATCGCCGTCATCGAACTGTCCAGCCGCCTGCCCCCGACGTACGACGGCTTCGAAGGCATCCCAGAGCGGCCGCTGGGTGCGTGCCAGTCGTTCCGCAGTACCGGCCGGGGTGTCGGAGATGAATCCCTGGTTGATGACCAGGAAGAACTCGGCCTCGCCGTTCCCGTTCATCAGATCGGTCACGAACACGCGGGTGAACTCACGTACCAGGACGACGGGGTCGGCATCGGCGGCGAGCATCGCGGACGCTGCGACCAGACCGGATGACGCCTGCTCGAGCAAGGCGTCGAACAGCGCCTCTTTGCTGGCGTAGTGGCGATAGATCGAGCCGGCGCTGAGGCCGGCCTCGTCGGCGATGTCTTTGATGCTCGATGCGGCGAACCCGCGCCTCGCGAAGACGCGCACGGCGGCGGTCTCGATCCGCTCGCGCGTGGCCACGCGCAGCGCGGCGTTCTGTTCCGGTGATCTCACCATGGTCACCCCTTTGAAATGAATCTATCTTCATTATATGGGATGCGGTGAGGAGATCACGCTCGATCCGGTATCGAGCGTGCCGCGACTGGCTCGGCGACGGAGATCTATTCCGGCCAGCGCCAGTCGGCGATCGCCGGCTCGTCCTCGCCGTGTTCGCGGGTGTAGGCGCGCGCCTCGATCCGCCAGTCGTGCAGCTCCTGGCGGAGTGTCGCGTGGCGCTCGCCCGCGCCCGGCACCCGGTCGAGTACGTCGATCACCAGCTGGAAGCGATCGAGATCGTTGAGCAGCACCATGTCGAAGGGTGTCGTCGTGGTGCCTTTCTCCTTGTAGCCACGCACGTGAAGGTTCGCATGGTTGTTCCGCTTGTAGGTCAGCCTGTGGATGAGCCACGGATAGCCGTGGAAGGCGAAGATGATCGGCCGGTCAGTCGTGAACAGCCCGTCGAAGTCGGCATCCGAGAGCCCGTGCGGGTGAGCGTCCTCGGACTGCAGCCGCATCAGATCGACGACGTTGATGACGCGGGTCGCGATCTCGGGCGCCCGCTCGCGCAGGATCGCCGTGGCGGCGAGCATCTCCTCGGTCGGCACGTCCCCCGCCGCCGCGAGGACGACGTCGGGCTCCTCACCGTCCGATTCGGTGCCTGCCCACGGGAGCGTGCCGAGTCCGCGGGAACAGTGCAGGATCGCTTCGTCCATCGTCATCCACTGCGGGCTGTCCTGCTTGCCTGCCACGACGACATTGACGTAGTCGACGCTGCGCAGGCAGTGGTCGTAAGTGCTCAACAGCGTGTTCGCGTCGAAGGGAAGGTATACCCGGACGATGTCGGAGCTCTTGTTGACGACGAGGTCCAGGAATCCGGGGTCCTGGTGCGTGAAGCCATTGTGATCCTGTCGCCACACGTGGCTCGACAACAGATAGTTGAGCGAGGCGATCGACGCGCGCCACGGCACCTGCGCCGACGCCTCGAGCCACTTCGCGTGTTGATTGAACATCGAGTCGACGATGTGGATGAACGCCTCATAGCTGTTGAACAGGCCATGCCTTCCCGTGAGCAGGTAGCCCTCCAGCCAGCCCTGGCACTGATGCTCGCTGAGCACCTCCATCACCCGGCCCGCACGCGCAAGGTGCTCGTCGAGGTCGAGGATCTGCGCGTTCCACTGCTTGTCGGTCGCTTCGTAGACCGCGGGTGCCAGCCGATTGGACGCGGTCTCGTCCGGACCGAACAGCCGGAACGTGCGCGGGTTGCGCCGGATCACCTCGGCCAGGTAGCGGCCGAGAACCGCGGTGGCCTGCGCGTCCGCTGCGCCGGGCGACTCGACCTCGACCGCGAACCCGTGGAAGTCCGGGAGGTCGAGGTCCTGCCGCAGCAGACCACCGTTCGCATGAGGCGTCGCTGACATGCGGTGATCACCGCCCGGGGCGAGAGCGACGGTGTCGGGCAGCGGTGCACCCGAGTCGTCGAACAGCTCGTCGGGCCGATACGACCGCAGCCAATCCTCGAGTTGCCGCAGGTGCTCCTCGCTGTCCCGCGCGGAGGGTAGCGGAACCTGGTGCGCACGCCACGTGCCCTCGACGGGCAGCCCGTCGACCTCCACCGGACCGGTCCACCCCTTGGGGGACCGCAGGACGAGCATCGGCCAGACGGGGCGGTCGGCCGCAGCCCCGTCGCGAGCTGTCCGTTGAATCGCGGCGATGCGATCCAACGCGGTCTCGAGTGCGTCACCGAACCGACGGTGCACATCCTCCGCCGCATCCGTCGCCTCGAAGGACACGATGATCGGGTCATGGCCGTATCCGCGCATCAGATTGACGAGTTCCTCTTCGGGGATGCGCGCCAGCAGCGCGGGATTGGCGATCTTCCAGCCGTTCAGGTGCAGGATCGGTAGCACTGCACCGTCCGAAACCGGGTTGAGGAATTTGTTCCCGTGCCACCCGGTGGCGAGCGGACCCGTCTCGGCTTCACCGTCGCCGACGACGCAGAAGACCGTCAGGTCGGGGTTGTCGAAGGCGGCGCCGTACGCGTGGCTGAGCGAGTAGCCGAGCTCGCCGCCCTCATGGATCGACCCGGGCGTCTCGGGTGCCGCGTGGCTCGGGATGCCTCCGGGCGCGGAGAACTGGCGGAAGAGTCGGGTCATCCCGGTCAGGTCACGGGTCACGGCGGGATAGCGCTCGGTGTAGGTCCCGTCGAGCCAGGCGTTGGCGACCATCCCCGGGCCTCCGTGGCCCGGTCCTGCGATGTACAGGGCGGAGAGATCGCGTTCGCGGATCAGCCGATTCGCGTGGGCATAGATCAGATTGAGCCCGGGAACGGTCCCGAAATGGCCGAGCAGGCGCGGCTTGACATCGTCGACCGCAAGCTCGCGGCGGAGCAGCGGATTGTCACGAAGATAGATCTGTCCCACGCTGAGATAGTTGGCGGCGCGCCACCACGCGTCGAGCTGCCGGATCTGTTGTTCTCGCATATGGGCATCTTCCCTTCCTCGGGACTCGCGTCTGATCGGGTGCGGACGGGGACCTCCACCAACAGTTCGTCGTCGACGAGCTCGAGAAGCGAGATCAGCACGAACTCACGGGCGTGGGCAGAGCAGATTGTTCGGTTCGATCGCCGAAACGCCACGGTACGAGGCGTGCCCTCGCGCCACGAAGGGGGTTGACAGCGGTCGCGCGGCGATGCCGAGACCCGTATCGGCCCGCCCGACCAACGGATGCGGTCTGACACGTCCGAAGAATGAGCGCAGAGAATCAGCTAGGCCGTAGCCGATCGCTCGCGCTCCGCGAGATACGCCGCGGTGAGATCGTCGAGCACGCCAGCGGCACCGTCGGCGCACGGGAGCCCCAGGTGCAGTTCACGGAGCTCATCCATGAACGTGTCCCAGAGCGCGGGACCCCCGTTCTCGAGCAGTTCTGCTCGGATGGCGAGCTCGGGAGAGGCAGGAAGGTGTCGTCGACCCCACGCACCGAGGTGGGCGAACACCGGCACGAGCTGGATCGACGGTTCGGTCAGGCTGTAGAGGACCTTCTGTTTGTGGGACGGATCCGCGGCACGCGAGAGCATCCCCAGGTCGACGAGTCGAGCGAGCCGGTTCGCGAGGATGTTACTGGCGATGCGCTCTTCCGAGTTCGCCAGCAGTTCGCCGTAGTGGCGGCGGTTGCCGAACATGACGTCGCGCAGCACGAGAAGCGACCACTTGTCGCCGAAGACCTCGAGCGAGAGGTTGATCGGGCATCCGGATCGGTGCGTGTCCACTTTGCATCCCCTCACGAAACCAGTTGCAATCTACCAGTGGTCATGCCTACGCTCAAACCAATTGCGATACACAAGTAGTTTGGAGCTCACATGACTCTCGTGCTCAGTGACATGGCGAATGCCGCCGACGGGTTCGCACCGACGCATCTAGACGACCGGAACGGATGAAGCCATGGGCAAAGTCGCGTGGGGGTTCACCAGCTCGATCGACGGCTTCATCGCCGGTCCGGGGCACGACATGAGCTGGATGTCAGCCGCAGAGCCGGCCCCCGAGGGGATGACAGCGGGCATGGCCGGCGACGTCGGAGTGATCATCTCGGGGAGAGCCGGCTATGACGCCGCAAAGGCTCAGCGCGACGAGCGCGACGAGATGACCGCCGAAGCGTACGGTGGCGCATGGTCAGGAACAGAATTCGTCCTCACGCACCGACCCGACGAGATCGCCGACGATCCGACGATCATCCCGCTCAACGTCGACATCGTCGAGGCCGTCCGCCGTGCCAAAGTCATCGCCGATGGCAAGGACGTGCAGATCATCAGCGCGGACATCGCCCGCCAAGCGCTCGAGCACGACCTCATCGATGAGCTGCAGGTCTTCGTCGCCCCGGTGTTCCTCGGCGACGGCATCCGGATCTTCGACATCCCCGGCGGCCGACGCTACGACTGGGAACTCGTCGAGACGTACAAGGGTGCAGAGAGGAGCTTCGGCCGGAGGTATCGACCCCGGCGCGACTAGGACGTTTCTCGACGGGCAGGAGAACGCCGACCGCGACGCACGCGACACTCCGGCGGAAACGACGAAGCCCTGGTGGAAGTTCCTCCCACCAGGGCTTTTCGGTGGGCTGTTGGCACAACCACTCGTGGCGCCGATCAGCGCCCCACTGTCTTCCTGTGTTTCCTGTTGCTGCGCCTGAGTTTTCCTGCGACGAGCATGAGCGGATCAGCTGGGCGGGTTCGCCTTCGGCAGCGGCGCGGTCAGCCACTCCGTTCGCGCAACTGCCCCGACACGTCAACATCGGCTCGCCGCCTCTGTATACGTACTCGTCTGCGGGTCAGCGCCGCGCCATGAAAGTCGCATAGCGGCGCGACCAGTCACGCTGATACTTCGCCGCACCTGCTGCGGTCGGCGCCAGATACGACGACGTCAGCCCACCCAGGAATCAGCCAGCACCGTGGGAGTTTCCCTCGGAGGTGTTCAGTGAGCGAGTCTGCCTTCAATCCCAGAGCTTGATCCTGAAGAACCCGCCCTGAGGCGTGTCGTGGAAGTCGAATCCAAGCTCGTCAGCCCATGTCTGCAAGTGCAACGCCATCTCGCGGACGACCTCGTCAGTGGCTGCGATACTCACCTCGACGGTCATCGGGATCTCTCCCAGAAGCTCCAGGTACCGGTCCCACCACGGTTCGATGTTTTCACGCCAACCGGGCAGCGCCGCAATGTCGCTGGGCACGGCGCGGAAGCCACCTTCGGCACGAAGCGCCGCCGCTAGGTAAGCAAGGGTCTTCCAGAGGATGTGCAGAGCATTGAAGGTGACGAGCATGCTGAGCTGGAAGTAGTCGGGGTCACTTTCGGGGATGGCTGGGAGTTCGGTCGCCAGCGTGTTCTGCCACGCCTCGATTGATGCCTCGACGTTGCTCGCGGACTGCTCGACTTCGTGCCCCGTGATCTGCGATCCGAGATACTCGGCGAGGTGCTCCTCAATCTGTTCGCTCGCCATCGAGATGAAGTTCATCGCGGCATGGCCGAACTCCTCCCGGTGATGGAGATCGAACGGCTCATCACCGATGTGAAAAATGCTGGCGTGGACTGCCTCGTGCGCCGCGAGATGCCGAAGTCGGTGGGACTGCTCGGCAGTTTCCTTCGCATCGTCGCGAGGCAGGAGCCAATGAACCGGGATCAGGATGTCAACGAAGCCCTCGGCGTTCGGCGGCATCGTCTTCGCCGCAACCATGCCCGCACCGCGCTCCATCGTGTAGGGAGCACTGGTCCGGTCCTCGCGCGCATTTACCGTCGCCACAAGATCACCGGTCATCACTAACCGGGTCTTCGCACGATCTTCGGGACGTAGTGCTTCCGTCACCGCGCCGATCAACAGCGCGAGTGCGCCACCATTTCCGCTCGATTCGATGCCGGCGGCCAGAAGCCTGGCGCCCGCATCACTCAGATTCTCGACGACGATCTGAATCCCACCAGGACTGTCGCTGGACTTGTTCATGATGCAGCTCCTCCATCTGGATCGCGACGACCGCGGCGCTCAGTCAGATACCGCTCGTGCTCGTCGTCGACGTCACGCAGAAGCGCCACGAGCGCGCGACCACGCTCCTCGAAGCCCTCCGGTAAGGGCGCGCCCAGGAACACGCGGCTGTAGTCACCCAGCGTGATCAGCGACAGGAGCGCCATAGACAGAAGGGGCTGCGGACGAAAGCGCTGCGGTCGCGTCTCGATCTCGAAACCACCAGCTACCTCATCGAGATGGTTTTTGTAGATGTCCGCGAAGCTGCCATGCACCGCGCCGGATCCGGTTCGATACGCGGCGTAGGCAGTGGGACCGAGCAACTCGAGGCGCACCTGGGCGTTTGGCCACCCGTTGCTCCGCCGAGACGGGATGTCCTCTTCGCGCACCCCGGCCGCTGCAAGAGTTTCCGCGATTGAGCGATTGATCCGCTCCTCGATGGGGAGCATGACATCACCGCGCTGCGTGACTTGCTCGCGGACGTCCTTCAGAAACTCACGCTCCGCGACGAGGCTGTCCATGACGTAGGACGTGTATCGACTCCCGTCGCCCGGATCGGCGAGAAGATACATCACTGTAGATACCGAGTCCATGAACTCACGACTCACAGCGATCTGCTGATCGCCGCCGTGTCCATCGGCAATCTGCCGAATCAGACTCGTCATGAGCTTTGCCATGCGCGCGTAGTGACCAACGACGATGGCGTGGTTGCGCTGCAATCCACCGGTTTGACCTTTCGCGCGGATCCCAGCCACCGCGATCAGCAGCACCGACGCTTCCTTCAGCAGCTCGAAGCCCTCGCGCACGAAAGGATCCTCATCATTTGTCTGTTTGAGCTCATCGAAGTTGACGACATGAAGTTCCGGAAGCATCGACGGGTCAAATTCGGTGTGCACGTAAACTCACAACCTCGATGTCGACTTTCACCGTGATTTTCTGAACTTCAGGCCTTCGTCGAATAGTGCAGATGGATGTGCCCATGTTGCCCCTTCAGGTGTGCCTTCCGCCGACGATGACTCTCAGCCGACGCGATGCTTCCCCACATCGTATCGACGCGGCTTCCCGCACCTGATGCGCGTTCGTCAAGAACCCCGTGCGAACCATCGACTGCAGTTTGGAGGGTGCAAATGGGTCACGATGACCGTTTTCACGCCGGCCATAAAGCTGAGTACAAGACCTTCATGAGACCTAGGGGAGGCGAGAAACTCAGGGTGGCACCCGGCGCCCGCACGCGAGCCTTTAGAGGAGGCGTCGTCGGCGGGACACGAGAACGAGCGCGGAATCCCGGGCGTATTTGGCCGCTCGCAGCTGGGCCTGCGGGCACGCTAGCGGGCACAGAGGTTCAGTTCGGACTTTTTGATCGCCGCGCACCCCAGCGGAGCGACGAATCCGGACCAGGGTGCGGCCCGCAAGGACTCACAAAAAGGTCAAGACATCGCGTTGGCGCGCATCAAGGAGCGCTCGTAAGACCGAAAGCGACCAGACCCTCCCGAGATCGGAGGCTTCATCTGTCCTACCGGAATAGACGCCAACGAGACTCCATCCTTGGCCATCCGACTCTGGTCGAGTATCGGATCGGATCACCGGGGAACCGGACTGACCTGCTCGAGTTCGGGCGTCGATGAGAAAGCATGGCTCGCCTTCGAACCCGAAAGCGGGTTCAGAAGCGATGGTTCCTCGTACCCAGATTGCAGAGTCAGCGCCGCCCCGAAGCCCGAACGGAAATCCCACCACGCTGAGGTCCTGTGCCGTATCGAGCTCCATCTCCGCGTCGTCTTGCGGGAGCGAGTACGGAAGGAGCGCGGTGGGTAAGTCGGGTATCGACGAGCGAGCAGCATCCTCGAGAGCGATAGCGACCACATCTGCGCGCCTACCCAGTTGTGGATGTACGAGCCACTTGGCGTTATCAGCGGTATCAAAAAGGTCGATGACAAGCTCACGCACCCCGAGGAGGGCGACGCCCTCTCCGGCTGCGTTCTCTGCCGAGAACGGCACCTTGATCTTCAGCCGGCGGGGCAGAGCGGGGACTCCGAGGTATTTGTCCGTCCACCGGTGGCATCCGGTGACGATGTGTCCGTTGGTGACGAGGAACATCTCGTCGCAGTGCTCAACGATGAAGCCCGTGCCCGCGATGATGCAGACGTCACGCTCCGGGGGCCCCGGCATCGTTCGTTCACTTTTAATGTGTACCGACATGAACGAAGGGAGGGCCATTTCCCAATCATGCATGATCCAAGCAGAGCAGTGGTGACGGGCTGGCGGATGCGATTCAGGCGGCGTACGACGTCGCCTGGTAGCGCTACCCTCTGGGCATGGAGTATCTCTTCGCTGGCGGGCCTTTCGACGGCCAAACCGTCCCCCTTCCGAAGATGACTGGGTACGAGCTCGACCCCAGCGCAGTCGTCCCCACACTCCGCTGGCTTGACGGCCCCGTGTACACGCTGAAGGGCGGCCCGTTCGAAGGCGAACAACTCCCGTTCCTCCCCGCCGGGTACGAGGAAGATCCCGACGACAGCGCTGCTGGCATCTGGACGATGAAGGAGCTGTCGTACAACTTCCCGTACCCCGCCGACAAGATCTCCAAGCTCGGCGAGAGGTACTGCTCGGCCTGCGGCATCCGCTCCCGGTGGCGGCCGATGAGTGAGCTGACGCTCATCATCCACCCCGTCACCGGGACGAACGGTCACTTCCGGTTCTACTGCCCGACTCATGTGCCGGACATCGAGTGGAATGCCGCGCGAGAGGACCGGCGCCAGCCGTGCCCCAGCTGCTCGACGCTGATGCCAATGTCGGGCGCCTGCGACTTCTGCGGTTGAACGAAGCCTCGTCGCGTCAGTCTCCAACTTCTTGCGGTTCGCGCTACCCGACGTCCCGACGAACAGTGTTCGTGGGTGGCTGGCCGAGTACCTCGTTTGGCGTGCTACCGGGGTTGAGCGGCCAGTGCGCGTCGAGTGGGACGCATTCGATGTACTCTGGGGCGACATTCGCATCAAGGTGAAGTCCAGCGCACTCGTACAGCGATGGGCGCAGCGACAGCCGTCCACGCTCGCGTTCTAAGGTTTTCGCGGAAAGCTCCTCGACCCTGAGACGAACACTTACGCCGTCGAGTCGACCTACAACGCCGACACTTACGTTCTCGCGGTGAATCTCGCCGGGCGAGAGCAGCTCGACCAACTCGACATCGGGAACTGGCGATTCGCCGTGCTTTCGCGCGTTGCGCTTGAGGTAACCGGGCAGTCAACTCTCACTTGGTTGCGAGCACAGCAACTCGCCACCGCGGTCGTCGGCTACGACGAACTCGCCACGGCGATCCAAGAAGCTGCCTCGGGATAGTGGTCGAGCCCGGAGTGCCGTCGGGCAAGGCTCCAACTTCATTCGTCGTCGGCCCCTCCCTCCGCCTCGCCCGTCCAGCGCCTCGAACGCGGCAATCCCAGTGAGCCGCGGTGGGGCTCCGTGTCCAACATCGGAGGACTGCGACTCAAGCGAGGGCTTCTACAAAACGAAGCATGGATATTGGTACGGGTGAGCCTGACGTCGTAGGGAGGTCGACGACGGGAAGGGTGATGGAGACGTCTGCCTCCTCGTCGACTCCAAGCTTCAGGAACTCGGTGCAATCGACGTGAGGATAGGACTCAACCAGCTGACGGTCGGCGAGAAGCAGACTGAAGGGAGGGAAATGCACGACGGCCGACAAGGCCGGTGACGTTCCGGCTGTCCACCCGTCACGCTTGCTATCGCGGATCGCCCTCACCACTCGGGCTCCGTGGCTGCCCTCGATATGAACCCCGGACCGACCTAGTGTGATGCCCATCAAGAATCGAATGTCCTCAGGCGGTTCAGCCGCGATGCCTTCGCGAACCATCCGCACAATCTCGGGGTGTGTGTCGATCAGTCCGGGTGTCAAGGCAGTCATTCCTGCAATCGCAGCCCGAACGAATCTGCCGGGACGCACACCGGTGAGCTGTCCGGCAATGTGGGTTCGTTCGCCTTTCAACGCCGAGCGAACGAGGTGTCCGGCGAAGCAATGCGCCCATCGGATGTACTCATCATCCCAAGGAGATGTGAAGGCTCTACAAGCTTCGCAGTGTGCGTACCTGTTCGCGCCCCCACGCTGCGCTCGTCCATAGGTGAGCAGGTTGTCCCTGGTCGTTCCTCCCCAAGCGAACTCGCCATCATTGAAAGCTGCCTTTGGGGGGACATGTGCTTTGGTGAGGGTTCCTGTCGTCCCGCACAGCGCACATCTGCCCCGCCTGGTTTGCCGGCCAGCTGGCCGGAACCCTTCTTGCTGACGCATACCGTCGCTCATTCCCTCGATCATCACGAGGATACTGGCGCTCCGCCCTGGTTCGCTGGCCCGCCCGAGGTAGCTGGCTCGCGGAGATATCGTCTCCCAGCAACGATGTACGCGTGAATTTGCTGTGCGGAGGTGGTGATAGATCCTTCGCCACGGCGGCGCACGATGCTGAAGAACGCACCCTCGACCTTGCCCCCGACGATTGCGCCGTGCACTAAGTATGGTTGCATCTCGCTAGGTTGCGTCGGGACATAGATAGCTAGCACGCTTTCGACGTGGGAAGTGGGGAACTTCTCGATGACGAGCCCGTCGAGGGGCGGGACGATACGCGCATCCAAGAGTTCCTGGATCTGGGGGATGTTGAGGATCGCATCAGCAACGGGTGTCAAGCTGCCGATCTGGTTGCCACCGCCAGTCTGCTCACGGTAGCCGATCACAAGGACAGCATCGACGCTGCCGTTCGCGAAGCGAGCCACATCCTGCGCCAGCTCGACCTTCGCTCGTTTGCCGGTGTCGCCGGGTGCCGAGATTGCGTGCATCTGAGTCTTGACTTCGAGGTAGTCGGACTCGGACTCCCCAATAAGCAGATTGAAGTGCCCGCCCCGCAACAGGTTGAGCACGGCAGAAGCATCGAGCGGGCCAGTTTGTGTGGCGCTTAGGTAGTCAGCCATGGCCGCCGCCCCGTCGAGCAGTGCGGCCATGGTCTTACCCTCGTCTGTCGCTATGGAGACCGTCACGTCGTGTGCCATCGTGGTCAAGGTGTCGATGGTCTGAGCTCGGAAAGGCTCCAATAGTTCGTCGCCTTCAGGCCAGTCAGAGAGCATCTCCTCCGGCGTCCCCCCGCCGGCCAGGGTGAAGCTGACGTCAATGATTCGGCAATCGTAGGCGGCCGCGACACGCTCGAGCCTCGACGCGATCTCCGCGTTTGTCTCAGGGGGCTGAGTTGGGTATCGCTTGGTGATGCTAGCTACGACCGCTTCGCCCATCATGTCCACGTCGTAGCGCTGGTCAACGTCCGCAATGTCTTCGTCGAGCGGCGGCGCACTCCGATCCACGATCAGCGTCGTCCCATGGCCGTTGACGGCGAGGGCACGACCAAGGCTGCCGACGTTGACCAGTCTGAGCTGCGGCTCAGAGGCAATGAACGGACCGTGCTTGATCCGATCAATAGTCCAGGTGCCCTTGTTGATGCCGAGATGCGGTGATCGGTCTGTGACGTCACCGGTGAGCTCGGAAGGGAGAAGTCGCTCCTCGTTGCCTTCTTCGTCATAAGTGATGATGTACACGTCGAGGCCGTTTAGCTGGGGCGTCGCGGGATGCTCAGTCATGAGCCCAGTCAAGCGCATGGCCTGGCGAGCGTCGTGATCTGAACTCGCCGCGAACCGGTGGAGCGAGAGACCCAGTCTGCCGCTGATGGACACTGACTGGCGGAGTTGGCGAGCGCAGTCACTCACCCATCGACTGTTCCCGAGCGATAGGAGCCATATCCTCTGCAGATTGCCAGAGCGCCTCGTAGTGGTCGCGCAGAACGGCGGCAGTCGGGCCTTGGACGCGAGTGAGGACTGTCATTTGCGTCCCGCCCAACGAGGTCCCTAGGAAAAGGGCTTGGGAACCGTCGCGCGACAGAACTACGCGGTCGTGAAGTTCGCTCGGCGTGCCGGAAGCTGCGCGCAGCTGAACATCGGGGCGGGCGCCCACAGCGATGCGGAGTTGATGCTGACGCGCTTCCTGGGTGACTCCGTGGGCCCGGGCGGGACGAATGAGAACCCGTTCAACATGGCGGAGCTGGAGAAGAACCATGAGATCCCGCGACTGCAAGTACGGGTCAATGACAAGAGAGTTCGGAATGCTATCGATTTGGGTGAGCACCGCCGCGTAAGTGAATGGATCGGATACGCGTCCGACGACTTCGACGGCTCCTCCACCCTCGGGGTCCGCGTTTCGCAGAAGCGCGGTGCCCGCCGGGGTGAGTTCGAGCGCCCCGTTGCGCCGTCGCAGAAGTCGCGCTTCGAGGAGGTAGTCAACGATGGAGACCATCATGCTCTCGCGCATCGGGTCGAAGTCCCACATGGAAGTTCGCGCTTCCACGAAGGCGTGTACATCCTCACGGCTAGGGTACACACCTTCAGATGTCAGCGCCTCGACGAACGCGAGAGCGCGGAGAGGTTTCGGTCCAAGCAAGGGCATGACACCGATGATGCCAGGCTTGCGAGCCACATAGCGGGCGAGGTCGTCTCGATCTGTGCTCCGCAGCAGAAAGGGGCCGGGCCGATGGGTCGGCCATGGGCAGTTGTCCCGACGCTCGTCCCGACACCGCGCCTCCTCCGTTCTCGAGTAAGATCGCGCCCAACGCTGGCCCGAGCGCCGCCGTGACGATACTCGAAAGACTCACCATGACCGACAATGCAGCAGACCGGGGATTTGCCGCGCGCAGGCTCCTCGGTGAAGACGTCATCTGGATCGCCGACGCGATGCTGTCTGCGTCGAAAGGTGACGTCGCCGCGGGAGTCGGCCCGCTCGTTCTTGCCAGTTTTCTCAGCCGCATCGTCTACGAAGGGCGCGACGTCCTCACCTCCGACGACCCACACGTGGGGGTTCCCCGGCTCGCGAAACTGCTCACCGACGAGAACTCCGATGCGGTTGCGCGCGCACGGCACGCGGTGAAACTCCTCGACGACACTCACAAGACCTTCCATACATTTCGGGAAGACATGCGCACCTACTGGATCGGCCAGCGTGCGATGCTCCACGAAAACGTGCCCAAATGGGCTCACTCTCTCGCGCCCGACCTCGGAGTGTTTTCCCTGCACGGACATGTCATCGGTGCCACCGTGCCTCTGCAAGTGCGGTTCGATATCCCCGGGCGGCTCGACGGCGCGGGAGGGAGAACCTTCAACGAGTTCGGGGTGACGCTTGGTAGCCAGCTCACCGTTTACAGTCCGTTCGCAGGCGGGCCGAAAGCGCTGAGATCGACGCTCGACCTCCGCCCGCTCGAGGGGATCACCCAAGACGACTACATGGTCGAAGACTTCCTCGACGACCGTTACGACCCGGCCATCGACATTGAGGCGAAGCTGCTGCTTCTCCTTGTTGAACAGGACGTCAACACAGTCGCGCACGTGCTGCCGCTGAGCCGTTGCGGACATGAACCTGCGGAGTTCAGGGCTCGCCTGGTCAGCACCTGGCATGCGTTGACGTCACTGTCCGAGATCCTCGACGCCTACCCAAATGCGAAGGCATCGAGCACAGTTCGCGTGCGCGCGTTTCTGCGTTCGCCGGCGGTTCGCGGGTTCCTCGACGACCGGAAGACATCCGCGGTGCGTAACCGGTTCGTCCACTACGTCATCCACCCGAACGTGCCCCTGGCCCTCGACCGGGCAGACGTCACCGGAAGTATCATCACGTCTGTGCACCCCACACACACCGCGGACTCACTGAACCAGATCACCGACGACCTAGTGGCTGAGCTCAGCGCTCTGTTCGGGCAGTGGAGATACGGATACGTTCCTCTGTCGACGGGGCATTGAACCGCGAAGCGAAAATCCCAGCGCAACCGGGAACGTATCCAAGGCTCTGGTCCAAGCTAGCGGGCGATTGCCGGAACGAGGGGTCTCGCGACGCGGGTGACCTGGGCGGATGGCGATACGTGTCCAGGCACCGAATCCGCCTATACCGCTAGCCGCGCTAGCGGTGCGACGGCGGCATGCCATCTGCTTCCGACGAGCAACACGATGATCCGCTCGCGGGCTCGAGAGAAGACGACGTAGAGCAGTCGGCTAGTGTTCGGGAATGGCTCTGTTTCCTTGCCCATGAAATCGCCCTCACGAAGCACCACGATGGTCGCATCCGCCTCTCGTCCCTTCGTCTGGTACAGATTCATCAGCTGCACTTCCCGCGGGTCCAGCGCTGAGTCGGTGAGTGCCGCGTAGCTTGCCTCCCGCGCCTCGACGCAAATCGAGGCAACAATCTGTGTGTCGCTCAGATCTCGACCGGTTCGCGCTGCCCGAGCATTCATTACAGCGAGGAGCACTCCTGCTTGCTCCCAAGCACCAGACTTTTGAGGGAGCCCCAGGGCATGGTGCGCTACGCGCGCCTCGTGCACTACGACGTGAACGGAGGGAGCTTCGAGGAGCCGGTCGCGCAACGCGTCCAGGCGCTGACGGAGCGTCTGCGGACCGGTGCCATTCAACACATGTACCGCAAGCGCTGGCACTTGCGGTCCACGCTGCGCGCTGGTCAGAAACACCGCAATAGACTCGATGACACTGTCCCAGGTCGCATCGCCAAACCGGAACCGCATCATTGTCGCTTGCGCGTCCAGGGCCGCCGCCAGTGCATCGCTCAATCCAGCAATCTCGTGCTCAATCCCCTCCGCCTCGAGCGCGTCCGACAGAGAAGCGAGCATGTCGTTGTGATGGGTGAATACAGCAACACCGAGCCCCTCCGCGCTCAGCTCAGTCACGAGTTGCGCCACAGTGGACGCTTCATCGATAAGGCTGATGCCGGAGCGCACAACTAGGCGACCGCCTTCGAGGGCGGAAGCGAGTGCCGGTGCCCCAAAGGCACGTTTTCGAACGGCATGCGCCACCGCCGGAATGACCCCCGACGGATCCCGAAAGGACGTTTCGGGAAGTATGACCGTGTTCTCCTTTCCTGCAGCAACACACGCGTCATCGATCCTGTCAACACGGACCCCCTCAGCAGCACGGAACGTGTAGATGCATTGATTCGGGTCTCCGAGTAGGATCACGCGATTGGTCGGGGTGATCAGCCCGAGAAACTCCTGTTGCGCATCGTCGGTGTCTTGGAACTCATCCACGATTACAAGACCCCACTGCGACCGAAGATGCCCCGCGACCGCTGGCGATGCTCGCGCGATCTCCAGCGCTAGTGGGATCAACCGCGCGTATCCGATCTCACTCGGCGCGAGTCCGAGCTTCTCTCGCGCCGGGCTCACCAGCACAGCGTCGCCGTGCCCAACCAGGCTCCCGAATCGTCGTACTACTGAGAAGGCGAGCGAGTGGAACGTCATCACATCGATACGGCCCGCATGCCTCCCCACCACCGCGCTCGCTCGCGAAGAGATCCGTGCCACGGAGGCCCGCGAGAACGAAAGGAACAGCACCTTCTCGTGGGACTTAGAGTCCCGAACGCGCTCAAGATGTGCAGCAGCAGCTGCCAGTGCGCTCGTGGTCTTGCCGACCCCGGCGCCGCCGAGCACGACCGTCAACTCCTTCTCCGTCGCGACGACCTTCGCCTGCTCGGAGTTCTGTGCTTCCCAGGTCATGATGGCGGGAGGACGTCGATCCGTCCTGGGGCACCAGCG
This sequence comes from Microbacterium aurugineum, assembly GCF_023101205.1. Classification (NCBI taxonomy): domain Bacteria; kingdom Bacillati; phylum Actinomycetota; class Actinomycetes; order Micrococcales; family Microbacteriaceae; genus Microbacterium; species Microbacterium aurugineum. Next base: position 1,227,858 of record NZ_CP078078.1, on the reverse strand, counting down.
CAAAGCGCCTCGATGACGGCGCGCGCGGTCGGCGGTGGGGTTGTCAGTGCCTCGACCCAAGCAGGCCCAAGTCCATGCTTCTTCAAGATCTTCTTGCTGAGGAGATGTTCGGCGATTGCATCATCTTCGACCTCCTCGGGCAACGCCGGCATCCCGAGATCTGCGAGCGATACAACGATCTTGCGCAACTTCTCGCCTGGAATACCCCGGATGAGTGCCGCCTCGACTGCGGTGCGTGTAGGAAGGACCACAAGTTGCTCGCAGAGATCAGCTAACTCGGCAACCGCCGGGTCTTCCTGTCCGGGCTTGTCGTTGTCGACGATTGCGCGGACTCGAAACCCCAGCTCCAATGCGACCTTGGCCATGGCGGGCAACCGCGTGATGCCACCATCAGAGCCAGGTGGAGCGATCAGTCGAATTCCGTTGGCGGCGAGGCCGTACTTGTCTTTGCCCGTCTTCTTGAACAGTCGCGCGGAGAGCGCACCGTACCCTTCGGCGTCGAGGGGACCCTCGACGAGCGCGACCGTGCGCGTGCTGAGCGCAGCGAGCAATTGGTCGAGTACCAGCCGTCGCGTGACGCGGGAAGCTTTATCTGTGGTGCTCGAGAGCCGATACTGAGCGCGACCGTTCGCGGTGTGCACGAAGCGGATCAGCTCATCCGACTTGAACGCTCGGACTACCTCGGCACGACGGGTAGTAAGGATGGATTGGCCCGCGGTGGAGTGAAGTAGAGCCGCCATGTACTCGGAGGATGAGGCGTCCAGACCGTCGCCGAAGTCATCGGCGATGACCACAACGCCCGACTCCGCCTCGCGTGCGGCCGCAATCGCCTCGGCCACCGAGAAAACACTCTGAACAGTGGACCCCTGGGATCGGATGGGCAAGGATCCTGCCGCGCCGAGGGACAGCGCTGGTTGCAGAGCTCGAAGGAGTGCCGCTAGCGATCCGTCGTCGGCGACGAAGTCGATACTGTCCGCGTCGTCGACGCCGAACAGCGTCTTCGGGCCCGCGTTCAACACCTTGTCGAGCACTTCGGTTACGACCGGCGCGCTCGAGAAATCACCTGTCGCCGAACGTACGTCTTCATCGAGCTGCGTGAGAACACCGTCGAACGCGGTCGAATCAGACGCCGCGAGCAGGGTTCGTAGCGCGCCTTCTGCGCGAAGTTGCAGCGCTGGCGCGCTATCGATGAACTGGATCGGAAGAGCTTCTCGCTCCACCCGACTAACGCGTTTGAAAGAGCTTGCTGCCGGGTCGCTCCGCGCCGGGAAGTCCACCCAGTGATCACCACTATCCGCATCGATGTCGTAGCGAATGCGGTAGCAAAGTCGAACACCAAGCACTGCGTGGCTCGCGCCCCCCATTCCGGCCGACTCGACGGTCTCTGAGTCAAACGCTTCAAGGCTGTCGCTGAACAGGGTCTCGAGATGCTCTCCCAGATCGAAAAGTGTGACCTCAACTTCGGTCAATAGCTCGCTTGAGTCGCCACGGACAGGTCGGAAGATATCGAGAGGGTTGACGCGGACTCGGGTGCTGCGCGGATCGAGCACACGACGAAGCGCCTCCACGAAATCGCTTCGTCCTGCCTGCGGCTCTCCAGCGACAACCGCATCAGCGGGAAGGACAACGCTTGCGCTCTCGAAGCCGCGGAAACGCTCGATCCTGACCCTCGCGACCCTCATGATGCTGCCGCCACAACAGGCACTCGGCTCGCCGCGGTTTTGTATAGCTCCACTGGAAGGCCTGATCCGGCGAGGAAGGAGGCCTCGTCTACGCCGGCCTCATGCAGCACTTCCCGGGCGCGTGGCAATATCGACGGCATCTCCAGCGACGAGATTCGTCCCGGTTCCGCTCGACGCCAACCATTCTGTGACATGCGGATAACCGCGTTGCGGTACGAGACGTCGCTCATGACACCAAGAGCACGCGCGCGGTAGAGGAGCGCGGCGAGGCTGACGCCCCAGTACTCCTTTAGCTCGGCCAGCGTTGCCCACGCTTTACCCGCAGTCGAAATGGGCAGGAAAGGGGCGATCTCTTCGGCGGGCATCAGGAACTCGGAAGCGAAACGGTTAGCCTGCTCCTCGGCGACCTTGCCACCCGGTTCAGCGTCGTGGTGCATGATCAGATGCCCGAGTTCATGAGCGGCGTCGAAGCGTTGCCGGTAGTAGTCGTCCTTCACCGGGTTCAGAACGATGATCGGCCGGGTTGCCGAATGCAAGGAGTACGCATCGATGGCCGCCACCCCCGGCTCGCTGAAAACGACAACTACACCGCTACGCTCGACAAGCCGCACAACGTGCTGCACCGGTCCCGGGCCGACGCCAAAGAACTGGCGGGCCTCGCGCGCGGCTTCCTCGGGAGTCATCGAACGTTCGTCGGGATCCACGGGCAGGTCGGGCAGGAGCGCCTCAGGGAACTCGACGGCGTTCTCGAGCATCCCGGCGATCTCCGCCACGAACCGGCCATAGGCCTCAGCCTCGTCCTGTGCGATCTGCGGTGTCGAGCGGAGCGAACGAAAGTGCGGCTTGTTAGCCTTCGGCGGCGCTCCTCCCCCGAAGAACTGGGGCTCCACCTGCAGCGCTAAAGCGAGCTTCGCCACCGTGGCCCGGTTAGGTTGCTTGGCGCCGCTCTCCCATGCCGTCACCGAGGCCGGCGACATCTCGATACGGCTCGCCAGGTGAGACTTCTTCAGGCCCTTCAGCTGGCGTGCCATAGTGAGGCGCTCACCGTTGAAGAACGAAGCCGCGGCGGCGAGCGTCTGAGATGGTCGACGCGCCTCAACCATTCGCCGCGCCCGCCCCTTCGCCCGCACCAGCCCGCTTGATCCGTACCGGCACGTCGTCGACGTCAGTCGAGGCTCCACCGCTCGGCATCTGATGTGTGACCGGGAGACCCGTACCGCCCGTCGGAGCTCCGCCGGAGAGCAGCAGTTCCTTCCAGTGCCAGCACGAGTCTCCCGGGTACCCGGGGTTCTTGCTCTGTCCGATATACAGCTCGAACTGTTTGGTTGCGGGGTGGAAGGCATGCGCTGCGATAAGCGTCACACCAGCGAAGTCATCATCGTCTGGGATGCCTGGGATGGACTCCAAGCCGAACTCTTCATCGTCGAAGAGTGCGTTGTCGCGGACGAATAGCTGGTCAGCGACACGCTTCTTCGCGTCGCTACGCTGCACCCACTTGATCTCGTCAATCTTTCCGAAGGGGAAGGACTGCAGGAGCACGCGGTACCCCTGGATAGCCCAGCCGGGAGACTGCTTGTAGTCCCGGCGTCCGACCAAGTCCTCATGAAGGCTCGGCATCGAGTCGAAGGCCTCGGGTGTGATGCCACGCTTGAGGAAATCCTCGCCGACGCTCTCGAGGCCCTCGGCCAGCCTGAAACGACCATTCGAGGTGGCCCGGTCAAGGAGGTCTCGAAGGTGCTTGAAGTTGAGATAGCCGACGACGCCCTGATCGTGGCCCTGGTCCTCGTCGAAGAGCTGGTCCGTCGCAGCGAACGCTACGGGCGCACCCCACTTCAAGACATCGAGCAGTCCGGACATCTGGAGCTCGGAGAGGGCCTCGTGTTCTGCGGTCATGGGATTAAAGTACACGACTCCCAGTAGATGGTGCTTGTATTTTTACTCTCGGCGTGTCGAATGCTTGCAAGTCATCCTGGATGGGACACAGTTCGGGTGAGCAGGCTTTTCACTGCTGTGAGTGGGCACGCTGGGCGCCAACAGGTAGACCGCTGGGTCACTGCCTGGTCAGGCGCTCCCAGATGCTCCTTCGTGATCGTGGCAGCGGGGCAGGTTGCCGCCCCGCTCGCGGAGAACCGTCGACGGTCTCCTTCGCGACACGTACATCGCCCGCAGTACCAACGACACCGCGCAGGGTAGGCACGTGCTCCTGAGCATCGGGCACCGCCTTCTTGACCGGCGGGATCGCGTCGCCGAGCGGCCGGACGATCCCACCAGCATTCACCACGATCCCGCCCGCGTCGACGACGAGGCGAATGACCTGCAAAGTCCCCTCGTCGATGCGTGGCATAGCCTCTCGCCACTCCTTGGCCTCGAAGTTGCTCAACGAGCATGTCAGGCGTCCGAGCCGGACGCCGCCTCGCCACGCCCACCAGCCTTTGTCGCCATCGAACCGCACATCGAAGACGTCGCCGATGCGTATGTTCGACATCAGACCCCGGTCAACGGACCGCTCGTACATCTTGTTCGCGACGATGTAGCCTCGCTTCTCGAGTTGGCGTGCGGCATCTGGGAGAACGCGGATGCCGATGTGGCGCGATCCGTCCTTGTTCGGCCCGGAGAGCACCAGCCAGGATCCAAGTGGTCGCTTCACAACCCGATCTTCTCAGAATGTTGCACAACGGCCTCGATTATTCGATCTAGCCCACGGGGCCACATGGAATCGTCCGCCGTGGGAACGGGAGGGCCACGCCGCCGAATCCCTTTCGCGACCGACCCGAGCGATTCACGTACCTAGGTACCGCGCACGTTTCGCCGACCCAACGACAGATCGCGCGACGGCTCTGTGCCTGCACTCCACCCACCTGGGACGCTGATCATCAACGTGCGCGCCAGCGCGGTCTATCGCGTCGTCATCTCGATGGGAGACCCGTGGACGCTCTAGAACACGCAGCCGAAATCACGCTGCCAGACCAGCGAGTCGCAGTGTTGGGGGACGTTCACGGCAACGTCGGTTGGATCCGGATGCTGGCGAGGGCACTCCCCTACCTCGCGCCGGACGTCACGACCATCTTGCAGCTCGGCGACTGGTGGATGCCCCCGGAAGAGGTCGACAAGGCGCTCACTGAGACGGGCATCACAGGCATCTACGTGACCGGAGGGAATCATGAGCCGTGGGGTGAGATCGCCCCGCTCATGAACAAGTACCCCGGCGAAGCCGTGCGGGTCTCCAAGCTCGTGTGGCTGCTCCCGCGGCCTGCGCGCCTCACCATCGGTGGGCGCTCCGTGCTGTCACTGGGTGGCGCCACCTCTGTCGACCGCGAGTCGAGGATCGAAGGGCTGACCTGGTGGCCCCAAGAGGCAATCAGTGACCAGAGTGTCGCCGAGGCCATAGCCGGCGGCCCCGCCGACCTGATGCTCACCCACGAGTCACCCGCCAACACCCCTGTCCGCCCTGTCCGTGAGATCCTCCGCACGAACCCGCATCGGTTCCCGAAGGCGGCGTTGGAGGCGTCCGCGGCGTCGCGCGCGCGGGTCAGCGAGGTCTGGGATGCTGTGCATCCCGAACTCCTCGCTCATGGGCACCTGCATGTCGGGGCGGGCGGACAGACTTCAGATGGTCGTCGCGTGGCGAGTCTCGGGCGCGAAGGTCACGAGTGGAACCTCGGGATCCTCGACATGACGAACCTCAGGATGGCGACGCCGAGCCTGGCCATCCTCCGCGGACTTGCCGACGACGACGGTTTTCGTAATGCGCGGGAGCAGCGGATGAACAGCGTAGCCGAGTCCCTGCACTCGGGAGTCTTGGACGGATTGAGGCCCTCCGCTCAAGCGCTTCGTGATGCCCAGGACTACATCGACGGACTCCGCAGCCTCGAGGAGATCATCGAGGACGTCCGCCAGCGCCACACTCGAAACCCCGAGGATGAGCAGTGACCGAAGATGAACCGAACCCCTGGGCTCGGATCATCGGCCCCTGCTACACCGTGGTGAGCATGGCCCGCGCCCTCGAATGGACGGAAGCCGAGGTGGTGGAAGCCGGCCGCACGCTTCGACTCCTCATGCTGATCACTGACGACGACGTCCATTTCTTCCCCGCGTTCCAGTTGCACGAAGGGAGGGTGGTCGACGGGCTGACCGATGTCCTTCGCGTTCTGCAGACCGGGACCCCGAGTCGCTGGACCTGGGCGCAGTGGTTGAACACGCCCTACCCTGACCGCGAACCCACCGCTATTGAGAAGATGCTCGCCGGTGGGCTTGACGAGATTCTTCTGGAGGCGAGGCACGACGCGTGGTCGTGGAGTTCCTGAGAAGTCCTCCAGCGGCGAGTGACCACACGGTGCGACCTAGCTAATCTCGTCGCGCTTCTCGGAGGAGTCGGTGCAGCTGATGAGTGCGAACCTTCTCCAGCCGACCGCTTCGCAGTCTCAGCAGTTGGCGGCCGAGCCAGCGTGCCAGCAGGAACTCCGTTCGATCTGCCGCGTGTAGTCGAGGAAGGGTGCGGTGTGCAGCGACGAATCGTTCGCATTCTTCGAACCTTTCATTCCACACGCGATCCAGGGGATCCCACTCGAACGCGGGTGAGACGTCGAGCCGAGCACGCTGATAGGCATTGAGGCCACCCTCGAAGCGACGCTGGTATCGAGCCCACTCGCCGAGGTGACGTTCCTCATCCGTGAGGGTCGCCTTGGCACGAGTGTTCTCGCGCGGCGCGCGGCCGAGTTCTCGCCAGTGATCTTCGTACGCATGCAGTGACCTGATCCAGTTCACGGCGCGGCGCTGAGGTACGACCTGGTCGTCGAGGACCAGGGTAACGACCGCGGCGAACCGGTCGGCCACGGGATCGATAGGCCCCTCGGCCCGTCGTAGTCGTTCGGCTTCAGCGTGGAGTTCTGCGGGGGTCGACGCGCGCACAGGGTCCTTTCATGGGCGAGACGGCTCGCCCAATGCACCTATGCGCGGTGTGCCCCTGCTGTCAGACCACGCCGAGTGCACGCGGCAGTGTCGCTGAGTCGGCGGAGTCGCCGCCGACGGCTTCGTAGGGTTGCTGGCACCCGAAAGGAGGCGCCATCGTGCAGATCGACCACGAGCCGCAGGACCGGGTGCTCGACGAGATGGACGGCGTCTTCGTCGTGACCACGGATGACGGCGTCGCCTATCGCCTCGACATGAACAAGCGTCAGGTCACCCGCACGGTAGAGGTGGGCACAGGGGTCCGTGCGGTGCTCGATCCCGAATCCGCCGCGCTGGTCGCCGTCGCGACATGCCGAGTCGGCGCCCCAATGGTTCTCCTCATCGACCGAGACATCCCCGGAGTGTTGTTCACTCGCCGTACGTCCGCCACGGTGTTGGGCATCAACCAGGTGCCACGAACGCCGCTCCGTCAGCGGGAACAGCTCGACCATGACCGATACCAGCGTTGACAATGAGGCGGACGACGGAGCGTTCGCACCGAAGAAGGCGGCGCGGTACTGGACGACGCTGGAGCCGGTCGTCACCGCCGCAGTGAACAAGACGGCAAGTCGGACGGGCCGGGAGGCACGTTCGCTGTACCCGGTCGCGACGGCGTTCGTGCTTTGGGCGTGGCAGACCAAGGGCCTGGAACTCGACGTCGCGCGGATGTTCCGGCGTCGAGTGATCGAAGAGTACGTCCACCGAGGAATGGAGTCGTTCACGCGCGGCAGCAGGGCCACCTATCGGTCCGTCCTCCTCACCATCGTCGACGCCGTGACTCCACCCTCAGACGTCCCATCCCCTATCCCTCGGTCTGATCCCACTCCGCCATATACCTCAGCCGAGATCGCCGCCCTCCGGAGCTGGGCCAGCGCACAGGGGTCGACTGTCCGCCGTCGGGACGCTGCTGTCCTCCTCGCGATGGGGTTCGGAGCAGGCCTCGCGACCCGGGAGCTGCTGTCCGTGCGCACCGGGGACATCGACATGCGCGGAGACGAGATCCACATCCTCGTGTGGTCGGGGCGACCACGGCTCGTCCCGGTACTCCCTGCGTGGCAACCCAGACTCCGCGCAGCGATAGGAGAACTGGGTGACGACCAGTGGGTTTTTCGTGTCGGACGTGCGGGGGTGCGGCCGGCGCAGGTCACTGACTTCCTGCATCGCGGACACACAACGGAGCTGGATGTGCGGCCGGCGCGGATGCGGACGACTTGGTTACTTACCCACTTGCAAGCGGGTACGCCGCCGCGTGACCTTCTCCGTATCGCCGGGCTCGAGCACCTTGCGGCGCTAGATCGGATTCGACTGTTCCTCCCGTCGCGGGCACCGCTCCCGCCATCGAGGTCCGACTTCGAACGCTCTCGGGACTAGGCCGGTGCGCTGTGGGGCGGGTAGTGCGACACGCCGCACGCACACTCTGGCGACTGGCCGCGTACACGGTGGTCATGAACCCAAACCACCGACTCAGCGACATCCTCGACGAGACCGCAGCGCTGCTCACCACTCACCCCCAGCTGCCCGAGCTGGCGGCGCCCATCATCGTCAAATTCCGCCCGAACAGCGCCACGATGGCTGGCGCGTGGGCGGCTACGCGGTCCTTCACCGTCGAGACCGCCGCCGCCATGCTGCCGCACTCGTTCGACGTGACCCGCCGCCTGATGACGATGTCCGCCTCTTTCCACATGTGGGTCTGGGCACGCACCGGTACCGAGCTGACTATCCCTCGCGTCTACACCCAGAGCAACATCGACCGATTCCTCTCGACGGTTCACAAGAACCGCTCTGAAGGTCACAGGTGGGGCGTGTCTCGCCAGCTCGTGAAGATCGGCCGCGAGCTCGCCGATGCCGACCTCATCGCCATCTCAGCACCGCACGGGATGGTCCGCTCCCCGTTCACCACGAAGCAGATCGCGTCGATGCATAGTTGGGCGAACTCGCTCACAACGATGAAGAAGCGTCAGAACGCTCAGGCGCTCCTCGGACTGGCCGGCGGTGCCGGGCTGACCGCGGCCGAGATCGTCGAGGTCCGCGTTTCCGACATCCACCGCGACGGCGACGTCGTTTTGGTGGATGTCGTCGGCAAGCGCGGCCGACGCGTGCCCGTCCGTCGCGCCTGGGCTCGAGTGCTGCTGCGCAGCATCGACGGCCGCACCGACACCGACCAGCGTTTGTTCCGTGGCCCGCGGATCGCCGAGTACCCGCCCCGCATCATCCAGTCTTTCCTCACCGACCACCCCGCGCCCGTACGCCCGACTCCGGCAGCGCTTCGCGCGGCATGGCTGCTGCACCACATCAACAACAACGTGCCGCTGCCCGTTCTCCGCGATGTCGCCGGCTTCGAGCACTACACGACCCTCGTCCGCTACTACGCGCACGCAAACGTCCTCGACGTCGCCGACTTCACCGCCCAGCTCGTCGGAGCGGAGGTCGCACGATGACCTCCATCGACATCGACTACTACCGCGCCTTCGACGACAACGACGAATGCGGCATCACCGAGCGTGAGATCCTCGGCCGCGGCCGCAACCTGCAGCAGTTCGACGACTCGACCGTAGCGTTGGTCGAAACTCGCGTCAGGCAGTCCGGCATCCTCGAGCAGCTCGACCGTTGGGCCGCCGAGGATGCCAACCGCGACGGAATGGGCGGACGACCCGCGAGGATCTCCTTCCGCGCGCTGCTCACTGCGCTTCTTCTTCTTGCCCAGGAGGGGGCGCCGCTACACATCCGTCGGGCCGCGTACGTGCTGCAGCACAGGCTCTCCACGAAGTCCAGTGAGCTCCTCGACCTGCCTGAGACGCCCACGAGCTTCGCTACCCATGTCGCCACGACGAAGCGCTGGTATACGAACACGATTCGCGCGTTCCACCGGATGAAGACGTTGATGGATCCATACCCGCAGGAGCTCTACACCGCCAAGACCCACACCCAAATCCAGGAGATCCTTCGCCATCACGACGCAGAGCGTGCGGAGAAGTACAAAGCACGCCTGGACGAGTACACCCGCCTGTTCATCCGCATGACGTTCATGGTTCAGCCTCGAGCCGTCCGTCGCGCCTCGAAGCAGTTGGACGTCTCCTTCGACCAGACCTACATCGGCACACCCACAACCAAGGGGTACAGCCGCAAGCACCTTGCGAGCAAGGTCAAGGCTGAGCAGGGAGCCAACTTCGGCGAGCTCTCGCCGGGGCCCGTGGATGCCTTCGCGGGGTGGCATGTGAAGAGCGGAAGAGCTGAGCGGGTCGACAACCAGAAGGGCGAGGTCGACCAGACCGCGCCCGAACGTGGGAAGTCGGCGGACTATGACTGGGGGTGGGTGGCGAACCTGGCCGTCCGCGTCGATGCTGAACAGCCCGGTTCAAAGCGCTTCCCGAGCCTCGTGGTCGCAGCGTCGCTCAGTATCCCGAACATGGAGGTCGCCGAAGAAGCCGCGCACCTCCTTGAAGCCGCAGCGATGCTCGACCTCGCCCCTGGTGTCGCCGACGCGGACAAGCAGTACTGGGCCAACGCCAAGCCGTTCCGACTCCTGAAGCCGGCGTTGAAGACCGGGTTCACTCCGTCCACGGACTACCGATCCGACCGCGTCGGGGTCAAGGGTGGCCAGCACGGCGCCTTGTTCGTCGAAGGCGATGCATACTGCCCGAGCACGCCGAAGCCCCTTTTGAACGCCACACCGGATCGTCTGGGCGATGTGATCGACGTTCAAACGCACCGTGCCCGCATCGAAGAGCGGAAGGCGTACCAGTTGCACGTCAAGGAGAAGGCGAAGGTCGCCGATGGAAAGGTGATGCTGCGCTGCCCTGCCCTCGGCCCCAGCCCGACCGTCACCTGCCCTCTCCGCGAGATGATGCTCAGCGCGGCCAAGAAGGCCCGCCCCGAGGTCGAGCCCGAAACACTTGAAGAAGAGTTCCTCGACACCATTTGCAAGAAGCACTCAGCCGCGTTCGACCTCACCGAAATGCAGTCACCCCAGCAGGCCTTCGACTACGGCACCGAGGAGTGGGAGACCTTCCACGACCACGCCCGCAACACCGTCGAGTCCGGGAACGATCAGCTCAAGGCATCGGGCGACGCGGACATCGAGACCGCTGGCCGCCGCCGAGTTCGCGGCATCACGGCAGCGCAGATCCTCGTCACGATCCTGATCGTCAATCACAACCTTCGCAAGATCGCCGCGTTCCTGAGCGACCAAGAGATCGAACGAGCGCGCACGACCCCACGCGTGCACACTATCCGCCGCCGCGACCGTGTCTGGGCGAACCGGTACACGAAGACCACGGGTAGCGGTGACCTCACCATCCCGAGGGGCGGTCGAACATCATCTTCGACATCGCCGGGGTCATCTGTGCATGACGTGCTCGCGCTGACACCGATGCGTACCTGAGCTCCTCCCCTCACTGACAACACCCGCCGGCGGCATGCCCGGCACGCTCCCCGCAACACCAGGACAATCGAACGCGCCCGAAAACCGGGCGCGTTCGACTTCTCGGCCCCAGAATCGGTCGAATCCAACTATCTGAACCGGAATCCAGCGCCGCAGACATGAAAAAGGGAAGGGCACCTGATTCGAGCAGGTGCCCTTCCCTTTTCTCTAGCTGTTCTGCAATCAGTATTGCCAACAGCCCTTCGGTCGGGCTGACAGGATTTGAACCTGCGACCCCTTGACCCCCAGTCAAGTGCGCTACCAAGCTGCGCCACAGCCCGTTGTTCTGCACTCTCACGCAGGCAACTCCCCTATCTTAGCCGCATCTCGACCGCCTCCGCGAACCGAGGCGTTGCGGGTGTCGGTGGTCGCGCGTACCGTCACGTGCATGGCGACGATCACGACCGAGCTGGCGACCGCTCCCCGCTGGGACGATGTCCAGCACGCGCTCACGGGCGGCGGCGACGGGGCGAGCTGCCAGTGCATCTGGCCGGTGCTGACCAACAAGGAGTGGAACGCGACGACGACGCCGCAGCGCACCGAGATGTTCCGCGCCGAGATCGACGAAGGACCACCGCCGGGCATCGTCGCGTACATCGACGGCGCGGCTGCCGGATGGATCCGGATCGGCCCCCGCACCCGCCAAGCACGGATCCCCCGCACCCGCATCATCGCCGCCGCGACGACCGAGCCCTTCGACGACGAGTCGGTCTGGGCGGTCACGTGCTTCGTCGTCCGGCGAGAGCATCGCGGAGCCGGACTCAACCGCATCCTGCTGGACGCCGCCGTCGAGTATGCGCGCGGATCCGGCGCCCGCGTGATCGAGGGCTACCCGGTCGACACCGGGGGCGAGAAGCAGCGCGCCAACGACCTGTTCCACGGCACGCTCGGCACGTTCCTGGCCGCCGGCTTCACCGAGAGGGCGGAACTCAAGCCGGGGCGCACTCTCGTCGCGCTCGACCTCACCGCATGAGCGTGCAGCGGGCTCGCCAGCCACTAGCGTGAAAGCATGACCGATGCGCACCCGACCATCGACGACCCCGAGCTCGGCGCCTTCACCCGGGCAACGTCCGAACTCACCGATGGCTCCGTACTCACCCATGACTGGTTCGTCGGCAGGGTCTCGGTCGCAGGCACGGAGCTCGACCTCATGCTCGAAGGAACAACTGTCGATGAGGTGACGCCGCTCCTCCCCCGTCTGCGCGAGGTCATCGCGCGGCTCGATGTGTTGCGACGGCTCGCGACAGACGCCGTGGTCACGAACTTCAGCACCGGTGAGCCCGAGCCACACGAACTCGATGATGCCTTCGCCGACCTCGCACTCGAGACGATCGAGGCCTCCTCCGACGGAACCGTGGTCCTGCACCTGACGGACACCTGCGGCGAACACTTCCCCGAGGGCTACTGGCCCGCTGCACACCTGGGCGTTGACGACACCGTCGATCACGTCACCGTCGAATCCTGAGTGTCCGCGTGAAGACCACGAGCCCTGCGACTGCAACGCCGCGCCCCTACGATGGGGAGATGCAGCGGCGGACGCCTTCCTCGTCCATCATGTGGGCGTTCCTCCCGTACGCCGCGGTCTCGCTGTTGCATGTCGTGCTCCTCGCGGTGGACCGTCCGCTCGCCAGCCCGACCAAACTCCTCCTGATGCCGCTGCTGGCGGTTCCGGTGGCACTGTCCGCGCGCTGGCTGAAGCCTCCGGCGACACTGATCCTGCTCCTCGCAGCGGTCCTGTTCTCCTGGCTCGGCGACAGTGCGGGAGCCCTCTTCCCCGGCGCACCGGAGCTGCCGCTGATGCTGCTCTTCTTCGGTATCGCGCACCTGGCATACATCCTGTTGTTCGCTAGCCACCTCGCACGCCGGCGGATGCCGTGGTGGGCGTCGGTCTACGTCGGCTGGTGGATCGCGATGATCGCGGTCGTGGGCCCGCACACGGGCGGGCTGCTGATCGCGGTCGCCGTCTACGGACTCGTGCTCGGCGGCACGGCGGCATTCGCGGCCCGCTGCCACCCGCTCATCGCGGTCGGTGGAGCGTTCTTCCTCGCCAGCGACACGCTCCTCGCATTCCGACTGTTCCTCCCCTCGGGGCTCCCGGCTTGGAGCAGCCCGGCGGTGATGCTCACCTACACCCTCGGCCAGGGCCTCATCGTCGCCGGCGCCCTGATCGCGTTGCGGAAGCGGACCAGGTGATGGACGCCGCACGTGTCGACAGCTGGCTCTGGGCGATCCGTGTCTACAAGACGCGGTCGGCGGCGACCACCGCATGCCGTGCGGGGCATGTACGAGTGAACGGCGACAAGGTGAAGGCGGCGCAGCAGATCAGGGTGGGCGACGAACTGCGCATCCGAATCGCGGGATTCGACCGGATCCTCATCGTCCGCCAGCTCCTGGTCAAACGCGTCGGAGCGCCTCTCGCGGCGCTCGCCTACGAGGATAAGACACCCGAACGCGAGCCACAGGCCGCCCTCGGCCTTCGGGATCGCGGCGCGGGGCGCCCGACCAAACGCGAACGCCGCGACATCGACAAGCTGCGCGGTCGCCACGATGACCGCCTGAACTGATATCCCGGCATGCGTCGTCTCCGACACCTCGACTCTTTCGAACATAAGTTCTAAACTGGAGGCATGGCGAACACGACCGATCTCGACCTCGACGAAAGGCGTCGCATCGTGGATGCGTGGGTCGCGACGAGGCGTCGGATCGCGGCGCTCGAAGCCGAAGCAGCAGAGTTGCTCGTCGAGCAGATCGCCCTCCACGACGCCGATGTCGCCGCAAGTCCGTTCCATCGCGAAGCGATCTACCGCTCTATGGTCGCGGAGTTCTCCGCGGCCGGCCATCTCTCGAAGGGTTCGGTGGAATTCGCCTTTGCCGATGCGCAGGCGTTGCAGGCCCATCTCCCCGCCGTCCGAGCCTCCTTCGCGAGTGGGGCCGTCAGCGTCCAACATGTGCGTGAGATCGCGAGGGCGGGTGCCGTCGTCGCCGAAGCCATCCGCAACCGCAAGGTCGATGCCACTGTCATGGAGCTCTTCGAGGCCGCGGTTCTCGTTGTCGCCGAACAAGACACAGCTGCGCGCACGAAAGCGCATGCACGTCAGGTCGCTGCCGCCCTCGTCGGCGAGACGCTGGTTGAAAGACACCGACGTGCCGCCGAAGAACGATGCGTGACGGTGAAGTCGCTCGACGACGGGTTGGCGCTGCTCACCGCCGTACTCCCCGAGTGGATCGCCACCGCGATCGCCGACAGGCTGAACCGCATGACCCGCGCGGTCGTACGCGCCCGAGACAACCGCGAAGTCACGCCTCTCCCCTGGTGGTTCGACGACGACGGCGAAGGTATCGATCCCGGACATCTCTCGCTCGACGACCCAGCGTTCGACCCGTACGACAGCAGGGTGATCCAAAGCGCCGACGGTGACATGTTCGCGACCGACCCCACGGTCGAGCATCTCCCTGTCGACACGCGGACGTGGGCGCAGACGGAAGCCGATCTCTTCACCGATCTTCTCCTGACCGCAGACCCCAGCGCCGCGCACGGAGACGGCCTCGACGGCATTCACGCTCGAGTGCAGGTCACGGTCTCGGCGACCACGCTCACTGGTGCGGACGACAACCCCGCCGAACTCGACGGCCACGGACCGCTGCATCCCGACATCGCCCGCGACCTCGCGGGTCGTAACACCGGCTGGACCCGGCTCTTCCTCGACCCGTCCGGCATGGTGATCGAGACCGACACCTACACGCCCACCGAAGGGATGCGCCGGTTCCTCCGCGCGCGCGACCGTCATTGCCGGTTCCCGGGGTGCCGCATGCCGGCCCACCGGTGCGAGATCGACCACAACCGTGATCACGCCAAGGGCGGAAAAACCATCCTCGACAACCTCGGCCACTTCTGCCGAAGCCATCACACCCTCAAGCATCCGGACATTCCCGACACGCATCGCTGGAACGCCCAGCAGGAGAAGGACGGCAGCGTCACCTGGCACAGTCCGCTGGGGCGTGACTACGCCGACCCGCCACCCCGACGCGTGATGTTCGTCTGAATGACGATGTCGGAGAAGCTGGAGCAGAAGTCAGCCGTGCGCCGCGAGCAGTTGGAGCACCCACCCGGCAGATCGGACCTTCACCGCACCGGCGCGCTCAGCTCGTTCGCTGAGCTCCCGGTCGCTGGTGACCACGACGACTGTGCGCACATCAGCGACGCGTCGCTCGACTTCGGCGACGATCGCGTCGTCACCCGCAGCCTCGGCTCGAACCACGGCGACCGTGCTCGCTTCGTCATCGATGTCCCGTGCCTGGCCCTCGACCACCATCGAGACCTCGGGGAACCACTCGTCTCCGCCGAGATCCAGATCCTCCGCGGGGACCACCAGCGCCTCCAGCCGGAGACGAAGGCGCGCCGCCGCTCCCGCACGGTCCTTCCACCAGCCGTCGGGCACGGACCCCACGACATTCGCGGCGTCGACCACGACCACCGGCCGCACCTCGAGCAGCGCCCGCAGCATCGGCCATGCCGCGGCGAACCCGGGGTGCAACGGTCGCTCGTCGACCTCATCGATGGGCACCCACTCGAGGGCCACGCTCTCCGGGTCGCTGATCACCGGGTCAAAGGGCACCTGCACATCGGCAATGACCGTCGTGTACGACCAGATGCCCAGATCGAGCACGCTGGTGAACCGAGGACGGACCGCCCCATCAGGCACGCCCGCTTCCTCCTGCGCCTCACGGATCGCCCCGACGATCGCGCTCTCGCCCTCGTGCAGAGCCCCACCGGGCAGCCCCCAGGTGCCACCGAAGTGGCTCCAAGAGACGCGATGCTGCAGCAGGATGCCCCGGGCCGGGTCAAAGGCGAGAAGCCCGGCAGCGCCGAAACGCCCCCAGTACTTCTCGCCTGACGCCGCGATCACCCAGGCATCACCCGGGTTCCGCGGCCCGTCCGGGCGACGCGGCTCACCAGAGGCAGGAGGTACGACCGTCACCCCTTCAGCCTTTCACAGCATCGGGGTCGTGGCGCCACGGTGCGACACGCGTCGGAACAGATCAGCGCTGACGCTTCTCGCGCACCCGCATGTTGATCACGATGGGCGTACCCTCGAAGGAGTACAGCTCACGCAGGCGGCGCTGGATGAACCGGCGGTACCCCGGGTCGAGGAACCCGGTGGTGAACAGCACGAACGTCGGCGGGCGGGTCGATGCCTGCGTCCCGAACAGGATGCGCGGCTGCTTGCCACCGCGCAGCGGGTGCGGGTGCTCGGCGACGAGCTCGGCGAGGAACGCGTTGAACTTGCCGGTCGGGATGCGGCGGTCCCAGTTCTCCAGCGAGGTCTCCAGCGCGGGGACGAGCTTGTCGAGGTGACGCCCCGTCTTCGCCGAGATGTTCACGCGCGGCGCCCAGGCCACGTGTGCGAGGTCCTGCTCGATCTCACGCTCCAGGTAGCGGCGGCGATCGGCGTTCTCGAGGTCATCGTCGTTCAGGCGATCCCACTTGTTGAACGCGAGGACGAGCGCACGGCCCGACTCGAGGACGAGGTCGATGATGCGCACGTCCTGCTCGCTGATCGTCTCCGAGACGTCGAGCACGACGACCGCGACCTCGGCCTTCTCCAGCGCGGCAGAGGTGCGCAGCGAGGCGTAGAAGTCCGCGCCCTGCGCCATGTGCACGCGGCGGCGGATGCCGGCTGTGTCGACCAGGCGCCACATCTTCCCGCCGAGCTCCACGACCTCGTCCACCGGGTCGCGGGTGGTGCCGGCGAGGTCGTTGACGACGACGCGCTCTTCACCGGCGGCCTTGTTCAGCAGCGACGACTTGCCGACATTCGGGCGGCCGAGGATGGCCACTCGACGCGGGCCGCCGATCTCCTGCTTCGCGACGGCCGAGACCTCGGGAAGCTTCTTCAGCACGGCATCCAGCAGGTCGGCGACACCACGCCCGTGGATGGCCGAGACGGGATACGGCTCGCCGAGCCCGAGGCTCCACAGCGGTGCCGTCTCCGGCTCCTGCCGGGCGTCATCGATCTTGTTGGCGACGAGGAACACCGGCTTGCCGCTCTTGCGCAGCAGCTTCACGACGTGCTCGTCGGTCGAGGTGGCTCCGACCATCGCGTCGACGACGAACAACACCATGTCGGCCAGGTCGATCGCGACCTCCGCCTGCATCGCGACCGAGCGGTCGATGCCACGCGCATCGGGCTCCCACCCGCCGGTGTCGACGAGCGAGAAGCGACGATCGCCCCACTCGGCCTTGTAGGTCACGCGGTCGCGGGTCACGCCAGGTGTGTCCTCCACGACGGCCTCACGGCGTCCGAGGATGCGGTTCACGAGCGCGGACTTGCCGACGTTCGGGCGTCCGACGATCGCCACCACGGGCAGAGCCGGGCTGTAGTGGATGCCGTCCTCGCCGAGCGTGACACCGGCGAGGAGCGCGGCGTCCTCGTCGTCCAGCTCGTAGTCGGAGAGGCCGGCGCGCAGAGTCTCCGCGCGCTGCTCGGCGAGATTCTCGTCGAGCTGGTCCATCTTCTCGGCGAGCTGGTCGGGGCCGCCTTCGTATTCGTCGTCAGCCACGGTGTGCTCCTTGGATTCGCTCGATCACCGTGAGCACGGCGTCGATGGTCTGGGGGAAATCGAGTTCCGTCGAGTCGACGACCTCGACGCCGTCCGCGGCGTTGAGGAAGTCGACGACGGCACTGTCTGAGGCATCGCGCTTGTGGAGCGCCGCGGCGACAGCAGCCGCGTTCTCGCCGGCGAGTTCGCCGGCGCGTCGAGCGGCACGCACTTCGGGTGCCGCGGTGAGCAGGATCCGCACGGGCGCATCCGGAGCGACGACGGTCGTGATGTCACGGCCTTCGACCACCACGGCGGGGTAGGCGGATTCAGCGACCAGTGCGCGGAACAGCTCGTTGACCTGCGCGCGCACCTCGGGCACGCGGGCCACGCCGCTCACCGCGGCGGAAACTCGAGAATCACGGATGCCCTCGGTGATGTCAGTGTCGCCGACGCGAACCGTGCGGTCGTCAGGGTCGAGTCCCAGACGCACGGGGAAGTCGGATGCCGCCGCGCGAACCGCCTCGGGGTCCGAGGTGTCGGCGCCGCGATCGAGCACGTGCCAGGCAAGTGCGCGGTAGGCGGAGCCGGTGTCGAGGTACCCGAAGCCGAGCGTGCGCGCGACGGCCTTCGACACGCTGGACTTGCCCGAACCGGCTGGTCCGTCGATCGCGATGAACTTCGTCGCATCGGCCACGTGTGCGGGCGCCGTGGATGCGTTCGAGGTGTCAGTCATTGGTGTTCCCTGCAATCCGCCAGCCGCGTTCCTGGAGTCCGGTGATCGCCCCGTGCAGCGCGGCCGGGTCGACGCTGATCTCGGCGAGGCCGAACTGGGCCCCTGGCGAGTGCTCGAGTCGGAGGTCTTCGACGTTGACGCCCAGTTCGCCGAGCTCGCCGAACAGGCGACCCAGTTGACCGGCGGTGTCGTCGACCATGACGACGAGCGACTCGAAGCGCTGGTTCTGGCCGTGCTTTCCGGGGAGGCGGTCGACGCCGTCGTTGCCCTGGCGGATCGTCTCGGCGACCACGCGTCGTGCTCCGGGCGCGCTCGGCTCCCGCAGTGCGGCCGCCACTTCTCCGAGGTCGGCGGCGAGAGCATCGAGGATCTCGACGACGGGGCCGGCGTTGGCGCCGAGGATCTGCACCCACAGCTCGGGAGCCGAGGCCGCGATGCGCGTCGTGTCACGAACGCCCTGGCCTGCAAGACGGAGCGCACCCTCCTCCGCCTCCGCGAGGCGGGCGGCGAGCAGGCTCGCGACGACCTGAGGCACGTGCGACGTGAGCGCGACCGAACGGTCATGCTCCTCCGGCGTCATCTCGAGCGGCATCGCCCCGACGTCGAGGGCGAGCGCTTCGACCAGGGCGAGGTCCGTCGCCTTCGTGTCCTCGTCGCGGCACACGACCCACGGTCGCCCGACGAACAGATCGGCGCGGGCGGAGATGGCCCCACCGCGCTCACGGCCGGCGAGCGGATGCGATCCGATGTATCGGGTGAGGTCGACGCCCCGCGACTGCAGGGTGCGGAACGGCTCGAGCTTCACACTCGCCACGTCGGTCACCACGGCGTCCGGGAAGCGCTGGAGTTCGGCTTGGATGACGTCCGCGGTCACATCCGGCGGCACGGCGACGACGATGAGCGAGGGGGTGTCGTCGTCGGTGGCGAGGCGGCCGGCCCCGTAGTCGACGGCGAGGCGCAGCTGTGCGGGCGACGCGTCCGTCAGAACGACGTCGATGCCCTTCGACCGGAGTGCGTGGCCGACGCTCGCCCCGAGCAGACCGGCGCCGACGACGCGGACGGTCCCGGAGAGACGAGGCGCGACGGCGCCTGCCCTCCGCGCCGTGGGCGCACTCGTCGTATCGGTCATTCGTTCTCCTGCTCGCCTGGCGCCTCGGCGACACCGGAATCACGGCGCGACAAGGTCAAAAGCGCGCCGAGTTCGATTTTAGTCAGTTCCCGCGTATTCCCGGCCGGGAGGGTTCCCAGGTGGAGCGGCCCGAACTGCCGGCGCACGAGTTCCGTGACCGGATGACCGACCGCGGCGAGCATCCGACGGACGATCCGGTTGCGTCCGGAGTGCAGGGTCAGCTCGACCAGGCTCGACCCGCGCGAGGTGTCCAGCAGCCGCGCCTTGTCCGCAGCGATGGGGCCGTCTTCGAGCTCGATGCCCTTGGTGAGCTTCGAGATCGTCTGGGGCAGCACCGTCCCCTCGACCTTCGCGATGTACACCTTCGTCACGCCGAACGAGGGGTGAGCGAGCACGTGGGCGAGAGCCCCGTCATTCGTGAGGATCAAGAGACCACTCGTCTCGGCGTCGAGGCGTCCGACGTTGTACAGGCGCTCCTCGAACTGCTCCGTGAAGCGGCGAAGGTCGGGCCTGCCGTTTTCGTCCTTCATGCTGCTGACGACGCCGGTCGGCTTGTTCAGCATGACGTACCGCTTGGAGACGTCGAGTTGCACCGCGGTGCCATCGACGTCCACGAGGTCGCGCTCGGGGTCGATCCGGCGTCCGAGCTCCGTGACGACGACGCCGTTGACGCGGATGCGCCCTTCCGTGATGTACTGCTCCACCACTCGGCGCGATGCCACGCCCGCGCCGGCGAGGACCTTCTGGAGGCGCACACCCTCGGGCGCACCCTCGAATCCTGCGGATGCCTCGAAACCGGTCATCGGATGGTCCCTTCGTCGAAGCCGTCTGCGCCGTCATCGAGCAGAGGGGAGATCGGGGGCAGCTCGTCGAGCGAGTTGATGCCCAGGTGCTGCAGGAGCGCGTCGGTCGTGCCGTAGTTGATCGCGCCGGTCTCGGAGTCGGCGAAGAGTTCGGTGATCAGGCCGCGGGCGAGCAGCGTGCGCACGACGGAATCGACGTTCACCGCACGGATGGAGGCGACCTGGCTGCGGGTGACGGGCTGCTTGTAGGCGATCACGGCCAGCGTCTCGAGCGCGGCCTGCGAAAGCCGCGCGGGCGCCTGTCCGCCGACGAACGCCGCCACGAGCGGGTCGAGCTCCTCGCGGACGTACAGTCGCCAGCCGCCGCCGACCTCGCGCAGCTCGAATCCGCGCCGCGGGCCCGTGCCGTTGCCGTCGTAGTCGTCGACGAGCGTCTCGAGCGTCTGCCGCACCGCCGGCACCGGCGAACCGACGGCGGCGGCGAGAGCCACCAGCCCCAGCGGCTCGTCGACGATCAACAGGATGGCCTCGATCCGCTCGGAGAGCGGGATCTCGGTGGACACGCCGACCCCGCCGTCCGCCGTCTCGGTCTCGGTATCGGTATCGGTCTCCGCGTCGATCGACGTCTCGGTCTCGGTCAGGTCATCGGTCATAGTCGGCCCCCAGGCTCGCGAGTGTCTCGTCCGACCAGGAGTCGGCTGCCCAGCGCAGCGTGAGCTCGCCGAGCGGTTCCAGTTGTTCGAAGGTCAGCGCCGCGTGCCGGTACAGCTCCAACACCGAGATGAAACGCGCCACGACGATGCCCGGCTCGCTCACGCCCGCGACGAGTTCGCGGAAGCTCAGCGACTCGGTGCCGCGCAGGAGGGTGACGACGATCGCCGCCTGCTCGCGGATGCTGACCAGCGGTGCGTGCAGATGGTCGAGTCCGACATGCGGGATCTCTTGGGGCGCGAAGGCCAGCAACGCCAGCGCCGCGAAGTCGTCCACGGTGAGCGACCACACGAGCTCGGGTGTCTGCGAGCGGTGCTTCTCATCGAGGCGTGCCGCGCGGACGTGCCGCTTGTCTTCGCGTTGCAGGCAACGGGAGAACCACGCCGACACCTCTTTGAAGGCCCGGTACTGCAGCAACCGGGCGAACAGCAGGTCGCGTGCCTCCAAGAGCGCGACGGCCTCAGCGTCCACGAGCTCGCCCTGCGGGAGGAGTCCGGCGACCTTCATATCGAGCAGGGTCGCCGCGACCACGAGGAACTCGGAGGCCTGATCGAGTTCCTCATCGTTCTCGAGCTCGCCCAGGTAGGCGATGAACTCGTTCGTGACCGCGCTCAACGAGACCTCGGTGATGTCCATCTCATGCTTCGAGATGAGGTTCAGGAGCAGGTCGAACGGTCCGTCGAAATTCGACAGGGAGACCCGGAAGCCCGGTTCGATCGCCGCGGATCCGACGGGCTCGTCCGATCCGCTGCTCACGTCTTCGGCGCGCTCGATGGCCGAAGGGTCGACGGACTCTCCGCTAGGCGACAGCGCCACGGGCGACCAGCTCCCGCGCCAGCCGCAGGTATGCCTGAGCGGCCGCGTGCTCGGGGGCGAACTCGGTGATGGGCACCCCCGACACCGAGGCATCGGGGAACTTCACGGTGCGGCCGATCACGGTCTCGAGCACGTCGTCTCCGAATGCTTCGACGACACGCTCGAGCACCTCGCGCGAGTGCAGGGTGCGCGGGTCGTACATCGTGGCCAGCAGGCCGTCCATCGTGATGGACGGATTCAACCTGTCGCGGACCTTGTCGATCGTCTCGATGAGCAGGGCCACGCCGCGCAGCGCGAAGAACTCGCACTCGAGCGGGATGATCACACCGTGCGCCGCCGTCAGCGCGTTGACCGTGAGGATCCCTAGGGAGGGCTGGCAGTCGACGAGGATGACGTCGTACTCCCCCGCGACCTGGCGCAGCACCCGGGCGAGGATCGTCTCCCGTGCGACCTCGTTGACCAGGTGCACCTCGGCGGCCGACAGATCGATGTTCGCCGGCATGACGTCGAGACCTTCGACGCTCGACTTCACGATCGCATCGTGGGCGTCGCGCTTGGTGTCGAGCAGGAGGTCGTAGATCGTCGGCACATCGTGGGTCGGGATGCCGAGCCCGGCGGACAGGGCCCCCTGCGGGTCGAAATCGACCGCGAGCACCTTGCGGCCGTACTCGGCGAGCGCCGCGGCCAGGTTGATGGACGTGGTCGTCTTGCCGACGCCGCCCTTCTGGTTGCACAGCGCGATGATGCGCGCGGGCCCGTGGGACTTCAACGGTTCGGGGGTCGGGAACCCGTGATACGGACGGCCCGTGGGTCCCATGGGGGTCTCGTCGGCCTTCTGCGCCTTCGCCCTGGACTTCGCCACTTTCTCAGCCACCGATTCTCCTGCTCCGTTCGTGCTTGGTCGATTGTACCGGGCGGCCCGTTCCGCAGCCGCCTCGGCACGCGGCAGGGGCTCTCCCGGATGGGCGGTGTCAGCGGGCGCGGGGATGCGAGGTCGCGTAGATGTCACGCAAGGTGTCGACCGAGACGTGGGTGTAGATCTGGGTCGTCGCGACCGAGGAATGTCCGAGCAGCTCCTGCACGACACGGACGTCGGCTCCCCCCTGCAGCAGGTGTGTGGCGAACGAGTGACGCAGGGTGTGCGGCGACACCTCCGACGTGATCTGCGCCTTCTCCGCCGCCGCGCGGATCACCAGCCAGGCGCTCTGTCGTGACAGGGGCGCGCCACGGGCACCGAGGAACAGCCGCGCCGATGCCCGTCCTTTCGCCGCGAGCGCCGGCCGCACCCTCGTGAGATAGGCGTCGACCGCCTCTCGCGCATAGGAGCCGATCGGCACGATGCGCTCCTTCGAGCCCTTCCCGCGCAGCCGCAGTACATCGCCGTGGGCGAGGTCGTCGACGTCGAGCCCGGTCGCCTCCGAGACGCGGGCGCCGGTGGCATAGAGGAGCTCCAGGAGAGCGCGATCCCGCACCCCGATCGGGTCCTCGGGCGACGGTGCGGCGAGCAGTCTCTCGACCTGGTCGATCGTCAGCGCTTTGGGGAGCCGACGAGGGGCCTTGGGCGGACGCAGTCTCCCGCTCGGATCGTCGACCTCGATGCCCTCACGCGCCAGGTACCGGTGCCAGCCCCGCACGGACGACTGCAGGCGCGCCAGCGAGGTGGAGGCCGGAGCAGGGTCTGCCGACGCACGCTCCGTGATGAAGCGGTCGATCACGGCCGGCGTCACCTCCGACGTGTCGGCGATCCCCTCCCCGGCCAGCCACTCGCAGTACCCACCGAGGTCACGCCGGTAGGCCGCGATCGTGTGCTCGCTCAGACCGCGCTCGATCGTGACGTGACGCAGGTAGGCGTCGAGAGCGCGCTCCAGCAGCATGCGTCAGCCCCGGTCGCGCAGCCTCTGCGCCGCGGCCAGCACACCGATCGAGAGGATGCCGTTGTGCATCCGTCCGCCGAGGACGGCGTCCACCGCGTCCGCCAACGGCACCCACTCGACGCGGATGTCCGCCTCTTCGTCCTCCCGATCGTGTGCCGAAGACGCCGCGGCGACTCCGGTGGCCAAGAAGATGTGGATCATCTCGTCGTTGCCACCCGGGGTGGTCCACGAGGAGACCAGCGGCTCCCAGTGCGCGGCGACGAGGTCAGCCTCCTCGGCGAGCTCGCGACGGGCGGCGTCGAGCGGCGCCTCTCCGTCCACGTCGAGCAGACCGGCGGGCAGCTCCCAGTCGCGGTGACGGATCGGGTGGCGGTACTGCTGGATCAGCAGCACGCGGTCCTCGTCGTCGAGCGCGAGGATCGCCACGGCGCCGGTGTGCGCGACATACTCGCGCACGATCTCCCCGTCGCCGTAGCGCACCCGGTCGGAGCGCACGTCCCAGACCCAGCCCTTGTAGACGCGGTCGCTCTGGAGGACCTCCGGCTCGAAAGGCTCGTCGCGGAGGTACTCCGCCGACTCAGTCATCGGCACTGACGTCGAACAGCTCGCTCGCGCGGTGACGCTCGATCGCGGCGCCGACCAGCCCGCGGAACAGCGGGTGCGGGGCGGTCGGACGCGAACGCAGCTCCGGGTGCGCCTGCGTGGCGATGTAGTACGGGTGCACGTCACGCGACAGCTCGACGTACTCGACCAGGTCGAGTTCCGGGTTGAGCCCGGAGAACACCAGACCGGCGTCGGTGAGACGATCGCGGTAGGAGTTGTTGACCTCGTAGCGGTGACGGTGCCGTTCCGCGGCCTCCGGCGCCCCGTACAGCTCGCGCGCGAGGGATCCCTCGGCGAGTGCCGCCTGGTACAGGCCGAGACGCATGGTGCCGCCGAGGTCGCCGCCGTCGAGGATGTCCACCTGCTCCGCCATCGTCGCGATCACGGGCTCGGCGGTCTCCGGGTCGAACTCACTGGAAGACGCGCCCGCGATGCCGGCGACGTCCCGCGCGTACTCGATGACCATGCACTGCAGGCCCAAGCACAGCCCGAGGGTCGGGATGCCCTGCTCTCGTGCGAACTTGAGCGCACCGAGCTTGCCCTCGATGCCGCGGATGCCGAAGCCGCCGGGCACGCAGATGCCATCGAGCTCGGCCAGCTGCTCCTGGGCACCCTCCGGCGTCTCGCACAGATCCGAGGGGATCCAGCGGATGTTCACCTTGGTCTCCTGTGCGAAGCCACCCGCCTTGAGCGCTTCGGTCACCGAGAGGTAGGCGTCGGGAAGATCGATGTACTTGCCGACCAGGCCGATCGTCACCTCGTGCTTGGGGTTGTGCACGGCGTGGAGCACCTTGTTCCAGCGCGTCCAGTCGACGTCGGCCGCCTTCTGGTCGAGTCCGAGCCGACGCACGATGTACGAATCGAGGCCCTGCTCGTTCAGCGTGGAGGGGATGTCGTAGATGCTCGGCAGGTCGACCGTGTTGATGACGCCTTCCACGTCGACATCGCACATGAGGGCGATCTTGTTCCGGTTGCTCGCGCTCACCGGACGGTCGCTGCGGAGCACGAGCGCGTCGGGCTGGATACCCACCTGACGCAGAGCTGCGACGGAGTGCTGGGTGGGCTTGGTCTTCTGCTCCCCCGAGGCGCCCATGAACGGCACCAGCGAGACGTGGACGAAGAACACGCTGTCCCGTCCGAGCTCATGACGGAGCTGGCGCGCGGATTCGAGGAACGGCTGCGACTCGATGTCTCCGACCGTGCCACCGACCTCGGTGATGATCACGTCGGGGCGCGGGTCCTCGCTCGCCTGCAGACGCATGCGACGCTTGATCTCGTCGGTGATGTGCGGGATGACCTGCACGGTGTCGCCGAGGTACTCGCCGCGACGCTCGCGCGCGATCACCTGCGAGTAGATCTGGCCGGTCGTCACATTGGCGGCCTCGGACAGATTGATGTCGAGGAAGCGCTCGTAGTGACCGATGTCGAGATCGGTCTCCGCGCCGTCGTCCGTGACGAAGACCTCACCGTGCTGGAACGGGTTCATCGTGCCGGGATCGACGTTCAGGTACGGGTCGAGCTTCTGCATCACGACGCGCAGACCGCGGGCAGTGAGAAGGTTGCCGAGACTGGCCGCCGTCAGTCCCTTGCCCAAAGACGAAACGACACCACCAGTCACGAAGATGTGCTTGGTCGTGTCGTTCTTGGGTCCCGCGGAAGAAGAGTTCATCACGGGCTTCGATCCTATCAGGCGGCGGGGGCGCGGAGGCTGAGAAGTTCGCGCGCGTGGGTGAGAGCAGCGTCGGAATCGGCGAGTCCCGAGAGCAGTCGGGCCATCTCCGCTTCCCGCTCACCGCCTTCCAGACGCCGGACGCTGGAGGCGGTGACCGCGCCGTCATTGGCTTTGACGACGGAGAGGTGGTTGTTCGCGAAGGCCGCGACCTGCGCGAGGTGGGTGACGGCGATGACCTGCGACTTCTCGGCGAGTCGGGCGAGTCGCCGTCCGACCTCGATCGCGGCGGCGCCTCCGATGCCCGCATCGACCTCGTCGAAGACGAAGGTCGGCACGGGGTCGGTCGCGGCGATGACGACCTC
This sequence comes from Microbacterium aurugineum, assembly GCF_023101205.1. Lineage (NCBI taxonomy): Bacteria > Bacillati > Actinomycetota > Actinomycetes > Micrococcales > Microbacteriaceae > Microbacterium > Microbacterium aurugineum. The sequence goes on along the minus strand of NZ_CP078078.1, from coordinate 1,201,563 downwards.
GATGGCCAGCATGACCCGGGACAACTCGCCACCGGAGGCCCCCTTCGAGACCGATCGCGGCTCGGCGCCCGGATGCGGAGCGAGGAGGATCGCGACGTCATCGCGACCATGGGTGCTCTCCGCCCCTTCGGAGACCGCGACCTCCAGCCGTGCATCGGGCATCGCGAGGGCGTGGAGCTCTGCGGTCACCGCCTCGCCGAGGCGGACGGCGGCATCGGTACGTGTCGCCGTCAGCGTCGCCGCGTCGGCGTCCAGCTCGGCTCGTGCCGCATCGCGCTCAGCGATGAGCCGCTCGAGGCGGTCGCCGTCGTCATCGAGTTCCGCGAGCCGCGTGGAGCCCGTCTGCCAGAGCGCCAATGCCTCGTCGAGGGAGCCGTGAGCGCGCACGAGGGTACCCAGCGCCGCGCGACGTTCTTCCACGGCGGCGAGTTCATGAGGGCCGGACTCGTCGAGGTCCGCGAGGTAGGCGGACAGGAGTCCCGCAGCGTCCGCGATCCGGTAGCCGATGTCCGCGAGGCTCGCCCCGATCTCGGTCAGCTTGGCGTCCGACGCACGCTCGATCACGCGACGGGCCTCCGCGACGAGGGCGGAGGCGTCAGGTTCGCCGTCCTCGTTGGAGAGCGCTCCGTGCGCGAGGGATGCGGCGACACGAAGTTCTTCGGCATTCGCGAGACGTTCGGCCCGATCTGCGAGTTCCTGGTCCTCGCCCGGCTCCGGTGCGGTCGCCTCGATCAGTGCCAGGTCTTCACGGAGGCGGGAGGCCTCCTCGGCACGACGGTCCCGGTTCTCGGTGATCTCGGAGATCTCGGAGTCCAGTGCCCGCCAGCGGGTGAAGGACTCCGTGTACTTCGCGAGGGCGTCCGTGATCGGCGTCCCACCGAAGCGGTCGAGCGCGTCGCGCTGTGCCGCGGCGGAGCGCAGACGCAGCTGCTCGGACTGTCCGTGGACCACGACGAGCTCTTCCGCCAGCGACGAGAGGACCCCTGCGGGCGCCGCCCGGCCTCCGACGCTCGCCCTGCTGCGTCCTTCGGCGCTGAGCGTGCGCGAGACGTACAACTCCGCGGTTCCCGCTCCTGCGGGCTCCAACTCGCCGCCGGCCTCCTCGACGATCTCAGCGACGTCTCCGCCCTCCGGAACGATCCAGACACCCGCCACCGATGCCTGTGCGGCACCGGCCCTGACAGCCCCGGAGTCGGCGCGCTGGCCCAGCAGTAGCCCCAGTCCGGTGACGACCATGGTCTTCCCGGCGCCCGTCTCTCCGGTGATCGCGGTGAACCCCGGGCCCAGGGGCAGCACCGCATCGGCGATGACGCCGAGCCCCTGCATGCGCATCTCCTCGATCATGACGGCGTCCCCAGGGTTTGGCCGCGCCATCCTTCGACGGGCAGCTGGAACTTGCGCACGAGCCTGTCGGTGAAAGCCGTGGGGTGCAGACGCGCGAGCCGCACGGGGCGCGACGACCGGCGGACGACGACCCGAGCGCCGGGCGGGAGATCGTGGGAGCGACGCCCGTCGCACCAGAGGATCCCCGACCCGTCGGTGCGCTCGAGCATCTCGATCGCGACCGCGGCGCCGGGGCTGACGACGAGCGGTTTGGCGAACAGCGCGTGCGCCGACAGCGGCACCACCGCGATCGCCTCGACGCTGGGCCAGATGACCGGTCCTCCGGCCGAGAAGTTGTAGGCGGTCGAGCCGGTGGGAGTGGAGATGACCATGCCGTCGCATCCGAAGCTCGACAACGGCCTGCCGTCGATCTCCAGGACGACCTCGATCATCCGCTCCCGGCTGGCCTTCTCCACGGTGGCCTCGTTCAGTGCCCAGGTCTCATACACGACCGTGCCGGCGGCGTCCTTCACACGCACCGACAGGGCGAGTCGCTCCTCGACCTCGTAGTCGCGGTCGATCACCCGGCGCACGGCTTTGTCCATGTCGTCTCGATCGATCTCGGCGAGGAACCCGACATGGCCCATGTTGATGCCGAGCACGGGCGCTCCCGTATCGCGGACCAGCTCAGCCGCGCGCAGGATCGTGCCGTCTCCGCCCAGCACGATCGCGAGCTCGAGGTCCGCCGGATCGACGGAGCGGCCCAGAACATCGGTGCCGGCGAAGAAGGCGTCCACCGCCGTGAGGGCCTCGTGGTCGTCGGCGGCCAGGACCGGCCGCGCTCCTGCTTCCCGCAGGGCATCGATCACGCGTCGCGCCGCGTCGACGGTGTCGACCCGGCCGGCATGGGCGACGACCAGGATGTTGCGCTCGTTCATCGTCCTCCTGCCAGTCGATTGATGGTGTCCAACCATTCTGTCGGATTGCTGCCGCGCCCCGGCGCGAGGTGCACGAGATATTCCGCGTTGCCGTGCGTTCCCAGAAGTGGTGAGGGAAGGATGCCGAGCATCCCCAAGCCGATGTCCCAGGCGCTCCACACCGTGCGCGCGACTGCATCGGCACGGGTGGCGGGATCGGTGACCAGTCCCCCGCGCACCGCCGTCCGTCCGACCTCGAACTGCGGTTTCACGAGCAGCAGAATGTCGGACTCCGCGGTCGCAACCGCCGCGACGGCCGGAAGCACGAGTTCGAGGGAGATGAAGGAGAGGTCGCCGACCGCGAGGTCGGGGAGCTCCGTGACACCGGTGGCCTCGGCGAGATTCTCGCGCGTCATGTGTCGGACGTTGAAGCCCTCCACGGTGATCACCCCGGGGTCGGCGGCGATGGACGGAGCCATCTGGCCGTGCCCGACGTCGACAGCGAGCACGGTTCGGGCGCCCCGCTCGCGCAGCACCTGCGTGAAACCTCCCGTGGACGCCCCCATGTCGAGCACGAGTCGTCCCTCCACCGGGATGCCGAACCCGTCGAGTCCGGCGATGAGCTTGTGGGCCGCGCGGCCGACGTAGTGGTCGGAGCCCGCGACCGTGATCTCGGCCTCATCGTCCACGGCGGTCGACGCCTTCACGACCTGGCGGCCGGCGACGCTCACGAGGCCTTCGGCGATGAGAGTCGCCGCATGGCTGCGCGAACGGGCGAGTCCTCGGGCGGCGAGGGCAGCGTCGAGTCGCGTCATCGGGATCCCGAGGTCTCCCGAGGATCGAGCTTCGCGCCGCTCTCGAGGCGGCGGGAGAGCTCATCGTGCACGGCCGCGTAGGCGGCGGCGCGCACGGGAAGCGGCTGCCCCTCGATCAGGCGCAGACGGCTCCACAGGCCGTCGGTCGGCTCGCTCGTCGTCTCTTCACTCACGGTTCCACTGTACGCGGCCCCTCCGACGCGCGAAGGAGCCACGCGAGATCGCTCAGGGGCGGTGGAAGGGATCGTCGTAGAGGCGCTCGGGAACGCGAAGGACGAACACCGGGGTACCGGACGCCCAGATGGCGGCGGCGCCGGCGCGCAGCAGATCGATCTGCGACCCGGACTCCGACACGATCTCGACGTCAGCCCCGGAGACACGAACGGCGGCACCGTTCACGACGAAGACACCGTCTCGCTCCGTCACCTCTGGATAAGGCTCGTGCAGTTCGCGGAGGTCGCCGAGGATGTACGTCGGACGCGAGCCTTCCGGTGCCGCGAGGACGTGCTTGGGGCGGTCGATCCCCGTCAGCACCAGCGCCGAGTCGATGCCGACACGGCTCGCCCCCATGATGTCGGTGTCCAGGCGGTCGCCGATGAACAGCGCCTTCTCGGCACCGAAACGGGCGAGCGCCTCTTCGAAGATGGGCGCCTCCGGCTTGCCTGCGACGGTCGCCAGCCGACCGATGGCTGTGTGGACGGCAGAGACGAGGGTTCCGTTGCCCGGAGCCACTCCCCGTTCACGAGGAATCGTCCAGTCCGTGTTCGTCGCGATCCAGGGGATGCCGCCCTCTTCTTCGGGAAGCTTGAGTGCGAACGCCGCCTCCGCCAGATCGGTCCAGGCGACCTCAGGAGCGAATCCCTGCACCACAGCACTCGGCGCGTCGTCCGCGCTGCGCGTCACCGTGTAGCCGGCCTTCTGCACCTCATCGACGAGACCGTCACCCCCCACGACCAGGATCGTCGCCGGCGCCGGCACGATCGTCGCCATCAGACGCATCGCGGCCTGCGGGCTCGTCACGACCTCGGAGGCCTCGACCTGGAGCCCGAGACTGCTCAGATGCTCCGCGACGGAGACATCGGTCCGTGCCGCGTTGTTCGTGATGTAGCCGAGCCGTGCGGACTTCGCCGCCTGGTTGAGGCTGTCCACCGCGAACGGCAGCGCGCCGGGTCCGGCGTAGACCACGCCGTCCAGGTCAGCCAGCACGGTGTCGACCCCGTCGAGAGGCGTGCGGACCGCGCGCCGGCGAGAGAACAGCGCCACTACGCCTCCGGGTCCGTGTCGTCGGCCTCGTCTTCGCCCAGGAGCTCGCGCACCTCGTCCTCGACCGTGGGCTCCACAGCCTCGGGTTCGACCGGCGCGGGCTCGGCCGGTGCAGGCTCGGCCTGAACAGGCTCGGCCTGAACAGGCTCGGCCTGAACAGGCTCGGCCGGCGCATCGGTGTCGTCCTCGTCGAGGTCGATCTCGATCATGCTGTCTTCGATGAAGATCTCTTCGTCACCGGCCTCATCGACTCCCAGAGCTTCAGCGGCGACCTGGGCCCGGTGCGACCAGAACTCGGCTTCCTCGGTGCGGCCGAGGTCTTCGAGCACAGCAGCGCGCGCTGCGAACAGCGCGGGGCTCCACTCGAACGCACGATCCGGATCCAGCTCCGGGATCTCCAGCTCGCCGAGGGCGAGTTCAAGGTCGCCCTGATCCAGGCGCGCACCCGACATCGCGATCGCCAACGCGACGCGGACGGGCGTGTCCAGCGTCGAACGATCGACGGCCCTGCCGGTCTCGAGCGCACGATCGGACCGGCCGATGCCACGCTCACTGTCCACCATCAGAGCGATCTGGTCGTCCTTGCCCGAGATCCGTCGATAGGTCCGCAGCTCACGCAGTGCGAGGGCGAAGTCCTCAGTGGCATAGGCGGTGATGCCGAGAGTCTCACGGACGATCGCGATACGGCCGGCACGGCGCGATGCGGCCAGCGCGTGCTGGTGGGCGAGCGCGGGGTCCTCGTCGATGAGGCGGGAGGCCATCGCGAGGTGACGCGCGACGTGCTCGGCATTCTCCTTGCTCAGCGTCTTCAGCTCATTACGAGCCGCGCCGTTGAGATCACGAGCGGTGACGTCGTCCGGGATCTGCGGCTCATCGAACCGCGGACGCTCGTTCGCCGCCTGCGCGGGACGTTCGCGTCCGGCTCCCCCACGTTGGGGGTAGGAGCGCGAACGATCCCGGTCGCCACCCTCGCGACGCGGGGCGGCGCCATCACGCTTGTACCCGCCACCTTCGCGGCGAGGGGCAGCGCCATCACGCTTGTACCCGCCACCCTCACGACGAGGAGCAGCACCATCACGCTTGTACCCGCCCTCACGACGAGGAGCAGCACCGTCACGCTTGTACCCGCCGCCCTCACGACGAGGGGCGGCACCATCACGGTTGTACCCGCCACCTTCGCGACGGGGAGCGGCACCGTCGCGGTTGTAACCGCCCTCACGACGAGGGGCGCCGCCGTCGCGGCTGTACCCGCCACCCTCACGACGGGGGGCAGCGCCATCACGGTTGTACCCGCCACCCTCACGACGGGGGGCAGCGCCATCACGGTTGTACCCGCCACCCTCACGACGAGGAGCAGCACCATCACGCTTGTACCCGCCACCCTCACGACGAGGAGCAGCACCATCACGCTTGTAACCACCGCCCTCACTACGGGGGGCAGCGCCATCACGACTGCGATCAGAACCTTTGCCGGAAGGGCGATTGCTGCGCGATCCCTTGTCGTCGTTGCGACGCGGACGGCGCTCTTCCTCTTCCGGCATGATGATCCCTGTTCTCTTCGTGTAAACGCAAAATGGCCACCCAGCGTTGGGTGGCCATTTTGTTTAAAAGGAGTCCGGCGGTGTCCTACTCTCCCACAGGGTCCCCCCTGCAGTACCATCGGCGCTGTGAGGCTTAGCTTCCGGGTTCGGAATGTAACCGGGCGTTTCCCTCACGCTATGGCCGCCGAAACACTATTGATGTTTCAATCAAACACATAACAAAGTCATTGTTGTTATGCGGTTCTCGACCGTACATCGAGAACCACTCAGTGGACGCGTAGCACCAACAAACGGTGTGTTATCAAGTCATCGGCTTATTAGTACCAGTCAGCTGCATGCATTACTGCACTTCCACATCTGGCCTATCAACCCAGTAGTCTGGCTGGGAGCCTCTCACCCGAAGGTATGGAAATCTCATCTTGAGGCCGGCTTCCCGCTTAGATGCTTTCAGCGGTTATCCATCCCGAACGTAGCTAATCAGCGGTGCTCCTGGCGGAACAACTGACACACCAGAGGTTCGTCCAACCCGGTCCTCTCGTACTAGGGTCAGATCCTCTCAAATTTCCTACGCGCGCAGCGGATAGGGACCGAACTGTCTCACGACGTTCTAAACCCAGCTCGCGTACCGCTTTAATGGGCGAACAGCCCAACCCTTGGGACCTACTCCAGCCCCAGGATGCGACGAGCCGACATCGAGGTGCCAAACCATGCCGTCGATATGGACTCTTGGGCAAGATCAGCCTGTTATCCCCGAGGTACCTTTTATCCGTTGAGCGACAGCGCTTCCACAAGCCACTGCCGGATCACTAGTCCCGACTTTCGTCCCTGCTCGACCTGTCAGTCTCACAGTCAAGCTCCCTTGTGCACTTACACTCGACACCTGATTGCCAACCAGGTTGAGGGAACCTTTGGGCGCCTCCGTTACTTTTTGGGAGGCAACCGCCCCAGTTAAACTACCCACCAGGCACTGTCCCTGAACCGGATTACGGTTCGAAGTTAGATATCCAGAGTGACCAGAGTGGTATTTCAACAATGACTCCACACGAACTAGCGTCCATGCTTCAAAGTCTCCCACCTATCCTACACAAGCCACACCGAACACCAATACCAAGCTGTAGTAAAGGTCACGGGGTCTTTCCGTCCTGCTGCGCGTAACGAGCATCTTTACTCGTAATGCAATTTCGCCGAGTTCGCGGTTGAGACAGTTGGGAAGTCGTTACGCCATTCGTGCAGGTCGGAACTTACCCGACAAGGAATTTCGCTACCTTAGGATGGTTATAGTTACCACCGCCGTTTACTGGGGCTTAAATTCTCAGCTTCGCCTTACGGCTAACCGGTCCTCTTAACCTTCCAGCACCGGGCAGGCGTCAGTCCGTATACATCGTCTTGCGACTTGGCACGGACCTGTGTTTTTAGTAAACAGTCGCTACCCACTAGTCTCTGCGGCCTCCAAACGCTTTCGGGAGTAAATCCCTATACGCCGAAGGCCCCCCTTCTCCCGAAGTTACGGGGGCATTTTGCCGAGTTCCTTAACCACGATTCTCTCGATCTCCTTGGTATTCTCTACCTGACCACCTGAGTCGGTTTGGGGTACGGGCAGCTAGAACCTCGCGTCGATGCTTTTCTCGGCAGCATAGGATCACCCACTTTTTATCCGCATCGTGTCTCAGCTTCAATGAATCGCGGATTTGCCTACGACTCTGCCTACGCACTTGCACCAGGACAACCATCGCCTGGCTTGGGCTACCTTCCTGCGTCACACCTGTTAATACGCTAACCGCACCAGAATGGGGTCGTACGCTAGGCCCAGAGCGTCACCCCGAAGGGATCAGTCACTGGGATTCAGATACTTAGCACTACTGGATTAGCTTGGGCGGTTCTTCGCCGGTACGGGAATATCAACCCGTTGTCCATCGACTACGCCTGTCGGCCTCGCCTTAGGTCCCGACTTACCCAGGGAAGATTAGCTTGACCCTGGAACCCTTGGTCTTTCGGAGGACGTGTTTCTCACACGTCATTCGCTACTCATGCCTGCATTCTCACTCGTGTAGCCTCCACGGCTGGTTTACACCGCCGCTTCGCTGGCCACACGACGCTCTCCTACCCATCAACACGGCTGGACCACGAAGGCCTACCAATAATGTCAATGCCACAACTTCGGTGGCGTGCTTGAGCCCCGTTACATTGTCGGCGCGGAATCACTTGACCAGTGAGCTATTACGCACTCTTTCAAGGGTGGCTGCTTCTAAGCCAACCTCCTGGTTGTCACAGCAACTCCACATCCTTTCCCACTTAGCACGCGCTTTGGGACCTTAGTTGGTGGTCTGGGTTGTTTCCCTCTCGACTATGAAGCTTATCCCCCACAGTCTCACTGCTGCGCTCTCACTTACCGGCATTCGGAGTTTGGCTGACGTCAGTAACCTTGTAGGGCCCATCGGCCATCCAGTAGCTCTACCTCCGGCAAGAAACACGCAACGCTGCACCTAAATGCATTTCGGAGAGAACCAGCTATCACGAAGTTTGATTGGCCTTTCACCCCTATCCACAGCTCATCCCCTCAGTTTTCAACCTAAGTGGGTTCGGTCCTCCACACGCTCTTACACGTGCTTCAACCTGGCCATGGATAGATCACTTCGCTTCGGGTCTAGGACATGCGACTGAATCGCCCTATTCAGACTCGCTTTCGCTACGGCTACCCCACACGGGTTAACCTCGCCACATATCGCTAACTCGCAGGCTCATTCTTCAAAAGGCACGCTGTCACCCCTACTAAGGAGGCTCCAACGGTTTGTAAGCAAACGGTTTCAGGTACTATTTCACTCCCCTCCCGGGGTACTTTTCACCTTTCCCTCACGGTACTTGTCCGCTATCGGTCATCTGGGAGTATTTAGGCTTATCAGGTGGTCCTGACAGATTCACACGGGATTTCACGGGCCCCGTGCTACTTGGGATACTCTTCGCGCCAAGAGAAGCATTTCGACTACGGGGTTGGCACCCTCTATGACCGGCCTTTCAAGACCGTTCGTCTATACCTTCTTGTAACGCCGCCACCTCGGCAGAGATGACTGAAAAGTCCCACAACCCCCAACGTGCAACGCCTGCCGGCTATCACACACGCTAGGTTTAGCCTGATCCGGTTTCGCTCGCCACTACTAACGGAATCGCGGTTGCTTTCTCTTCCTGTGGGTACTGAGATGTTTCACTTCCCCACGTTCCCTCTACCCGCCCTATATATTCAGGCGGGAGTCACTAGGTCGGCACGCCGCCCAGCGGGGTTTCCCCATTCGGACACCCTCGGATCAAAACTTGCTTATCAGTTCCCCGAGGCTTATCGCAGATTGCTACGTCCTTCTTCGGCTCCAGATGCCAAGGCATCCACCGTTTGCTCTTAAAGACTTGAAATCACATGAGTTTGAATCAAAAACTCGACCCCATCCGAAAATGGAATCAGAAATTGACTAATGATCTTTAAGATCATCTTGTGCAACAACCCGAAGGCTGCTGCAAGATGCTCGCGTCCACTGTGTAGTTCTCAAAGTACGGGCGGTACCCCTCACCGCTTCCCCACCGGGGAAACAACGAAAGGCCCAGAGTAACCAAATGCTTCCAACCCGAAGGTCAAAGCGCATCCGGTCCCTCAGGACCCAACAGCGTGCAGGCACCGACCCCCTCACCCAGAACCTTCCAACCGCAAGCGGCGTACTCATTCCAAGATCAGATCTCGATGCCATGTCAAATGTTCCACCCATGAGCTCCCAGCGAGAAACGAACGTTCCCGAACTGGGTTCTGGACGCCGAAGCGTCAGATGCTCCTTAGAAAGGAGGTGATCCAGCCGCACCTTCCGGTACGGCTACCTTGTTACGACTTAGTCCTAATTACCGATCCCACCTTCGACGGCTCCCTCCACAAGGGTTAGGCCACCGGCTTCAGGTGTTACCGACTTTCATGACTTGACGGGCGGTGTGTACAAGACCCGGGAACGTATTCACCGCAGCGTTGCTGATCTGCGATTACTAGCGACTCCGACTTCATGAGGTCGAGTTGCAGACCTCAATCCGAACTGGGACCGGCTTTTTGGGATTCGCTCCACCTCACGGTATTGCAGCCCTTTGTACCGGCCATTGTAGCATGCGTGAAGCCCAAGACATAAGGGGCATGATGATTTGACGTCATCCCCACCTTCCTCCGAGTTGACCCCGGCAGTATCCCATGAGTTCCCACCATTACGTGCTGGCAACATAGAACGAGGGTTGCGCTCGTTGCGGGACTTAACCCAACATCTCACGACACGAGCTGACGACAACCATGCACCACCTGTTTACGAGTGTCCAAAGAGTTGACCATTTCTGGCCCGTTCTCGTATATGTCAAGCCTTGGTAAGGTTCTTCGCGTTGCATCGAATTAATCCGCATGCTCCGCCGCTTGTGCGGGTCCCCGTCAATTCCTTTGAGTTTTAGCCTTGCGGCCGTACTCCCCAGGCGGGGAACTTAATGCGTTAGCTGCGTCACGGAATCCGTGGAATGGACCCCACAACTAGTTCCCAACGTTTACGGGGTGGACTACCAGGGTATCTAAGCCTGTTTGCTCCCCACCCTTTCGCTCCTCAGCGTCAGTTACGGCCCAGAGATCTGCCTTCGCCATCGGTGTTCCTCCTGATATCTGCGCATTCCACCGCTACACCAGGAATTCCAATCTCCCCTACCGCACTCTAGTCTGCCCGTACCCACTGCAGGCCGGAGGTTGAGCCTCCGGATTTCACAGCAGACGCGACAAACCGCCTACGAGCTCTTTACGCCCAATAATTCCGGATAACGCTTGCGCCCTACGTATTACCGCGGCTGCTGGCACGTAGTTAGCCGGCGCTTTTTCTGCAGGTACCGTCACTTTCGCTTCTTCCCTGCTAAAAGAGGTTTACAACCCGAAGGCCGTCGTCCCTCACGCGGCGTTGCTGCATCAGGCTTGCGCCCATTGTGCAATATTCCCCACTGCTGCCTCCCGTAGGAGTCTGGGCCGTGTCTCAGTCCCAGTGTGGCCGGTCACCCTCTCAGGCCGGCTACCCGTCGACGCCTTGGTGAGCCATTACCTCACCAACAAGCTGATAGGCCGCGAGCCCATCCCCAACCGAAATTCTTTCCAGACGCAGACCATGCGATCACGTCACATATCCAGTATTAGACGCCGTTTCCAGCGCTTATCCCAGAGTCAGGGGCAGGTTGCTCACGTGTTACTCACCCGTTCGCCACTGATCCCACAGAGCAAGCTCCGTGTTCACCGTTCGACTTGCATGTGTTAAGCACGCCGCCAGCGTTCATCCTGAGCCAGGATCAAACTCTCCGTAAAAAAGAAATGCATACGAACACCGGGAAAACGATGAACGCAGCGAGTTTGATGCTGACCAAAGAGACAAATTCATTGCTGACTTCATCCATTGCCAGCCCCCGGAAGGGCTGGTCTTTGATCCAAAGGAATTCTCACCCAGCCGAAGCTAGACGAGGATAATTTGGCATTTGACAAGTGCACGCTGTTGAGTTCTCAAGGATCGGATGCTCCCACGACCCAGTCATCACAACCAGGCCCGCAGGGCAACTTCTCTATCTTACCCACCCCGTCTCGCTTGTCAAATCGGCGCGCCGTGCAGATCAGTGATCCGCAGCGCAGCTGTTGACAGCCGCAGAAGGGTGGATTCCCTATCCTAGACGCAAGCGCCAGATCTCTCAAGAGAGAGTGGAAGGGATTCGTTCTCCGCTTGAGGGGGGTGAAGCTCTCGGCTCCTCCGCGTCCCTGTGGGGCGAACAAGTAATAAGTTACGTGGGTTCCCGGGTTCTGGCAAATCGAGGGCCACCGCCCGGGCGTGTCGACGCCTCGCCCGTCGGGTTTCGACCGGATCAGGGGACGTTTCGGCTGCGTCAGGTGCGGCGGAGTACGATCGCGCCATGCCCACGCTCCCGGATGAGCCGCTCCTCGAGACGGCGCACGCACATGCGGATGACGACGATCGTCGGGGCTCGCGTGACGGCGGTGAGCTGTTCGAGCGTGTGCTCGCCGAGCTCGGGATCGCGGTCACTGACCGGTCGTCTGCGGCGCTCCCTGTCATCCCGCTCTCCTCGCGGCTGGACACGGCCGCTCTCGCCTGGGCCAGTGTCAGCGCCGTGATGGTCGCCGCCGGTCGCTCACCCGAGGACCTCGACCCCGAGCGGGTCGCCGTCGCGTACGGAAGCGACCGTGTGCTCACCCTCGACGGCGCCGCTCCGCCGGTGTGGTCGCCGTACTCCGGGTTCTGGCGAACCTCCGACGGCTGGATCCGCACCCACGGGAACTACCCCCATCACGCGGCCCGCCTGCGCGCAGGTCTCGGCCTGCAGGAAGGGGCAGGTGCCGAGGCGGTTCGCGACGTGCTCGCGGAACAACAGAGCGCACCGGCCGTCGCCGCCATCACGGCCGCAGGAGGCCTGGCCGTTCGGGTGATGGCGGAGGCCCCCGCGACCGACCGCCTCCTCGGTGCGCGCCCGCTGCTCGAGATCAACCGCGTGGAGGCGGTGTCGCCCTCCCCCTCGTCGCGCTCGACATCGGCCGATGCCCGTTCAGAGCACCGCCCCCTCCAGGGAATGCGCGTACTCGACCTGACGAGGGTGATCGCCGGCCCTGTGTGCACGCGGACACTCGCGCTGCTCGGTGCCGACGTCCTGCGGATCGATCCACCGCAGCTGCCCGAACCGGAATGGCAGCATCTCGACACGGGACACGGCAAGCGGTCCGCGGTGCTGGATGCGCGTGACCCGCAACTGGAGGAGCTGATCGAGCGGGCCGATGCCGTCGTCCTCGGATACCGTCCGGCCGCGCTCGATCGGCTCGGGCTGAATCCGGAGGAGCTCGCCCGCCGCCACTCCGGGCTGGTGGTCGCCCAGCTCAGCGCCTGGGGCACGGAGCATCCGGATCGGGCTGGATTCGACAGCCTGGTCCAAGCCGAGTCCGGCATCGCGCTCATCGAATCACCCGATGGCGACCGCCCGGGAGCACTCCCCGTGCAGGCTCTCGATCACAGCGCCGGCTATCTCCTCGCGGCCGCGGTGACGACGCTGCTTCGACAGCGTCCTCCACGCCCGGATGGCTCGTGGGTCGTTCGGACGTCGCTGCGCCGGGTCGCCGCAGAACTCCTCCAGATGCCTCGACGTCGGCAGCCGAACGCGGCACGCGGCTTCGCCGTCGATCCTCACGTCGCCCGCTTCGTCCTCGGAGACACGAGCCTCACGACCGCACGTCCGGCCCTGCCAGGATTCGAGTTCGACGCTCCCCACCCCTGGGGGTCGGATCAGCCTCGCTGGTGACGACGCCCGCGCACCGCGAGCACGACGCACAGCACCACGGTGATCACGCCCCAGAGCGCACACGCCGGAGGCAGCACGCGGTAAGCGAGGTGCTGAACCGTGAACTCCGTATCGAGCGGACCGAACACGGCGAGACCCACCGCCCAGGCTCCGACCAGGATGACCGGCAGCGACACCCACCACGCCAGGCGGACCCCGTGCGGGATCGATTGCGCGGTGTCCAGCCGCGGCACACGACGACGGAGCCAGAGCAACGCCCAGATCCCGATGATCGCGAGACCGATCAGGCTCGATCCGTGCTGAAGCCACTTGAACCCGGGAAGCGGGCCCCACATCTCATCGAGAGCGGGGATCTGCTGCACACCCCATCGGCCCTCATGCGTGAACAGGTCCCACACGATGTGTGAGAGCACACCGATCAGGAGCGACACCGCGAGAAGGACCGGATACGAGCGCTTCTCCCCCACCCCGACGGCTCGTCCCGCCGCGACGGACCCACCTTCACTCCACTCACGGGGAAGTCGGCGGGCCAGCCAGAGCGGAGCGAGCTCGGGTACTGCCGGGCGCAACAGCACACGCCACACCAGGAACAGGACGAACGCGAGCAGCGCCGTCCACAGCACGTTCCCGAACGTGTGGGTGAAGGTGTAGTTCAGTCCGACGCCCCGCACGAACAGTGGAAGATCCGGGGTCATCGCACCGATCGCGATCGCCGCGGGCACCAGGGGCGTCCGCACGAACGGCAGCGCGACGAGCGCGTGGCTGGGAGTGAACGGCATCCGTCTGGATCAGCCGATGAAGACGCCGGCGAGGGTCTTCTTGCCGCGACGCAGCACCGACACGCCTCCGGGGAGCGTCCCCCGGACGGTGGCGGCCTCATCTTCCACGCGTTCGCCGTCCAGCGTCACGCCACCCTGGCCGATCGCGCGCCGAGCCTCGGAAAGGCTCGCCACGAGTCCGGTCGCCACCAGCGCCTCGACCACCGGAGTGTCGGCGGCGACCGTGGCATTCGGGAGTTCCTCGAGCGCGGTGCGGAGCGTGCCGGCATCGAGCGCGGTCAGGTCCCCCTGCCCGAACAGTGCCTCGGATGCGGCGATCACAGCTGCCGTCGCATCGATGCCGTGCACGGTCGCGACCACCTCGAGCGCGAGACGCTTCTGAGCGGCGCGACGGAACGGCTCCGTCTCGACGAGCGCGGCGTACTCCTCGATCTCGGCCCTGCCGAGGAACGTGAAGACCTTGAGCCTGTCGATGACGTCACTGTCCGCCGTGCTCAGCCAGAACTGGTACATGCGGTACGGGCTGCACATCGCGGCATCGAGCCAGATGGCGTTCCCTTCGCTCTTGCCGAACTTGGTCCCATCGCTGTTCGTGATCAGCGGGGTGCCGATCGCATGCACGGAGACACCTTCGGCGCGCCGGATCAAGTCGGTGCCGCTGGTGAGGTTGCCCCACTGGTCGGATCCACCCGTCTGCAGTACGCAGTCGTACTGGCGGTACAGCTCGAGGAAGTCCATCCCCTGAAGGATCTGGTAACTGAACTCGGTGTAGCTGATGCCTTCGTCGGAGTTGAGGCGCGCGGCGACCGCATCCTTCTTCAACATCGTGCCGACGCGGAAGTACTTGCCGATCTCGCGCAGGAAATCGATCGCACTCAGCGGCGCGGTCCAGTCCAGGTTGTTGACGATGCGAGCCGCGTTGTCCCCCTCGAAGCTGAGGTAGCGCTCGACCTGCGTCCGCAGGCGCCCGACCCACTCCTCGACGGTCTCCCGCGTGTTCAGGGTGCGCTCCGCCGTGGGGCGGGGGTCGCCGATGAGTCCGGTCGATCCGCCGACGAGCCCGAGCGGCTTGTGTCCGGCGAGCTGGATGCGACGCAGCGTCAGCAGCTGCACGAGATTGCCGAGGTGCAGGCTGGGTGCCGTCGGGTCGAAACCGCAGTAATACGTGATCGGGTCCCCCGCGAGAAGGGCGCGCAGCGCCTCCTGGTCGGTGGACACATGGACCAGGCCACGCCACACGAGCTCGTCCCACACGTTCTCGAACGTGGGGTCGATCGCCTGGGGTGCGGTCGTCAGATCAGCAGTTGACACGCGCTCCAGGCTATCAGCGCGGGCAGGGGCGAATCGCCTCACAGCGGTCCGTCGAGGAGAGCGATCTCGTCGACGGACAGGGCGATCGCGGCGGCGTCCATCGCGACTTCCAGCTGGTCGAGCTTGCTGCCACCGAGGATCGGGCGGATGCCCCGCGCGAGCTGCCATGCCAGCACGATCTGACCCCGTCCGAGACCCCGTGCGTCGGAGACCTCATCCAGCGCGGCGAGCCGACGTGCGGTTCCCGGGTGCTCATACACCTCGGGCACGGGCTTCGCGGGGTTGTCGTAGGCGCCGGAGAGCAGCGGGGTGTAGGCCCAGATCTCGATCCCGTTCGCCACCGCGAAGTCCCGCTGCTCGTCGCTCAGCACGCCGAAGGGATGGGCCACCCCGGGCGGAAGCGTGCCCGGGCGCGTGCGCAGGTACGTGCTGTTCAGCTGGAGCGCGTCGATGGGGGTGCTTCCGAGGGACTTCGCGTGCGCACGGGCACGCTCGATGCGCCAGGCCGGGTGGTTCGAGGCGCCGACGCGGCTCACGGTGGCGTCGGCGGTGAGCGCCGCGAGAGCATCCACGGTCTCCTCGATCGCCACCGTCCGGTCCTCCTGGTGGAGCCAGAGCAGATCGATCCGGTCGATGCCCAAACGCTCGAGGCTCCCCTCGACGGCAGCGCGGATCGCACGCGGAGAGAGCCCGGCCCGGTGCTCGGGCCACGACCCCGGCCACAGGGGCTCGGCGCCGACCTTGGTCGAGATGCGGATCTGCTGCCGTGCATGTGGTCGCGCCGCGAGCCACCGTCCGAGCACCTCCTCGGACGCTCCGCCCTGCCCCGTGTCGCTCACCCAGAAGCTGTAGCAGTCGGCGGTGTCGATCCAGACTCCTCCGCGCTCGACGAAGCGGTCGAGCAGAGCGAACGAGGTCTCCTCATCGACGAGTGTGCCGAAGGACATCGCTCCCAGGACGAGCGGGGATACAGGGGTGTTCCGAGTGGTCATGACCTCACTCTGCAACCTGGAGTGCGCTCCAGGTCAAGCTCTATGCTCGGACCATGACCACGTACACGCCGGCGGAGGCTGCGGCACGCTCCGGTTTCAGCATCGACACGCTCCGCTACTACGAGCGCGAGGGCATCCTGCCCGCGGTGTCTCGCACAGCCGGCGGCCATCGCGCGTACACCGATACCGAGCTCGGACTCCTGGAATTCCTCAAGTGCCTCCGGGAGACCGGTATGCCGGTGGAACGCCTGCGTCGCTACGGCCAGCTCTGCCAGCGCGACGACACCGTTCCGGAGCGGATAGCTCTTCTCGAAGAGCACGCCGCGACGGTCGAGAAGCAACTCGCCGACGTTCTCGCGCAGCAGCGGCGTCTCCAGGAGAAGCTGGACTGGTACCGGTCGTCGAACTGATTCCGTCAGCTGTGCGCCGCCCACCAGACCAGGAAAGCGGCGCCGAGGGCGATCACCCAGCTGACGAGGCTGCCGACGAGGAAGTACTCCGCCCGAGCACCGGTTTCCCCGTCGCGGGAAATCTCCGGGAATCGGACGATGCCCTTCGCGGCGAGCATCGCGGCGAGGATCGGATACGCCGCAGCGAGAGTGAGGATCAGGACGAGGATGCGCTCCAGCGGTCCGATCAGTCGTCCGCCCTTGAATCCGCCGCGAGGATCGCGGGGTGCTGACGCCACCTCAGCATCTGTCTCCGTGGCGGCGGCAGTTTCACTGGCGGCGGCGGTTTCCGGGGCGGCGGCGGTTTCTGCGGCGGCGGCGGTGTCGGCGACCGCTGTCACCGGCGACGCGGCCGGGTCTGCCGGGCGCCAGGTGTGCTCCCCGTCGAGCGCCGCACGGACCACGAGATTCGCGGATTCCAGGAGGAACACCCCGGCGCCCAGTGCCAGCAGAGCAAGATCGAAGGGGACTTCTCCGAACGGTGACCGGAGGCGCCAGACCGCGCCGATCAGGCCGGCGTCTGGACGAGCGCCGAGCCCGACGACGGCACCGACGCTCACGACCGCGAGCAGGACGGCGGGCCAGAACCCCAGAGGGGCGGGGCGCTCGGTGGGCATGCTCCACACCCAGAGCGCTCCGACCACCAGCGCGAGCGCCATGGGGAGAAGCGCGTCGCTGACGCTGCCGAGCAGGAGCAGGACCACAGTGACGGTGAGGTAGCCGATCCACCGGCGCGGGGCGAATTGACGCACCAGGTCGGCGGCGCCGACCGCCAGCAGGATGAAGCCGGCGACGATCATGCGCGGTCCCCTCGAAGCGCGGCCACTCCCTCGATGAGCGCGGCCGTGCCCGCGGTGCGCAGCGACTTCGAGACGCTGGGCTGCGTGATCCCTTCCTCGGCCGCGAGCTCCTGCTGCGATCGACCGAGCAGACGGCCGTAGGCGAGTCGCCGTTCCCGCTCGCTCATCGCGCCGACCAGCTCGTCACGGACGAGGAGGTAGGCGTTCGATGCGGCGATCGTGCTCTCCATGACCTCATCCTGCCCCGGGGCTCCGACAATCCAGGACCGCGTGCGCGGCACGGCGCGACCCTCGCGCTCATGCACGGTCTCGATCGCGGCGCGAGCCGCGTACCAGCCGGGCCCGTCCGCGAGCTCGCGATGGACGGATTCGACCTGACGCACCTCCCCCACCCCGATCCCGAACCGGAAGGCGATACCGTCCGGCAGCCGCAGCTGGATCATCAGGAGCGACACCATCGCGTCGCTCAGATCGAGGTAGACACCCTGTTGCTCGTCTCCTACGGTGGGCGTGAGCGGCTGCGCAGCCAGCGGGAAGTCGACCTCGACCCTGGCTATGGTGTCGTCGAGGACGTGCTGCGCGGCGGTGCGATCGTCGAGCCGGCGAGAGCCCACGATGTCTGCGAGTACCGCGATGACCATGGCATAACCATAACACGCATAACTCTCGACTTATTCTCTATTTGGCTATATTCTGCGAACATGCCTGAATCGCACATCATCCCCTGGTCCCACGGAACATGGACCACCGCCCCCGCCTCCCCCTCCGGTCTCCCCGACGGCTCGGCTCCCCTCGACATCACCGCCGTGGAGGGCAGCGACGCCTGGCGGCACACCGCCTACGGCTTCGTGCACGACACCGAGCACGCCCTGCTCGCACCCCTCGCGGTCGGCGAGGCGATGGAGGTGTCGTTCCGCGCGCCCTGGGACGGACAGTTCGACCAGGCGGGTGTCTTCGTGCGGATCGACGACGAGCACTGGATCAAGACCGGCCTGGAGTACGCCGACGACCACCTCGGACTCGGCGCCGTGGTCACCGCCGGGGGCTCCGACTGGTCGGTCGGTCACGTCGATGAGTGGCTCGAGAGCGAGATCACGGTACGCGTCAGCCGCTGGGCGGACTCCGTGATCGTGCGCGCCCGCGCCGATAACGGACCGTGGCGTCTCGTTCGGGTCGCCCCGTTCGACGGCACGGCGACGGCATCCGCCGGACCGTTCCTCGCCGCGCCCACGCGCAGCGGACTCACGGTCCGGTTCACCCGGTGGGAACGGTCGTCGGCAGACACCGACCTCCACTGATCCGCTGCGGGCCGGCGGCCCCGCCGTCGGCTAGAGGCCGAGGGCGTGGGCGGCCGCCTGCGCGCGAGCGATGAGCTCGGCGCGCTGCTCGGCGACCCGCTCCGGAGCGGTGCCGCCGACGCCGGTCCGCGACCCGACCGAACCCTCGATCGTGAGGACCTCACGCACCTCGGGCACGAGATGCGGGGACACCGAGAGCAGCAGCTCATCGGAAGCGTCCTCCAGTCCGATCCCCTGCTCCTCGCACGCGCGCACGAGCGCACCCGAGATCTCATGGGCGTCGCGGAAGGGCACCCGGCGCTTCACGAGCCACTCGGCGACGTCGGTCGCGAGCGAGAAGCCCTGCGGTGCGAGTTCCGCCATCCGCGCGGTGTCGAAGCGGAGCGTCGCGATCATGCCGGCGAACGCGGGGAGCACGACCTCCAGCGTCTGCACCGAATCGAAGACCGGCTCCTTGTCCTCCTGCAGATCGCGGTTGTACGCGAGCGGGAGGCCCTTCAACGTGGCCAGCAGTCCCGACAGGTTGCCGATGAGACGGCCGGACTTGCCCCGGGCGAGCTCGGCGATGTCGGGGTTCTTCTTCTGCGGCATGATGCTGGAACCGGTCGAGTACCCGTCATCGAGGGTGACGAAGCCGAACTCGCGGGTGTTCCAGAGGATGATCTCCTCGGAGAGGCGCGAGAGATCGACACCGGTCATCGCCGTGATGAAGGCGAATTCCGCGACGACGTCACGAGCGGCAGTGCCGTCGAGCGAGTTCTCGGCCGGACGGTCGAGGCCCAGCTCCGTCGCCACGAGCACAGGATCGAGACCGAGCGTGGAACCCGCCAGCGCTCCCCCGCCGTAGGGCGAGACACCGGCGCGGCGACGCCAATCCACGAGCCGTTCCAGCTCCCGCACCAGCGGCCACCCGTGCGCCTGCAGGTGGTGGGCGAGCAGGACGGGCTGTGCGTGCTGAAGGTGGGTGCGCCCGGGGAGGATCGCCGTCGGGTGCGCCTCCGCCTGGGCGACCAGTGCGTCGACGACGCGCAGGATGTCTCGCGCGATGACCCGGGCGTGGTCGATCAGATACATGCGCACGAGCGTCGCGATCTGGTCGTTGCGGCTGCGACCTGCGCGCAGACGCCCGCCCAGCTCCGGTCCCAGCTCGGCGATCAGTGCCTGCTCGAGCGCACCGTGCACATCCTCGTCCGTCGGCACCGGGCGGAGGGAACCGTCTGCGACACGGCGAGCCACGGCATCCAGCCCCTCGTGCATCCGTCGTGCCTCGTCGGGTTCGAGGTATCCCGCGGCCTCGAGCGCGGTCGCATGGGCATGCGAGCCGGCGATGTCGTACGGAGCGAGGATCCAGTCGAAATGCGTGGAACGGCTGAGCTCGACCAGCTCGGGCGAGGGCCCGGTGGCGAAACGTGCGCCCCAGAGCGCCCCCTCGTTGGTGCCTTCATGCGTCGAGTCGGTCATCATGCGTCCTTCTTGCCGAGCAGCCACACGAGAAGCGCCTTCTGCGCATGCAGCCGGTTCTCTGCTTCATCCCAGACGACGCTCTGCGGTCCGTCGATGACCGAGGAATCGACCTCGTAGCCGCGGTCCGCCGGGAGGCAGTGGATGAAGATCGCCTCCGGGTCGGCGAGCGTCATCGTCTCGGGGGTGACCTTGTAGCCGCCGAGGTCACGGATGCGCGCGATCTTCTCCTCCTCCTTGCCCATCGAGACCCAGGTGTCGGTCACGACCACGTCGGCCCCGGCGGCGGCCTCGACCGCGTCGGTGTACAGCGTGATCGATCCGCCGGTCTCGGCCGCACGGCGGTCGGCTGCCTCGATGACGTCGGCGCGCGGCGCATAGTCCTCGGGCGACGCGATGCGCACGTGCATCCCCGCCGTCACGCCGGCGAGGGCGTAGGAATGCGCCATGTTGCTCTGCCCATCACCGAAGAACGTGAGCGTGAGACCCTTCAACTCGCCCTTGTGCTCACGAATCGTCAGCAGATCAGCGAGCAGCTGACAGGGGTGGAAGTCGTCGGAGAGCGCATTGATCACCGGCACGCGCGTGCCGGCGGCCATCTCCTCGAGTCCGGACTGCGCGTAGGTGCGCCAGACGATCGCGGCGACCTGGCGCTCCAGCACGCGTGCGGTGTCGGACGGTGTCTCCTTGCCCCCGAGCTGACTGCTGGCGGTGGAGATGATGAGTGGCGAGCCACCGAGGTCGGCGATGCCCACCGCGAACGACACCCGGGTGCGCGTCGAGGACTTGTCGAAGATCACCGCGACGGTCTGCGGCCCCGCAAGACTCTTGTCCGCCCAGCGGTCCTTCTTCAGTTCGAGCGCGAGGTTGAGGATCTCGGCCTGCTCGGCGGGTGTCAGGTCGTCGTCACGCAGCAGGTGGCGGGTCATGCGGATACCTTTCCGGAGAGGGAAGCCTGTACGTCGGCGAGGGCAGCGGTGAACAACTCACGGAACTCTGCGAGCTCGGCGTCACCGATCGTGAGGGCGGGCGCGATGCGGACCGTCTCCGGATTGGCGGCGTTGACGATGAGGCCGCGCTCCTGAGCGGCAGCGACCACGGCTCCGGCCACCGGCGCGGACAGCGCCACGCCGATGAGCAGACCGCGTCCGCGCACGCCGTCGACGAGCGGGGAGTCCATGCCGAGCAGGAACTCACGCAGCTCGGCGCCCCGGCGGGCGGCGTTCTCGACCAGCCCGGCACTCTCGATCTCGGCGAGCACCGCGTCGGCGACCGCGGTCGCGAGCGGGTTCCCCCCGAAGGTGGAGCCGTGGGACCCCGGCGTGAAGAGCGCGCTGGCGGAACCGTAGGTGACCAGAGCACCGATCGGGAAGCCACCACCGATGCCCTTGGCCAGGGTGATCGCGTCGGGCGTGATGCCCTCATGACTGAATCCGAACCACGCACCCGTGCGGCCGGCACCGGTCTGGATCTCGTCGACGATCAGCAGCGCGCCGTGCGCGAGGGTCAGCGAGCGTGCAGCGGCGAGGTAGCCCTCTGGCAGCTCCACCACACCGGCCTCGCCCTGGATGGGCTCGACGATGACGGCGGCCACCCGATCATCCATCGCCGCCTGCAGCGCCTCGATCGTGGCCGGAATGTGCTCGACACCACCCGGCATCGGCTCGAAGGGCGCGCGCATCGAGGTCTTCGCCGTCAGGGCGAGCGAGCCCATGGTGCGTCCGTGGAAGCCGTTCTCGAGCGCGAGGATGCGCGGCCGTTCGACGCCGCCGTGCAGACGGGCGAGCTTGAACGCGGCTTCGTTCGCTTCCGCACCGGAGTTCGAGAAGAAGACGCGTCCGTCGATCCCGGCACCAGCGAGGCGCTTGAGACGTGCGGCGAGGGCGAGCTGGGGCGGAGTGGCGAAGTAGTTCGACACGTGGGCGAGCGTCGCCGCCTGGGCCGACACCGCCTCCACGAAGGCCGGGTGCGCATGCCCGAGGGAGGTCACCGCGATTCCCGCGAGGAAATCGAGGTGGCGTCGGCCGTCGGCATCCCACAGGTACGAACCCTCGCCGCGGACCAGCAGCGCGAGCCGCTCCCCCGCGTTGAGCACGAGATCGCGTGCCGCATCGTCCTGCCAGACGGTCATGCCGTCACCTCATTCCTTCCCAGGACCACTTCGGTCCCGATTCCTTTGCTGGTGAAGAGTTCGACGAGCACCGAATGCGGCACCCGTCCGTCGATGATCGCCGCGGCATCGACGCCGCCCTCGACCGCGTCGAGACACGCGCGCATCTTCGGGATCATCCCGGACTCGAGCGTCGGAAGCATGTCGATGAGGGCCTCCGATGTGAGGTGCGAGACGAGCGAGTCGCGGTTCGGCCAATCGGCGTAGAGTCCGGGCACGTCGGTGAGGATCACGAGCTTGCGGGCGTTCAGAGCAACCGCCAGCGCCGCCGCCGCCGCATCCGCGTTGACGTTCAGCGACTGACCGGGGTGGTCGAGGTCGGGCGCGATGCTCGAGACCACGGGGATGCGCCCGGCCACGAGGTGGTCGTGCACCGGGGTCGGGTCGACTTCGACGACATCGCCGACGCGTCCGAGATCGACCTCTTCTCCATCGATCACGACGCCGCGACGGCGTCCGCCGAAGAGACCGGCGTCCTCACCGCTGAGCCCGGTGGCGATCGGCCCGTGGGAGTTGATCTTGGAGACGAGCTGCGGGTTCACCTGACCGGTGAGCACCATGCGCACGACGCTGATCGCCTCGGTGTTGGTGACGCGGTAGCCGCCCTTGAACTCACTCGGGATCTCGAGGCGCTGCAGCATGTTCGAGATCTGCGGACCGCCGCCGTGGACGACGACCGGCAACACCCCGACGTACCGGAGATACGCGATGTCCTGCGCGAAGGCGTCCTGCAGCTCTTCCGAGACCATCGCGTTGCCGCCGTACTTGATGACGACGATCTGATCGCGGAACTTCTTCAGCCACGGGAGGGACTCGATGAGGGTCGTGGCCTTCTGCGCGGCGACCTCGGCCGGAGTGTCCTGGATGTCGGTCATGAGGCGTACGCGCTGTTCTCGTGCACGTAATCGTGCGTGAGGTCGTTGGTGAGCACCGTGGCCGCGGCCTCGCCCGACTTCAGATCGATCACGACGTGGGTGGCGCGCGGGGTGAGGTCGACCTCTTCCCGCGGACGGTCGGGACCGCCTTCGGTGCACACGCGGACGCCGTTCATCCAGACGTCGACGTCATAGGGATCGAACTGCGCGTTCGTGGTGCCGATCGCGGCGAGCACACGTCCCCAGTTCGGGTCGTTGCCGAAGATCGCCGCCTTGAAGAGGTTGTTGCGTGCCACGGACCGGCCGACCTCGACCGCGTCCTGCTCGGACACCGCCTGCCGGACCTCGATCGTGATGTCGTGGCTCGCGCCTTCCGCGTCACCCTGCAGTTTCACCGCGAGTTCCTGACACAGCTCCCTGAGGGCGGCGGCGAAGTCGTCCAGGTCCGGGGCGACCTCCGAGGCACCGTTGGCGAGAAGCGTGACCTGATCGTTGGTCGACATGCACCCGTCCGAATCGAGCCGGTCGAACGTCTTCCCGGTCGCGCGGCGCAGGGCCTCGTCGGCCTGCAGCGGTTCGAGGACGGCATCGGTCGTGATCACCACGAGCATCGTGGCGAGTCCGGGCGCGAGCATCCCGGCCCCCT
The DNA here is from genome assembly GCF_023101205.1 of Microbacterium aurugineum. Lineage (NCBI taxonomy): Bacteria > Bacillati > Actinomycetota > Actinomycetes > Micrococcales > Microbacteriaceae > Microbacterium > Microbacterium aurugineum. The sequence continues at coordinate 1,177,597 of NZ_CP078078.1, read as the reverse complement.
TGGCCATGCCGCCGATGGTCCAGCCGTCGCGGCTGATCACCGCCGTCTTCGCGACCGTGTCCGTGGTCATGATCGCGTGAGCGGCGTCGTCCCCGCCGTCTGCGCTGAGCTCGGCGATCGCCTGCTCGGTGCCGGCGAGCACCCTCGCCCGGAAGGTCTCGTCTCCGGTGCCGATGAGCCCCGTGGAGCAGATCAGCACGTCGCCGGCGCTGACCCCGAGGAGTTCGGCTGCCTTCTCCGCGGTCTGGTGCGTCGTCTGGAAGCCGAAGGAGCCGGTGAAGCAGTTCGCCCCTCCGGAGTTGAGCACGACGGCTTCGACGACGCGATCAGCCACGGCCTGCTGCGACCAGATGATCGGATTCGCCTTGGCACGGTTGCCGGTGAAGACGGCGGCGCCGACCTTGCGCGGTCCCCGGTTGACGACGACGGCCACGTCCGGCTTGCCTGTCGACTTGAGTCCTGCGGCGACACCGGCCGCTTCGAATCCTGCGGGGGCGGTGACGCTCACGGCGCGACTCCGTTCAGTGAGAGGGCGCGGGCCTCGGGCAGTCCCAGCGCGATGTTCATGGATTGGATGGCAGCGCCGGCGGTGCCCTTGACGAGGTTGTCGACGGCGGTGACCACGGTGACGCGGTTGGCGGAACGGTCGATCGCGAGACCGATCAGCGCGGTGTTCGCGCCGATCACGTCGGCGGTCCGCGGGAATCGTCCTTCCGGGAGCAGCTGCACGAAGGTCTCCTCCCCGTACGCGCTCTGCCAGGCGTCCCGGATCTGCGCATCCGTAGCGCCGGACGCGATCGGCGCCGTCGAGGTGGCGAGGATGCCGCGCGACATCGGGACCAGCACCGGGGTGAAGGAGATCCGGATGCCGTCGGGGTCCACGCCGGAGGCTGCGGCGAGCGCCTGACGGATCTCGGGAATGTGCCGGTGGGTTCCACCGACGGCATACGGGTTCGCGGATCCGAGGATCTCGCTCGCCAGGAGATTCGTCTTGAGGCTCTTCCCCGCACCGGACGGGCCGACCGCCAGCACCGAGACGATGTCGGAGGCGTCGATGACCCCGGCGGCCACTCCCGGGGCGAGGCTGAGGCTCACGGTGGAGGCGTTGCAGCCGGGAGCGGCGATGCGCGTCGCACCCCGGAGGTGCTCGCGCTGCTTCACGCCGTCGACCAGGAGCTCCGGCACGCCGTAGGTCCACGCCTCATGGAACGCACCGCCGTAGAACGCGTCCCAGGCCGCGGCCGACGTGAGCCGATGGTCGGCTCCGGCGTCGATCACGAGCGGGGCGTCGCCCAACGCGTCGGTGTACTGACCGGACTGCCCGTGCGGGAGCGCCAGGAAGACGACGTCGTGGCCGGAGAGGATGTCCGGTGTGGTCTCCTGCAGCGTGAGGTGCGCCAGGGAGCGCAGGTGCGGCTGGTGATCGACGAGGGGTTGCCCGGCGTTCGAATGCGCCGTGACGGTGCGGATCTCCATGTCGGGATGGTCTGCCAGGAGGCGTAGGATCTCGCCGCCTGCGTAGCCGGATGCGCCGGAGACGGCGACGGAATACGTCATGCTTCTACCTTAACGGTCGGGTCTTCCTCGAAAGGAGGACCGAGGGGCGGGGCCGGAGGCGGCGACACCGGCACTCACCGCCGAAAGGGGGCAGGCAGGAGGGCGGGGTCGCCTACAGTCGGCGGCCGCGGCGTCGGCGCACAGCGATGACGCTCGGAGCGAGCGTCGGAGAAGCGGTGGCGGCCGAAGGCATGTCGCGACAGTAGCGCGGCCCCGGCGGCCACCGCAAATCCGGGCCGTCATCCGGCGGGCGAGAACTCCATCGGTGCGGCGAAGAAGGCCAGCTCGTGCGCGCTCGAGACCTCGAACACGCGGCTCATCCTCGCGCGGGTCGCGGCGTCCGCCCGTGCGGCCGCCCCGGAGGCGTAGAGGATCGCCGTCTCGGTCGCCTCCTCGAACGCAGGGTCGGCGTATGTCGCGAGCCAGGAGGCGAAGGGATGCTGCGGATCCCGCGCGTACTCGCCGAACTCGCCGGCATGCAGGCGCCGGCCGAGGTCGGTGTAGAGCCAGAAGCACGGAAGGACGGCTGCGACGATCTCGGCGTAGTCGCCACCGAATGCGACCGACCTGAGGTGATCGAGGTAGGCCGTGGTCGCCGCCGACGGCTCCGCGGCGAACGTCGCAGCGCTCACCCCCTGCTGCGGCGTCAACCACGACGCATGGAGTTCGAGCTCGCCCACGATGGACCCGTGGGCGGAGTGCGCCCAGAACGCCTGCTCAGCCGACGTCGGGGCTCGTCGCGCCGCCTCCGACAGCACCCGGGCGTACTCGCGCAGGTACAGGGCATCCTGCGCGAGGTACGCGAGGAAGGGCTCGCGCTCCAGCGAGCCGTCTGCAAGGGCACGGATGAACGGCAACTCGTCGATCTGTGCGCGGATGTCGGCGATGCGCTCCCACCACTCGGCAGCGACCTCCGAGGCAGCGACCTCCGAGGCAGCGACCTCCGACGCAGCGACTCCGCTCGTCGTGTCCGCCCGCGCCCACAGTCCGGAGAAGTGGTTGATGGGGCCGTGCCCGCGCCCCACCCGCAGTGCTTCCCCCGCACGGAGCGATTCACGCAGCCAGCTCCGCGCCGCGCGGACCGCCTGCTCCGGCTCCAGACCCCGTGCCAACAGCGTGGCGAGGGCAGAGGAGAGCGAGCAGCCGGTGCCGTGGGTGCTCGAGGTGACGATACGCGTCCCGCTGTACTCCTGACGTCGCCCGTGACGAGCGTCGATCAGCGCATCCGGGGCGTCGTTCCCCGCGAGATGTCCGCCCTTGACCAGCACGGCGACCCCCACATCCGTCGACAGGTCTTCCGCAGCGGCGATCGCCTCCGACCAGTCCCCGACGTCGCGCCCCGAGAGCACGGCGAGCTCGGCCAGGTTCGGGGTCACGAGCGTGGCGCGACGGAGCAGATCCCGCAGTTCCCGCTCCGCATCCGGCTCCAGGAGCCGATCCCCCGAAGTCGCCACCATCACCGGATCGAGGACGACGATCGGCGGACGGGCCCGGTCGAGCCAGGCAGCGACCGTCCGGATGACCTCGGCGTCGGCGAGCATCCCGATCTTCACCGCGTCGATCACGATGTCATCCGACACCGCGTCGAGTTGGGCGCGGAGGAACTCTGCCGGCGGCACGTGCACGCCGCGCACGCCCTGGGTGTTCTGCGCGGTCAGCGCGGTGGGGACAGCCATGCCGTATCCGCCGTTGGCCGCGATCGACTTGATGTCTGCCTGGATCCCTGCGCCACCGGAGGGATCACTCCCGGCGATGCTCAGCACACGCGGAACGGAACCTGCGAGCCACCGTCGCCGGAAAGCACGGGCGGTCGCCGCGGGGTCTTCCGCCGCGCACAGCGCCGAGACCACGGCGATCCCGGCTGCACCGGCATCCCGCAGTGCCTCGGCATCGTCGAGCCCCACGCCGCCGATCGCGACGCACGGGAGCGGACTGCGTGCGACGAAGTCACGGAATCCGTCGACTCCGAGCGGCGCCGGGTGATCCGGTTTCGTCGCGGTGGGACGGATCACGCCGACTCCCAGGTAGTCGACCGTCCCCACCGGCAGGGCGAGCACGGCCTCGAGGTGCGCGGCACTGTTCGCCGTGAGGCCGATCAGCGCATCGGGTCCCAGTACCTCGCGCGCCCGCCGCACGGACGCATCGCCCTGCCCCAGATGCACGCCGTGGACGCGCGCACCCCGTTCGCGGGCGGCGACGGCAGCATCCAACCGGTCGTTCACGACGAGGAGCGCCCGTCCGTCGATCACCTGCGACACCGCGATCAGCTGTTCGACGATCTCGGCCTCCGTCGCGGTCTTGTCCCGCACCTGGACGACGCGCACACCACCCTCCACAGCCTGACGGACGGTCTCGACGACACCACGATCACCGCAGAGCTCGGGATCGGTCACGAGATAGAGCGAGAGATCGACGGTCACCGTGCACCGCTCTCGACGCGAGCCTCGGCGACGAGGTCTTCCGGGCGCAGCGCTGCGAGTGCATCCAGCAGCGAGACCGCGAAACTGCCCGGACCCCGTGCTGTCGTTGCGGCATGCTCGGCGGCGATCGTGTATCCGAGGCTCGCGGCGGCGACCGCCGTGAGCGCATCGTGCCCCGTCACCCTGGCGGCGCCGAGGAGCGCGGCCATGACCGCGCCGAGGGCACAACCGCCACCGGTGACCCTGGTCAGGAGCTCGTGACCGTTCGCGAGTCGCAGGATCCGCTCGCCGTCGGTGAGGAGATCGACCGGCCCCGAGACCGCGACCACGGCACCCGTCCTCGTCGCCAGGGCAGCCGCAGCGTCGGCAGCGGCATCCGTGCTGTCCGTCGCGTCGACACCTCGGCCACCCGCGCTGACTCCGGCGAGGGCGAGGATCTCGGAGGCGTTGCCTCGGATCGCGGTCGGGCGCTGATTGGCCAGGTCATGCGCCAGCGCCGTGCGGATCGGCAGGGTGCCGATCGCGACCGGATCGAGCACCCACGGTGTCCCGGACGCGGTCGCGCCGGCGACGGCTTCGAGGATCGCAGCCCGCTGCTCCGGCGTGGGCGTGCCGAGGTTGATCAGCAGGCCGGAGGCGACCCCGGCGAACAGCTCGGCCTCGCCGACGATGTCGACCATCGCGGGTGCCGCACCGGCGGCGAGCAGCACGTTGGCGGTGAACCCCGTGACGACCGCGTTGGTGATGCAATGCGTCAAGGGCGGAGCCTCACGCACCACCTCCCACAGCGCCGCGGCGGAGCCGACGAGATCGGTGGTGGATTCAGGACGCAGAAGATCGCTCATCGCGACATCCCTTCGCTAGTACGAACTAGATCAGGTTCGACGGGTCTGTTCTCAGCCGCGGATGCGGCACCCCGTGTCACTGCTCGCAGTCTAGCGATCGGCCAGGAGCGCGCGTTCCTCCGCCCGGGTGAGTCCGGCACGTCGCGGCCGATCGACGCCGCGGGCGCGCTCGTCGACGAGGACCCGCCCGATCGTGTCGGCGAGGGCGCGGAGCGAGCCTCCCGACGCACGGAACGCTGCGTTGGACCGCGTCATGAATCCCGTCATCTCCGGCGGCAGCCACAGCGGAAGCGACCGCGGTCCGGCCCAGTGCCCGACCTCCCGAGCGACGAGCCAGTCCTCGTCGGCGACGACCGTGTCACCGGTGTGCCCTGCTGCCGAACGTACCGCCTCCAGCATGTCGGAGAGCGAATGCCTGTCACCGATCGCGTTCACCACCCCGCTCCGAGTCGCCGTCACGATGAACTCGGCCAGGTCGTCGACATCGATCACCTGCGCAGCTCTCCCCTCGAGCGGTGGCAGCAGCACCGGCTCCGCGCCGGCGCGCGTGAACGCCGCCGCCCAGTATCCGAACCTGTCGCTCGGATCTCCGTCCCCGACGATGAGCCCGGGGCGCACGATGAAGGCCCGCGCTCCGAGCGCCGAGACGGCGTCTTCGGCCGCGGCCTTCTGCGCCCCGTATTCGTAGGCGTCTCCGGGACGGGCGGGCGGATGACGGGGAGCTGATTCGTCGGCCCCGACCGTCTCATCATCGGCGTACACCGACATCGAGGACACATAGGTCCACCGTGCCGTGCGCGCACCGAGAGCGTCGACGGCACGAGCGACGTGCGACGCCTGCGAGGAGATGTCGACCACATGGTCCCAGTCGCGCTGCGCGAGTGCGTCGTACGCCTCGGCGGCCTCCCGGTCTCCGGGCACGAGCTCGGCACCCTCGGGCGCCGGTCGCGTTCCGCGGGCGAGACAGGTCACTGCCGCACCGGCATCGACCCATCGACGCGCGATCCGCCCCGAGAGCCAGCCCGTACCGCCGAGGATCAGCACATCCGACATGGCTTCATGTCAGCAGGAATCGACCACCCGCGAAAGAGCTTCCGCTCAGAGCAGATCGCGCCCGGCGCAGTGCTCAGTCGCGCAGCGCCGCCCCGAACCGTTCGGCCGCCACCGCGACGCCCGCGAGCTTGGCCTCGGTGGCCTCCGCAGCGGTGAGGGTGCGGTCGTCGGCGCGGAACCGCAGGGCGAACGTCAGGCTCTTGGAGCCTTCCGGCACCCCCTCCCCGCGATAGTCGTCGACGAGACGCACGGACTCGAGCATCGCACCGGCGCCCTCGGCGAGAGCCGCCTGCACATCCGCGGCGGGCACCTCGGCCGACAGCGTCAACGAGACGTCCTGCGTGGCAGCAGGGAACGTCGACAGCGACGCGGCCACGACACGGCCGCCCGCGAGCGACAGGACGCGGTCGAGGTCCAGCTCGAACACGGTCGCACGGCCGGGGAGGTCGGCGCCCTCCGCCACCGCGGGGTGCAGCTCGCCGACGTAGCCGACCTCTTCCCCGGCGATCCGGAGGGATCCGGTGCGGCCGGGGTGGAGTGCGGCACGCTCGGCCTGCACGACGTCGATCTCGACTCCGGCGGCGGCGGCGATCACACGGACGGCGTCCAGCGCCTCGACCAGACTGGCGGGTTCGGCCGGGCGACCGGGCTGGCGCGGTGACACGTGGCCGGTGAGCAGCGCCGAGACGAACCGGTGCTGCGGCGGGATCGAGGCGTTCAGCGCGGCGAGCGTCTCTTCCGACGGGCGCTCCCCCAGGGGCGGCACATCCTCCGTCCCGTACTCCACACCGGGCTCGGGTAGGAAGACGACGCCGGTCTCGAAGATCGCGAGGTCGGTGAGCCCGCGCGAGATGTTGCGGTGCGCGGTCTGCAGCAGACCGGGGATGAGCGATCGACGCAGGGAGGGCGCCTGACCATCGAGCGGATTCGCCAGGCGGATGCTCGGCAGGTGCTCCCCCGACGCGGAACCGTGCAGGTCGTTCTGCACCTCGGTGGTGAACGGGAACGACGGCGTCTCGACGAGCCCCGCGGCGGCCAGGGCATCGGCCACGCGACGGCGACCCTGCTGATGCGCGGTGAGCCCGCGACCGGACGGCGGCGTCGGCAGCACCGAGGGGATGCGGTCGAGTCCGTGGATGCGCGCGACCTCTTCGGCCAGCGTCCATTTGTCGGTCAGGTCGGGGCGCCAGGTCGGCGGGATCACGGTCCAGCCGGAGCCTGCGTCGGAAGCGGTCACGTCGGCACCGATGGTGGTCAGCGCCCCGGTGATCTCGTCGTCGGTGTAGTCGACGCCGATGAGCCCCTGCACGAAGCCGGCCGGGAGCTCGATCTCTCCGACGAAGACCTCGGCGAACAGGGCGCCGCCCTCCTCGGTGAGTGTGCCACCGGCGAGCTCGACCATGAGATCGGCCGCCCGGCGCGCAGCCACGAACGGGATGAGCGGGTCGACGCCGCGCTCGAAGCGCTTGGATGCCTCGCTGGGCAGCTTGTGACGGCGAGCCGAGCGGGCGATGGTCGTCGGGTCGAAGTGCGCGGCCTCGATGAGCACGTTCCGGGTGGTGTCGCTCATCTCCGTCGTGCCGCCGCCCATCACACCGGCGAGGCCGATCGGACCCGATTCATCGGTGATGAGCAGGTCTTCGACGTGCAGCGAGCGCTCGACGCCATCGAGCGTGGTCATCTTCTCGCCCGGGGTCGCGCGCCGCACCGTGATGCCGCCGGTGAGCTTGTCGAGGTCGTATCCGTGCAGCGGCTGACCGAGTTCGAGCATCACGTAATTGGTGATGTCGATCAGCACGCCCAGCGAGCGCATGCCCGCGAGGCTGAGTCGCGCGACCATCCACGGCGGAGTCGGACGCGTGGGGTCGACCCCACGCACGACGCGGGTCACGAACTCACTTGCACCGACCCGGCCGCGGACGGGAGCGGCGTCGTCGACCACGGTGGTGTGTCCGGTGCCCGGCTGCAACTCGGCGAAGTCGCGCTCGGCGGGATCGCGGAAGTCCGCCCCGGTGGCGTGCGCGTATTCGCGGGCCACACCGCGCAGCGAGAACGCGTAGCCGCGGTCAGGCGTGACGTTGATCTCCACTGCCACGTCGTCGAGACCGAGCAGCGCGATCGCGTCGGTACCGACAGGAGCATCGATGCCGAGATCGGACAGCACGACGATGCCGTTGTGCTCGTCGCCGAGGCCCAGCTCCCGCGCGGACGCGATCATGCCGTCGGAAACGTGACCGTAGGTCTTCCGTGCGGCGATCGGGAACGGACCGGGCAGCACGGCACCGGGCAGCGTCACGACGACCTTGTCACCGGCCACGAAGTTGTGCGCACCACAGACGATGCCGCGGATGCCGCCGTTCGCCTCGCCCACATCCACCTGGCACCAGTTGATGGTCTTGCCGTTGGACTGCGGCTCGGCCTCAAGCGACACGACCTGTCCGACCACCACGGGACCCGTGATGTCGAAGCGGTGCACGTCCTCCTCTTCGAAGCCGACGGTCACCAGCGCGCCGAGGACGTCTTCGGGCGTGGCATCCGCTGCCAGATCGACGTATTCACGCAGCCACGAAAGCGGGACGCGCATCACACCACCATCCCGTACTGCTCGCTGAATCGGACATCACCCTCGGCCATGTCGCGCATGTCCTGGACGTCACTGCGGAACATCAGGCCCCGCTCGATGCCCATGCCGAACGCGAAGCCGCTGTACTCCTCCGGATCGATCCCGGCCGCGCGCAGCACGTTCGGGTTGACCATGCCGCAGCCGCCCCACTCGATCCAGCGCGCGCCGCCCTTGAAGGTCGGGTGCCACAGGTCGAGCTCGGCGGAGGGCTCGGTGAAGGGGAAGTAGTTGGTACGGAAACGCGTCTTGGCCTCGGGGCCGAAGAGCAGCCTCGCGAAGTGGTCGAGCGTGCCCTTGAGGTGCGCCATCGTGATGCCCTTGTCGATCACGAGGCCCTCGAACTGGGTGAACACGGGCAGGTGCGTGGCGTCGAACTCATCGGTCCGGTACACCCGCCCGGGGCACAGCACGTAGATCGGCACCTCGCGGTCGAGCATCGAGCGCACCTGCACGGGACTCGTGTGGGTGCGCATCACGAGATGGCGCGATGTCGGGTCCACGTAGAACGTGTCCTGCTCCTGACGCGCGGGGTGATCGACGTCGAAGTTCAGGGCGTCGAAGTTGAACCACTCGTGCTCGAGCTCCGGTCCCTCCGCGATCTCCCAGCCCATTCCGACGAAGATGTCGCAGACCTGGTCCTGGAGGAGCGTGAGCGGGTGCCGGGCACCGACGCGGGTGCGAGACGGCACGGCCGTGATGTCGATGCGCTCGGCCTCGAGTCGCGCAGCGACCTCCGCCTCGGCGAGCTCGGCCTCCTTGGCGGCGAGCGCCTTCGTCACCTGCCCGCGCCCCTGCCCCACGAGCTTGCCGAACGCGGCCTTATTCTCGGGGGCGACCTGTCGCATGGAGGCGTTCAGGACGGCAAGCGGCGATCCGTCGGCAACGTGTGCGGCGCGGGCCGCCTTCAGCTCGGCGGTGTCGGCGGCTGCGGCGATGGCCGCGAGGGCATCGGCGACCGCGGCTTCGACCGCTTCCGGGGTGATTTCAGGAGACTCTGACACGAGAGTCGAGTCTACCGGCGCGTCGCCCCACCGACCGACGGCGCAACCGGATCAGATGCCCTGAGGCGGTGGTCCGCCGAACCCGCCCCCACCGCGCTGCAGCGTGATCAGCTCGGTATCGGTGCCGTCCTGGTGCGGACGCGGATCCACGCCGCCGGCCGGAACGCCGTCGTGCCCACGCGGCGAGCGTCGGGTGCGGATCTCCAGCCACTTGGCGATCCCGGAGAGGATCAGGCACATGATGATGTAGATGCCGCCGATGACGAACGCCGACTGCAGCACGGGGCGTCCCTGCTGAGACGTGAGCTGCTTCGCGAAGTAGAGGAGTTCGGGGTACGTGATGATGAAACCGAGCGCGGTGTCCTTCATCGTCACGACCAGCTGGGCCACGATCACGGGGAGCATCGCCCGGATCGCCTGTGGCAGCAGGATCAGGCGCATCACGCCGCTCTTGCGCAGACCGATCGCGTAGCCGGCCTCCTTCTGCCCTCGGGGCAGGGATTCGACGCCGGCGCGGAGCACCTCGGCGAGGACGGATCCGTTGTACGCCATGAGCGCGATGACGACGGCCCAGTACGGGTCCATCTTGACGCCTGCGACGGGCAGACCGTAGTAGAGCAGCATCATGAAGACGAGGACCGGCACGGCTCGGAAGATCTCGGTGATCGCCGTGACGGGGACACGCACCCAGGCATGATCGGACATCCGACCGATGGCGAGCACGAATCCCAGCGCGATGGCGAGGATCGCTGCGAGCCCGAACGCCGCGAGAGTTCGGCCGAGCGCACCGAAGATCTGCTCCCAGACGGCGCTGAAGGTGAAGACGTACCACCGGGACGCGTCGAACTGTCCGCTCACGTAGAAGCGGTAGCCGATGAACCCGAGCAGGGCAAGCACCACGACGACGGTGGCGACACCGATCAGACGGTTGCGCAGGATCGCCTTGGGGCCCGGGACGTCGTACAGGACGGAAGTCATCGCGCGATCCTCCACTTGTTCTCGAGATACCGTTGGAGCCAGCTGAGGAGCAGGACGAGCGCGACGAAGATGACGGCCACCCAGAGCAGCACCGAAAGCGCATTCTCTCCGCGTTCGCTGAGGTAGGAGCGGACGGCTCCGAGCTCGAGGATCGAGAAGCCCGCCGCGACGGTCGTGTTCTTCAGAAGCGCGATGAAGACGCTCATCATCGGTGGCACGACCGAGCGGAACGCCTGCGGGAGGACGACCAGAGTCATCACCTGTCCGAACGGGAGGCCGATCGCCCTGGCCGCCTCCGCCTGGCCGACGGGGACGGTGTTGATACCGGCGCGCAGCACCTCCGCCACGTACGTGGCCGTATAGATGCCGATGGCCAGGATGCCCAGCACTGTGGTGCTGAGCTTCGGCAGCCCGAGCTGCGGGTAGCCGAAGATGAAGAAGAAGAAGACGAGGGTCAGCGGGGTGTTGCGGATCAGGTTCACGTACACCGTGCCGACACCGCGCGCGATGGGCACGGGTGAGACGCGGGCCGCCCCGACGATGATCCCGAGGATGAGCGCGAGCAGTCCACCGCCGAAGAAGATGATCAGCGTGTTCTTGAGCGCTTCGCCCCACAGGTCGAGGTTTCCGAAGATGACGTCCACGCCACCCTCCCCTTCACGATTCGGAGAGGGGGCGGCCCTGGAGCCGCCCCCTCTGTTCGATCAGTCGACGGCCGGCTGGCTGACTTCGATGCCGGACGATCCGAGGTTCTTGTCGAAGATCGCCTGCCAGACATCGCCGCCGTCGGTGAACATCGTGTTGATGAACTCCTGCAGCGCGGCGTCGTCCTTCGCCAGGCCGACACCGTAGCGCTCCTCGGTGAAGGGCTCACCGACCACCTTCAGGTTGTCGGGGTCCTGAGCCGCGTAGCCGATGAGGATGGCCTGGTCGGTCGTGACCGCCTGGACCTCGCCGGAGAGCAGCGCCTCGACACAGGCCGAGTACAGGTCGAACTCCTTGGTGGGGACATCCGGGTAGTTCTCGCGGATGTTCTGGATGGGCGTGGAGCCGGTGGCCGAGCACACGGTGGTGTCGGCGTTCAGGTCGTCCTCGCTCTTGATGGTGTCGTCGTCGGCCGCGACGAGCAGTCCCTGCCCGGTGATGAAGTACGGGCCGGCGAAGGCGATCTGCTCCTTGCGCTTGTCGGTGATCGAGTACGTGCCCACGTAGTAGTCGATGTCGCCGTTCACGATGGCCTGCTCGCGGTTGGCGGAGGCGATCGGCTTGAACTCGATCTTGTCCTCGTCGTAGCCGAGCGAGGCGGCGATCCAGCGGGCGATGTCGACATCGAATCCGGTGCGCTCACCGGTGGTCACGTCGAGGTAGCCGAGACCGGGCTGGTCTTCCTTGACACCGATGACGACCTGGTCGCGGTCCTTGATGTTGTCGAACGTGGGGCTGCCCTCGAGCTGGACGTCGGTCGCGACCTCGAACCAGGTGCTGTCCTCTCCGGCGTCACCGCCATCGGTGCCACCGGGCGTTGACGGGCTGCCGCTGTTGCAGGCCGTGAGCGCGAGCAGTGCTGTCGCCGCGATTCCGATGCCCGCCAGTGTCCGTGTGCGTCGCATGTGCGTCTCCTTCGTGTGCTGTGTGTGCAGGGTCTGTGTGGTCGGTGTGTGGGCCGTCAGTGCGTGAGGAGCTTCGAGAGGAAGTCCTTGGCGCGGTCGCTCTTCGGGTTCGTGAAGAACTCCTCGGGCTTGGCTTCCTCGACGATCCGTCCGTCGGCCATGAAGACGACGCGATCGGCGGCCTTGCGAGCGAAGCCCATCTCGTGGGTGACCACGATCATCGTCATGCCGTCCTGGGCCAGCTCGACCATGACGTCGAGGACCTCGTTGATCATCTCCGGGTCGAGGGCGCTGGTCGGCTCGTCGAACAGCATGACCTTGGGCTGCATGGCCAGCGCACGGGCGATCGCCACGCGCTGCTGCTGACCACCCGAGAGCTGAGCCGGGAGCTTCGACGCCTGCTGCTCCACGCCCACGCGCTTGAGCAGGAGCATCGCCTCGGCTTCGGCATCGGCCTTCTTGAGCCCACGGACCTTGATCGGACCGAGGGTCACGTTCTCGAGGATGGTGAGGTGGGCGAAGAGGTTGAACGACTGGAACACCATGCCGACGTCCGCCCGCAGGTGAGCGAGCCCCTTGCCCTCGGCGGGCAACTCCTTGCCGTCGATGCGGATGCTGCCGCTGGTGATCGTCTCGAGGCGGTTGATCGTGCGACACAGCGTCGACTTGCCGGAGCCGGACGGGCCGATCACGACCACGACCTCTCCCGGGTTCACGCTCAGGTCGATGTCGGTGAGCGCCTGGAACTCGCCGTAGTGCTTCTGGACGTTCTCGACCACGACGAGCGGGGTATCAGAGGTCATCATTTCTCCAAGCTAGCCACGTCGTACCCCGGGTTCCAGGGTCATCGGTGAGATTTACACGTTCGTAATCACCTGATCGCGGCACCAATGCAGCTCTGCATGGGTACCCCACGGCCCGCCCCCACGGGCCGCGGGATGGTCCTGCCGCCTCGCCCCCCAACGACAGCTGAGCAGCAGGATCCGATCGTGTGCGATCGACCTCACCTTGGCAGAGCGTCGAGCACGGTGTCAGACTTCTTGAGGATTTCTTGAGGCGTCAGCCGCGGAAGTCCCGGTAGTAGTCGATCGCGCCGGGATGCAGCGGGACCGGGGCGGTGAAGATCGCCGAGCGACGGTCCAGCAGCGCGGCCGTGGGCACCTCTGCCGCGAGACGCAGGCGTGCTTCGAACAGTCCGGCGAGGATGTCCCTCGCGACGGCGTCCGGGGTGGCGGACGCCGTGACGAGATAGTTCGGCACCGCCATAGTCGGCGCGGAGGCGACGAGTCCGTAGGTCCCCGCCGGCACTTCCGCGGGTCGGTACGCGTGCGAGTATCGGTCGTTCACCTCGTTCACCCACTCCTGCTCGATCGGGAGCAACCGGACGGAGGAGGTGTCGGCGAGTTCCGCCACGCCGGGTGTGGGCAATCCGCCGACCCAGAAGAAGCCGTCGATCTCTCCCCGCCCCATCGCGTCGATGGACTCGCTGAGGTCGAGTTGCGGGTTCCGGATCGTGGCGATGTCGACGCCGGCCGCGTCCAGCACACGTCCGGCGATCACCGTCACCCCGGAGTTCTCCGCCCCGAGCGAGATCGTCCGACCCGCCAGGTCGCCGATGTCGTCGATCTCCGAGTCCCCGCGCACGACGATCTGCACGTACTCGTCGTACAGACGCGCGAGAGCGCGCACCGGGAGCGGGTCATCGAACGCGCCCGTTCCCGCCACGGCATCCGCGGCCGCGTCGCCCTGGGCGAACCCGATCACGGCCTCTCCGGAACTCACGCGCAACAGGTTGTCGACGGATCCGGCCGTCTCGTCGGCCGACATCGCGATGTCCAGCGAGCCCGACAGCTCCTCGGCGAGATGACTGCCGTAGTCGTAATAGACGCCGGTGGACCCGCCGGCGGCGATCACGTACTCCCCGTCGGTCCATTCGTTCGCGCGCTGACTGCACGCGGCCAACGCTCCCACCAGGAGGAACGAGAGGAGGCCGGCGGTGAGTCGCCGCAGCACCGGCGCGGTCATGGCCTCGTCCTGTCGTGGAGCAGCAGCGAGACGAGGAGACCGCCACCCTCGGCCGACGAGACCGTCAGTTCCCCGCCCACAGTCTCGAGCAGGTCGCTTGCGATCGCGAGCCCGAGACCGGAACCGGGCGTGTCCTGAGTGTCGGCGTTCCGCCAGAACCGGTCCGTCGCCGCGGCCGCCTGCTCCGGCGTCAGCCCGGGCCCGTGATCGCGGACCGTGACCCGGCAGACGTCACCCGAGCGCTCCGCACCGATCTCGATCCCGGAGCCTTCCGGCGAGTACTTCACGGCGTTGTCGATGACGGCATCCAACGCGCTCTCCACGATCGTCCGGTCGGTGACGCTCATGACGGACGACTCCCCTGACGTCTGCAACGAGATCCCCCGCTGTCCTGCCACGTCCCGCCAGGCGTCGAGACGACGGGCTGCCAGCGTCGCCAGGTCGACCGCGGAGATGGTCGAATCGGTGCGTCCGCCGCGGGCGAGGCCGAGCAGCGTCTCCAGGATCCTCGTCATGCGGCGTCCTTCCTCCCGCGTCTCCTCGACGTCGTCGTCCCACTCGCGTCCGAGTCCGGTCGCCAGGTGCTCGACGCGCAGGAGGAGAGCGTTGAGGGGGTTGCGCAGCTCGTGCGAGGCGTTGAGCGCGAACTCCTGCTGCCGGGTCATCACCCGCTCGATCTGGTCGGCCATCCCGTTGAACACCCTGGCCATGCGACGCAGCTCCGGTGGACCGGCATCCTCCGCGACACGCGCATCCATCTCGCCGCGCTCGATCGCCGCCATCGCCTCGTCGAGCCGCCCGACCGGCGAGAGGACCCACCGCGCGAGACGGAACACCAGCAGCACTCCAAGGGCGATCAGCACCAGCGCGATGGCGGAGATGAGCAGAAGCTGTTGCAGGATCGCCGCGCGCGGCGCGTCGGCGTCACCGGCGACCAGCACCGCCCCGATCACATCCCCGTCGTCGAAGACCGGCTCGGCGAGGGCGGCATCGGCGACCGTCCACGGGTACACCGCCGCGGGCTGCTCCGCGCGCCGGCCGGACAGCGCCAGTCTGACTCGTTCCGCGTCTTCCTCCGCGAGCACCCCTGGGCTGTCGTCGCCCGCCGCCCAGATGCTCCCACCCAGGTCGAACACCGTGACCTCGATCCCGTAGACCTCCCGGAACCTCGCCGCCTCCGCCTCGATCACCGCGGCGCTGCCGGAGCGGAGGGCCTGCCGGGCGCTCGTGACGAAGTAGCCGAGATCACCGAGCTGCTGCGTGTAGAAGGCCTGCTGGACACTGCGCGCAGCGCTCCAGCCCGCGGCGCCTCCCAGCGCGACCAGGATCGCCACGAGGGGCACGAGGAAGACGATGACCAGACGCCGGCGCATGGCTCAGGAGCCCGCCAGCCGGTAGCCGACTCCGCGGACCGTCTCGATGAGACCCCGGGCCCCGCTCTTCTTCCGGATCGCCCCGACGTGCACTTCGAGCGAGTGGCCGAAGCCCCGCCAGTCCGTGTTCCACACCTCGCGGATCAGACGCTCCTTCGGCACGGCGACGCCCGGATACCGCGCCAGCACGGCGATGATGTCGAACTCCTTGCGCGTCAGGTCGATCGGCACCCCGTCGACCGACAGTTGACGTGCCACGAGATCGATCTGCAGCTCACCGCCGTGCAGCAGGACCCGCGCGTCGGACTCCGGGCGTATCGGACGCGATCGTCGGGTCACGGCCTCGATCCGGGCGAGGAGCTCATGCACGTCATACGGCTTCACCACGAAGTCGTCCGCGCCCGCACGCAGTCCCTTGATGCGCTCGGCGACCTGATTGCGCGCCGTCACGATCACGATCGGCACCTCCGACCGCCCGCGGATGCGGCGACACAGATCGATGCCGTCGACGTCGGGAAGCCCCAGATCGAGGAGGACGACCTCGGTGTCCGCGCCGAGGAGTTCCAGCGCTGCCGCGCCGTCCGCGGCACGAACCGTGGCGTAGCCGGAGCGGGCGAGGAACGCTTCGAGCGCGCCGGCGACCCGGTCGTCGTCTTCGACGATCAGAATCCTCATCGACTCGGCTTCCCGCTTCCTTCGTGTGCTTCGCTCAGCCGGCGGAGTCCGCCCGCTGAGCGAAGGCGCTCTCGTAGAGACACACGCTGGCGGCGGTCGCCAGGTTGAGAGACTCGGCGCGACCGAAGATCGGCAGCTTCAGCACCCGATCGGCGAGCGCGAGCGCATCGTCTTCGAGACCACGGGCCTCGTTGCCGAAGAGCCAGCCGGTCGGCTCGGCGAGAGTGCCCTCCGCTCGGGCTACGAGCAGGTCGTCACCCTTCACGTCTGCCGCAAGGATGCGGAGGCCTGCCGCGTGCGCACGGGTGACCACGTCGGCGAGATCACCCCCGACCGACACGGGGAGGTGGAACAGCGAACCGGTCGTGGCGCGTACGACCTTCGGGTTGTACGGGTCGACGGTTCGCCCCGTCAGCACGACCGCATCGGCACCCGCGGCGTCGGCGGCACGGATGATCGTGCCCAGATTCCCGGGATCGCGGACCTCTTCGCAGATCGCCACGAGTCGCGGAGAGGCCTCGAAGATGTCACGCACCGACGTCGGCGTCTGGTGGACGACCGCGACCAGCCCCTGCGGAGTCACCGTGTCGGCCATCGCGTTGAGCACGTACTCGGTCACATACTCGACGTCGATGTCGGCGTCGGCAGCCTTCCCCCGGATGTCCGGGTGTTTCTCCCAGCCGCTCGGTGTCGCGAACAGCTCGACGATCGCCTCCGGACGGTAGGTGAGCGCCTCACGAACGGACTGCGGCCCCTCGAGGAGGAACAGGCCGGTCTCGGTGCGCGCGCTGCGCTTGGTCAGCTTGGCGACGGCACGGACTCGGGGCGAACGCGGGTTCTCCAGCACGATCACAGTCTAGGGAACGCACAGCCGGTTCCCGCACCATCCACGCAAGGGCCGCCCTCCCCCGAGAAACGCCACAGGGCGCCCTCCCGAAGGAGAGCGCCCTGTGTGAAGAGGTGCTTACGCAGCCGACTTCGGCGCGTTGACGTCGGAGGGCAGAGCCTTCTTCGCCGTCTCGACGAGCGTCGTGAACGTCGCCGCGTCGTTGATCGCGAGGTCGGCGAGCATACGACGGTCAACCGTGACACCCGCGAGGCCGAGGCCCTGGATGAAGCGGTTGTAGGTCATGCCGTTCTGGCGAGCCGCAGCGTTGATGCGCTGGATCCACAGGCGACGGAAGTCGCCCTTGCGCTTGCGACGGTCCCGGTACGAGTAGACCAGGGAGTGGATGACCTGCTCCTTGGCCTTCCGGTAGAGGCGCGAACGCTGACCGCGGTAACCGGAGGCGCGCTCGAGGATGACCCGGCGCTTCTTGTGGGCGTTTACTGCCCGCTTGACTCTTGCCATTTTCCTGTGTTCCTATTCGTGCGTTCGGACGCGTCAGCGGCCGAGAAGCTTCTTCGCGACCTTGGTGTCAGCCTTCGACAGCACCTGGTCCTGGTTCAGACGACGGGTGCGACGGCTCGACTTGTGCTCGAGGTTGTGGCGCATCCCGGCCTGCTGCTTCTTCAGCTTTCCGCTACCGGTGATCTTGAAGCGCTTCTTAGCACCCGAGTGGGTCTTCTGCTTCGGCATCTTCTCTTCCTTCGTATGGCGCCTTCTCAGGCGACGGTGTCAACCCGCGGTGCGGGAGTTCTGGGGGCGGGAGCTACTCCGCCGGAGCTGCGGCCGGGGCGTCGGCCTTCGCGTCGCGAGCAGCCTGCTTCTTGTCGGCGCGCTGAGCATCGCGGACGGCGTTCTGCTCCTGCTTGGCCTCCGACTTGCTCTTGAGCGGCGCGACGACCATGACCATGTTGCGACCGTCGATGGTCGGGTTCGACTCGACGGTGCCGAACTCGGCCACGTCTTCGGCGAACTTGCGCAGCAGACGCACACCCTGCTCGGGACGCGACTGCTCGCGACCGCGGAACAGGATCATGGCCTTGACCTTGTCGCCCGCCTTGAGGAAGCCCTCGGCGCGCTTGAGCTTGGTCGTGTAGTCGTGAGCCTCGATCTTCAGGCGGAAGCGGACTTCCTTGAGGATCGTGTTCGCCTGGTTGCGGCGAGCTTCCTTTTCCTTCTGGGCGGCCTCGTACTTGAACTTGCCGTAGTCCATGATCTTGACGACGGGCGGCTTCGAGTTCGGGGCGACCTCGACGAGGTCGAGATCGGCTTCCTGTGCGAGGCGCAGCGCGGCCTCGATGCGGACGACGCCGATCTGCTCACCCGCGGGGCCGACGAGGCGGACCTCGGGGACGCGGATGCGCTCATTGGTACGGGGATCGCTGATGCGGAACTCCTTAGACGATGTGATTCGGCCACCGTGACGCTCTCTGCATCACGGGCGAAATCGGAATCGTCCCCGCCCACCGGCATTCAGACGCCGGCTCCGCACCCTGTCTACCGGCTCCGTTTTTGCGAACGGAGCCGGTGGAGTGCAAGACCCGGTAGCCTTGAACGGCAAGCGCGGGTGGGAAGTGAATCCTCTTTCGATCCGGAGCATGACGCTCCGGAGCCCGCCAAAGTCTAACAGAAAGCAAGGCGAAGTGACGAACCAGGCATCGGACGAGGCTGCACGCGAGCGCGAAGAGCGCTGGGCACGTCAGGAGGAGGCCGCGTCGTCGGCCACCCGAGACATCGCCGACGTCCCCGCTGTCGAGGTGATCACCACCGCGGCCGTGCACCTCATGAGCGCAGCTGCCGTCAAACTCGGCCTCGCCGACGACCCGGACGCGGCAGCCCAGCTCGACCTCGATGAGGCGCGCAAGCTCATCAACGCCCTCGCCGGACTCATCACCGCCGGCGCCCCCGAGATCAGCGACATGCACGCACGCTCGCTGCGCGACGGTCTCCGCTCGCTTCAGCTCGCCTTCCGCGAGGCCTCCTCCATCCCGGACCCGATCGGCAAGGGACCCGGCGAGAAGTGGACCGGTCCGGTCAACTGACAGCCGGAACGCGAGCGAGACGCGACGCTCAGGCGCTGCGGCGGAGCTTCACGGTCAGTGAGTCGGCGAGCACGGCGATGCGGTCATCGGACGCCCAGCGCTGGGCGAGGCGGGCGAGAACAGCATCGAGCACCTCGCGCTCCAGCCCATCGACCAGTTCGAGGATCACGACCAGCTCCGGTCCACGCAGGCGCGCGTCGGGGTCGCCGGCAGCGACGGCCACATCGATCACCGCCAGCTCGTGCGCGACGCTCTCCTGCAGCGCGGAGACCACCTCGGTCGAGAGGAAGCTCGGCACCCACGGGTGCCCCTGAGCGATCGCCCAGACGGCGGGGCGTCGGATGACGAACTCGGTCTCGGAGGTCGGGTCGAGCACGATCAGATCGGTGTCTTCAGCGGAAGCCGCCAAGGCGGCACGGAGCGCCTCGACCGGGATCGGTCGCGCCGTGGCATCCCACGCCTGCATCGTCTCGACGGACGAGAACACCGGCTGCACGCGACGCCCGTCGGGAGCGGCGACCGTGACGATCGAGAGCTCCTGCGTCTTGTCGACCGGCAGGCCGTTGGGCGCGACGCCTTCCTCCCCCTTCTCGGCGATGAGCGGGATCAGCACGCGCGCGGAACGGAATGCGTCGACGACCTCGACCTGACTCCCCTCCCCCGCGCGGAAGCGGAGCAGAGCGGCCAGCAGAGCGGGGTCCGCGGAGCCGTCGTCCGCCGCGTGCGGGTTCGACTCGAAGCTGCGCCCCTCCCAGGGGACACCGGCGGAGTCGCCGTGGTTGTGCGACTCGGGCCCGCAGGAGTGCGCGTCAGTCTCCTGCGACATCCAGGGCCTCAGCCAGTGTGAAGGCGCCGGCGTAGAGTGCCTTGCCGACGATCGCACCCTCGACGCCCAGCGGCACGAGCGCACGGAGCGCGGCGATGTCATCGAGGTTCGAGATGCCTCCGGATGCGACGACCGGCTTCGGCGTGCGGGCGGTGACCTCGCGCAGCAGTTCGAGGTTCGGACCGCGAAGCGTGCCGTCCTTCGTCACGTCCGTGACCACGTAGCGGCTGCAGCCGGCGTCTTCGAGACGACCGAGGACCTCCCAGAGGTCTCCGCCCTCCTTGGTCCATCCGCGGGCGGCGAGCGTCGTGCCGCGCACGTCGAGGCCGACCGCGATCGCCTCGCCGTAGCGGCCGATCACGTCGGCGGCCCACTCGGGGTTCTCGAGCGCGGCGGTGCCCAGGTTGATCCTGGCGGCCCCGCTCTCGAGAGCCGCTTCCAGGGTCGCATCGTCACGGATGCCGCCGGACAGCTCGATGTCCACACCCTTGAACTGCTTGATGACCTTGCGCAGGATCGGCGCGTTGCTCCCCCGACCGAACGCCGCATCGAGGTCGACGAGGTGGATCCACTTGGCGCCCTGCGCCGCCCACTCACCCGCCGCGTCCAACGGGTCGCCGTAGCTGGTCTCGGTCCCGGCCTCCCCCTGGGTCAGCCGGACGGCCTTGCCACCGGCGACATCGACTGCGGGAAGGAGCGTGAGCGAGGGAGACTGCGCGAAGTCGTTCATGGATTCCTTGGTTCGGGAAGCTCTGCGGCCCGGAGCGGGCACGAGAACCGAGGGTAGTCCGCCCGAGGGCGGGTGACAAAACGGATGACGTCCACAGGAGGAGTCAGAGGCTGCCGATCCAATTGCGCAGCAGTTGGATGCCCGCCTCGCCCGACTTCTCCGGGTGGAACTGCGTGGCCGAGAGCGGGCCGTTCTCGACGGCGGCGAGGAACGGATCGCCGTACGTCGTCCAGGTGAGGACCGGCTGCGGGAAGGGCGGGATCACATCGAGCTCCCACGCCTGTGCGGCGTAGGAATGCACGAAGTAGAACCGCTCCTTCTCGAGTCCGCGGAACAGGACGCTGTCCGCGCCGGGCTCGACCGTGTTCCACCCCATGTGCGGGAGCACGGGAGCGTTCAGTTCGGTGACCGCCCCCGGCCATTCGCCGAGCCCCGCGGTGTCGTGTCCGCGCTCGACACCGTGCTCGAACAGCACCTGCATGCCGACGCAGATCCCGAGCACCGGCCGCCCACCGGCCAACCGCCGGTCGATGATCTCGTCGCCGCCGTGGGTACGCAGTGCCTCACGGACGGCCTGGAACGCACCGACGCCGGGGACGAGCAGTCCGTCGGCCTCGAGAGCCGTCTGACGGTCTCGGGTGAGCACCGCATCCGCGCCGGCCTCGGCCAGTGCCTTCACCGCGGAGTGGACGTTGCCGGAGTCGTAGTCGAAGACGGCGACGCGGGGCGCGCTGCTCACAGCGCACCCTTGGTCGACGGGATGCCGTCGACTAGCGGATCCAGAGCCTTGGCCTGGCGGAAGGCGCGCGCGAAGGCCTTGTACTCGGCCTCGGCGATGTGGTGCGGGTCGCGCCCGCCGAGGACGCGCACGTGCACCGTGAGTGCGGCGTTGAAGGTGATGGCCTCGAACGAGTGGCGCACGAGAGACCCAGTGAAGTGTCCACCGATCAGGTGGTGCTCGAACCCGGCCGGCTCGCCGGTGTGCACGAGGTACGGACGCCCGGAGATGTCGACGACCGCCTGCGCGAGGGCTTCGTCGAGGGGCACGAG
Organism: Microbacterium aurugineum; assembly: GCF_023101205.1. Taxonomy (NCBI): domain Bacteria; kingdom Bacillati; phylum Actinomycetota; class Actinomycetes; order Micrococcales; family Microbacteriaceae; genus Microbacterium; species Microbacterium aurugineum. Next base: position 1,155,903 of record NZ_CP078078.1, on the reverse strand, counting down.
CGCATCGCCGTACCGCGAGATGCCCGACTTGTCGCCGAGTGCTTCGAGGATGGCTTGTCCGAGCACGATCGACACGTCTTCGACGGTGTGGTGCGCGTCGATGTCCGTGTCGCCCGAGGCCCGCACCGTCAGGTCGGTGAGCGAGTGCTTCGCGAAGGCGGTGAGCATATGGTCGAAGAACGGCACCGAAGTGTCGATACGGCTCGCACCGGTCCCGTCGAGGTTCAGTTCGAGCTCGACGGTGGACTCCGACGTGCTGCGCACACGGCTGGCGGTGCGCGGGGTCAGTGCGGGGCTGCTCATGATGCCGATCCTATCGAGGCCAAGGCGTCGAGGAATGCCGTGGTCTCGGACTCGGTTCCTGCGCTCACCCGGAGGTGCCCGGGGATGCCGACGTCACGCACCAGCACACCACGGTCGTACAGCTGCTGCCAGGTCGCGCGCGGGTCGGCGACTCCTCCGAACAGGACGAAGTTCGACCACGTCTCGTGCGGCGTGTAGCCGAGGGCCTCCAGGGTCGCGGTGATCCTGTCGCGCTGCTCGACGATCTCCTCGACCATGCCGAGCATCACATCGGCGTTGCGCAGCGCAGCGACGGCGGCGGCCTGTGTGAGCGCGCTGAGGTGATACGGCAGTCGGACCAGGCGGAGGGCGTCGATGAAAGCAGGATCGGCCGCGAGATAGCCCACCCGCGCGCCCGCGAACGCGAATGCCTTGCTCATGGTGCGGGAGATCGCGAGCCGAGGCCGCCCTTCGAGGAGCGTGAGCGCGGAGAGCGCGTCGTGCGGAGCGAACTCCTGGTACGCCTCGTCGACGATGACGACGCCGCGCGCAGCATCGTAGACGGCTTCGACGACATCGAGACCGAGAGGCGTCCCGGTCGGATTGTTCGGCGAGCAGAGGATGACCACATCGGGGTCAGCGGCGCGTACCTGCGCGGCCGCATCCTCGGGCGTGATCGAGTAGTCGGGCTCCCGGGTGCCGGCAATCCACCGTGCCCCCGTTCCCTGCGCGATGAGCGGATACATCGAGTACGTGGGCGCGAACCCGAAGGCGGTGCGCCCGGGTCCTCCAAACGCCTGCAGGATGTGCTGCAGCACCTCGTTGGATCCGTTGCCCGCCCAGATCTGGTCGGCGGTGAGCCCATGACCGAGGTAATCCGCGAACGCCTCGCGAAGCGTCGTGAACTCCCGGTCCGGATACCGGTTCACGTCGCGGATCGCCACCGCGATGTCGTCGAGGATGTCACTCGCGACCGCCTCCGGGATCGGATGAGTGTTCTCGTTGACATTGAGAGCGACCGGGAGAGGGGCCTGCGGGGCACCGTACGGCTTCAGCCCGCGAAGGTCGTCACGGAGCGGCAGATCGTGGAGGGAGAGCGTCACCCTTCCCATGCTAGGCCGCCGGTCGGGCGGATGACGCACATCCCGGTGAGGGCTCAGTCCATGTACTGCGCCGGGATCGCGAGCTCCTGACCGATCTGGAGCTCGCCACCACGGAGCACGTTCATCCGGCTGATCTCTCCGATGACGACGCGCGGGTCGGCGTTCGGCGCGACCGAGGTGGCGATCGACCACAGGGTGTCCCCGGGCAGGACCGTCAGCGTCTCGACACTCGCGGCGGGAGCATCGACACCGGAGGCGATGGCGCTGCCACCGCTGAGCGCCGCGAAAGCGATTCCGATGGCCAGCGGCACGGAGGCGAGAGCCAGCAGCACACCGCGACCCCGTGCCGTCAGCCGCAGTCGCGTGTGGGGGCGTGCGGATGCCGGGAGGATCGTTGCGGTGCTGACGCTGATGCTGCTCATGTCGTGCTCCTTAGCCTGTCTCGGGGCGATGGGCCCGGAGGAAGTTGGCGTAGCGTTCGCATTCCCGTCTCGGCCGGGAGCCGTGAATGCGAAGCTACGTTCCGAAGATATCTTCGAGTTCGAACATCTGTCAAGTGTTCTTCGAAACCGGAAACGCGATTCGCCCGACACGCTCGAACAGATCTTCCAGATCGGACTGTTTCTCGGATACGGTTTCGATGAGAACACCACACCACGGGCCTCCGACATTCGAAGAGCGACGTCGGATCACGCACTTAAGGAGCACCATGAGCGAGTACTCAGCCCCCGAGTCGGAGGCACCGCGGACCCGCCGTCGCAAGAGCCTGAGCCCGAAGCAGATGGCGATCCTCGAGGTCATCCAGAATTCGATCGCCCACCACGGGTACCCGCCGAGCATGCGGGAGATCGGTGACGCCGTCGGCCTCAAGTCACTCTCGAGCGTGACGCACCAACTCGGACAGCTCGAGCTCAGCGGCTACCTGCGCCGCGACCCCGGGAAGACGCGCGCGATGGAGGTCCTGATCGATCTGCCCGGTGCGAGCGGCGAGAACCCTGCCGATGTCGCGACCCCCGTGGGCGATGCCGCGCTCGTACCCCTGGTCGGGCGCATCGCCGCGGGTGTGCCGATCACGGCGGACCAGCAGGTGGAGGAGATCTTCCCCCTGCCACGCCAGCTGGTCGGCAAGGGCGACCTGTTCATGCTCAAGGTCTCCGGCGAGTCGATGATCGACGCCGCGATCTGCGATGGCGACTGGGTGGTCGTCCGCTCCCAGAACAATGCGGAGAACGGCGAGATCGTGGCCGCGATGCTCGACGGGGAGGCCACCGTCAAGGTCCTGCGCCGTCGCGACGGGCACACCTGGCTCCTGCCCCGCAACTCGTCTTTCGAGCCGATCCTCGGTGATGAGGCCGTCGTGCTCGGCAAGGTCGTGGCCGTGCTCCGGGCGGTCTGACGCGCTCCGCTGACCGTCGAGGCCCCTTCTGACCGTCGAGGCCCCTCCCAGATACGTTTCTGAGAGGGGGCCTCGACGCTGCGCGGGGGTGTCGACCCTGCGTGGGGGTGTCGACGCTGCGGGGGGGGGTGTCGACGCTGCGCGGGGGTGTCGACCCTGCGCGGGGGTGTCGACCCGGGGTGGGCTACACTCGGACGCTCACGTCCTCACGCACCCGGCGCGTCGCCTCGACGATGTTGCGCAGCGAGGCGGTCGTCTCCTCGTAGCCGCGGGTCTTCAGGCCGCAGTCCGGGTTCACCCAGAGCTGACGTGTTGGGATCTCCTCCACCGCGCGACGCAGTAGCGACTCGACCTCCTCGACCGTCGGCACGCGCGGCGAATGGATGTCGTAGACGCCCGGACCGATGCCGTGGTCGAACCCGACCTCGGCGATGTCGGCGACGACCTCCATGCGACTGCGCGCCGCCTCGATCGAGGTCACGTCGGCATCGAGCGCCCGGATCGCATCGATCACGACACCGAACTCGGAGTAACAGAGGTGCGTGTGCACCTGGGTACCGGCAGCGGCACCACCGGTCGCGAGTCGGAATGAGTCGACGGACCAGCGGAGGTACGCGGGCTGGTCCGCCTTCTTCAGCGGCAGGAGTTCACGCAGCGCGGGCTCGTCGACCTGGATGATCGCGATGCCGGCAGCCTCCAGGTCGGCGATCTCATCGCGCAGCGCCAGCGCGACCTGGTTCGCGGTCTCACCGAGCGGCTGGTCGTCACGCACGAACGACCAGGCGAGGATCGTCACGGGACCCGTGAGCATGCCCTTCAGGTGCTTGCTCGTCAACGACTGCGCGTAGGCGGACCATCCCACGGTGATCGGAGCCGGTCGCGAGACGTCGCCCCAGAGGATCGACGGTCGTGTGGCCCGGGATCCGTACGACTGGACCCAGCCGTGCTCGGTCACCGCGAAGCCATCGAGGTTCTCGGCGAAGTACTGCACCATGTCGTTGCGCTCGGGCTCCCCGTGGACCAGCACATCGAGCCCGAGGTCCTCCTGCAGAGAGACGACGCTGGCCACTTCGCGACGCAGGAAGTCGTCGTAGTCCTCGGCGGGGATCTCGCCACGGGTGAACCGGGCGCGCGCACGCCGGATGTCGCCGGTCTGCGGGAAGGAGCCGATCGTCGTCAACGGAAGCACGGGCAGGCCGAGCGCCTCCTGCGCGGTCTCACGCTCCTCGTACCCCACGCGGGAGAAGTCGGCCGTGCTGAGCGCACGATCGCGGACGGCACCGTCACGAACGCCCGGTGCAGCGAGACGATCCGCCAGCGCGGCGGACGACGCGTCGAGCTCGGCGGCGATCGACGCGCGGCCGACGCTGAGTCCCCGGGCCAGCACACCGACCTGCTGGACCTTCTGGTCGGCGAACGCCAACCACGAGACCAGACGCTCGTCGAGCCGGGACTCGTCAGTCACGTCGTGGGGCACATGCAGCAGCGACGTCGACGTCGACGCGGACACGGCCGCGCCGAGCGCACGGAGAGCCTCGAGCCGGTCGAACGCGTGCGCGAGGTCGCCGCGCCAGATGTTGTGCCCGTCGACCACCCCGCCGACGAGGGTCTTGCCCTCGAGCCCTGCAGCCGGGGCGGGCACGCCGCCGCGCACGAGGTCCACAGCGATCGCCTCGATCGGCGCGGCCGCGAGCACCGGGAAGACCTCACCGAGGTCGGCGTACGGGGCGGCGACGAGGATGGCGGGGCGTTCCGGTGCGCGTCCGAGCACGTCCAGCGCGCGGGCGGCAGCATCCGACAGCTGCGCGACGGATGCAGGGAGCGACTCGCTCACGAGCGCCGGCTCGTCGAGCTGCACCCACTCGGCTCCCTCGGCGCGAAGTCGCGCGAGCAGCTCCACGTAGACCGGGAGCAGGTCATCGAGGCGCGAGAGCGGGTCGAAGCCCTGCGGGGCGTCATCCGAGGCTTTCGCCAGCGCGAGGAGGGTGACGGGGCCCACGATGACCGGTCGCGTGACCAGTCCCGCCTCGGCAGCCTCGGAAACCTGCCGGACGAGGCGGTCACTGGAAAGCGAGAACACCGTCTCCGGGCCGATCTCCGGCACCAGGTAGTGATAGTTGGAGTCGAACCACTTGGTCATCTCGAGCGGCGCACGATCGCCCTCCCCGCGGGCGATCGTGAAGTAGGCGGGGAGTCCCACCGTGCCGTCGGCACCGCGGAGGTCCTCGAAGCGTGTCGGGATGGCCCCGACGGTCACGGCGGCATCGAGCACCTGGTCGTAGTACGAGAAGGATTCGGGGATCGCGGAGTCCTTGCGTCCAAGCCCCAACTCGGCGAGGCGCTCACGCGTCGATGCGCGCAGCTCACGGGTGGTCCGCTCGAGCTCCTCCTCGTCGATGCGGCCCGCCCAGAACGCCTCGACGGCCTTCTTGAGCTCACGGCGACGGCCGATCCGGGGATAGCCGAGGATGGTGCCCTCGGGGAATGCGGTCATGATCTTTCCTTTCGGCGGGGTCTAGTGACGCAGGGCCGGGAGGATCCCGGCTTCTGCGAGGACGGTGAGGACGGTCTCGTGTTGGTTGAAGGCGTAGAGGTGCACGCCCGGCGCTCCCCCGGCGACGACCTCGCGAGCGAGGCGTGCGGCCCACTCGATGCCGATCTCTCGACGCCCCTCCGCGGTCGGCTCGACGTCGAGCGCGATGGCGAGCTCGCTCGGCAGGTCCTCTCCCGTGAGCTCGAGCACGCGTGTGAGCCGGGCCGGTGAGGTGATCGGCATGATGCCCGGCAGGATCGGGATCGTGACCCCGGCGCTGCGAGCCCGTTCGACGAACGCCAGGTAGTCGTCAGGGTGGAAGAAGAGCTGCGTGATCGCGAAGGTCGCCCCAGCGGCCTGCTTCGCGAGCAGCGCCTCCACATCCTGCGTGCGGTGCGTGGCCCGCGGATGCCCTTTCGGGAATGCGGCGACCGCGATGTTCACCTTGCGGCGGGGATCGACCCTCGCGGCACCGGGGAGTCCGGGGACGGGTGCCTCCTCGTAGGGGGCCCGTTCGGCCTGCACGCGGTCGATCAGCTGCACGAGCTGGGCAGCACTCTCCAGATCGCCGAGGTCGTCCTCGGTCTGCCCTGTGGGCGGGTCTCCGCGCAGGGCGAGGAAGCTGAGGATGCCGGCATCGAGGAACTCGCGGATCAGCGTCGCGGCGCCCGCGTAGCTGTTGCCGACGCAGGTCAGGTGCGCGAGTGGCTCGACGTCGGTCTGCGTGCGGATGAACCGGAGCACGTCGAGGGAGCGGCCACCGGTCGATCCGCCCGCCCCGTAGGTGACCGAGAGGAAGTCGGGTCCCGCGGCGGCGAGGCATCGGACGGTGTCGTGCAGCGCTTCCTCGCTCGACACCGAACGCGGTGGGTAGAGCTCGAAGGAGAACGGCACGCGAGGAGTGCCTGAGGTCTCGGTCTCGGAAGACATCTTCTCTCCTGGGGACAAGTCGGGCCGGGGACCGCGCACGACACAGAGGACGTCGTTCGCGGGCGGGTGCCGGGCTCGGCTGTCGCTCCACGCTCCGGGGCGAACCGGGGCGTTTCCAGAAACCTAGATCACCCTGTCGGGTCGCCGCACGTGTGTGACGCCGTGTGTCATCGGCCCATAGGCTCGAAGCATGTCGTCCCCTTACGGTTCCTGGCCCTCGCCCTTCTCCGCCGCATCCGTGGCGGTCTCGTCCCCGCGCATCGACGGCGCCCGCTTCGTCGGCTCCGAGATCTGGTGGGGGGAATCCGTCCCGTCCGAGAAGGGGCGCGTGACGGTGCGGAGTTCGTCCGGGGACGAGATCCTTCCCGCCCCCTGGAGCGCACGTTCGCGGGTGCACGAGTACGGGGGCGGCGCATGGACAGCCGATCGCCAGGGCACGCTCTACTTCGTCGATGCGGCTGATCAGCGAGTGCGTCGACTCGTCCCTGGCACCGAGCCTGTCCCCCTCACCCCGCAGGGCGCGGCGCACGGAGGCCTGCGGGTGCAGGCCGGGCGTCTGCTGGCCGTGCGTGAAGACCTGTCGACGACCCCGCACACCCGATCGATCATCGAGATCCCGGTCGACGGTTCGGCGGCGGACGACGCGAGCGCGATCCGGGTGATCCGGGAGAGTGAGGGCTTCGTCGCCCATCCGGCGCTCTCCTCCGACGGCGAGCGGATCGCCTGGGTCGAGTGGGACACCGGCCGGATGCCGTGGGAAGAGGCACATGTTCGGCTCATCGCTCTCCCCGCAGGCGACGTGCACACCGTGCCCTCGCGAGCGGCTCTGCAACCGGAGTGGCTCGGCGACGCGGAACTGGTGTTCGCCGATGACTCCGCCGGCCGATGGGGGCTGCACCGCGTCGCTCTCGACGGCGACGTCCCGGGCGCCGAGCCGCAGCCGCTCGCACCGGCGGATGCCGACACGGGCTACGGGCTCTGGGTGCTCGGCAACCGCTGGTACCAGCCGCTGAACGACGGGCGGATCGTGGCCGTGCGGACGAACGGCCGTGACCTGGTGGTCGTGATCGATGCGGATGGCGCCGCACGTCCGATCGATGTCCCCGGGGACGGACATGTGAGCGTGGACGACGCCGAGGGCACACGGGTGCTGCTCTCCGGGAACGGCTCACACGTCACACCGGGCCTGTGGGTCGTCGACGTCGACTCCGGAGAGACCGTCACGGTGCGCGGCGGGGAGCCTGTGGACGCACGGTGGATGCCGCGCGCGGTGCCGATCGAGGTCGATGGTGCGCACGGCGAGGTGCACGCCTTCGCGTATCCTCCCGCGAACCCGGATGCGAGCGCACCCGACGACGAGCTCCCGCCGTACATCGTGCTCGTGCACGGAGGGCCGACGGCGCACGTCTCCGGCGCCTCCTCGACGGCGATCGCCTACTACACGAGCCGGGGCATCGGCGTGCTCGACGTGAACTACGGCGGATCTACGGGCTACGGCCGGGCCTACCGCGAGCGTCTGGACGGGCAATGGGGTGTCGTCGACGTCGATGACGTGATCTCCGCCGCTCGCGGGCTCGCGGACGCGGGACTCGCCGACCCCGCCCGCATCGCCATCCGCGGAGGGTCGGCCGGAGGGTGGACGGTCCTGTCGGCGCTGGTCCGTGGCGGGGCGTTCGCCGCGGGGATCAGCCGCTACGGCGTGGCGGATCTGCGGCTGCTGGCCGCGGAGACCCATGACTTCGAAGCGACGTACCTCGATGGACTCGTCGGCCCCCTCCCCGAGTACGAAGACGTGTACATCGAGCGTTCGCCGCTGACCCACGCCGACCGCATCGACGTTCCGGTGCTGCTCCTCCAGGGCGGCGAGGACCGCGTGGTCCCGCCGTCGCAGTCGGAGTCGATCCGCGATGCCCTGGCGGCGCGCGGCGTCGATCACGAGTACGTGCTGTACCCGAGCGAGGGCCACGGTTTCCGCAGTGCGGAGACGATCGTCGACTCCCTCGAACGCGAACTCGCGTTCCTCGGCCGGGTGTTCGGGTTCGAACCACGCCGCTGAGGGCGGGGCGCTACTCCCCCACGCGGTTGCGCAGGCGCATCGCGCGCTCGGCCTCGCGCGTGTCCTGACGCTCTCGCAGGGTCTGACGCTTGTCGTACTCGCGCTTGCCCTTTGCGAGGGCGATCTCGACCTTCGCGCGGCCGTCCGAGAAGTAGAGCTTCAGAGGGATCAGCGTGTATCCGCCCGCAGAAACCGCGTGCGCGATCTTCGCGATCTCCTCGCGATGCAGCAGCAGCTTGCGGACGCGCTTGGCCGAGTGATTGGTCCAGTGCCCCTGCGAGTACTCCGGGATGTGCACGGAGTCGAGGAAGACCTCGTTCCCCTTGACGAACGCGTAGCCGTCGCTGAGGTTGGCGCGTCCCTGACGCAGCGACTTCACCTCGGTGCCGGTGAGCACCATCCCCGCCTCGTACGACTTCTCGATCGTGTAGTCGTGACGTGCGCGACGATTGGTCGCGACGACCTTCTCTCCGCGTTCCCTGGGCATGATGCTCTCCTGTTGCCGTGATGAGCTCGATCGATCTTTCCGACCGAGCAGCCTTTCAGGCTATCAGGTACGGAGCCAGCGGCGGATCGCGAACCCGGCGGACAGAGCGGCCAGCACCACCCCGATGCCGATCAGCACGGGCACGACGAGAACCGCGTCCTGCATCGTCACCCAGGTCGTGATGAAGGGGACCCGACCTCTCAGGTAGCCCTCGACGCCGAAGTGCATACCGGCGACGACCGCAGCGCTCGCGAGCGCCGAGCCGAGGAACGCCGCGAAGACGCCCTCCAGGACGAAGGGTGTCTGGATGAATCGGTTCGAGGCACCGACCAGACGCATGATCCCGATCTCCTTGCGTCGGGCGTACGCCGACAGCCGGATGGTCGTGCCGATCAACAGCGTCGCAGCGATGAGCATCAGCACGGCGATGCCGACCGCGATGTAGGTGGCGACGGTCAGTGCCGAGAACAGCGGATCGAGGTATTGCAGCTGATCCGTCACCTGTTCGACCCCCGCCTGGCCGCTGAAGGCTTCGGCGAGCACCTGTGACTGGCCCGGATCCTTCATCGTGACGAAGAACACCTCGAACGCCTGGTCCGGCGTGAGAACGCTCGCCTGCTCCGCGCCGAGCTGGTCGACGAGCTTGGCGTAGGTCTCTTCCTTCGTGTCGAAGGTGATGGAGCTGATCAGCGGCGCCAGGGCCTCGCCCTCGAGCTGGGCGCGGACCGCGGCGACCTGCTCCTCGCTGGCCGCACCATCGATACAGGTCTCCGACTCGGAGACCTCCGAGCACATGTACACGGCGACCTGGGCGCGCTCGGCCCAGTACCCGCGCATGACACCGATCTGCCCCTGCATCAGGATCGCTGCGCCGACGAAGGTCAGTGACACGAAGGTCACGAGGACGACGGAGATCACCATCGAGATGTTCCGCCGGAGGCCGCCCAGGGCCTCGGCGAGGATGAGTCCGATTCTCATGAGGTCGGGCCCACTTCCTCGTCGTCTTCGTCGGAGAGGCCGAGGCGGTCGGCGACTCCGAGCTCTGCGACATCGACATTCGGGACGGTGATCGGATGCGTGCGGGGCCGGTTGACGGCGGGTGGCTCGACCACGGCAGGCGGTTCGACGATCCGCGCGGTCTCGTCCGCCTCGGGCGTGAAGGCCTGCTCCGGAGGTTCGACGGTCTGCGGAGGCTCGACCGTCCGCGGGGACGGCTCGGCTTCGACATCCGGGCCCCGGTCCGCGGCCGCGGTCCGCTGCGCGGCGAGCTCCTCGGCGAGGGCAGCGCGCACCACCGAGAGATCGGCCGTCTGGCGCTGCACCTCCTGCACCGCGGTGAGGGCGGCGGCCGCAGCGGCACCGCGGACCTCCTCCGGCACGAGGCGCGGGATGTTCGAGGTGTCGCCGTAGCCGCCGTGCACCTCATCACGCACCATCTCCCCGTCGCGCAACTCGATCACGCGACGCTGCATCTGGTCGACGAAGCCGGCCTCGTGCGTGGCCATCAGCACGGTGGTCCCTCCCGCGTTGATGCGGGCGAGGAGCTGCATGATGTCGACGGAGGTCGCGGGGTCGAGATTGCCGGTGGGCTCGTCGGCCAGCAGCACCTGGGGGCGGTTCACCAGTGCGCGGGCGATCGCGACGCGCTGCTGCTCCCCACCGGACAGCTCGTGCGGCATGCGCTTCTGCTTGCCGTCGAGTCCGACGAGAGCGAGTGCCTCCGGTACGGCCTGCTGGATGAATCCTCGCGAGGATCCGGTGACCTGCAGCGTGAAAGCCACGTTCTGATAGACGGTCTTCGAAGGGAGGAGGCGGAAGTCCTGGAACACCGAGCCGATGTGGCGCCGGAAGTACGGCACCTTGCGGTTGGCGAGCGAGCGGAGATCCCGACCGAGGACCGCGACGCGGCCGGAGGTCGGCACGTCTTCACGCAGGATGAGGCGCAGACAGGAGGATTTCCCGGACCCCGAGGCACCGACGAGGAAGACGAACTCCCCGCGCTGCACTTCGAAGTCGACACCGGAGAGAGCGGGCTTCTTCGTCCCTCTGTAGCGCTTGGTGACGTTCTCGAACCGAATCATGGCGATTCGAGCCTAAGCGCGCCCCTCCGGCTGGTCGCGAGCGACACCCCGCACACCGTGTCCCTGTGCGCACGAAATGGGGACTGTTCCCCATCCGGAGGCCTCACCCCCGTCACCGCCCACTGCTATACATGAAGGGGTCGCCGCACCAGGGAGCGATCGCATTCATCGAGGGGGAATCATGACCACGACACCAGCAGGCTGGTACGACGACGGATCCGGACGCCAGCGCTGGTGGGACGGCCAGCAGTGGACCGAGCACTTCGCTCCCGAGGCCGCGGCCCCGGTCGAGTCCGAGGCCCCCGCTGCGGCTGAGACTCCGTCAGCCCCCGAGGTCCCCGCCTCCGAGGTCCCCGAATACGGCTCCCCGGCTCAGCCGGCCGCCGGTTACCCGGGTTCCGCCCCGAACTACCCTGCGGGGTACACGACGTCGCCGTCGGGTTACCCCGCCGCTTCGCCGTACACTCAGCCCGGCCAGGACGCTCCGAAGAAGATCTCGATCCTCGGACTCGTCGGCCTCGGCCTCGCGGCGGTCGGAACGATCCTCGCCTTCATCCCCGTGATCGGGTTCTTCGGGTTCATCCTGCTCGGCGCCGGCTTCATCGTCTCGCTGATCTCGCTTTTCCTGAAGGGCAAGAAGTGGCCCGGCATCGCGGGCCTTATCCTCGCCGTCGTCGGCACGATCATCGGCGTCGTGATGTTCTTCGTGTTCGTCTTCGCGGTCGCGCAGACGGCGAGCGAAGAGCTCGACAACCTCCCGAGCACCTCCCCGTCGAGCGAGGCGACCGACCCGGGCGAGACGGACGGTGCCGACGACGGCACCCGCCCGACCACGCCCGAGGTGGCCGCAGGACTGACGGCGATCCTCATGCTGGACGGCACCGAGGGGTACACCGAGGAACAGGTCCTGTGCCTCGCCGACCTGCTCGTCGTCTCCGACCTCGACAACGCCACGCTGCGTGCGATCGCCGAGAGTGACGGCACTCTGACGGATCTCGACGCGATCAACGGTCTGGCCGAGGTCCTCGGGGACACCGAGGCCATCACCGCCTGTTTCGTCTCCTGAGACACCACGACAGCGGGAGCGCGAGATGACTACGCCTGCGGGGTGGTACGACGACGGTTCGGGGAACCAGCGGTGGTGGGACGGACAGCAATGGACCGAGCACGTCGTGGCCGCTCCCCCGCGGCCCGCCGAGCCCGATCCCGCTCCTGCTCCCGCTCCCGCGCCCGCTCCCGCTCCTGCTCCTGCTCCCGCTCCTGCTCCTGCTCCCGAAGGTGATCCCGTCCCCGCCACACCGGAACCTGCTCCGTTCGCTCCGCCGTACATGATGGCGCCTGCGGATCCGACACCCGTCGCGGGCCCGACCATGACCGGCTATCCGGGCGCTTCCGGCGTCGTCGGTGATCCGTGGGCGGTCCCGGCCGCTCCCCCTGCCGCGACCGGGACGCCGGTGCTCGGCATCATCGGCCTGGTGACGGTGGTCGTCGGCGTGATCGGCGCCTGCGTCCCCGTGATCGCGATCGCGGGCTGGAGCCTGCTCGCCATCGGATTCATCCTGTCGCTCGTCTCGCTCTTCCTGCGGGGTCGGAAGTGGCCGGGCATCACCGGGATGGTGGTGGCGGCGATCGGCGCCATCCTCGCGGTCGCCGTGTCGCTCGTCCTGCTGGGAGTCGCGTCCGCGGCGGGAGGAGCCGGCTCCCCGAGCGGAGCCCCGGCCGAGCGCCCCTCGACGGACGACGGTTCGGGCGCCATCGAGGGTGCCGAGATGGTGAGCTTCGCCGATCTCCGCGTGGGCGACTGCCTGCCGTTCGTCGACTACTCCGACGAAGAGGGGAACATCTACGAACTCCCCGTGGTGCCCTGCGCCGACCCTCACACGGACGAGGTCTTCTTCATCTACGACCTCGAAGGCGAGGAGTTCCCCGGTGACGGCGCCCTCCAAGACCAGGCATGGGATGGCTGCCTGTCGGAATTCGAGGCCTACGTGGGCACGTCCTACATGGATTCGGTGCTCGACTACTACACGTATCAGCCGACGGAGTCGTCCTGGGTCCGTGGCGACGACCGCACCGTGCACTGCATCCTCTACAGCTATGAGGACGTGACCGGCACGCTGAAAGATGCCGCGTACTGACTCCTGCGCTGTCGCCGAGACAAGAAGAAGGGCCCCGGGATCACTCCGGGGCCCTTCTTCTTGTCTCAGTCCTCGATCTTGCGCTTGCGCCAGCGGATTCCCGCCGAGATGAAGTCATCGAGATCGCCGTCGAACACAGCGGCCGGGTTCCCGGACTCCTGGCCGGTGCGGAGGTCTTTCACCAGCTGCTGTCCGTAGAGGAAGTAGGAGCGCATCTGGTCACCCCAGCTCGCGGTGATGTTGCCGGCGAGTTCCTTCTTCTTCGCTGCTTCCTGCTCCTTCTGGAGCAGCAGGAGCCGCGTCTGCAGCACGCGCATGGCGGCTGCCCGGTTCTGGATCTGCGACTTCTCGTTCTGCATCGACACGACGATGCCGGTCGGAAGGTGGGTGAGGCGCACCGCGGAGTCGGTCGTGTTGACCGACTGTCCGCCGGGGCCGGACGAGCGGAAGACGTCGACACGGATGTCGCTCTCGGGGATGTCGACCTCGGTCGCCTCCTCCATGAGCGGGATGACCTCGACCGCGGCGAACGACGTCTGGCGCTTGTCGGCGGATCCGAACGGACTGATACGCGCGAGGCGGTGCGTGCCGGCTTCGACCGAGATGGTTCCGAAGGCGTAGGGCGCATCGATCTCGAAGGTGGCGGACTTGATGCCCGCACCCTCCGCGTACGAGGTGTCCATCACCTTGACGGGGTACTTGTGGCGCTCTGCCCAGCGCAGGTACATGCGCATCAGCATCTCGGCGAAGTCGGTGGCGTCGTCGCCCCCCGCGCCGGAGCGGATCGTGATGATCGCTGCCCGGTCGTCGTACTCGCCGTCGAGGAGCGTCTGCACCTCGAGCTGGTTGATCAGGTCGGTGAGTGCCGCGAGCTCGGTCCGCGCCTCCTGCGCGGAATCCTCGTCGTCCATCTCGTTGGCGAGACCGACGAGCACCTCGAGGTCGTCGAGGCGCTGCGCGATGCCGGTGATGCGGGCGAGCTCGGACTGACGATGGCTGAGCGCGCTGGTCACCTTCTGCGCGTTGTCGGTGTCGTCCCAGAGGTCGGGAGCACCGGCCTCTTCGCTGAGACGCGCGATGTCGTCGCGGAGACGGGAGACATCGACGACCTCGCTGATGTCGCCGAAGGTGTGCCTGAGCGCCTGGATTTCGGCGGAGAGATCTAGTTCGAGCATGACACCTCAGCCTAACGTGCCGTCTGCCCACGCGGGGACCGGGTCCAGGAGCACCTCCCTGCGGGGAGTAGCGTGAGGGCGTGAGCAGTGCATCGACGGTCCTTCGGCAGTTCGGACCGATGGTGTATCTGCCGACGGTCCTCTTCGCCCTCGGCGAGGGCGCCGTGATCCCGCTCATCCCGGTACTCGCAGCCGCCATGGGTGCCGACGTCGCTTTCGCGGCCCTCGTCGCCTCCGCGCTCGTCATCGGCCAGCTCTGCGGAAACCTCCCTGCCGGATGGGCGGTCGGGCGGATCGGCGAGCGGTTCACGATGGTGATCGCCGGCGTGATCGCGATCCTGTCGGCTGTGGGAATGGTCTTCGCCCCGACGCTCGGCGTGCTGGCGGCCTCAGTGTTCGTCCTGGGCGTGTGCGCGGCCGCCTTCGGCCTGGCCCGTCACGCGTTCATGACGACCAGGGTTCCGGTCGCCTTCCGCGCGCGCTCGCTCTCGTTGCTCGGCGGCAGCTTCCGCCTCGGCATCTTCATCGGCCCGTTCGTGGCAGCGGGTCTGCTGCAGCTGTTCGGCACCGAGAGCGCCGCGATCTGGTTCTTCCTGGGCTGCCTCGTGGTGATGGTGATTCTCGTGCTCTTCGGCCCCGATCCGGAGAAGACGACACCTCCCGCTCCGCTCACCCCGGCCGAGCGTTCCATGGAGGACTCCGGCGAGGCGGTGAGCGGATCCATCCCGACCGTCGAGCGCACGGGCATCTTCCAGACCATGTGGCGACAGCGCGCGGTGCTCGGCCGTCTCGGACTCGCCGCGGCGTCGCTGTCGGCGGTGCGCTCCGCGCGGCAGGTCGTCCTCCCGCTGTGGGGGCTCTCCCTGGGGCTGGACGCCTCGACGATCGCCCTCGTGGTCGGCGTCTCCGGGGCGATCGACTTCGCGCTCTTCTACGCCAGTGGGCAGGTGATGGACCGCTTCGGACGACTGTGGGCGGCGATGCCCGCGATGGTGCTCATGGGCGCCGGCTTCCTCGCGCTGTCGTTCACGCACGAGCTCGATGCGGCGGTGCTGTGGTTCGGGATGTTCGCCGCGGTGCTCGGCGTCGGCAACGGCCTGTCGAGCGGGATCCTGCTCACCCTCGGTGCGGATGTCGCCCCGAAGCGCGAGCCCGCCGCCTTCCTCGGATCCTGGCGCACGCTCACCGACGCCGGGGGTGCGATCGCGCCGCTGCTGGTGTCGGCGATCACCGCTTTCTCGGCGCTCCCCTTCGCGGCCGCAGCGATGGGCGTCATCGGCCTCGTCGGGGCAGCCGGATTCCTGCGGTGGATCCCGAAGTTCATACCCAGATCGCGGCCGGAGCCGGACGGTAACTGAGCGCCCCCGTGCGGTAGGTCACCACAGGGCCGTGCGGCTCGTGGCCGTGGACTCCAGGCGTACGCCCTCCGGGACGAGGGAGGACAGCAAAGGCGGACGCCAGTCGACGCCGACCGTCACACGTGCCGACACCCCGTCGGGCGTTCCCGCCGCGACGAGGTCCGTCTCGCCCGGCACCCCTTCGACAAGGGCTGCCGCTTGCTCCTCGACCCCGGAATCCGTCAACTCGGCGCGGACGCCGTCGGCCGTCACCGCGAGGATGAAGCCATCCGCCCCGGCGAGCGCCGCCGAGTCCGCGAGGGCGTCCAGCCGCTTCTGCGCGATGTAGAGATCCGTCGCGCAGACGCAGACGTAGATCACCACGAGCGCGAGAAGCACGTAGCCGAGCGTCAGCAGGAGGACGCTGCCCTCGTCCTGCCCCGGCACCGCTGTGTCTGCTGACCGGCCGGCGCGCGTCATCGCGCACCCCACAGCCGCGACACCTTCTGCGCCGAAGTGGCCTGGACGGGGACCGCGGTGGAACGGTCGAGGCCGAAGAGCTCCGGCACCAGGGGCAGGGTCACCCGGGTACTGACGGTGACGAAGACGGTCGCTCCCGACGATGGGCATTCGACGCCCGACGGAGTGCATGTCAGCGTCACGTCCACCGCGTCGGCATCCAGACCGTACTCGTCGATCACCCCGCGGAGCACCGCCTCTCCGCGCTCGGTCGCGGATGCGGCGTCCGGAGCCCGCGCGATCACGCGCGCCATGTGCCTCGCCGCCGCCTCTGCGCCGAGCGTCTGCTCCTGGATGCCGCCGAGCGCGATCACGAAGTAGACCATCGGCACCAGGAGGATGACGCCGACCGCGATGAACTCGAGCGCCGCTGATCCTTCCTCACCGGCCACCGAACGTCTCCACGGGTGCATGGGCCTCCACCTCCATCGTGAACGGGATTCCGATCAGGCCCAGCAGGGGGAAGGTCGAGCGCACTCGCACGTCGACGGTTTCCTCCTCCGGGAGCCCCGAAGTGCCGATCCGGATGTCCTCGGCATATCCCGCGCCGATCGCACGCGTGATCACCTCGCGGGTGCGATCGACTCCTTCGGCCGGACTCGTGTCGGCGAGAGCAGCGTGATATGCGCCTTCGACCGCTGCATCGTGGACCACGTTTCGCACGTAGACGGCGAGCGCGAGTTGGAGGACGGCGAGTGTGAGCGCCGTGAGCAGCGTTCCCACCAACAGGAACTCCACCGGGCTCGAACCGCGCTCATCCGCGAACCGGGGCCCTTCCGCCATGTCAGAGCCCCGACACCCGTTGGATCGCCTGTTCGAACAGCGCGGTCAGCGCGGGTCCTGCGACCGCCCAGATCAGCACCACCAGCCCGGCCGTCATCAATGTCACGAGCACCCAGCCGGGAGTAGTGTTTCACCTATGAACGGAGACCTTGTGGACCTCTACTTGCGATTGAGCGTAGACCGCGAAGGCAAGGATGCGCTGGAACGTCAGGAAGCCGACCTCCGCGATTGGGCGACGCAGGAGGGGAAGACCGTCCGGAAGGTATGGCAGGACTCCGTGAGCGGCTACAAGGATGTAGCACGAGAGGATTTCGACAACGCCGTGAAGGCCGTGTCCACAGGTGAGGTTGGAACGCTCGCGGTATGGAAACTTGACCGACTCTCCCGGCGCGGTGCCGGCCAGGTGGGCCTTGTGCTGGATGACGTCGAGAAGGTGGGCGGACGGCTCATCTTCCTCCGGGACAACCTGGACTCAACCACGCCGAACAGCCGTCTACTGATCATCATGGTTTCGGAGCAAGCTCGCGCCGAGTCTGCCAACACATCACTACGTGTTCGCGCCAAAATCGCCGCTGACGCATCCAAGGGCATCCCCAAGGCTGGTACGCGATCTTTCGGCTATGAAGTCGATGGGGTCACGCTGAGGCCGTCCGAAGCCGACCTGATCCGGGACGCGACCGAGCGGTATCTAGCGGGCACGGTATCCCTGATCCAGATAGCGAAAGAGTGGACGAACGCGGGCGCGCTGACGGACGGCATGAAGCGACAGAGACGCGGACGCGACGGGGTCAAGCGCGACGCCCGCACCTACTGGACAGCGACGACTGTTCATCGCGTGTTGATTCGAGAGCGCAACGCAGGAATCTTGATCCACAAGGGGACACGCCTACCCGAGAGTCGGATTCAACCCATCATCGACGAAACACAACTGGAAGCGCTCAGAGCCAAGGTCAAACTGGGTACCCCCGTGGGCGCTCGCGCCCAGACACTTCTAGGCGGCGTGCTCCGTTGCGAGTGTGGAGCACCGATGCACGGGACGACTAGCTACAGCCAGCGGAAGGGCGGTCCCCGCCACGTATACAGGCACTACAAGTGCTCTCAGACGATCTACGACAAGACGCGCCAACACTCGTCTATCGCCGCTCCACTCGTAGATGACGAGATTGAAGCCCTGATCCTCAGCGACATCAAGGAGGGCCGCGTTCGGTCCCCCAAGGGTGGGGATCACACGGAAGCAATGAAGACGCTCAGCGGCCTTCTGACGGCCAATCGCGGCGCAATCGAAGACCTTGCAGAGTCCATTTCAGACCCCGACCTTAAGAGCATTCGCCCTCAGTTGAAGGGACGGCTCAAGGTACTGGAAGCCGAGAAGGAACGGCTCACTGCAGATCGGGATGCACTGATGGCCGATGCGGGACAGTCGGCCGACCTCACTACCTTCTTCCGCGAGGTAGAAGCACTTCAAGACGGTGCGTCGCGTGAACAGGTTTTCGAGTATGTAGATCGGTTCGGGAAGATTTGGGACAACGTGCCCATAGAAACTAAACAGGCGCTGATCCGCTCCCGATACCGTCCCGTCGTCAGGCGCGGAGGCCGTGGATTCGGTCGCGTCGAACTGAACCCGGTCACGACCGAGCAATAGGTAGATCATAGACCTCTTGTCCAAAGAATCGCACACACGCCCCATTATCCGGTCCACAATGGATACTAGAGCGTAGTCTATGGCACAATAGATTCAAGCAACGCATCCTTGCTCGGACCCGCTGTTCCTCGATTGTCCAATCTCGGAGAACAGCGGGTTTTTCTATGCATCTATAACCCCGATACCTCCCGCATGACATGCGACGTTTATAGAGGTCTATAGGTAGGTAACCGTAGCATAAAGGGTCAATTCGCAGCACTTTCTCAGCATTCGTGCATCACATAACATGTTTCCCCTTGTTTTCGCGAGCGCAGATAACACGAATTGAATTCCTTGTAGCACATTTTGTATCGCGATGCCAGGTGGGCCGATTGACTAAACGCACTAGAAGCCGGTACATATTAATTTATAACCATCACAGAGCTATATCTCTCAGATCTGATCTAGAAGGGTCACAGAAGATAGAAGGATGGGTTAGAACTAGCGGGCTTAAGGATACGACTGCCCCAAAGGATGACGATTGGACAATCATGGCTACAATCAAGCAACTCGAAACCCTAATGGCACTCAAGACGGTGGCGGGGGAAGAGTTCGATAGAGATTCATTCATTGCAGAATGGCTGAACAAGTCGCACAAGCTGATTCGAGCAGAGTTTTCAAGGCTCAACTCAAATCAACCTGCCACCAACCTTCAGTTGGCGTGGATCGCAAAGCTAGAACAAGAAGTCTACGGAAACGTCTACAGCTTGGGAATGGCCCTCTCTTATCAGGACGCATGTGAACGCATCCCGCTACTAAAACTCATGTTGAAGGAAAAGCAGAATAACCAGAGGATCGAGAAGCAAGCCGGGGTTGGCCCACTCAGCGAGATTGAGCTTCTTGAAACTCGCCTACGAATGCTCAAGGATCAGGCATCCGCATCCGTCGATGAGAAGACCGGCGATCTTGTCATGTGGTACCACGCATGACGTATGTGAATCCCTTCCTCAACCCAGACCTAGCGCGGGCGTACGGACGCAAGGGCGGCCTCTCCCGTACGTACACCGATGAACAGCATGAGTCGGTAGCACATCTGAGCGTGCGCAGAGCCGCCGCAGAGCTTGGCTGTAGTCCGTGGGCCGTACAGAACTGGCGCACGCAGCGGAGGAACTCTCAAAACTGAGTATTTCGCTCCGGGCCCCGGTTGACGACCTATCCAACCTCAGAGTCACCTCTAGGGGTCTATACGGACGATTGTAAAGATATACCGAAAATATCGCGTCGACACCGAAGAGGAAAACAGCTTAGAACGCGTACACGCCTCCTTCAGCAACAAGATTCATGCGGAATCACCGCATTTTAGTTACCCGCGTTCAACGTCGATTGCAAACATTGACTTTTATCGGAACGAACATCATGAGCAGACCAAGTAGCATCCTGAGTCACAAGGATTTGAGAAAGATTGAAGCCGACTTGGCGAGCGGCGAGCCGGTACCTCAGATCGCGAAGAGACACCATGTCTCTCAGGCGTCTCTCTACCGCTACAAGACGAGCGCAATGGGCCGCGTAGCCCTCCGTGACAGTCAGGCTGCCTCAGCGGGCGTCAGTGACCTCCTGTCAGCCCTCACGGACTCTCTGAGGGACGCGGATACGGTACGCCGTACCGCCCTAGCTATGGGCAGAAACTCTGAAGCTCTTCGCGCCGCTCAGACCGTCAACCAATTGACTCAAACGCTCTCAAAGGGACTCGGTATCGACTCGCTCGATACCGCCGAGCGCCTGGCGTCGGATGACCGAACCCTATACGCGCTTGTTTCCCTCATTCACGAGACGCCGGAAATTGCCCAGCGCATGTCTCTCGCCCTATCTAGACAGGGGTATCCAGAGATTGCCGGGGACTTCGAAGACCTATTTCAGCAGATTACGACACAGGAGACGACAGCATGACCGAGACGACAACGAAGAAGAAGCATCCACCGCTACGCGCCGGGGATACCGTGCACTGGGTCAACAACGGCCCCGCCGTGGGAACGAAGCGCAACGATATTCATGGCGCATTCATCCACCTAGGCGAACGCGGATCGGTCATGGTTATCACTGACGAGATCTTGGAAGTGAATCAAGATCGAGAAGGTAGCTCGCTCTTTGACATCATCGACGATGACGACGAACAGATTCGTCGCTGGGGCGAGGTCAAGATTCGACGCGGCCCAAAGCCTGACGGCCTGACGGACTACGTGCCGGGAACCGTCGATCATGAGCTTGCGTACCAGGAAGCGCACTACCGCATCGAAGCTACGACCTCAGACCCCGACGAACGCGCGGCAAGGCTCTCAGTCCTGAACCAGTCGGAGCTTGGCAGAGGGCGTCCAAGGTTCGAGAACACAACGAAATACCTACGAGACGAATAGTCATGATTCCTCTCTTGGAGCAGGCGCTCCACATCGCGCCGGAGACGCGCCGCATCTGGTTGAAGAGTCTGACCTCCTCACAACGCGAGTCTCTGCAAGCGCAAATGACAGCACGTCAGCAAGAGCTACGTATCGAGCCGCCCACGGCACGCGCCGTCGCACCCGGCCCGAAGTTGAACAAATCCCGTTACACCAGCATTCGGTCGGGAAGCTTTGTGAATGGGCGTCGAGTCGTGCGCGTGGGGCGTCACATCGTGCTCCTGCCCTCGCAAGCCCTATACAAGAAGACTCGCGACACCTTGCTCTACACGTATTATCTCGGCGTTGTCGGCGGCTATCGCGCGAACGGCGCGAAGCTGAAGAAGCTCGCTCTCGACGCCGACACCCGCGCATACATCGCCCGGAGCCTGTTCAATTTGAAAACTTGATCTAAGCGCGGCGACGTGAGCGGTTCTCCTCCAAGTGTCACGCCCACGTCGCGACAGGGACGGATGCGAGTCCCCCGGCTCCTAGTAGGCCCCTCTATGCTCGCAACCGTCCACCGGGGCGGCGGGTGTTTCCTCACTCGCGCCCGCCGTCCCTCCCCCTCCAGCCTCTCCCCGGAGTCTCATGGTCAGTCTCCGGGGAGGGGGGTTTCTCGCCTCTCACAAACGAAGCCGAGATGAGAGACGCGGCGAACGGGATCATGTGCCGAGAATCCAAGCAAGCTCGCTCCAGAATCGCGCCTCAAAACTCACACCGTATTGAGTTGCGAAAACGAACGAGTTTCTGAGAGACTTCCTGCATGGATACGACGACCACGGGGACGCGACTCGGATACCTTCGCGTGAGCACTGGCAAGCAGGACGAAGCACTACAACATGACGCGCTCGACGGCGTGAAGGTGCTGAAGCGAAACCGATACGTTGACCACGGCGTATCTGGCACCAAGACATCCCGCCCCGCTCTCGATGACCTCCTCGCAGATGTTCAGCCGGGAGACACCATCGTCGTCTACCGACTCGACAGGCTAGGGCGCTCCACCCTGCACATCGCACAGTTGCTCGCGGACCTCACCGAGCGTGGAATCTTCATCGAGTCCATCGCGGACGGCCTCAACTCATCGACCCCAATGGGCAGGGCTATGCTCCAAATGGCGTCGATCTTCGCGGAGATGGAACGAAACATCATTGCCGAGCGAACGATTGCCGGACTAGCCGCCGCGAAGGCACAGGGACGCACAGGCGGACGCCCGAAGGCCACTGACACGAAGCAGACTCGACAGGCTCAGGCACTCCGCGACGCCGGGGAGAGTGTGCCCGACATCGCCCGCGCTCTAGGTGTCTCCGTCGCGACGGTCTACAGAATCACCAAGACAAAGTAGCTCGACCCGTGGTATAACCCGGTCGAATCACTAATGAATCTGACATACACTAATGAGGAGGCCGCCCGTAGCGTCAACTACGAACGGCCCCCGGCCCCGCCGCTAAGGCGAAGGTCGCCAGTCACTGTGAAGGCAGTGACACCTGTGTTGACGAGAGGCCTCCCGTTCCCGTAAAGATTTGGGGGGCCTTTCGCTTTTCTACGGAAGGAATCGGTAGAACCCTTCCGCTACAGACAGTCTACTTTCCGCCCTACACATTCCGGCGAGGAAGTTCCCCGAGTAACGGGTTTCCTCCCGTGGTCACGTAGGCCGCCAACGGTCGGTATCGGTCGGTATGGGTAGTAAGCCTGTCGGATTGTCCGGAATCCCGGCCTACAACGTGCCTACATACTCACGGGTAACTTTCAGCTTCAAAGCTAATCGAGCTTGTGCATAACTGTGTGCACGGCAACCCAGCGAACATGCGCGAGCGAGTAACGGCGGGCCGCGCAGGACTAGCGACACGACGGCGCAGACAGTCCTACCAAGCTCTCAGCGCCCCTCTCAGCACCTTCCAATCGCCTGCGTGCCCGATCCTACGCGGCGAGCGCTACGGCACCCACCGAGGCACGGCCACTAGTCCAACTCCCGACGTTGCGACTAGTGGAACATCGGGACGATTCGACTAGTCCCCTGGCAGGGGGTCCGGTGCAGTGTCCCGGCAGAGGGTGCCCGAAAGACCCCGGCCTTTAACGGGTGTATTCGGGTACTTGATCCTCCCCACGTATCGCTCCTGAGAAAATGCGAGAGAAGACCCCCCTCAAGCCCTGGCCCTCTACCTTGCTCATGATCTGTTCGATCTTTCAACTTGCATCCGCCTCAAGCTCGGCGTAGGTCTCCGGCGACTCTTGCCTGAGCGCGGTCAGAAACTCATCGGTGAGTTGTTCGTCCCACGGCTCAGCTTCAAGCCTGGCCCCGTACTGGCCTCCCTGACGTTCTAGTCGGGCGCAACCTGCTCGTCACTGTAGACGTCCGATGAGAACTCGAATAGGACATCAACATCCTCGGAACCACGTTCAGTATGGAAAATCGAGACCTCTCCCGCTTCCCACTTCTCGGCAATGTCTCGGACCCCGGCAGTGGCGAAGGCCTTTAGCGCCTCCAAAGGGCTACCTCCGTCCTCAGCGGCGAACACGCCGAGCACCATATGAACGGTGCGCTCCCGCGTGTGACGACTCGACCCACCAATCAGCTCCGCGTTGCCGAGCACACTCAGCAGCGCAGCATCTGCGACGCGGATGTCGATGTCTTCGACAGTCTCGGCGGTCGTGCCAACGTTCCTTCGTAGGCTGACCCTGCGCGAGAACAAGCCGGGCATGACGCGAGGTAGGACGGAGAAGTCTTCCAGGAAGGCGCTCGCAAGGGTCAGCACCCACGCATGTTGTTCAGGCCGCAGACGAGTACGCGTCGACGCCGCGTACTTTATGAATAGCCGCGATCCTGATGCGTTAGCAGACGACCACGATGCGACGTTGTCGTCTTCAAAATATCGCGCCCAGAATGGGAGAGCGGGGTCCCGGATAATCTCAAGAGCCAACTTATCTTCGAGCACGCCATGCCATGCCAACAGGGATGCGGCAGGAGCATCGAGAGGTTCTTCCGCAACGAGCAAATTCCTCTGTTGGTGCGCCAGGTCGACCAACAGCGTTTCCCATGCAGGGTCCACGGGAGAAATCGGAGCAAGCGATGCAGTTTGCGATAGAAGCAGCAGCCGCAGCAATATCCACCGGCTGATCTCACGAGTTGCAGGATCGGTAATCGCGCTCGACAAATCGTCTTGGACTTGCTGTGCCGCGATACTAGCTTCACGATCATCCGCGTAGACTCGAAGGCCGAGCAGAGGGCGCATCTCGTGTCGCTCCCGACGAGCAAGTTTTGTGGTTAGCGCGAACGACACACAAGCAGTAGCAATTTGACGCACAAGTGATACGGGTACAATTGCGAACGCTAGACAGCGAACGACGAAGTACAGGACGTTTGCTCGGTTCTCCGGTGTTCGTTTACGACCATCCTTAAGAATGGCGGCAAGAGCCCGAGCGGAACCGCTTTCCGTGCTGAAATTAACTTGTTGCACAGCCAACTGTGCCACAACGTCCCATTCCTCCGCAGCAATCTGAGGCAGCAGTCGTGACGCCAAAGCTTCAGGCGTATCGGTGATGCGCGTCAGGTGCACCGCTGCGAAGTACTCCATGAACGTACGGTGCGTAAAGGTGTAAATAGGCTCACCGTCCCCGGTGCTCCCCGCGTCGGTAAAGACCCAAGCCCGGCCACTACAATAGTCAACAAACTCCCTTGCGGCCTTCTCTGCTTGGTCCTCATTTTCGAGCGCTCCTGCCGAGTAGAGATAGTTGGACATCATCTGAACAAGAACGCGCTCAGTGATGCCGGTGTCATGAGCGTCCGATTGCAAGAACTCGAACGCGATGTACTTCATGGCAGCATCCACATGGTCCCGAGCCTGCAATGGCACTTCGATCCCACGCGTTCCATCCCACTGGTCAAACAGAAGGGTGGCGCACTTCGAGTAAACATCAGGACGGTTCTTCGGGATGTAGTTCTCGCCTCGAAAGAGGATGCACATCAACGACAACATCAATGGATTGCGGCGCAGGTCAAGAACAGCGGCGCTCTGCTCAACGAACGCCGTGGCACGCTCGTCCGCCTTCTGCTCGGTGAACTCATCCTGTGCTGAGAACCATTTGACCGCGTACTCTGCGACTTGCTCTTGTTCGAAGCTTCCGAGGTGGTAAGTAGAAAAGATGGCGCCGTCGAGCTGAGCTTGCTCGTAGCCCACCCGGCGCGAGGTAACGAGAACTGGCGCGTGTGGGTACTGGATCGAAAAGAGTTCGACTCGCTGCTGCATCTCGCGACGCTGCCCCGCGTTCAACAGCTCATCCAGTCCGTCAAAAATAACCAGTGCCTTACCCGTCAGCAGCAGGTCACGCACTACGCCTGCTTCCATTTTGACTTCATATCCGGGACCCATTTGGTGCTCAATGTAGTCAACTATGGACAGTCGTTGGCCGTGCGCTGCGAATTCACGAAGAACCACATGGAAAGGCACTGGGCCAGCTTTGTCTCGGGCAAGACGCGAAGCGATGTAGCCAGAAAGGGTGGATTTGCCTCCTCCCGGGTCACCCAAGACGACGGTCCGGTCAATCGACGTCATGAATTGCTCAACGCTCAAATTGCCTGCGTGTACGCTGCGACGATTACTTGATATACGCGGCGGGACATACAGCTGTTCCATAGGCAACTTGCGACTCGTTTTAAAGTCGGGCGGAGTAATGTATCCGTGCTTCTCTGCGCAAGATTTGCGGTAGTCCGAGATGAAGCGATCACGCTCGCGAGCTGTCGCGGCGTTCGTGACGCGAACGACTGCCTCATGGTGGTCGCTGATATTCTGGAGAATCGCTGTTGCTCGACGCAAGAGGCCTGTCTGTTGAAAGGCGACGAACGCGTCAGGGCTGTTTTGAATCACCTTTTCCGCTGCGGCAACACATAGCTCCTCGAAAGCGGAGGCCAACTGCAATCCGAAGTTATTCGCGTCTTCCTGGCTCGCCGTGCTTCTCACTGTGTTGGCAACTACCAAGCGCAGCGAATCCTTCACCATGTCAGCAGATTCCTTGTCTTCTGCGACGAGTGAAACGAATATCAGTTCCGTCACCAGACGGGATAGCTGAGGATTGGCCAATGCGCGCTTAGCGTCCTGAGCCTTAAGGGTCGATCCCAGCATCCCGGCCAGCCGAACTTTACTGAGCGATGCAGACAGCGAGTCTGAATCGAGACTTCGAAGGCCACGGAACAGCGCGGAGGCATCCTTCGCACCCTTGCGAGCGCGAGCTTCACCGGCCAGGCTGACGCCTAGATCGATCGCCTGAAGGAATACTGCAATGATCGGGTCCATGCCAACCTCTTCCACCGTCGCCACGCGCGTGCTCCCGTCTTCCGCACACGAGCAGTTCGACTCCCTGCGGTCACGCTATCGCGTATTAGCGTCCTGACATGCACAGACAGGCGAGGAGCGCATCGTTCGTGGCATCGGCAAGGCGTGGGACACACCGAGGTTTGCTATGCATCATATGTGCTTTACATCGACAGCCCAGCCGGGAACGTCACCGGATTCGTCGGCCGACAGAGCGCGGAAGAACGAGCGCAGGCGTGTGATCATGCGGCCAGTCTGCCCGGGGTGAGATCACCCGCGCGGAAGTTATCCACAGCCCGCAGGACGCCGCCGTCCGCGCCTCCCCTGCCAGAGAGTTCGCGTCAGCCGTTCCGCTCCTGCCAGCGGTGCAGCAGAGCGGGGATCTCGCCCCGCAGGAATTCATAGAACGCGTGCATCTGCGCCAGGCGCTGATGCGCCGGATCATCGTCACCGGTGACGGAGACGCCTTCCGAGGCGACCTGGAGCATGGCGTCGATGATCGTGTTCTGGCCGGTGAACAGGGTCGCCCAGGCATCGTCGCGAAGTCGGAAGTGCTCCCGGCGACTCCCGGGAGCGGGCAGACGCTCGATGAGACCCACCGAGAGCAGCGACTTGATCGCACTGGAGACCGCGCCGGCGCTGGCATCCAGCCGCTCGACGATCTCACCCGCTGTGACCGTCTCCTGGTCGGTGAACAGGAAGACGGCGAGCGTGCGCGCAGCCATCCGCTGCATCCCACCCTCGGTCAGCGTCAGCGCCAGTCGTTCGGCGGTCTGCCACTGCGTGTGCCTGTCGGTCATCTCACCCTCCAGGCAGCACGATATCAAACATCATGACTGTTCAATAATTCCTGAAACTCCGATACTGTCGGAAGCGCGTCATCTCGACCACGACGCGAGGAAGGACGACATCCATGCGCGCAGTCATCATCGGAGCCGGCATCGCCGGACTCTCCACCGCCCTCCGCCTGCACCAGGCCGGGTGGGAGACTCTCCTCGTCGAACGCGCACCCGCACGCCGCGACGGGGGCTATGCCGTGACCTTCGGCGGCATCGGGTATGACGCCGCAGAGCGAATCGGAATCCTGAGCGATCTCCAGGCCCGCTCGTTCGAGACCACGGAGCTCAGCTATCACCGGTCCGACGGCTCACGCCTCTTCTCTCTGGATCGCGCCACGATCGCTGCCACCACCGGCGCGCGCTCCTTGACGATCCTACGGGGCGACCTCGAGTCGGTCCTGTATGAAAGGGTCCGGGATCACACGACCATCCGCTTCGGCACCACGCTCACCTCCTTCGAGCAGGACGACCGAGAGGTCCGCGTCGGACTGACCGACGGCACCGTCGAGACGGCCGATCTGCTGATCGGCGCGGATGGGTTGCACTCGGCCACCCGCGCCCTGCTGTTCGGGCCGGAGGAGGACTTCCTCGTCGACCTGCAACACAAGATCGCCGTGTCCATGCTCGAGCGGCGCCCCGCATCCATCGCACCGGGCACCACGGGCACGCACTCCTCGCGCGGTCGCACCGCCGCCGTCATCAGCGCCGGCGACGGTCGCAACGTCGCCTTCTTCGGCTACCGCGCCGATCATGCGCGCCCGGGTGCCGACGTGCACGCCGAGCTGAGACGCATCTACGGCGATCTCGGTTGGATCATCCCCGAAGTACTCACCGGCCTCCAGGAAGCCGACTCCATCTACTTCGACACCGTCAGCCAAGTGGTGGTGCCGTCCTGGAGCAAGGGTCGAGTCGCGCTCGTCGGCGACTCCGCGTGGTGCGTCACGCTGTTCGCCGGCTACGGCTCATCTCTGGCCGTGGGCGGAGCGGACCGGCTCGTCACAGAACTCACCGCCAGACCTGACCACATCCCGGCCGCGCTGCAGGCGTGGGAGACAGCGATCCGCCCCGAAGCGGAACGCAAGCAGAGGCTCGGACGACGGGTCAAGGGAATCTACGCCCCCGCCCATCCCCTGACCCTCTGGCTGAGCATGCTGCCCCTCCGCCTCGCCTCCTTCCCTCTCGTCCGCAGCTACATGACGCGGCGGTACATCAAGGGCTGAGACCCCTCCCCTGCGAGGTGGTCAGCCGATGCCGAGCCGCAGGATGAACAGTCCTGGATACACGGCGAAGAGCACTGACAGCGGCAGGATGAGGAAGACCAGCGGGAAGAGCATCAGGATCTCCTTGCGCCCCGCCTGCTCGATGAGCGTGCGCTTCGCGTCCTCGCGTGCATCGCCGGCCTGTGCGTGCAGCACCGCGGCGAGCGGCGCTCCGTGCTCGAGAGCGGCGATCACCTGGTCGACGGCACGCGAGAGCCCGGGCAGCTGCAGACGTCGCGCCGTCTCGCTCAGCGCGTCAGCCAACGGCGACCCGGTCCCGACCGCGAGGACGACCTGGCGGAGTTCGGCTGTCAGCTCACCGGTGCCGACGGCGGCGACACGTCGGAGGGAGTCGAAGAACCCTTCGCCGGCGGCAAGGCACAGCGCCAGGAACTCCAGCGTCGTCGGAAGCTCGTCGGCGAGACGCACCCGGCGAGCCCTGGCCCGTGCGGAGAGCTGCATGTCGTACACGACGGCGGCGAGCGCCCCGAACACCACCGGGATGACACTCGTGGGCACCGACATCCGCCCCGCCAGCGCGAGGAGGATGACCACGATGGCACCTCCGCCGATCCCGGCGAGCGTCCACCCCAGTTGCTTGCCTCGGAACACGGACGGTTCGATCGCCACCCCGGCTTGGGAGAGTCGCTGTCGAAGGGCGGCTCCTCCGCCGAGCAGACGCTCGAACGCCTCTCGAACGGCGTCCCACAACGTTCGAGAACGCGCGGGAAGCACGCCGGAGGAAGGCAAGATGCCTGGGGGCAGCCGCTCGTCGGTCACGACGTCACGGACGTAGGGCCCGATACGGACGATCAGGGATGCTGCCCGCCAGCGCGGAAGCACGAACAGGACGCTCAGCACGCCGGCGGAGAACGTGCCACCGACCAGCACCGCGACCGCGACGACCGACACCTCCGTCACCCGAACCACCGCCGCGGCTCGGGAAGTCGACCGATGCGGACCATGATCCGGAAGGCAGCGACCGAGATCGCGGCTCCGACGCAGATCACCAGAACCCCCTCGGGCGTGCCGTACGCCGAAGCCCCCTCCGGGCGCATGACGAGCAGTCCGAGGATGATCCACGGCGCAACGGCCCCGAGGATCGCCGCACCGCGGATCCACGACTGCCGCGCCTCGACTTCTCCTCGAAGCGCGGCATCTGCGCGGACGGACGCCGACAACGCGCGGAGCACACTGATCAACTCGGTGCCGCCGACCTGACGAGCCATGCGCAGAGTCTCCACGATCCGATCGCCGATGGGATCGGCGAGGGACGACTTCAACCGGTCGAGGCTCGTCTCGAATCTGCCGCTCGCCCGGAGGTCTCGGGCGAACACGACGAAGGCCGGTCGGAGCATGGTCGGCGCGGACTCGGCCAGGCTCGCCACCGCGTCGGGGAGCGAGAGCCCGACGCGGATCGAGGCGATCAGGAGGTCACAGATGTCCGGCCAGAGTTGCCGACGCACGCGAAGCAGCCGAAGCCGCCGACCGCGCAGGAACAGGATCGGCGCAGACGCCCCCGCCGCTCCGGCGAGCAGGGCAAGCACGGGCAGTCCGCTCAGGAGCCAGACCACGGAAGCGGCCAGCATCCCCGCGGCCACGATCACCGCGATGAGCACGCGCGGCACGAGCGCGACGAGGCCCGCTTCCTCGATCAACCGCGTGAGTCGTCCGTCTCTGCCGGCCGGCTGCGCGTTCGCACGAGGCGGCCACATCCACGGCGAGACGCACAGGAGCACACCTGCGGCGAGCGCGGCCCCGAGCAGCACCGTCACGAGTTCACCCCGATCCGGTGAACGGGGCCACGATCCATGTCGGCACGCCGTTGCGTCGTCGAGCCGTCGAGATAGACCCGCGCTGTGCGGATGCGTCCCTCGACGATCTCTCCGGTGGGCGCGACGATCTCCTGCACGAAGCGGCGGCCCGAGCGGTCGCGCACGCAATGGACGACGAGGTCGATCGACGTGGCGATCGCCGGCGCGATGAAACCGCGATCGATGTTGCGGCCGGCCAGGAGCGGCAGCATGCTGAGCTTCTCGAGGGCCTCCGTCGCGGAGTTCGCGTGCACGGTGCACGCTCCCGGCACTCCGGTGTTGAGCGCGAGCACGAGGTCGAGCGCTTCGGCATCACGCACCTCACCGAGGACCAGGCGGTCCGGCCGCATCCGGAGCGCTTCCTTCACCAATCGACGCAGGGTGATCTCCCCTGTGCCTTCCAGACTGGACTGGCGCCCCTGCAATGCGACCAGATCGGGACCCTCGATCGCGAGCTCGAAGGTCTCCTCTACTGTGACGATGCGCTGCGAGTCGGCGCACGAGGCCAGCAGCGCGCCGAGCATCGTCGTCTTCCCTGCGTGGGTCGCACCGGAGACGATCACCGTGCGACCGTCGTTCATCGCCGCCCGCAGCCGCTCAGCCACCGCCGCGGGCATCATCCCCTGGGCCGTCAAAGCCTCGAGCGACCGATACTTCGGGAGGAACTTCCGGATGTTGACCGCCCAGGACCCGCGCACGACGTCGGCGATCGCGACGTGCAGACGAGAGCCGTCCGGCAGCGAGGCGTCGACGAAGGGCTGACTGATGTCGACCCGTCGACCGGTGGCCTGCAGCATCCGCTCGACGAGGTCGCGCACCGTCGTGTCGCTGAGGCGCAGTCCGGTCCGCTCCGCCACGCCTTCACGGGCGACATGCACGTGTCCGGTGCCGTTGAGCCAGATCTCCTCGATCTCGGGATCGTCCAGCAGAGGCTGCAGCGCTCCGAACCCGCTGAGAGACGCCAGCACGTCACGGACACAGGCCGCTTCGTCTTCGATGAGGCCGCCGCCGCGTGCGAGAGCAGCGTCATCGTGACGACGGACCTCCGCGTGCGCGATGCGCCGCGCGGCGTCGGGATCGATCGTGGGATCCACCCCTTCCGTGCGCAGGCGACGCCGAACCTGCTCGGTGACCAGGGCAGACGGATGACTCACCCCGGCATCCTCGCAACGATCGGTTCCCCCGCGTCGGAGTTATCCACAGGCACGCCGGCTCTCAGCCGCTCCGGGGTGCGATGAACTGCGGGCTGATGCTCAGACAGGGGGTTTCGCCGGTCAGTAGACTGATTCCACCGCGCGGGAGTGGTGGAATTGGCAGACACGCAGGATTTAGGTTCCTGTGCCCCAGGGCGTGTGGGTTCAAGTCCCACCTTCCGCACGAGAGACGATGGCGCCGTCGCGAGACCACCCTGACGTCGCTCCGCTCTGACGCCGACCACTCACGACCGACGGGAATCCCGCCAGTGCTCGAATCCATGCTGCACGCTCCCACCGCCCTCATCCCCTGGCTCGACCCCGCGACGATCATCGGAACGGCCGGACCCTGGGCGTTGCTGGTCGTCTGCTTCATCGTCTTCGCTGAGACGGGCCTGCTCGTAGGATTCCTCCTTCCTGGAGACACGCTGCTCGTCATCGCAGGGCTCCTCTCCCACCCGATCGCGGGTTCGGAGCACGGTGTCTTCGGAATCAACGTCTGGTTCGTCGCGCTGTTGATCGGCCTTTCGGCCTTCGTCGGCGGCGAGGTCGGCTACGTGATCGGCCACAAGGGCGGCCCTGCTGTCTTCGAGCGGAAGGAATCGGGGCTCTTCAGCAAGAAGAACGTCGAGCGCACCAACGCCTTCTTCGAGCGCTTCGGCGGTATCACGGTGATCCTCGCTCGCTTCGTTCCGATCGTGCGCACCTTCGCGCCGGTGGCGGCGGGCGTAGGTCACATGCCGTGGCGCCGGTACACGCTCTACAACCTGATCGGCGCCGTGCTCTGGGGCTTCGGCCTCACGATGTTCGGTTACGCGATCGGATTCATCCCGCCCGTGGCCCACTTCGTCGAGAGCTACATCGACCTGATCCTCCTCGCTGCCGTCGGCGGCACCGCCCTCGTCACGCTGTGGCATTACCTCTCAGAGCGCCACAAGGCGAAGAAGGCCGCGGCGGCCGGCGAAGACGTCGTGACCGATGCCGAAGAGGCACAGGAGCTCGTCCTGGATGCCGACGTGTTCGACCGCGCCCCCGACCTGGACGGCGACGGCAAGCACTGATCCTGACCTCGTGCGCCGAGCTCTCGGCGGACGACGTCATCCTGCGTTCTTCGCGCGCTCCTCTTTGGTGCGCGCGACGCTGGCGCGGAGTGCCTCCATGAGGTCGATGACTTCGCCACCCTCCGCAGCCTTCTCGGCCTCCCCGAACGTCTCGGCGACGTCGAACGTGTCCCCCGCCTCGATCTTCGCGTCGATGAGGGTGCGGAGCTCCTTCTGGTACTCGTCGACGAAGTCCTCGGGATCGAAGTCGGCCGAATAGCTGTCGACGAGTGAGGCGGAGAGCTCGAGCTCCTTCTTCGAGATCCGCACGTCCTCGTCCAGTGCAGGGAACTCCGCTTCGCGCACCTCGTCGGCCCACAGCAGGGTCTGCAGCACGAGCACCTTCCCCCGGACCCGCAGCGCGGCCAGCCTGGTCTTCTGCCGCAGGGTGAAGCGCACGATCGCGGTGCGATCCGTCTGCTCCAGGGTCTTGCGCAGCAGCACGTACGCCTTCGGGGACTTCGAGTCCGGCTCGAGGTAGTACGGCTTGTCGAGGGTGAGCAGATCGACCTGGTCGGACGGCACGAACTCGACGACGTCGATCTCCCGGCTCTTCTCCGCCGGCAGCGCGGCCAAGTCGTCCTTGGTGAGCACCACCGTCTGCCCGTCGTCGACGTACGCGCGATCGATGTCGGCATAGGCCACCGTCTCGCCGCACACCTCGCACGTGCGCTGGTACCGGATGCGGCCGCCGTCCTTCTCATGCACCTGATGCAGCGGCACATCGTGATCCTCCGTGGCGGAGTACACCTTCACCGGCACGTTCACGAGCCCGAATGTCAGCGCGCCCTTCCAGATCGTCCTCATGACACCAGTGAACACCAGTCGAAGCCGTCGCGACCAGTCCCTTGACTACGCTGGCTGCATGGTCGGACCAGGGCAGATCGTGCAGGTGGACGGTCGCCGACTGCGCGTGACGAATCTCGACAAGGTCGTCTACCCGGACACCGGCACGACCAAGGGCGAGGTCATCGCCTACTACAGCGCGATCGCCCCGCTCATCCTGCCCCTCCTCGACGGACGCCCGGTCACGCGCAAGCGCTGGGTCGAAGGCGTCGGGACGAGGGACGCTCCCGCGGATGCGTTCTTCACGAAGCAGCTCGAACCGGGGGCACCGGCCTGGATCCCGCGGCAGGCGATCCAGCATTCGGACGGCCCGAAGGAGTACCCCCTCGTCGAGGACGTGCCGACGCTGGTGTGGCTCGCTCAGGTCGCCGCGATCGAACTGCACGTGCCGCAGTGGCGCTTCGCTCCGGACGGGGGCCCGGGTCGCCCCGATCGCCTCGTTCTCGACCTGGACCCGGGCCCCGGTGTCGGACTCGCACAGTGCGCCGAAGTCGCGCGCTTCGCACGCGTCATCTTGACGGACATGGGGCTCGATCCGCTCCCGGTCACGAGCGGGAGCAAGGGTCTGCACCTGTATGCGGCCCTCCCCGGGGAGCAGACGAGCGACGAGATCTCGGCGGTCGTGAAGGAACTCGCCCGCCTGATCGAGAACGACCATCCCGATCTGGCCACGAGCGTCATGTCGAAGGCCGAGCGAGGCGGGAAGGTGTTCCTGGACTGGAGCCAGAACAACGGCAAGAAGACGACCATCTCGCCGTACTCGCTCCGGGGGCGGGCACAGCCGTGGGTCGCGGCTCCGCGCACCTGGGACGAACTCGATGACCCGGATCTGGCCCAGCTCGACCTCGACGAGGTACTCGCCCGCGCAGCCGCGGGAATCGATCCGCTCGCCGGGCTCCGCCCGCAGGAGGCCTCGTCGGCCCCAACACCTCCCCCGGCTCACCGGCCCCGTCACCCGCGGGGCGCTTCGGCCCCTTCACGGGGCGCCACGGCCGCGCCCCTCGCGCCGATGCTCGCCGAGAACGGCACCGCCGGGGTCGCGCGGGCGCTGAGCGATCCGTCCTGGGTCGAGGTGAAATGGGACGGCATCCGAGCCTTGGGCACCTGGGCCGACGGACGGATGCTCCTGCACGCGCGGCGCGGCACCGACATCACGACCCGCTATCCGGAACTCACCGCCGACGGCGCCCCTTTCCTGCCCGTCGCCGACGCGATCGTGGACGGGGAGATCGTGGCGTTCGACGGCCAGGGACGCCCGAGCTTCTCCCTGCTGCAGAACCGCATGCATCTGACCCGTCCGCGCGAGATCGAGCGGGAGGTGGTCCGCACGCCGATCGTGTACATGCTCTTCGACCTGCTGAGCCTCGACGGGCACGATCTCACGGGCATGCCGCTGCGCGAGCGCCGCATCCTGCTCGAAGACGTCGTCGCGGGTCTCGACGCCCCGATACAGATCCCTCCGGTCTTCGACGACGTCGACGCGGCCCTCGCTGCCAGCAGGGAGTTCGGTCTCGAAGGCGTCATGGTGAAGGACCCGCAGTCCCGTTACCGCCCGGGGCAGCGCAGCCCGTCCTGGCTGAAGCTCAAGCACACGCGCATGCAGGAGGCCGTGATCGTCGGGATCCGGCCGGGCAAAGGCGATCGGGAGAGCACACTCGGCTCGCTCCTGCTCGCGGTGCCCGACCGATCCGGCGGCCGAGGCGGATCAGCGCCGTTGCGCTACGTCGGGAGGGTGGGAACCGGATTCACCGACCGCATCCTCCGCGATCTGCTCGCACGCCTCGACCCGCTGCGCAGGGAGACAGCGCCCCTCGACGGCGTGCCCGCGCCCGACGCGTCCGACGCACTCTGGGTGCATCCCGAGCTCGTGGGCGAAGTCGAGTTCGCCAATTGGACCCCCGATGGGGTGCTCCGACACGCACGATGGCGAGGGTTGCGGCCCGACAAGGAGCCGGACGACATCGTCGTGGAGCGCTGACTTCTCCCCCGCACCAGAGCGTTCAGGCGTGGTGAGGCGCGCAGTCCGACTTCTCAGCCGGCTCGATCTGGAAGGTCGAATGCTCGACATCGAAGTGATCGGCCAAGCACGCCTGCATGTCGGAGAGGAGCTGCGTCGACCTCCCGTCGGCGAACAGCTGCGGCTCGACGGTGACATGCGCCGTGAACACCGGCGCGCCCCGCGTGAGCTGCCACACATGCACGTCGTGCACGCCGACCACACCGTCGTACCCCAGCAGGTGGGTGCGGATGTCGCTGACAGCGGTCCCCTTGGGCGCCGACTCGGCGAGAACCGAGAACACTTCGCGCAGCAGCGCGATCGCTCGCGGGATGATCATCGCCGCGATGAACAGGGAGGCGATCGCATCGGCCGGCATCCATCCCGTCAGGAGGATCACGATCGCGGCGACGATGACCGCGGCGGACCCGATCAGGTCGCCCATCACCTCGAGATAAGCGCCGCGCACATTGATGCTCGTGCGCTGCGCACGACTGAGCAACCACATCGAGACGGCATTCGCCAGCAGGCCCACGACGGCGACCACGAGCATGAGCCCGCCGGCGACCTCGACGTCGCCGGGGTTCAGCAGGCGGCCGATGCCCTCGATCGCCACCCAGGTGGCCAGGGCGATCAGGATCACGGCATTGATCAACGCGCCGAACACCTCGGCGCGTTGATACCCGAAGGTCCGTCGGTCATCAGCCGGTCGCGCGGCCACGGTCGCGGCGATGAGCGCGATCACGAGCGCGGAGGCGTCCGTGAACATGTGCGCGGCGTCGGCGAGCAAGGCGAGCGAACCGGTCAGGATCGCACCGACGACCTGCACGACCATCACGGTCGCCGTGAGCGTCAGCGAGATCGCCAGCAGGCGTCGACTGTTGGCCGAACGGATGCCGCCGGCGGCGGGTGCGTGATCGTGCATGCCCCCAGGCTAGACCGGGATTCACAGCCGGAAGGCGTGTTCGCGCTAGTCGGGAAGGGTAACGATTCTCAGCGTCACCAGCAGTTCACCGACGGGTGCGCACGTAGGTGAG
Source organism: Microbacterium aurugineum (assembly GCF_023101205.1). Classification (NCBI taxonomy): domain Bacteria; kingdom Bacillati; phylum Actinomycetota; class Actinomycetes; order Micrococcales; family Microbacteriaceae; genus Microbacterium; species Microbacterium aurugineum. Next base: position 1,119,640 of record NZ_CP078078.1, on the reverse strand, counting down.
CACGACGCATCCGTTGTCGAAGGTCCGGGCTTCCTCGAGGTCGAACGACTTCGGCGCGAACGCGAACCTCGCCATCGGAATCCCGTCTCCCGCGATCACCGGATACTTCTTGACGATGAGGCGATCGATCTCGTCGATCAGCGCTCCGGCGAGCAGAGCGCCTCCGGCGAGGTAGATCCCCAGCCCGTCCTCGGCCTTCACCTGCCGCACGCGTTCGACCGGGTCGGTGCGCACGATCTCGATGTTCGGATCCACGGGATCGGCGAGCGTGCCGCTGAACACGATGGTGCGCAGGTGCGCGTAGGGGTCGGTCACCCCCACCTGCAACGCCGGCTCGTAGGTCCGGCGCCCCATGAGGACCGTGTCGAACTGCGTCACCGGAGCGTCTGCCCCTCCGCGCCCCGCGCGGGCGAAGGTCGGCTGCACGTCGGCAAACTCCGTGCCGAGCGACTCGGCGAACGCCGGGGTGACGGGATAGAAGTCGACCTCGTCCGCGGGGCCCGCGATGAAGCCGTCGAGGGAGACACCGATGTAGTACGTCAGTTCACGCATGCCTTCACGATAAGCACTACACGTGAAGTACGTCAACCGTAGTGGTTACGCTTCTTCGGCCGTCAGAGTGCAGCGAGCACCGGCAGCAGTTCCGCGAACGCACGCGCACGATGCGACTGCGACTGCTTCTCCTCCGCACTGAAGTCGCCCACCGTACGCTCCTCGCCGTGCGGCTGACCGTCGGGGATGAAGATCGGGTCGTAGCCGAAACCACCGCCACCGGACGCCTCGTGTGACAGACGCCCCGGCCACCGGCCTTCGACGACCTGCTCCCGGCCGTCGGGCATCACCAGGGCGATGGTCGAGGTGAAGTGCGCGGTCCGATGCGGGTCGGCGATGTCGCGCAGCTGATCGAGCAGGAGCGCGAGATTCGCCCCGGCATCCTTCTTCTGGCCCGCCCAGTACGCGGAGAAGACCCCGGGCGAACCGCCCAGGACGTCGACGCAGATACCGGAGTCGTCGGCCAGAGCGGGGAGCCCGGTGTGCGTCGCCGCCGCCCTCGCCTTGATCAGTGCGTTCTCGGCGAAGGTCACGCCGTCCTCGACCGGTTCCGGGCCGTCGTAGCCGACGACCTCGAGGTCGGGTCGTGCCTGCGCGACGATCTGCTGGAACTCCGCGACCTTGTGCGGATTGTGCGTCGCGAGGACGACCTTCATCGTCACTCCCCCGCCAACGCGGCGAGCTGCTTGCCCTTCAGCTCGTCGCATCCGGACACTCCGAGCTCGAGCAGCGCATCCAGTTCGCGCTTGTCGAACGGCGCCCCCTCGGCTGTGCCCTGGACCTCGACGAACAGTCCGCGGCCCGTGACCACGACGTTCATGTCGGTCTCGGCGCGCACGTCCTCGACGTATGCCAGATCGAGCATGGGCTCGCCGTCGATGATCCCGACCGACACCGCGGCCACGGAGTCGAGCAGCGGCGTGGAGTTCTTGCCGATGAACTTCTTCTCGCGCCCCCACTCGATCGCGTCGGCCAGCGCGACGTACGCGCCGGTGATGGCCGCGGTGCGCGTGCCCCCGTCCGCCTGCAGCACGTCGCAGTCGATGACGATCGTGTTCTCACCGAGCGCCTTGGTGTCGACCACGGCGCGAAGGGCGCGACCGATGAGCCGGGAGATCTCGTGCGTGCGTCCGCCGATGCGCCCCTTCACGCTCTCGCGGTCGTTGCGACTGTTCGTGGCGCGCGGGAGCATGGCGTACTCGGCCGTGACCCACCCCTTGCCCTTGCCGGTCAACCAGCGCGGGACGCCGTTGGTGAACGAGGCGGTGCACAGCACCTTCGTGCCGCCGAAGCTGATCAGGGCCGAACCCTCGGCCTGTGCGCTCCAGCCGCGTTCGATGGTGATCTCACGCAGCTGATCGGTGGAACGGCCGTCGACGCGGACGATGTCGGTCATGTGCTTCTCTCGGGTCAGGGTGATGCGTCGAGTCGGGATGGCTCGACACGGTATTACTCGAAGGTGTGCTCGGGAAGGGTGATCACGCCGGTCTGGACGAGCTGCACGTCGCGGACCTCCCGGCCCATCAGGCGATTGGCCAGCGCGGTGAAGTCATCGGCCGAGACGCCGGTGGCCTCGTAGACATAGGTGGCCGTGGCATCGGGCGACGCGAGGAGATCTCCCCGCACCAGCTGGCGGTAGACGTCGCCGGCGGTCTCATCGTCGCTGGAGACGAGCGTCACGCCCTCCCCCATCACGTAGCTGATCGCACCGCGCAGGAACGGATAGTGCGTGCAGCCGAGGACCAGGGTGTCGACGCCGGCGTCCCGCAGCGGGGCGAGGTACTCCTCGGCGACGGCGAGCACTTCGGGAGTACCGGTGATCCCCGCTTCGACGAACTCGACGAAGCGCGGACAGGCAGCCGTGAACACCTGCAGCCGCTCATTCACCTCGAGCATGTCCTGGTACGCGCGCGATCCGATCGTGCCGACCGTGCCGATCACGCCGACGCGCCCGTTCCTCGTGGTGGAGACGGCGCGGCGGACGGCGGGACCGATCACCTCGACCACCGGGATGTCGTAGCGTTCGCGTGCGTCGCGGAGCATGGCCGACGAGGCGGTGTTGCACGCGATCACGAGCATCTTCACGCCCTGCTCGACGAGTGTGTCCAGCACCTCGAGGGAATAGCGACGCACGTCGGCGATGGGCTTGGGGCCGTAGGGGGAATGGGCGGTGTCGCCGATATAGACGAACGACTCACGGGGCAGCTGGGCGCGGATGGCCCGCGCCACCGTGAGCCCGCCGACACCGGAGTCGAAGATCCCGATGGGCGCGTCGTTCATGACTCCCCAGCCTACCCGCGTGCGCACCTCCGCGTGCATCAGCACGCTCAGTAAGCTGAGCGCATGACCACGTCGACGGCGCTGCTCACCGACCGCTACGAGCTGACGATGCTCGCTGCCTCGCTCCGCGACGGGACGGCTTTCCGCCCGAGCGTCTTCGAGCTCTTCTCCCGCCGACTCTCCGGCGGCCGCCGATTCGGAGTGGTCGCAGGCACCGGACGATTCCTCGAACTGCTGCGCGAGTTCCGCTTCGGTGACGACGAGTTGCGATTCCTCCGCGACGAGCATGTGGTCGACGCGACATCGCTGAAGCACCTCGAGGAGTACCGCTTCACGGGCACGATCCGGGGCTATCGAGAGGGCGAGCTCTACTTCCCCGGCTCCCCCATCCTCACCGTCGAGGGAACGTTCGCGGATGCCGTGGTGCTGGAGACACTCGCTCTGAGCGTGCTCAACCACGACTCCGCCGTGGCCACGGCCGCATCGCGGATGAGCATCGCCGCGGGCGAGCGTCCGCTGGCGGAGATGGGCTCGCGCCGTGCTGCTGAACGTTCCGCGGTCGCCGCCGCACGCGCCGCGTACATCGCAGGGTTCAGCGCCACCAGCAACCTCGAAGCGGGGCGGAGCTGGGGCATCCCGACGATGGGCACCGCCGCTCATTCCTGGACGCTCCTGCACGACACCGAGGAAGAGGCCTTCCGCGCACAGGTCGACAGCATGGGCGTCGGCACGACGCTGCTCGTCGACACCTACGACATCCGGAACGGGGTCGAGACCGCGATCCGCGTCGCGGGCACCGACCTGGGCGGCGTGCGTATCGACTCGGGCGATCTCCCGATCGTCGCCGGTGATGTGCGCGTGCAGCTCGACGAACTCGGGGCGACGTCCACACGGATCACCGTGACGAGCGACCTCGACGAGTATGCGATCGCGGCACTCGCCGCGTCGCCGGTCGACGCCTACGGTGTCGGGACATCGGTGGTCACCGGCTCCGGATACCCGACCGCGAGCATGGTCTACAAGCTCGCGGCACGGCAGGACGCGGCGGGGGCCTGGATCGCGGTCGCCAAGGCGTCCGCGGACAAGGCCTCGTACGGCGGACGCAAGGCCGCGTTCCGGACGCTCGTCGACGGCGTCGCGACCGCGGAGACGGTCGTGGTCTCCGACGGCTTCGAGGAGCTGGACACGCCAGCGGAGCATCCCGACGGCCGCCCGCTGCAGGTGACGTTCGTCGAGGCGGGCGACATCGACACCGCACACGAGGGGACGGAGGGAACGGCGGCCGCGCGGACGCACCACCTGCGGGTGCGCGAGGAGCTTCCCGTACGCGCTCTCGCGCTCAGCAAGTCCGACCCGGCGATTCCCACCGTGTACGTCGAGGCCGACTGAGGTCAGCCGATCATCGACTCGTAGATCTCCTTGCACGTGGGGCAGATCGGGAACTTCTCCGGGTCACGACCCGGCGTCCACTTCTTGCCGCACAGCGCGCGCACCGGCTTGCCGGTGATCGCAGACTCGAGGATCTTGTCCTTCTTCACGTAATGCGAGAAGCGCTCATGGTCGCCCGGTTCGAGATTCTCCTCGCGGAGGAGCTCTTCCAGTTCGCGATCAAGCGTTGCCACGCCGCCCTGATCGGGGCTGTCCAGCGGAGTACTCATCCCGTGAGTCTAGCGGCGTCGAGCCCCTCGCGGGCGGGTGTCACGCGGTCTCGACGAACTCCATCAGCCGCTCACCGCTGCGCTCGAAGATTCGACCGCCGATGACCGCACCCGCGGCGAGGACGGCGATGCCGATGAGGAGGCCGACCCAGAACGTCGCCGGCGCATACGCCGAACCCTCGACGATCGTGGCCGCGAACAGCCAGATCGTCGGGACGCTGAGCACGATCGCGCCGAGGAACGCTGCAGCCGGCCCGTACGCACCGCGCGACGTCGGCCGCTGCGGCTGCTGGAACGGACTGTCGCCGGGACGGGAGACCGCGTACGGCGCGACCACCGAGACGATGCTCGAGATGCCCAGGGCGCAGAAGAGCAGGCTCGCTGCGAGGCCGCCGAGCGGAAGGAGCAGACTCCAGTCTCCGATCAGCAGCAGCGAGAGCGGTACCGCGATCGCGAGGACCGGAATCGCGACGAGCAGCACGGGAACCAGTCGACCGAGGCGATCGGGAAGCCCACGCACGCCGCTCGCGACGTGCGTCCACAGTGCGGTCGAGTCGTAGGCGACGTCGTTGTGCGGCAGCCATCCGAAGAACAGTGCCATCACCGGCACCGGCACGAGCGCGGCGATCTCGACCGGCACACCGGCGACGATCAGCGGCAGCACCGTGAGCACACCGGCGACCGGGACGACGATGATGTTCATGATGTAGCGGCGATCCCGGAGCCAGTACACGAGGCTCCGCGAGGCGATCGCACCGAACGCGTTGGACGGCAGCAGCCCGAACCAGCCGAGTCCGGTGCGCTCTCGCGAGGCGACGGGACGCTCAGTGGTCGTGAGCAGGCGTCGCACGAGCCAGGTCCAGGCCGCCCAGAGGAGACCGACGGTGAGGACGGCGATGATGCCGCTGACCCAGGCAGCCGCAGTCTCGCCCGCCGCGGATGCGAAGAGGAAGGCGGGCGACGCCGCGAACGGAGTGAACCCGAGCACGGTCGACAGCGTCGACAGGGAATCAGGCACGAGCCCGTCCCAGCGCAGGGAGCCGAGGAACACCGCCACGGGGAACGCGATCACGAGCAGAGCGAGGGCGAACAACGCCGTGAGCTCCCGGGACCGACGCTCCGGCAGCAGCAGGGCGTTGATGGCCATGCCGATCCGCGATATGAGCACGGTCGTGAGGATGCCGATGATCGTCATCAGCACCGCGAGGGGCCAGGGCGTGCCGTCTCCGATCGCGACGATGCAGACGCTCGTGTAGACGGCGACGAGGGCGAGACTGGGCACACTGACGAATGAGGCGAGGGTGAGCACCCACGGCATCCGGCGCTCGTCCACACCGAACACGGCGAAGCGTCGCGGGTCGAGCGGGTCGACCGCGCCGACGAGGATCGGGCCCACGAGGAAACCCAGGAGCAGCGCGGCTCCACCGAGCACCGTGACCGCCTGCGCGACCGGGACGGGCGCACCCGACAGCGTGAACACGGCGATGCACACCACGGTCGTGACGGCGATGACGGCCGCGAACACGAGGAGCGTCCGAAGCCGACGTTCGCCGCGGAGCGACCCGAGAAGGAGAGCGAGCCTCAGTCGGAGAACGTGTGCAGCCACTCGAGCCCCTCCACCTCACCGCTGGAGCCGGCAAGTTCGACGAAGCGCGCTTCGAGCGTCTGCCCCGCGCGCACCTCGTCGATCGTGCCCTCGGCGAGCACTTCACCGCCGACGATGATGGCCACTCGGGAGCAGACGCGCTCGACCAGATCCATCCCATGACTGGAGAGGATCACGGTCCCGCCGTGCGAGACGTAGGCGCGCAGGATGTCCAGGATGACCGCGGAGGAGACCGGATCGACCGACTCGAACGGCTCATCCAGCACCAGGACGCGCGGCGAGTGGATCATCGCGCCGGCGAGCATGATCTTCTTCGTCATACCCGCCGAGTAGTCCGAGACGACCCGGCTGAGAGCGTCACCGAGGTCGAATGCGCGGGCGAGATCGGCCGCACGCTTCTCGATCACGTCAGCCGAGAGCCCTCGAAGGAGTCCGTAGTAGTAGAGGAGCTGGCGTCCGGTGAGCCGGTCGAACGTCCGCAGCCGGTCGGGCAGCACGCCCATGAGCCGTTTCGCGGCCTGCGGCTGCGCGGCCTGGTCGACACCGCAGATCGTGACGCTGCCTTCATCGGCCCGCAGGAGGCCTGCGACGATCGAGAGCGTGGTCGTCTTGCCCGCACCGTTGGGACCGACGACCCCGTAGAACGAACCCGCAGGCACCGAGAGGTCGATCCCGCCGACGGCCCGGTTGTCGCCGAACTGCTTGACGAGGCCGCGGACGCTGACCGCTTCCCCGGCGGACGTCGCGTCGGTCCGTCCCGGGGCGTCGGCCACCGCATCGTCGGAGTCGGCGACAGCCTCGACGACTTCGAGCGTCGTCACCTCGTCGGCTGCGTCGGCCTCGGCGACGAGCGTCTGCTCGGCGTGGTCCTCACCGCTCTTCGTTCCGGGCGCCTCCTGGTCGTCCACGGCCGGAACCTCAGCCTCGGAGGCATCCGTCGTTGCCGATTCGGCCTCGGGGGCGGACTCGAGCTCGGACGACGGACCAGACTCGGACGACGGAGCAGACTCGGTCACCGGCGAGTCTTCGATCACGAGCGCGGCATCGGCCTGCGCGGCCTTCACGTCATCGGCCTCGGCCTTCGCCTTCGCCGCAGCCGCCCTCGCCGCCGCCGACTTCTTCGCTGCCGTGGTCTTCGCTGCAGCCGTCTTCGCGGTCGCCGCGCGGGCGGTGGACTTGGTGGCGGCCGACTTGGCGGCTGCAGTCTTCGCCGCCGCCGTCTTCGCGGCCGTGGACTTCGTCGCGGGCGTCTGTCCCGCAGGCTTCGGCGCAGCGGCCTTCGCCCCGGTGACGGCGGCCCGCGGTGCGGCGACACGCACGGCCGCGGCGCGGTCCGAGGCAGCCGTCGATCCGGAGGACTTCGTCGCGGCAGCTCGCGAGGCGGTGTTCTTCGCCGCCGCCTTCCGCGCGTCCGCTGCGGTTCGCGCGGTGCTGGTCGTCTTCGCGGGCTGCTCGTCCATCGCCTTCGGCAACGGCTCGACCACGACCTCGGCGGTCGGGGCGGCCTTCTCCGCCGCAGCCTTCGTCGTCGTGGACTTCGCGGGAGCCTTCACAGAAGTCTTCGCGGCGGTCTTCGTGGTCGCGGGCTTCTTCGCCGCGCCGGCCTTCGCCGTGCCGGCCTTCGCCGCGTTGGTCTTCGCCGGCGTCGTCCCCGAGGTACGTGCGGTCGTGGTCTTCGTGGCCGTCGGCTTCTTGGCGGCAGGCTTCTTGGCGGCAGACTCCGTGGCCGCGGGCTTCTTGGCCGTAGCTTTCTTGGCCGCAGCTTTCTTGGGCGCGGACTTCTTGGGAGCGGGCTTCTCGGCATCCGTCGACGCCTCCGAGGCCTGCGTGGACGATGCCGAACTGCTCGCCGACGTGTCCCGTGGGAAGGCTTCGGTATCGTCCACCTGGGCGGTGCGGTCGTCAGGGGAGGAAGTCACCGTCCTACGGTATCAAGGGGTGGGCGCAAGCCAAGCCGCCGCGCAACAAACCGCCGCCGGATCCCCGCGATCCGGGGCGATCGCGCTCCATGTGCGAGCCTGTGCGTCCGGTGTGCACTCGGTCACGAAATGGCAACGGGAGCCTTCGCACCCCGAGCTTCCCAGCCTGAATCGCTACCATGAACGCGGCACGACGAAGTGTCTGGTCGGTGAACCGACCGTGAACACAACTTCCTTTAGGAGCACTCGTGACTCTTCAGACCGTCATCCTCGCCGCCGGCATGGGCTCACGCCTCGGCCGCGCGCTGCCGAAGCCGCTCACCGAACTGAGCGACGGCCGCACGATCATGGGCCAGCAGCACGACAACATCCGCGCCGCCTTCGGGTCCGACGCGCGCATCACGACCGTGGTCGGCTACCGCGCAGAGACCATCATCGAAGCCTTCCCCCAGGTCAACTACGTCCACAACGAGCGCTACGACGAGACGAACACGTCGAAGAGCCTGCTGCGCGCTCTCGGCGCCACCGGCAAGGGCGGCGTGCTGTGGATGAACGGCGACGTTGTCTTCGACCCGATGATCCTCGGCCGTGCGGCCGCCTACATCGAGCGCGACCAGTCGTTCGTGACCGTCAACACCTCGAAGGTCAGCGACGAAGAGGTGAAGTACACGGTCACGGCCGAGGGCTTCATCAAGGAGCTCTCCAAGACCGTCAAGGGCGGACTCGGCGAGGCGGTCGGCATCAACTACATCTCGTCCACGCACAAGAAGGCGTTCATGCGCCAGCTGCAGCGCGTCGAGGACCAGGACTACTTCGAGCGCGGCCTCGAGCTCGCCATCGCGGAAGACGCCCTGCTGCTCGAGCCGATGGATGTCTCCGACCTGTACGCGGTCGAGGTCGACTTCGCGGAAGACCTCGAGCGGGCGAACCTCTTCGTCTGATCCGTCGCGCGAAAGCCCGGTTCCTTCCGAGGGACCGGGCTTTCGGCGTTTTCGCGGCCGAGCTTCGTAAGATCACTCCATGGCTCGCCAGGTGCACAAGATCCACTCGTTGCCGGATGACGCTCCGTGGGACAAGGGTGTGCCCCCTTCCGGGTCTTCCGAGCACCCGATGATGGTGCGCGGCCTCGACCGCGTGCTCTCGATCCAGCGCCCGCTCGTGCTCGCGCACATCCGCAGCATCCGTCTTCGCAACCCTGAGGCCACGCCCACCGAGATCATCCGGATCCTCGAACGCCGCTATCTCGCCGCCGTGACCACCGGTGGCGCCGCGGTGGGCGCGACCGCCGTCGTTCCCGGCATCGGCACCGGCGTGACTCTCGCGCTGTCCGGTGTCGAGACCGTGGGCTTCGTGGAGTCGACGGCCCTGTTCGCGCAGTCGGTCGCTGAGGTGCACGGCATCGCGGTCGCCAACCCCGACCGTGCGCGCGCCCTGGTGATGACCTTGATGCTCGGCAAGGAGGGCGTCGATCTGGTCGGTCAGCTCGCCGGGCAGGTCGCCGGACGCGGCGGGAGCAGATCGTCGTACTGGGGTGAACTCGTCACGAAGTCGCTCCCCCGCGCCGCCGTCGGCCCCCTGGTCGATCAGCTCAAGAGCATGTTCGTGAAGCAGTTCGCCGCGAAGGGCGGCGTCTCCGTGATCGGCAAGGCCCTCCCGTTCGGCGTCGGCGCAGCCATCGGCGGGGCAGGGAACAACATCCTCGGCCGTCGCGTGCTCACGACCTCGCACAAGGCTTTCGGTGCGGCTCCGATCGATCTGCCGCTCGAGCTCGAACCGGTGCCGGGAGCGGAGAAGCTCGAGCTGCGGATGCTCCGCGGCGCGCGGTATGCCGGCAACGCCGTGGCCGGTGCGGCAGGAACGACCGTCCGCGGAGTCGGCTGGGTCGGTCGCAAGGCCCTCTCCCTCGGCCGTTCCCCGAAGTCGGACCCGGAGTTGGAGGAGAACGATCCCGCGAAAACCACCGACGTGAAGCGGGAGAACGAAGCCCCGAGGGCAGCGGATTCGGACGCCGCACACTGAGCACTGCACGTAGGTCGCCAAAGGATCGGCCGCCCCGTTGTGCCGAGCATCCAACAGACCGGGCCGACCCGACGCTAGGGTGGAATCCGTGACGGACAAGCCCGACCTCTTTACCACCGCCGGCAAGATCGCGGATCTGCGCGCTCGCTACACCGAAGCCGTCGTCGACGCAGAAGCCAAGGCGAAGGAGAAGCAGCACGCCAAGGGCAAGATGACCGCCCGTGAGCGCATCGAACTGCTCGTCGACCCCGGAAGCTTCGTCGAGTTCGACGAGTACGTGCGCCACCGCACCACCGCCTTCGGCATGGACCGCTCCCGCCCCTACGGCGACTCGGTCGTCACCGGTGTCGGCACGATCAACGGGCGCACCGTCGCGGTGTACTCGCAGGACTTCTCGACCTTCGGCGGCTCACTCGGCGAAGTCGCCGGCGAGAAGATCGTGAAGATCATGGAGTTCGCCCTCGCCGGCGGGATGCCCTGCATCGGCATCCTCGACTCAGGCGGTGCGCGTATCCAGGAGGGCGTCGTCGCCCTGGGCAAGTACGGCGAGATCTTCCGCCTCAACACCCGCGCCTCCGGCGTGATCCCTCAGATCTCCATCATCATGGGCCCCGCGGCCGGTGGCGCCGTGTATTCCCCCGCGCTCACGGACTTCGTGATCATGGTCGACAAGACCAGCCAGATGTTCGTCACCGGTCCCGACGTGATCAAGACGGTGACCGGCGAGGACGTCGGCATGGAGGAACTCGGCGGCGCACTCACGCACAACACGCGCTCGGGCGTCGCGCACTACCTCGCCGAGGACGAAGACGACGCGATCGACTACGCGCGCACGCTGCTGAGCTTCCTTCCGGACAACAACATGGCGGAGCTGCCCTCGTACGAGAGCACCTTCGAGTTCGAGACCACCGACGCCGACCGTGTGCTGAACACGATCGTCCCCGACTCCACGAACCAGCCGTACGACATCCACACCGTCATCGAGCATGTGGTCGACGAGGGCGACTTCCTCGAGGTGCAGCCGCTGTTCGCCCCGAACATCGTGATCGGGTTCGGCCGCATCGAAGGCCGCTCCGTCGGCATCATCGCGAATCAGCCGTCGCAGATGGCCGGAACGCTGAACATCGAAGCCGGCGAGAAGGCGAGCCGCTTCGTCCGGTTCTGCGACGCGTTCTCCATCCCGATCGTCACCCTCGTCGACGTCCCCGGTTACCTGCCGGGAACCGACCAGGAGTGGACGGGTGTCATCCGCCGCGGCGCGAAGCTCCTCTACGCCTACGCGGAGGCCACGGTCCCGCTCGTCACGGTGATCCTGCGCAAGGCCTACGGCGGCGCGTACATCGTGATGGGATCGAAGCAGCTCGGCGCCGACGTGAACCTCGCCTGGCCGACGGCGGAGATCGCCGTCATGGGCGGGCAGGGTGCCGTGAACATCCTGTACCGCGGCGAGATCAAGAAGGCCGAGGACGCCGGCGAAGACGTCGCCGCCGTGCGTACCCGCCTGGCGAACGAGTACACGTACAACGTCGCCTCACCGTTCCTCGCGGCGGAGCGCGGAGAGCTCGACGGCATCATCGAGCCGGCGAACACGCGCGTGTCGATCGCGAAGGCACTGCGTGCGCTGCGGGGCAAGCGCGCCGAGCTTCCGCCGAAGAAGCATGGGAACATCCCGCTGTGACCGCACGAGAGGCCGGGGTCGACGCATCGGAGCAGGCGGCATCGATGCTCACGATCACGCGCGGTTCAGCCACTGAAGAAGAGCTGGCCGCACTCATCGCGGTTATCAGCGAGGCCTATGCGTCCGAAGCGGCGGACGCCGTGGCCGATGAGCCGACCGTGTCCGCCTGGACCCGCACGCAGCGTCCGCTCCGGCGTCCGCTGCGCCGTGACATCCCGTGGGGGCGCTTCTCCGGGTGACGCCCCCGGCCTGCGCCTCGTGCGTCAGGCGGTGAGAGCTCAGCCGTCGAGCAGGAGCCCCGAGGCGCGGGGACTGAGCACGGAGTCGAGCACCACGCAGCCGGCGCCCACCGCGCCCACGTCGTCGCCGACGACCGTCCCGTCGACGGGCAGCGTGCGCACCGCCCGTGTCGCGCTCGCCCGATCGAGGCGACCGGGGATCTCGCTGAGGTACACCTCCGCGAGCCGCGACCAGAACGGGCCGCCGAACACGACGCGGTCCACGTCGAGCATGTTCGCGAGCGCGGCGGTCAGGACGGACATGTGCACAGCCGCCTGCCGCAGCACGGCCAGAGCGGCGACGTCGCCGCGGCCGGCACGCTCGCAGAGCTCCCCGAAGCGCTCGTCGACGGACTCGACATCGCTCGCCTCGCGATCGTCCTGGAACACCCCCGCACGCTCCGCCTGTTCGACGATGGCCTGTGGCGTGCAGACGACCTCGACGCATCCCCGAGAACCGCAGGTGCACCGCGGACCGTCCGGATCCACGATCACGTGCCCGACCTCTCCGATGTTGCGTGTGCTCCCGGGCACGACCTCCCCCTCCCTGGCGAGGGCGGCCCCGATCCCGGTACCCAGGTAGATGAAGACGAACGAATCGTCGGCCGACGCGCGTCGCGTCCACAGTTCGCCCGACGCGGCGGCAGTCGTGTCCTTCTCGAGCAGCACGGGAAGACCGGTCGCTTCGGCGAGCACCGCACGCAGCCGTACCCGGTGCCAGCCGCGCAGCTTCGGCGGGTCGATCACCGTGCCCTTCTCCGCATCGAGAGGCCCGGGGGCGGCGACTCCCACTCCGGCGATCCGGTCGCGGTCCACGTCCGCCTCGGCGATCAAGGCGTCGATGGTGGCCGCCATGGCGGAGATGATCCACCGCGGTTCCTTCGCCGGGGTGCGTATGCTCTTCCGATGCACGACGGCGCCGGACAGGTCGAGCAGGACGAAGGTCATGATGGCGGGGTCGAGGTGTACCCCCACCGCGAAGCGACTGTCCGGGACGAGCCGCAGGGTCACGCGGGGTTTGCCCGGACCGTTGATGGTGCGCCCCGCCTCACGGATGAATCCGTCGTCGAGGAGTCGGCGGGTGATGTTCGTCACCGTCTGTGCGGACAGCCCGGTGGCGGAGGCGAGTTCGATGCGGCTCAGCCCTTCCCCGGACTGTCGGATCGCCTCCAGGACAACGGACTGATTGAAGTCCCCCATCCGCGGAAGGTTGGTTCCCCGACGCGTTCCCATCGTCCTATGATCCCTCATCGAGCGAGAAATCGTGTCCCCCAAAATACCTACAGACAACGAATGGAAGAACCCCCAGACTGGAGGAGACGCTTCGCGTTCGGCTGGTCTCTCTGTCCCAGGGTAGACAGACGCTGATCGGCCACCAGCGGACGGTTTTCGGGTAACTGTCCGCACGGCGAGGGGCTGGCGATAACGCCGCCCCTCGCCCACTCTCCTCAACCCGTCGGGAGCGCGGCGTCTTCAGACGGCTTCCGCCTCCCGAGCGATCTCATGCCACAGGTCGACCGCGTCATCGTCGCCCGAGGCACGCGTCCCCGCACGTCCGACGACAGTCACCGCGACACGGGCATCGCGAGCCGAACGGATGATGAGCCGCGCGCTCTGCGCCTGCATGAGCACGGAGGCGAGCTCGTCCCGGATCTCGCTGCGTCGCGTTTCGTCGATGCCGTCGAATCCGCCCTCGTCGAAGACCGTGACGACGGCGCCGCGCAGACGGGCGGCGTCGATCGCGTTGCGCACGGCATCGTTGAGCAGATCCGCTCCGCGCAGCTCGTCGCGCAGCCGCCCCTCGGCGAGGCGCGCTTCGAGTCGCTCCGAATCGTCGAGGGCGCCACGGGAGGCGACGACACGACCGAGCACCGGCCCGGCGACCGCCAGGGCGAACTGCGTGCGCAGACGCCTCTCCCGCTGGCGCACGCTCTGGGTGGCGTGCCAGGCCGAGACCGCCTGCTGGATCTCGGCGAGCCGTTCGGTGTCGCGCACCGCGCGATCCCAGAACATCACGAGGAGTCGGGCGACGACGATCCACATGATCGAGCCGACCAGGCCGAGGGTGAGCGCCACGCCGACCCCGAGGTATGCCGAGGAGGCCGCGACGAGAACCGCGAGCGTCAGCCAGCCGATCAGGAACCGACGGCGGACGATGCACACGACACCGAGGAGCCCGAGCCCGCCGATGTACCAGGTGGCGAAAGGGGCGGTGCGGTCGGCGGGCTCCAGAGAGAACGTGACCAGGGCGGGGATGAGGGCGCTCGCGAGCAGGGCCAGCACCGCCGACCACAGAGGCATCCGCACAGACGTCGCGTCGCCCAGGATCGCGATGTTCACGGCCACGAGGTAGATGCCGATCGCGACGATCATCAACAACGGCGCCGTCGGCTGCTCGATCCACCAGATCGCGCGCGCGGCGAAGTACAGCGAGAACCCCACGGCGAGCGAGGTGGCGACGCTGCGGACGGTCCGGTTCACGAGCGCTCCCACCCCAGCACGACGGTCGTGCCCTGCTCATCGGATCGGATGTCCGCGGTGCCGGCGACTCCGGCCATGCGGGCGAAGATGGAGGCGCGGATCCCGAGCCGGTCGGCGCCGATCGCTGTGATGTCGAAACCCGGCCCCGTGTCCGACACGGTCACGGAGATCCCTTGGTCACCACACGCCTCGACGATGATGTGCAACCCGCGGCTGTTCGCGTGGGACACGGCGTTCCCGATCGCCTGCCGTGCGGCCAGCACGAGGGCTCGCGCCGCCCGTCCGGGGATCATTCCGATCCCGCCGCGCTCCTCGACGATCGCGTCGGCGCCGAGCTCCGAGAGCGAACGGCGGAGTTCGACCACGATCTGCGCGATCCCCACGGGCTCGTCGGTGCCCTCCTGGGACACGGCGGCTTCCGTGTTCGCGAGACGTGTGAGAGCCTCCCGTGCCATCGCGACCGCGAGCTCCTCCGCCCGCTCCCCCTCCGCCCGCTCGGCGGCGATCAACGCCGCGAGGACGCTGTCATGCATGAGCGCCGACATCGCCACGCGTTCCTCCTCGGCCGCGGCGGCAGCGGCTGCGGTGGAGTAGGAGGCGACGGCTTGCCCTCGTGCCTCGTCGACGCCGGCCGCGACGGAGCGGAACATCCAGCCGAGCGAGATGATCACCACGCCGAGGATGAGCGTGAAGGAGACATCGAAGGCGGTCGTGACCCAGAACTCCCGAGAGAACTCGCCCTGCACGAGACGCACGTAACCGTAGACGAACGGCATCACGGCCGCCCACGCGAACTGGAGCCGCAGGGGGAACGCGAGCATCGCCGCGACCACCCCCACGTTCACGAGGAAGAAGATCCAGGGCTGATCGCCGGCACTCTTGTCGGCGGGGTCCACGACCGTCGGCCACGCGGCGAGCGCCAGCAGGTAGACCACGGCGAAGAGGCCCGAGAAGGTGCGCACGCCGCGGCCGACCAGGCAGGCGACCAGCATCGCCGCGAGCGGGACGAACACCACGACGACCATCACGATGTGCACCACATCGGCCTGGGACAGGGTGTTCACCGCGGCGAACAGCGCCTGGGCGCCCAAGGCGGAGGATCCGATCGCGACGACGATCGCGAGGATCCGCTCCATGCGTTTGCCCGTGAATCGCTCGAACTCGGTCTCCGTGCTGCCCGGAGACGGGATCTTGCTCCAGGCATCGCGGATGCTGAGCGGATCAGCGGGCACTCGACGCCCCGTCTGCCGCGACGATGCCGTCCTCCATCGCTCGACGGAGGAGATCGACCTTCGTTGGTGCGGGCCGACCGACCTCGACGTACTTGACGCGTACGCGTGTGATGTTCTCCTTGGCGGTCGAGTAGGCGACGCCGAGACGCTCGGCGACCGCCTTCAGCGGAAGGCCCGCGGCATACAGCCGGAGCACCTCCCGCTCCCGGCTGGAGAGCTGCGCGTCGGCGAAGGCCCGGTCACCGTCGACGGCACTGGCCCATTCGACGTTGTTGAGCGCTTCGCCCTGAGCGACGGTCCGGATCGCATCCATCACGTCATCGAGAGCGGACGACTTGCTGACGACCCCTGCGGCACCGGCGGACAGAGCCTCACGCACGGCAGCGGGACGGTCGGCGACGCTGTGGATGACCACGCTCGCGCCGTCGTTCACCAGCGATGACACGTTCTCGGTCACGGTGCTGCCATCGCCCAGGGTGAGGTCGAGGACCACGACGTCGGCAGGAGCGGCAGACGCCGAGGCCCGCCATTCCAGGTACGACACGACCGTGCTCCCGGAGAAGACCACCGTCTGCGAGTCGCGCGCGCACGCGGCCTCGAGGCCGAGGCGAACGGACTCGTGATCGTCGATGAGTGCGACCCTGCTCATCCACCCAGCCTAGTGAGTCCGCGCAGACGGTCGCCGACGGCTCAGCGCGTCAGCAGCGCGACGACCTCGAAGTGGTGCGAGTGCGGGAACAGATCGAAACCTCGAAGACGATCGACGTTCCACCCCAGCGCCCGGAAGGTCCCGAGATCACGGGAGAGGGCGACCGGATCGCAGGCGACGTAGGCGACGGCCTCCGGCGCGAGCGCGTGCACGGCCTCGACGACCTGACGGCCTGCTCCTGCGCGAGGCGGGTCGAGGATCACGGCCCCCGTGCGACCGCTGCTCCGGCGCGTGGACAGGAAGCGGTCGACCCGCGCGGTGACCGCGGTGACCTCGAGCGGCGCGAGGTTGGCGGCCGCGTGCGCAGTGGCCCGTGCGCTCGACTCCACCGTGACGATGTCGGTGCCGCCGAGATCGGCGAGTGTCGCGGCGAAGAGACCGACGCCGCCGTACAGGTCGTAGTGCGTCTTCGCCTCGTCGACGTGTCCGTCGAGGATGCCGTACACCGCGGCGTCGAGCACGGAGGCCGCCCGCGGATGGACCTGCCAGAATCCCGTCGCGTCCAGCTGGAAGGGCCGGTCTCCGACGAGTTCTTGGATCGTCTCGGGAGTCGGACGGCGCCGGAAGCCTCGCGCGACCTTGGCCGGACGCGCCGTCTCCTCGCGGCGGATGATGCGCACGCGACCGTCGGCGGGCTCGACGAGCTCGATCCGACCGGGAGCCTCACCGCGGAGCGCGAGCGCGGCCTCCGCGATGGCCGGGCGAGCGAGCGGGTGGGAGGACACGGGGACGACCCGGTGGCTGCGTGCGGCGAACGGCCCCACCTCGCCCGCGTCGTCGACGTGCAGCGTCACGCGCGTGCGCCATCCGGTGCCGTCTCCGGAGTCGACGGCCTCGATCTCCGGGGCGACGAGTCCCTCCCCGGCGAAACGGTCCAGCGCCTCGGTCAGCACCTGGCGCTTGAGCACGCGCTGATGGTCGAGCGCGATGTGCCCGAGGTCGGCTCCGCCGGGGCGGTCCGCGGGATCCCTCGAGACGTCGGCCTCGGCCCAGATGTGCGGCCGCCGATGCTCCGACGCCTCCAGCACCTCGATCGTCTCCGCTCGCCAGAAGCTGCGGGTCGAGGCATCGGCCCCGTCCTGCGGGGCGATCAGTCGCGCACGGACGCGCTCCCCGGGGACCGCGTCCGAGACGAAGACCACGCGCCCCTCGTGGCGGGCGATGAAGGTGCCCCCGTGTGCGATGCCGGTGATGTCGAGCTCGAGCACGTCGGCTGCGGAGGAAGTCATCCTTCGAGGATACGGTGGTGGACATGCGCGTCTGCCTCGCCTCGACCTCACCGGCCCGACTCATGCTGCTGCGGCAGGCGGGCATCGAACCGCTCACCGTCTCCCCGGACGTCGACGAGGACGCCGTCGCCGCCGCCGCGGAGGAAGAGCGCGGCACCCCGCTGGCCCCTGCGGAGCTCGTGCTGCTGCTCGCCCGGGCGAAGGCTGCCGCGGTCGCGCAGGGTCTCGCCGAGGAGGGGGTCTTCGACGGCCTCGTGATCGGCGGGGATTCGATGTTCGCACTCGGCGGGCGTGTCTACGGCAAGCCCTACACCCCCGAGGAGGCCACGCGACGCTGGCAGGAGATGCGCGGCGCCACGGGCATCCTGCATTCCGGGCACTCCGTCTTCCGTGTCGCGCCCGGCCGGACGCCCGTCGAGGCGACCGCGGTCGCCGAGGCCGCGGTGACCTTCGCCGACGACGTCAGCGATGCCGAGATCGCCGCGTATGTGGCGTCAGGCGAACCCCTGCTTGTGGCAGGGGCGTTCACGGTAGACAGCCTGGGCGGGGCCTTCATCACCCGCGTGGACGGCGACCCCTCCACCGTCGTGGGAATGTCCCTGTCGACCGTGCGGCGCCTGGCCAACGAGCTCGACGTGGCGTGGACGGACCTGTGGTCGTAGACTCCCCTCCACGTTTCTGCCACTTTCTTGTGGGGAGTCGTCAAAGGGATCGGGGTCCTTCTCGCTAGGCTGGCAAGCATGCCTGCTATCGCCAAGGTGCTCATCGCCAACCGCGGCGAGATCGCCGTACGCATCATCCGCGCCGCTCGTGACTCCGGGATCGCCTCGGTCGCCGTCTACGCCGACCAGGATCGGGACGCCCTGCACACGCGTCTGGCCGACGAGGCCTACGCGCTCGGCGGCTCGACCAGCGCGGAGACGTACCTCCAGATCGAGAAGATCCTGTCGATCGCCCGCCGTGCCGGTGCCGACGCCGTGCACCCCGGCTACGGCTTCCTGGCCGAGAACGCCGAGTTCGCGCGCGCGATCATCGATGCGGGGATGACCTGGATCGGCCCGTCTCCCGAGGCCATCGAGGCTCTCGGCGACAAGGTGACCGCGCGCCACGTGGCCGAGAAGGTCGGCGCGCCCCTCGCGCCCGGCACACCCGGTCCCGTCGACGGTGCCGACGAGGTCATCGCCTTCGCGAAGGAATTCGGCCTCCCCATCGCCATCAAGGCCGCCTACGGCGGCGGCGGCCGCGGCCTCAAGGTCGCCCGCGAGCTCGACGAGGTCGCCGAGCTCTTCGAGTCGGCCACCCGCGAAGCCGTCGCCGCGTTCGGCCGCGGCGAGTGCTTCGTCGAGAAGTACCTCGACAAGCCGCGCCACGTCGAGACCCAGTGCCTGGCCGATGCCGCGGGCAACGTCGTCGTGATCTCGACGCGCGACTGCTCGTTGCAGCGCCGTCACCAGAAGCTCGTCGAAGAGGCTCCGGCCCCGTTCCTGACGGACGAGCAGAACGCGCAGCTGTACTCCGCCTCGAAGGCCATCCTGAAGGAGGTCGGCTACGTCGGTGCGGGCACCTGTGAGTTCCTCATCGGCGCCGACGGCACGGTGTCGTTCCTCGAGGTGAACACCCGACTGCAGGTCGAGCACCCGGTCTCCGAAGAGGTCACCGGCATCGACCTGGTCCGCGAGCAGTTCCGCATCGCGGCCGGCGGCACCATCGACTACGACGACCCCGAGCCCCAGGGACACTCGTTCGAGTTCCGGATCAACGGCGAGGACCCCGGTCGCGGATTCCTCCCCCAGCCCGGACCGATCCACGTGTTCAAGACGTTCGGCGGCCCCGGCATCCGCCTCGACTCGGGCGTCACCGCCGGGGACGCGGTCTCGGGGGCTTTCGATTCGCTCCTCGCGAAGATCATCGTCACGGGCAAGGACCGCGCCGAGGCGCTCGAGCGTTCGCGCCGCGCACTCGACGAGTTTGAGGTCGCCGGACTCCCCACGGTCATCCCGTTCCACCGCAAGGTCGTCCGCGACCCCGCGTTCACCGCGGAGAACGGCGAGTTCGGAGTCTTCACCCGGTGGATCGAGACGGAGTTCGTCAACGACATCCCAGCCTGGGACGGTGAGCTCGAAGCCCCGGCACCCGCCGATTCGCGCCACACGGTCGTCGTCGAGGTCTCCGGCAAGCGCCTCGAGGTGAGCCTCCCCGATCGCGTCGCCGTCGCCCCGGGCACCGCGGGTCGCCCGGCTGCCGTCCCGCCGTCCCGCCGCAGCCACGCGACCACCGCCAATGCCGGAGCCTCCGGCGATGCGGTGAAGTCCCCCATGCAGGCGACCGTCGTCAAAATCGCGGTCGAGGACGGTCAGCAGGTCGTCAAGGGCGACCTCGTCGTCGTGCTCGAGGCGATGAAGATGGAGCAGCCGCTCCAGGCGCACAAGGACGGCGTCATCGGCAACATCAACGCGGACGCCGGAACGACGGTCTCCGCGGGACATCAGCTGCTCACCATCAGCTGACCTCCACCGTCCGGTCTCGTCGCGTTGTTCGCCGAGACCCCCGGTGAACGCCGAAACCCCGTGGTGCAGATGTCTGCCACACGGGGTTTCGGCGTCAGGCGGGGGTCTCGGCGATCCGTCGCGCCCGCAGAGCTCAGGAGATGTTGACGAGGTGCATCGCCCTGCTCGCGTCGGTGATACTGCTCGACAGCGAGGGGTACGCGGCGAACACACGCGAGACCTGGTCCACCGTGAGACGACGTTCGACGGCCACGGCGATCGGGTAGATCAGTTCCGACGCCTTCGGGGCCACGATCACGCCACCGATCACCGTGCCGGACCCCTTGCGGGCGATGATCTTGACGAAGCCGTCCTTGATGCCCATCATCTTGGCGCGGGGGTTGGCGGCGAGGGGAAGCTTGTAGACGAGACCGTCGGTCACCCCGTCCTCGGCGTCCTTCTGCGAGAAACCCACGGTCGCGATCTCGGGTGCCGTGAAGATGTTCGAGGTGATCTTGATCAGTTCGAGCGGGATCACGATGTCGCCGAGTGCGTGGAACACCGCCGTGCGTCCCTGCATGGAGGCGACGGAGGCCAGCGGGAAGAAGTTCGTGCAGTCGCCGACCGCGTAGATGTTGGGCACCGAGGTGCGAGCGACGCGGTTCACGCGCACATGACCTGAATCATCGAGCTCGACGCCCGCCTCCTCCAGACCGATGCCCGCGGTGTTGGGGATGGAGCCGACGGCCATCAAACAGTGGCTCCCGTCGACCGTGCGGCCGTCGGACAGCGTCACGGTCACCCCGTCGTCGGTGACCTCGACCCGGTCGGCGCGGGACTTCGAGAGCACCTGCATCCCGCCGCGCTTGAACACCTTCTCCAGAACGCGCGCGGCGTCCTGGTCCTCCCCCGGGAGCACCTGCTCGCGGCTGGAGACGAGCGTGACCTTCGCACCGAGGTTCATGTAGGCCGAGGCGAACTCCGCTCCGGTCACCCCCGACCCCACCACGATGAGGTGCTCGGGCAGCGCCTTCATGTCGTAGAGCTGGGTCCATGTGAGGATGCGCTTGCCGTCGGGCTTGGCGGAGTCGAGCTCACGCGGCGATGCCCCCACGGCCACGACGATCGTGTCGGCCTCGACCCGGTCGAAGTCGGTGCCGCCCTGACCGGTCGACACGACGATCGCGGTCGGCCCCTCGAGTCGTCCGTGCCCGGAGAGGATGCGCACCCCGGCCTCGAGGAGCGTGGCACGCATGTCCTCCGACTGCTGACCGGCGAGGGCCAGGAGGCGCTTGTTGACGGCCGCGAGATTGATCGCGATCTCGGGCTTGAGGGGCTTGCCGTTCTCGCCCTTGGCGTAGAAGTTGACTCCGAGGTCGCTCGCCTCGGAGATGGCGACGGCGGCATCCGCGGTCGCGATCAGGCTCTTGGAGGGGACCACGTCGGTGAGGACGGCCGATCCGCCGACCCCCACCCGCTCGACCAGGGTGACCTCGGCCCCGAGCTGAGCGGCCGCGAGGGCCGCCTCGTAACCGCCGGGACCGCCGCCGAGGACGGCGACGCGCTGAGTGCGCTCGAAAGTGGTGGAAGACATGGAATCCATTCTTCCCCAATCCTGGCCCCCGAGCCTGCACCTTCCTAGAGTGGATCCATGCCCGAAACGCACAGCAACCCCCTCGACGACCCGACCGCGAACCCCTTCGAGGTCGCCGCGCAGGCCGCCGCCGACATCGCGCGACTGTCCGGTGTCGAGAACCATGACATCGCCCTCACCCTCGGCAGCGGCTGGGGCAAGGCCGCCGACATCATCGGCGAGACGGTCGCCACGATCCCCGCCACCGAGGTCACCGGCTTCTCGAAGCCCGCACTGGAGGGCCACGTCGGCACGCTGCGCAGCATCCGCACGCCCGGCGGCAAGAACGTCCTGGTGATCGGCGCACGCACGCACTACTACGAAGACCACGGCGTCCGGCGCGTCGTGCACAGCGTCCGCACCGCCGCGGCCACGGGCGCCAAGATCATGGTGCTCACCAACGGCGCCGGTGGCATCCGTGAGACCTGGCGACCCGGTCAGCCGGTGCTCATCAGCGATCACATCAACCTCACCGCCGATTCGCCGCTCGAGGGCGCCACGTTCATCGACCTCACCGATCTGTATTCGAAGCGACTGCGCGACCTCGCGCGCACGATCGATCCGATGCTCGATGAGGGCGTGTACACGCAGTTCCGCGGTCCGCACTACGAGACCCCGGCGGAGGTGCAGATGGCGAAGCACATCGGCGGACACATCGTCGGCATGTCGACCGCGCTCGAAGCGATCGCCGCCCGCGAGGCCGGCATGGAGATCCTCGGGTTCTCGCTCATCACGAATCTGGCCGCGGGCATCCAGCAGACCCCGCTGAGCCACGCCGAGGTGATCGAAGCCGGTCGTGAGGCGGAGCCGGTGATCTCCGCTCTCCTGGCGAGGGTGGTCGAGGCCCTGTGAACGAGGAGAGACTCGCGCAGGCGCGCGCCTGGCTGCGTCAGGACCCGGATCACCAGACACGCGACGAGCTCGCGGGCCTGATCACGCGGGCGTCCGCCGGTGAGGCGGCAGCGGCCGCAGAACTCGACGACCGGTTCCGCGGACGCCTGGAGTTCGGCACCGCGGGGCTCCGCGGCGAGCTCGGCGCCGGAAGCAACCGGATGAACCGGGTGCTCGTCGCCCAGGCCGCGGCGGGCTTCGCCGCGTATCTGCGGGAGAAGACGCACGGAACCACCCCGACCGTCGTGATCGGCTACGACGGGCGACGCAACTCGCGCGTGTTCGCGACCGACTCGGCGGAGCTGTTCGCCGGCGCGGGTCTGCGAGCGATCCTCCTGCCGCGCCTGCTGCCGACGCCCGTGCTCGCCTTCGCCGTGCGGCACTTCGGCGCCGACGCCGGTGTGATGGTGACCGCGAGCCACAACCCGCCGAACGACAACGGCTACAAGGTCTATCTCGGCGGCGCCGACCAGGGTTCGCAGATCGTCGCCCCGGCGGATGCCGAGATCGCCGCGCACATCCAGCGCACGGCCGATGCCGGCTCGATCGCCGCGCTGCCGCGCTCGACGGACTACGAGACCGCCGGCGAGGACGTCGTCGACGCGTATGTCGCGGCCACCGCCGCCGTGGCCCCCGCACCCGCCGGTGCCACCGGGATGCGATGGGTCTACACCGCGATGCACGGAGTGGGGTGGGAGACGGTGTCGCGCATCGTGCGCGAAGCGGGCTACCCGCAGCCTTTCGTCGTGGATGAGCAGCTCACGCCCGACGCCACCTTCCGCACGGTCTCCTTCCCGAACCCGGAGGAGCCGGGAGCGATGGATCTCGCCTTCGCGCGGGCTCGGCGGGTGAAGGCGGACTTCATCCTGGCCAACGACCCCGACGCCGATCGCCTGGCCGTCGCGGTTCCGGACGAGACGGCCGCGGACGGGTGGCGTCGACTCACCGGCAACGAGGTCGGGCTGCTGCTCGGGGCACGTGCCGCCCGCGCGGCCGCCGGCACACCGGGCGCCTCCCTCGCATGCTCCCTCGTCTCCTCCCCCGGTCTCGGCGCCGTCGCCGCCCACCACGGACTCGACTTCCACGAGACGCTCACCGGTTTCAAGTGGATCTCGCGCGCCCCGGGGATCGTCTTCGGTTTCGAGGAGGCCCTGGGCTACCTCGTGAACCCGGAGACGGTTCGCGACAAGGACGGAGTGTCGGCGGCCGTCGCGATCCTCGGGCTCGCCGCCGAGGCCCGTGACCGCGGAGCGACGCTCGTCGACCTGCTCGCCGAGTTGGGCGAGACCTACGGGCACTTCGCCAGCGGACAGGTGTCGGTGCGCGTCGAGGACCTCGCGGTCATCGGCAACGTCATGCTCGCCCTGCGCACGCTGCCGCCGACGCAGATCGCCGGACGTTCGATCACCTCGGCCGAGGACCTGATGCACGCCGCGCCGGGCGCACCCTCCGGGGATGTGCTGCGGTACCGCCTCGGCGACGGCTCGCGCGTGATCGTGCGCCCGAGCGGAACCGAACCCAAGCTCAAGGTCTACATCGACGCCCGGGCCGACTCCCCCGAAGCCGCTGCCGCGGCCGTCGTGGAGCTCGAGGCCGGAGTGCGGAACCTGCTCGACGAGCGCACCTGACATGCCGGTCCGACGCCTCATCGTCAGCGCCCACAACGGCGTGCACGCCCGTCCGGTGGCGGAGCTGGTGCGCCTCGCGCAGTCGCACAGCACCCCCGTGACCCTGCGGACGGAGGACGGCACCACCGTCGACCTGAGCAGCGTGCTGGCTGTCATGGACCTCGGCATCTCGTCCGGGGATGCCGTGGTGCTCGAGACGACGGCCTCCGACACCGCGGAGGCCGTCCTCGATCAGCTCGCCGAGGTGCTCGCCCCGCGGGGGTGACGGCGGTCAGCCGTCGATCACGGCGACGAGCTCATCGAGGAACGCCTCGAACGTCGACCCCCGACGGACGATCCGCTGCACGCTCTCGCGTTCGCTGAACACCTCGACCAGCTGCTCGAACACCGTCTGGAACGCCGCACGGTCGCTCTCGCTGAACGCGGCGAGCGCGACGACCTGCACCCGGCCGTCCCCCCAGGCGGCCGAGCCGTCCGCCACCCCGATCGCGATGGCCGTGCGGGTCGCGGTCATCTGCAGCGCATGCGGGACGGCGAGCGCATCGGTGAACGCGGTCGATGACATCCGCTCGCGCACGATCGTGTTCTCGATGTAGTCCTCACCGATGAGCCCGGCCTGCACCAGCAACCCCCCGAGGCGGCGGATGATCGCCTCTTCCCCCTCGTCCGGCAGCGGGAACACGTAGGCGTCCGCCAGGAAGTAGCGGGCGAGCTCGCCGCGGAGGCGGGTGAGCCGTCGTCCGCGGCGCACCCGGGCGGCGGCCTGTTGGATCCGGTCGACGTCGGCATCGGTCAGGAACGGCTGGATCCGGACGAAACGGTCGCCCGCCTGACCCGGCTCGATCGTGCTGAGCACGAGGTCGGTGTCGAAGGACGCCCAATCGGGGTCGACGTTGGTCACGACGGTGGTGACCTCGATCGCCGACCCCAGCGAGCGGTCGACACTCGAGCGGAGCAGCTCGTGCAGCTCGTGATATCCGGGGCAGACGATCGTGGCCGTGAGGATCGACTCGGCCTTGCGGCTGCGCTCCAGCCTCCCGCCCACGTGCATCGCGATGTACGCGATCTCGTCGTCGTGGATGGGCGTCCCGACGCGGTCGTGAAGGCCGCTCGCGATCGACACCGCCACTTCGAAGATCATCGGATAGGTGGTCTTGAGCGAGCGGGTGAGCGGGTTGCGCGTCAACGCGCTCTCCTCCGCTCGTCGCAACAGGTTCTGCACGTGCAGCGCGAGCCGGAGCACGAACGTCTCGTCGACGAGGTCCACCTGGAAGTCCTCGGCGGCTCTGCTGATCTCCGCACGGACGGCGGCCTCGACCGCGGGGTCCACCCCGCTGCGTGCCACCTCGCGGGTCGCGGCCTCCCCCGGCGCGACGATGCGGGTCAGGACGAGGGAGGCGAGGTGACCGCTGTCGCCCTCACCGAGCACGACCGAGAAGTGCTCGGACGCCAGCCGGGCGATGACCGCACCCACCCGGGGGATCTCCTCCCGCGCACCGGCCGGTGAGGAGTCGAGCGCGTGTCCGGCGGCGACACGCTCCGCCGCGATGGCGATGTGGAGGAGGACGTCGGCGATCGCGAGCTCGTTCACGTAGTAGCCGAGCTCGCCCAGTTCCCGGACCAGCGCGGACTTGAAGGGACCCACAGCGCTGGCGGCGACCGCGGACCCGGAGAGGGCACGACGGAAGGTCTCGGGGTGGAAGGAGGCGTCGTCCATCTCGTCGTGGGCGAGTCGGCTGAGAAGACGTCGTTGCGCGGCCTCGTCGCCGCGGAGTCGCACGTTCTCCCGGTCGCGCTCGAGCACGAGCTCGGTGCCGTCGAGCAGACCCCGCACGCGGACCAGGTCCGCTTCGAGGGTGGCCTCGCTGACGTGGAGTTCGTCTGCGGTGTCGAACACGTCGATCCCCGCCGGCACATCCAGAAGCCGCCGCACGAGCGTGTGCAGACGGTCACGGGGTGCGGATTCCCCGGCCTGTCGCCTCCGGAGCGCTCCACGAGCCCCGGGTCCCGCGCGGTAGCCCGCCGGAGAGGACTCGATCACGTCGGCACCGGGCGACCGCGCGTTCAGAGCGGCGACGTAGGAGCGGATGCTGCGCGGGGTGACTCCGAGCAGATCGGCGAGGCTGCCCGCCGTCGCCCAGCCCTCTTGTCGCAGCAGCACGGCGAGGAGCTGGTCCTGACGCTGGCGCGACATGAGCCTTCCCTTCCCGCGTGCTGACCGCACTGTCTCGACGTGGTCTCCATGATGTCAGCTTGCCGACGCGCTCGGGCGGAAGGCGCTGTTCCGCGGGGGCGGAAAGGAACGTGTTGGCGCAGGATCCTTCCGGTTCACAGACTGTTCTCAGGAAGGTGGGAATCGATGAGGATCCTCGTGGTGTGCGGCGCCGGCGCGTCGAGCACGTTCGTCGCACAGCGGCTCCGGAGTGCGGCGGCGACGGCCGGCCTCGGCTGGGAGGCGACGGCGGGGATGGAGAGCTCCGTGTCGGACTCCGATGTCGACCTCGTCCTCGTCGGCCCTCACCTGGGCGACCGGCTGGAAGCCATCCGCGCCCGTGCGCACGCGCCCGTCGCGGTGCTCCCCGGGGACGTCTTCACGGACCGGGACGGCTCCCGCACCCTCGTCTACGCCCGATCGATCCTCGCCGCCGCCGGCGACACCCCGAAAGGAACATCATGACCGCCACCCGCACCGTCCGGATCGGCTCCTCCCACGGATTGCACGCCCGCCCGGCGAAACTCTTCGCGCAGGCGGCGAAGGACTCCGGCGTCGCCGTCACGATCGCCAAGGATTCGGGCAAGCCGGTCAATGCGGCGAGCATCCTCGGTGTCATCGCCCTGGCGGTCGAGTACGGCGACTACGTGACGCTCGCCGCCGAGGGGGACGGTGCCGAGGGCGTGCTCGACACCCTCACCGAGCTCCTCACCACAGACCATGATCAGGAGGCCGCCGGATGAGCGAGCTGCGGGGTGTGGGGATCGGTCTCGGGGTGGCACAGGGACCGGTCATCCGCATGTCCGAAGCGATGCCCGCTCCGGAGAACACGCCGAGCACCGCCGGAGCAGACGCCGAGCGCACCCGTGTGCACGAGGCCGTCGCGACCGTCGCCCGGGAGTTGAACGAGCGCGGCCGGACCGCAGGAGGCTCCGCTCAGGAGGTGCTCGAGGCCCAGGCGATGATCGCCGAAGATCCGACACTCCAGGACGAGGTCGACGCCCGCATCGATGCCGGCGCGACCGCCGAGTGGGCCGTGCACGACGCCTTCGCCGGCTTCCGCGCGACGCTCGAGGCCGTCGGCGGCTACCTCGGCGAGCGCGCCGCCGATCTCGATGACATCGCTCAGCGTGTGCTCGCGCACCTCCGCGGCGTCGAGGCGCCCGGTGTCCCGAACCCCGGGCACCCGTTCGTCCTGGTCGCACGCGATCTCGCCCCGGCCGACACCGCCCTGCTCGACCTGGATCAGGTGCTCGCACTGATCACGACCGACGGCGGGCCCACCTCGCACACCGCGATCCTCGCCCGGGAGAAGGGCATCGTCGCGATCGTGGGCGTCGCGGACGGCGCGCAGCTGGTGACGGGTGAGACGGTGATCGTGGATGCGGCCGCGGGCGTCGTGACCCGCGAGCCCACCGATGCGCAGAAGAGCCGCGCCACGGAGCGCGCGGCCGCCCGTCGTGCAGCCGACGCCGCTCCGCTGACTCCCGGCGCCCTCGCCGACGGCACGCCTGTCGCGCTGCTCGCGAATCTGGGGAAGCCCGCAGACGCCGCGGATGCGGTCGCTCGGGGGGCCGAGGGCGTCGGGCTCTTCCGCACCGAGTTCCTGTTCCTCTCCTCGGCTCAGGCGCCGACGGTCGCCCAGCAGCGCGAGTCCTACCGCGAGCTGCTGGCCGCGTTCCCCGGCAAGAAGGTCGTGGTGCGGATGCTGGACGCCGGTGCGGACAAGCCCCTCGCCTTCCTCAACGACGCCCACGAGGAGAATCCTGCGCTGGGGCTCCGGGGCCTTCGTGCCTTGCGAGCGAGCGAGGACATCCTCCGCGAGCAGCTGACGGCCCTCGCCGAGGCGGACGCCGAGACCGAGGCCGACCTCTGGGTGATGGCCCCCATGGTCGCCACCGTCGAGGAGACCAGGTACTTCACGGATCTCGCCCGCGAGTACGGGCTCACGACGGCCGGCGTCATGGTCGAGATCCCGGCGAATGCTCTGCTCGCTGACCGCGTGCTCGCGCACGCCGATTTCGCCTCGATCGGCACCAACGATCTGACCCAGTACACGATGGCGGCGGACCGCATGCTCGGCTCCGTCGCCGGCTTCCAAGACCCCTGGCATCCTGCCGTCCTGCGCCTCGTGCGCGAGGTCGGCGAGGCGGGAGCGCGTCTCGGGAAGCCCGTCGGCATCTGCGGCGAAGCGGCGGCGGACCCTCTGCTGGCGGTCGTGCTCGTCGGGCTCGGCGCCACGAGCCTCTCGATGGCCCCGTCCGCGCTGGCCGACGTGCGACACGCACTCTCCGAACACACCCCGTCCGAGGCGCGGAGCCTCGCCGAAGCCGCCCTGGCCGCTGACGATGCCTCCTCCGCCCGAACCGCCGTGGCGACGCTCGCCGCGGAAATCACCCTCCACAAGAAAGAGACGACATCATGACGACGACGTCACCTGCCGCCACGAGAACCGGCGGCGTCCGCGTAGGAGTGCAACGCTTCGGCACGTTCCTCTCGGGCATGATCATGCCCAACATCGCGGCCTTCATCGCCTGGGGCTTCATCACGATGCTCTTCATCCCGAAGGGCTTCTTCGGGGCCGAGAGTCCCTTCCGCTGGCACTGGGCCGGCGTCGCCGAGATCATCGGCGGTGGCGGCGACTCCGCCGTCCTCGGCTGGCAGGGCGCGATGACGGCCGTCACCGAGAGTGCCGACGGAAACGTCCTGGCCTACGTCGGCCTCGTCGGCCCGATGGTCACCTACCTGCTGCCGCTGCTGATCGCGAACACCGCCGGCCGCATGGTCTACGGCGAGCGCGGCGGAGTGGTCGCCACGATCGCGACCGTCGGCGTCATCGTCGGCACGAACATCCCGATGTTCCTCGGCGCCATGATCATGGGTCCGATCGCCGCCTGGATCATGAAGCAGGTGGACCGCCTGTGGGACGGCAAGATCCGCCCCGGCTTCGAGATGCTGGTCAACAACTTCTCGGCGGGCATCCTGGGCATGATCCTCGCGATCGTCGGGTTCTTCGCCTTCGGGCCCGTCATGCTCGGCATCAGTGCCGTGCTGGGGACAGCCGTCGACTGGCTCGTCACGCTCAACCTGCTGCCGCTGGTGTCGATCATCGTCGAGCCGGCGAAGGTCCTGTTCCTGAACAACGCCATCAACCACGGTGTGTTCACCCCGCTGGGCATCGAGCAGGCCGCGGAGACCGGCAAGTCGATCCTCTTCCTCATCGAGGCGAACCCCGGGCCCGGGCTCGGCCTGCTGCTGGCATTCACCTTCTTCGGCGTGGGCGCTGCGAAGGCCTCGGCCCCCGGAGCGGCGATCATCCAGTTCTTCGGCGGTATCCACGAGATCTACTTCCCGTACGCGCTGAGCAAGCCGACCACGATCCTCGCACTCATCGCGGGTGGCGCGGCCGGTGTCACCACGAACATGGTCCTCGGCGGCGGCCTGGCCTTCCCCGCGGCCCCCGGCAGCATCATCGCGGTGACCGCCGCGGCCATCGGACCCGGTGTCGGCAACCTCCTCGTCGTGTACCTGTCGGTCATCATCGCCGCGACGGTGACGTTCCTCATCACCGGCGTCATCCTGCGGGCCTCGCGCAAGCGCGACCTCGAAGCCGAGGGTGACTCCTTCGGTGCCGCGATCGCACAGACCGAGGCGAACAAGGGCAAGTCGTCCGCCGCGATGGACGCGCTGCGCACGTCGACGGCGACCACGGCCTCCGCGGCCGCCCCGAGCACCACTGCAGTCGCGACCACTCCGATCGAGCGCATCGTCTTCGCCTGCGACGCCGGTATGGGCTCCTCCGCCATGGGCGCGAGCGTCTTGCGGAACAAGCTCAAGAAGGCGGGCATCGAGGACATCACGGTCACCAACCAGGCGATCGCCAACCTCGACGGCACGGCCGACGTGGTGATCACCCAGCAGCAGCTCACCGAGCGCGCCACGGCCAAGTCGCCGGACTCGGTCCACGTGTCGGTCGACAACTTCATGAACTCGCCCAAGTACGACGAGGTCGTGGACATGGTGCGCGAGCAGCGAAAGGAAGCAGAATGAGCGTTCTCACCCCCGAACAGGTGCGCATCCATCCCGGTAGCGCGACCAGGGACGAGGCCCTGCAGGAGGCGACGGACATCCTCGTGGCCGCCGGAGCCGTCACCCCGGCCTACGTCGATGCGATGCGACAGCGCGAGGAGACGGTCTCGACCTTCATGGGCAACGGACTGGCGATCCCGCACGGCACCAACGACGCGAAGGACGCGATCCTCGCCTCCGCGCTGTCGGTCGTCCGCTACGACGGCGGGGTCGACTGGTCAGGCGATCCCACGACATTCGTGATCGGCATCGCCGGCGTCGGCGACGAGCATCTGGAGATCCTCTCGCGCATCGCGATCCTGTTCTCCGAGGAGGATGACGTGGCTCGGCTCTCCGCCGCTCAGACACCGGAGGCGCTCTACGCCCTCCTCTCGGAGGTGAACGAGGGATGAAGGCGGTCCACTTCGGGGCCGGCAACATCGGTCGCGGTTTCGTCGGTCTGCTGCTGCGCCAGGGAGGCTACGAGGTCGTGTTCTCCGACGTCGCCCATGCCCTGGTCGACGCGATCAATGCGACCGCCGAGTACACCGTGCACGAGGCCGGCCCCGGAGGGACCGATCACGTCGTCACCGGCTTCCGCGCCGTCAACAGCCGCACCGATCCGGCCACCGTGGCGGAGGAGGTCGCCTCGGCCGATGTCGTCACGACCGCAGTGGGGCCGACCGTGCTGCGGTTCGTGGCACCGTCGATCGTGGCGGGGTTGGCTCTCCGCTCCCCCGATGCCGCGCCGCTGCAGGTCATGGCCTGCGAGAACGCGATCGGGGCCACCGACCTGCTGCGCCGCGAGGTCGTGGCCGCGGCCGGGGCGGATGCCGACCTGCTGCTCGCGCGCGCCGTCTTCGCGAACACCGCGGTCGACCGCATCGTCCCGGCACAGCCGGCGGACGGCGGCGTCGACGTCACGGTGGAGCCGTACTACGAGTGGGCCATCGAGGCCGGCCCGTTCGGCGGCGCGCTGCCGAACATCCCCGGTGCCCACTTCGTCGACGACCTGGCGCCGTACATCGAGCGCAAACTCTTCACCGTGAACACGGGGCATGCCGCCACCGCATACTTCGGCGCACGCGCGGGGATCGAGCGCATCTCGGATGCCCTGGCCGACCCGGCGATCGCCTCGAGCGTCTCGGCCGCGCTGGAGGAGACCTCGGCAGTCCTGGTGGCCGAACACGGGCTCGACCCCACTGACCTGGCCGCCTATCGGGCCACCATCCTGGACCGCTTCCGCAATCCCGCGCTCGTCGACACCGTGCAGCGCGTCGGCCGTCAGCCGTTGCGCAAGATCTCGCGACACGAGCGCTTCATCGGACCCGCCGCGATGGCTGCGGAACGCGACCTGCCGACGGATGCGCTCGTCGCCGCCGTCGCCGCCGCGCTCGAGTTCGATGACCCCGCCGATGAGCAGTCGGTCGAACTGCAGGCGCTGCTGCGCACCGAGGACGCCACCGCGTTCACGACACGCACGACGGGACTCGATCCCGAGCACCCGCTGTTCCCTCGCGTGCGCGACGCCGTGGTGGACCGGCAGCAGCACCTCCGGCCCGACTGATCCACGGATCTCGACGCCCCCGCCCACCGGATACGATCGGTGGACGGGGGCGTTTTTCGAGCACAGCGACGTGCGGGGAGCATCATGAACAGATATGCCGTCATCGGGGCGGGACCATCGGGGTTGGCCGCGGCGCGTGCGCTCCACCGGCGCGGTATCGGGGTCGACGGGTACGAGGCGTCCCACGGCGTCGGCGGGCTGTGGGACATCACGAACCCGCGCAGCACGATGTACGAGTCGGCGCACCTGATCTCCTCCCGCACCACGACCGAGTTCTCGGAGTTCCCGATGCGCACCCGGGTCGACTACCCCGGCCACCGTGTGCTGAAGGAGTACTTCCAGGAGTACGCCGACCGCTTCGGGCTGACCGACCTGTTCCGGTTCGAGACCAAGGTCACGCGTCTCGAACCGCGCGACGGCGGGTGGGACCTCACGAGCAGCGGCCCCGACGGCGAGGAGACCCGTTGGTATGCCGGGGTCGTGCTGGCGAACGGCACCCTCGCGGAACCGAACGTGCCCTCGTTCCGCGGCGAGTTCACCGGCGAGCTGCTGCACACCAGCGCCTACAAATCCCCGGAGATGCTCCGGGGCAAGCGGGTGCTGCTCATCGGCGCGGGCAACTCCGGCTGCGACATCGCGGTGGACGCCGTGCATCATGCCGACTCGATCGATATGAGTGTCCGCCGCGGGTACTACTTCGTGCCGCGCTACCTGTTCGGCAAGCCGAGCGACACCCTCAACCAGGGGCGCCCCCTGCCGGCGCGGATCAAGCAGGCTGTCGACAGCCGCGTGCTGCGTGCGTTCACGGGAGACCCCGTGCGGTTCGGATTCCCCCGGCCCGACTACCGCATCTACGAATCTCACCCGATCGTGAACACCCTCATCCTCAACCACCTCGGGCAGGGCGATCTGCGCATCCGTGCGGACATCGATCGGTTCGACGGGAAGACCGTGCACTTCCGCGACGGGGGTTCGGACGAGTACGACCTCGTGCTGCTGGCGACCGGCTACACCCTGGACTATCCGTTCGTGGATCGCGAACACCTCCACTGGCGCGGCGCGTCGCCTCGGTTGTTCCTCAACGTCTTCCCCGCTTCCTTCAACGGGTTGTACGTGATGGGCATGATCGAGGCCTCCGGGATCGGCTGGCAGGGCCGGTACGAACAGGCCGATCTGCTCGCGACCTACCTCGACGCCGCAGAGCACGACCCGGCGCGGGCCGCACGCTTCCGCGACCGCGTAACCGGCACGGCGTGGCCGGACACCTCCGGCGGCTATCACTACCTCGGCCTCGACCGGATGGCGTACTACGTCAACAAGGACGCCTATCGCAGCGCGGTGCGACGCGAGAAGAGCGCACTGGAGGCCTCGGCATGAACATCGACGACGTCGTCCTGTCGTTCACGCCCGGCACGTTGACGATCCTGAACGTGGTGTTGGGGCTGATCATGTTCGGCATCGCCCTCGACACCTCGCCACGCGACTTCCGTGTGGTGGCGAAGCACCCGAAGCCGTTCGTGATCGCGATCCTCGCGCAGCTGCTCCTGCTGCCCGTCGCGACGTTCCTGCTGACCCTCGTGCTGCCCATCCCCCCGTCGATGGCGTTGGGGATGATCCTGGTCGCGTGCTGCCCGCCCGGCAACATCTCGCAGGTGCTGACACATCGTGCCGGCGGCAACGTCGCGCTCTCGGTCTCACTCACCGCGGTCGGGAACCTCATCTACATCTTCGCGATGCCGCTCAGCATCACGTTCTGGGCTTCCCTGCATCCCACCGCCAGCGCCCTGTTGCGCGATGTCTCGCTCGACCCCTGGCGGATGCTGCTGGAGATCTTCCTCATCATCGGTCTCCCCTTCGCGGCGGGTCTGCTCCTCCGCGCGAAAGTGCCGGGGATGAGCGCGCGGGTGCAGCCGTTCGTGAAGTGGTTCAGCCTGATCGCCCTGCTCGGGTTCATCGTGGCGGCGCTCATCGGCAACTGGGCGATCTTCGTGCAGGTCCTGGGTGTCATCCTGCTGGTCGTCGCCGTCCACGACGCCGTCGCGCTCGCACTCGGCTACGGCACCGCCGTCGTGGGCGGCCTCGGTACCCGTGAGCGCAAGGCGATGACGTTCGAGGTCGGCATCCGCAACGCCGGCCTCGGTCTGGGCCTGGTGTTCCTGTTCTTCGACGGGCTCGGAGGCATGGCCGTCGTCGCGGGCTGGTGGGGCATCTGGGACATCATCGCGGGTCTCGTGCTCGCGGGGCTCTGGGCCCGCCACACGCGACGCCGCACGGGGACCGCGACCGGAGACAGCAGCGGCCGCGCACCCATCGAGGCCGCCTGATGTCGCGGGTGCTCATCACCGGCGGCGGAGGCTTCCTCGGGTCGCACGTCGCCGAGGCCCTCGCCGCGCGCGACGATGTCGAACTCGTCGTCACCGCGGACCTGCGCCCGGGCACGCCGCGCGACGGCATCATCGACGAGACACTGGATGTGACCGATCCCGCCGCCATCGCGCCGATGCTCCGGAAGCATCGGATCGACACCGTCGTGCATCTGGCGGCGATCGTCAATCCGGGTCGCGACGTCGCCCTCGAGTACCGCGTCGACGTGACCGGCTCGGCGAACGTCCTCGCCGCCTGCGTGGAGGCCGACGTCCGCCGCATCGTCGTCTCCAGCTCCGGCGCCGCCTACGGCTATCACGCCGACAACCCGGACTGGATCGAGGAGGACCAGCCGCTGCGGGGCAACGACGCCTTCCCGTACGCACGGCACAAGCGGCTGGTGGAGGAGATGCTCGCCGAGTACCGTACGGCCCACCCGGAGCTCGAGCAGGTGGTCTTCCGCATCGGCACGATCCTCGGTCCGTCCGTGCGGAATCAGATCACCGCGCTCTGGGACGGAAGGCGGATCCTCCGCATCGCCGGTTCGGATTCCCCGTTCGTCTTCGTCTGGGTGGACGACGTCGCCGCAGCGATGATCCGTGCGGCGACGGACGGCCCGCCCGGGATCTTCAACGTCGCCGGGGACGGACGCATGACCGTGCCGGAGATCGCGGCTCGACTGCGCAAGCCCGAGCTCGTGGTCCCCGCGGGGGTGCTGGCCGCAGGTCTCCGGATCGGACGGACGCTCCGCCTCACGGAGCACGGACCGGAGAAGGTGCCGTTCCTCCGCTATCGGCCGGTGCTGGCGAACGGACGTCTGAAGAGCGAGTTCGGATACACACCGCGACGCACGACCGCTGAGGCTTTCGAGGAGTACCTCCGCACGCACCCTGCCGTCGCCGGCGAGGGCCGCGCCGCGGAGTAACGTTGACGCGTGGAGAAGACTCGTGGCCGTCGCATCCTGAAGCGCGTTCTGTGGAGCCTGGCGATCGTGGTGGTGCTCGGCGTCGGCGGCGTCGTGGCGTGGAGCCAGATCGGTGTCATGGCCGCGGAGCCCGAGCCGCTCGCGACGGTACAGGAGAACCCGCAGATCACGGTGACGGATGCCGATCAGGGCATCGTGCTCGAGCCGGTGGACGGCGAGTCCGACGTCGGGCTGGTCTTCATCCCCGGGGCCAAGGTCGACCCCTGGGCCTATGCCGCCATCCTCCAGGGCCTCGCGGAAGACGGTGTCACGGTCGTGATCACCCGCCCCTGGCTGAATCTGGCCTTCTTCGACCCTCGGGGCCTCGATGCCTTCACGTCCGCCGCTCCGGAAGTCGGGGTGTGGGCCGTCGGAGGACACTCGCTCGGTGGTGTGCGCGCCTGCCAGCTCGCCCCGGACGCCGATGCGCTGGTGCTGTTCGGTTCCTACTGCGCCAACGACCTCTCGCAGAGCGGGCTCCCGGTCCTGAGCATCTCGGGAAGTGAGGACGGCCTCTCGACGGCCGACAAGATCGCCGATGCACGCGATGAGCTGCCTGCGGATGCCGAGATGGTCGAGATCGACGGCGCCTCTCATGCCTCGTTCGGCGACTACGGGCCGCAGGACGGCGACGGCACCCCGACGATCTCCTCCGAGGAGATGCATGCGGAGGTCACGCGCCTGGTCGACGAATTCCTCGCACCGCTCGCCCCCTGAGCCTCAGCCGATGCGCGAGATCAACGCGTCCACTCCCATTCCGTAGTCGATTCGCACGACGGGAAGGGCGAGCTTGTCGGTGCCGATCCGGACCGTGCCGGGCTCGATGGTCCGCGCCATCTCGTAACCGGCCTTCAGGACACCTTCTTTCGCGGTGTCGTTGTAGTGACCGAACGGATACGCGATGACCTCGCGAACCCCGAGCGTGTCTCCCGAGAGGTTCAGGTCTGCCGCGATCTGATCCGCCGTCCAGTTGACCATCAGTCCGTCGCCGTTCGCGCCGGCCTGATGCATGTCGTGCGTATGCGAACGACGCAGCACGTGGATCGAAGGCGGCGGATCGGAGCGGTAGGCGGTGACCATGAACGAGGTCGCGAGCAGCTTGTGCTTCTCGACAACGGGTGCCGCGAGGTCGAACCACGTCTGATCGGCATCATCGTCGGTGATGATCACGCTCCGTGCCGGAAGGGAGAGCCGACCGTCGATGAACGCACTGAGTTCATCCCAGGTCGGCAGGTAGAATCCCGTGGTGGAGATGTGGTTCAGGTGCGCGTCGAAATCACCGATGTAGGCGTAGTTGCCTCGCAGCCACCCCGACTCGCCCTCGGGGTTCGCCGTGAACTGGTGGTACATCAGGATCGGTACCTGAACTCCCTCAGCCGCGTTCTGCTCCGGTGTCTTCCACGCGGCGAAGAGTTCGATCCGCTGCTCTTCGCACACGACCTGGTCCGCGCCGTTCACCCGAGCCGCGACCGTGAAGGCCGCCGCATCCGCCGCAGTTCCGTACCAGCCGGCGAAGACACGGCCGTCGAGGGCCGGGATCGGAAGCGCCTGGTACAGGCCGCCCTGCCACTGCAGTTGGGGATCGGCCGGCGCGCCCTCGCCGGTGAACGTCACCGCGCAGGCGAGCGGATCGTCGGTGTCCGCCAGCAGCTGCTCCGCCGGCGTCAGCGGCGGAACCGTCACCGACGCGCGAGGAGTGGGGGTGGGCGTCGCCGCCTCCGCCGGAGCGCGGCCCATCCACAGATACGCTGCGAGCCCGCCTCCGCTCGCGACGAGTGCGGCTGCGATGATGATCGCGGCTGTCCGCCATCGTCGCCTCCCCCCGGAAGCCACGATCAGATGTCGAAGCCCTCGGCGATCAACTCGACGAGCTCTTCCCGCTCCTCGACCGGGAGGAAGGCGGCTGCGGCGGCGTTGAACTGGAACGTCTCGAGGTCGTCGAGGTCGTACTCGAACGTCTCGACGAGCAGCGCGAGCTCGCGCGTGAGCGACGTGGCGCTCATCGTGCGGTTGTCGACGTTCACGGTCACGGAGAACCCGAGCTGGTACAGCAGGTCGAACGGGTGATCCGCCAGCGTGTTGCCCCAGGCCGCGATCGCCCCCGTCTGCAGGTTCGAGGACGGCGACAGTTCGAGCGGGATCTCGCGGTCGCGGACCCACCGGGCGAGGTCGCCGAACTGCACCTGCACCTCATCGCCTTCCTGCGTCACCACCTGGAGATCCTCGGCGATGCGGACGCCGTGGCCCAGTCGCAGCGCACGCCCGTCCAGCAGAGCTGAACGGATCGACGCGAGCCCCGCGGCCTCTCCCGCATGTACGGTCACCGGGAAGAACTTGCCGGCGAGATAGTCGAACGCGGCGCGATGATTCGACGGCGGGAAGCCGTCCTCCGGCCCCGCGATGTCGAACCCGACGGCGCCGCGACCGCGGAAGTCGACCGCCAACTCGGCGATCTCCCTGGCCCGATCGGTGTGGCGCATGGCCGTGATCAACTGGCCGACGCGGATGCTCCGACCAT
Source organism: Microbacterium aurugineum (assembly GCF_023101205.1). Classification (NCBI taxonomy): domain Bacteria; kingdom Bacillati; phylum Actinomycetota; class Actinomycetes; order Micrococcales; family Microbacteriaceae; genus Microbacterium; species Microbacterium aurugineum. The sequence goes on along the minus strand of NZ_CP078078.1, from coordinate 1,081,668 downwards.
CGCGGTCGGCGGCGTCCTCGCCCTCTTCGATACCCTGCTGCACCGCTTCGACGGTCTGCTCGAGCGTGAGTCCACGGGCCTGGTGCTGCTCCGGAGCCCAGCGCACCTCGCCGTAGACCACACCATCGGCCGCGAGATCCTGGACGAACTCGCGCGCGACGCGGGTGAGCCCTTCCGGGGTCTGCATGACGGCGGTCGTCAGATCGAAGGTCTTGAGGTACTCCACCAGCGACCCCGAGTCGCTCTGCTTCGCGAACCAGGCACCGAGCGCCGCGGGTTCGGACTTCGGTACCTCGAGGCCGATCGCGTCCGCGAGCTCGATGATCGTCGCGGGGCGCAGGGCACCGTCGAGATGATCGTGCAGCGACACCTTCGGGAGGCTCCGCAGGGAGACGCCCTGCAGCGTGATATCGCCGTTCGCGTCGATCGACATGGTGATCCTCCTCCGTCGCGGATGTGCTCAGTTCAGGCTAGCGGTCCGCAGTCACGCCGTGATGCGCTCGCGCACGATGGGACCGGCCTCCGGCACCTCGCCACCGATCGCCCAGGCGCCCTCGAGAGCTTCGATCGCGCGGGGGAAGCGGGCCTCGTCCGCCGCGGACAGCGTGAAGAGCGGCTGCCCGGTGGTGACGCGGTCGCCCGGCTTCGCGTGCAGGTCGATTCCCGCCTCGAAGATCACGGGGTCCTCAGCCCTGGCACGGCCCGCCCCCAGTCGCCAGGCGGCGACGCCGAACGGGAGCGCGTCCAGACGCGTGAGCACACCGTCTTCCGGGGCGGTGACGACGTGCGTCTCGCGTGCCGTGGGCAGCGGGGCGTCGGGGTCTCCATCCTGCGCGCGGATCATCGCCTTCCAGGTGTCCATCGCGCGCCCGTCGTCGAGGGCGGCCTCCACGTCGGCGTCCGGCTGTCCGGCAAGTGCGAGCATCTCCCTCGCCAGGGCGAGCGTCAGCTCCCGCACATCGGCGGGACCACCGCCGGCGAGGATCTCCACCGACTCGCGGACCTCGTTGGCGTTGCCGATCGCGAGTCCGAGCGGGACGTTCATGTCGGTCAGGAGCGCGGTGGTCGCCACGCCCGAATCGGTGCCGAGCGCGACCATCGTGCGGGCGAGCTCGCGGGCACGATCGATGTCCTGCATGAAGGCGCCGGAGCCGAACTTCACGTCCAGGACCAGCGCGTCCGTTCCCTCCGCGATCTTCTTCGACATGATGCTCGAGGCGATCAGCGGAATGGCTTCGACGGTTCCGGTGACATCGCGGAGCGCGTACAGCTTCTTGTCGGCGGGGGCGAGCCCCGAACCGGCGGCGCAGATGACCGCGCCGACGTCGCCCTGCATCTGGGCGAACATCTCCTCGTTGCTGAGCGCCGCGCGCCAGCCCGGGATCGACTCGAGCTTGTCGAGCGTGCCGCCGGTGTGACCGAGTCCGCGGCCGCTGAGCTGCGGGACGGCGACGCCGAAGGCCGCGACGAGCGGCGCGAGCGGAAGCGTGATCTTGTCCCCGACGCCGCCGGTGGAGTGCTTGTCGACGGTCTTCTTGCCGAGGGAGGCGAAGCTCATCCGCTCCCCCGAGGCGATCATCGCGTCGGTGAGCACGCGGATCTCGTCGCGCTCCATCCCCCGCTGGAAGACGGCCATCGCGAACGAGGCCATCTGCGCGTCCGAGACGTAGCCGCGCGTGTACGCGTCCACCATCCAGCGCAGCGCGGCCTCGGGGACCGCGCCCCCGTCGCGCTTGGCGCGGATGACATCCACCGCGTCGAAAGGCTCCACCGTCGTCATCGTGCGTCCTCCAGGTCGCGCGGCCCGAACGCGTCGGGCAGCACCTCGTCGATCGTGCGGATGCCGGAGACGGTCTCGAGCAGCATCCCGGGCATCGCGTGCTCGAACAGCAGCTGACGGCAGCGGCCGCACGGCATGATCGTCTGCCCTTCGTTGTTCACGCACACGAAGGCGACGAGCTGGCCGCCACCCGACATGTGCAGGTCTCCGACGAGCGCGCACTCCGCGCACAGCGTCACCCCGTAGGAGGCGTTCTCGACGTTGCACCCGGCCACGATCCGCCCGTCCCCGACGAGAGCGGCCGCCCCCACGCGATAGCGCGAGTACGGCGCGTACGCCTTCGTCATGGCTTCCGTGGCGACCTGGCGCAACTCATCCCAGTCGATGTCGGTCATTGCGATACTTCCCTCTTTCCCGGCAGGGCTAGGACTTGATGTACGGCTTGCCGTCGGCGGCAGGGGCCTTGATCTGTCCGGCGAACCCGGCGACCGCGAGCAGGGTCACGACGTACGGCAGCATGAGCATGAACTCGCCGGGGATCGGCGTCTTCAGGATCGAGAGCAGGTTCTGCAGGTTCGTGGCGAAACCGAACAGCAGGGCCGCGAGCGTCGCACGGATGGGATCCCAGCGCCCGAAGATCACGGCCGCGAGGGCGATGAAGCCGAGACCCGCCGTCATCTCCTTGCCGAACTGCGGCACCGAGACGAGTGTGAAGTACGCGCCGCCCATGCCGGCGATCGCGCCGGCCAGCAGCACGTTCCAGAAGCGGGTCGGGTTCACCTTGATGCCGACGGTGTCAGCCGCCTGCGGGTGCTCTCCCACGGCGCGGACGCGCAGGCCCCACCGCGTGCGGTACAGCCCCCACGCGACGACGGCGACGGTCACGAACATCAGGTATCCGATGAACGTCTGGTTGAACAGCACGGGTCCGATGATCGGGATGTCGCTCAGCAGTGGGATCTCCACCCGGGGGAACCGCACCGGCGTGTTCAGCGCCTCCTCGTTCGGCGCGAGGAGCGCGCCGTAGAGGAATCCGGTGAGACCCGTGACGAGCACGTTCAGCACCACACCGACGATGACCTGCTCGACGAGGTACTTGATGGCGAACGCGGCGAGCACGCTGGCCACCAGGACGCCACCGACCATCGCGCCGATCAGCCCGACGAACGGGTTGCCGGTGATGCTGGAGAGCAGCGCGGCGGAGAACGCCCCGAGGAGCAGCTGTCCTTCGATCGCCACGTTGACGACGCCGGCACGTTCGCCGATCACCCCGCCCAACGCACCGAACACGAGCGGCACCGACAGGGACACCGCTCCGAACAGCAGACTCGTGACGGGGACCAGTCCCCCGGCGGACGCCCAGACGAGGAACGCGAACACGGCGAGCACGCTGTAGGCGATGACCAGCCAGAGGGACGGCGGACGGTAGATCCAGGCTCGGAGGAACGCCCCGACCGTCAGAACCACCAGGATGCCGAACACTACCCAGAAGGTCGATGCCGTGGGCAAGGCGACATCCGGGAGCCCGAGCGCCGCCGAAGGGTCCGAGAGCCGGAACGTGCTGATGCCGTCGCGCGGCACGGTGAGGAACAGCAGGGCCAGCAGCGCGGTGGCGACGGCGAGGACGATCGGCGCCTTGAGGTGCCGCTCCTTGACGGTCTCGAGCTGGACGGCGCCGCCTGCGGACACGGTCTGTGTGAGCGACATCATGCGGCCACCGCCTTCTTCGCGGCCTTGGCTCTCGCCTTGGCGGCCTTCTCCGCATCGGTCTTCGGCAGGAAGAACACCGAGCGCAGCAGCGGCGGCGCAGCGATGAACAGCACCACGAGCGACTGCACGACGAGGACGATGTCGACCGGGATGTCCTGCGCCTGCATCGAGAACGAGCCCGCCTTGAGCGCGCCGAACAGGATGCCGGCCGCGAACGTGCCCCACGCGCGGCTGCGGCCCAGGAGCGCGACCGTGATCGCGTCGAACCCGATGCCGGCGTCGATGGTCTCGGTGACGCCCGTCGTGACCGCCCCCTGGATCTGGTTCATCCCGGCGAGGCCCGCGAGCCCCCCGGCGAACAGCATCGCGTACACGTAGACGCGCTGCACGCTGATACCCGCGGCGCGCGCGGCATGCGGGTTCTCCCCCACGGCGCGCATGCGCATGCCGAGTGAGGAGCGCTCGATCAGCCACCAGACGAAGAGCGTCGCCACGATCACGATCACGAAGCCAAGGTCGAGCAGCGGGAACTGCGGCCCCAGCAACGTCGGGAACTGCGCGCTCTCGGGCGTCGCCGAGCCGAGCGCCTGGTTCGTGCCCGGCTTCTGCAGCAGGCCCGGCGTGCGGATCATCCACAGCAGCAGGTAGTACGCGATGTAGTTGAGCATGATCGTCAGGATCACCTCGTGCGCACCGGTGCGCGCCTTGATGAGTCCTGCGATCGCACCCCAGAGCGCACCGCCCGCGATACCGGCGAGGAGGGTGACCGGGATGTGCAGCCAGATCGGCAGGTCGAGCGAGAACGTGAACAGCGCCGCGACGGCGACACCGATGAGCATCTGACCGCGGGCACCGATGTTGAACAGGCCGACGCGGAACGCCAGAGCGACGCCGAGACCTGCGGCGATGAGCGGGGCGGCGAAGCCGAGGGTGTTCGTCAGCGGCCGGATCTGCGCCGCGAAGTCGGCACCCCTCGCGTTGAAGATCGCCCCGCGGAACAGCGCCTCGTAGCCGTTGTACACGGCGTTCCAGGCGGCGACGAAGGTGTCACCGGGCTGGGCGAAGAAGTAGACGGATGCCGCCTGCACGTCTTCGTTCGTGACGGCGATGAGGATGCCGCCGACGATGAGCGCCAGCACGATCGCGAGGATCGTCGTCACGGCGTTGCCGCGGAGGATCTCCTTGAGGATGACGTTGCCGCGCGGAGGCGGGGGCACGTCGGACGGGTCGCGCGGAACCGTGCCGGTGCTCGTCGCGAGCTCCTGCGGCGGGATGCCCTTGGTCACATCTCCTGCGCCGGGTGTCGCTCCGCTCACGCGGCCACCTCCCCTTCGGCCGCTCCGGCCATCATGAGTCCGAGCGTCTCCCGGGGCGTGTCGCCGGGGACGATGCCGACGATCGTGCCGCGGTACATGACCGCGATCCGGTCGGCCAGAGCCGCGACCTCGTCGAGCTCCGTGGAGACGACGATCACCGGAATGCTGGCATCCCGCGTCTCGATGATCCGTTTGTGGATGAATTCGATCGACCCGACGTCGACACCGCGGGTCGGCTGCGCGGCGACGAGCAGCCGCAGGTCGCGACTCATCTCACGGGCGATGACGACCTTCTGCTGGTTTCCGCCCGACAACGTGCCTGCCGCCGTCTCGGGCCCCTGGGTGCGGATGTCGTACTCGGTGATGCGCGCACGGGCGAACTCGTCGAGCGCGGCGCGGCGGAGTGTGCCCGCGCGACTGAACGCCGGATCGTCCGAGCGGTCCAGGATGAGGTTCTCAGCGACGGAGAAGCCGGCGACCAGGCCGTCCTCCGTGCGGTCCTCCGGCACGAACCCGACCCCCGCGTCGAGGATCGCACGCACGCTCCGGCCGACGAGTTCCTTGCCGTCGAGGGAGATGCTGCCTTCCACGCGGGCGGCGAGGCCGACGATGGCCTCCACCAGTTCCGTCTGGCCGTTGCCCTGGACACCCGCGATCGCGAGGACCTCGCCCGGGCGGACGGAGAAATCGATGCCGTCGACGACGATCGCGCCGGTGGGCGTGAGGATGCGCAGTCCCGAGACCTCGAGACCTCCTTCGCCGAGGCGCGGCGGATCCTTCTGGACCGTGAGCTCGACGGCCCTGCCCACCATGAGGGAGGCGAGTTCGGCGTTCGTCGCGGTGGGCGATGCCTCACCCACGACGCGTCCGAGCCGGACGATGGTGATCTTGTCGGCGACCTCGCGCACCTCGCGCAGCTTGTGCGTGATGAACACGATCGCCGTGCCCTCGTCGCGCAACTGACGCATGATGTTCATCAGCTCGTCGGTCTCCTGCGGCGTCAGCACGGCGGTCGGCTCGTCGAACACGAGCACCTTCGCATCGCGCGAGAGCGCCTTGATGATCTCGACGCGCTGCTGCACTCCGACGGGGAGGTCACCCACGAGCGCGTCCGGGTCGATGTCGAATCCGAAGCGGGCCGCGACCGACCGCACGTGCTCTCGCGCCTTCGCGATGTCGAGCGTGCCGAGCGCTTTGGTCTGCTCGTGGCCGAGCATGACGTTCTCGGCGACCGTGAAGACGGGAACGAGCATGAAGTGCTGGTGGACCATGCCGATCCCCGCCGCCATCGCGTCACCGGGTCCGCGGAAGCGCTGCACCTCGTCATCGAGGAGGATCTCGCCCTCATCCGCCTGATACAGGCCGTAGAGGACGTTCATGAGCGTGGACTTGCCCGCGCCGTTCTCGCCGAGCAGCGCGTGGATCTCGCCGGGTTCGACCACCAGGTCGATGTGGTCGTTCGCCACGAGGCTGCCGAATCGCTTGGTGATGCCGCGAAGTTCGAGCTTCATATCTGCACCTTATCCAGAAGAGTCATCCAGGAGAATCATCGTCCGTCCACGGCACGGGGCGAGTGGCAGCCTGCTCACCACTCGCCCCGTGCTGGACCTGCGACGACTTACGGGGAGTTCTCGGACTCCACCGTGATGTCGCCCGCGATGATCTGCTTCTGCAGCTCGGCGAGCTCGTCGAGGAGCCCGTCGGGCAGCTGGGACTCGAAGTCACCGAAGCCGGAGAGCTTCACGCCCTCGTTCTCGAGCGTTCCCACGTACGGGGCCGGGTCGAAGTCGCCGGCGGCGGCCGCGATGGTCGCGTCCTTCACGGCGACGTCGATCGCCTTCATGATCGAGACCAGCGTGATGTCGGCGACGCTCGGGTCAGCCACGGCCAGGTCGCTGTCGACACCGAGCATCAGCGTGTCCTTGCCGCTGTCGGCGATCGCCGCTGCCGCGCTCTGGTAGACCGGGCCACCGACGGGCAGGATCACGTCGACGCCCTGGTCGAGCACGCCCTGAGCGGTCTGCTTGGCCGTGTCGTTCGCGTCGAAGCCGCCCGTGAACGAGCCCTTCTGCGTCGCGGCGTCCCAACCGAAGACCTGGACCGAAGCGGACTTGTCCTCGTTGTACTTCTCGACACCGAGCTGGTAGCCGTCCATGAACACGGCGACGGACGGGATCTGCATCCCGCCGAAGGTGCCGACCTTGTTCACGCCGCTCTGCGCAGACCAGGCGGCCGAGGCGTAGCCACCGAGGTAGGCGGCCTGAGCCGTGTCGAAGACCAGCGGCTTGATGTTCGGGGCATCGACGTTGCCGTCGAAGTCGTTGTCGGCCCAGTCGTCGATGATCGCGTAGTCGATCTCGGGGTTCGCGAGGGCGGACTCGACGGTCGCAGCCGACAGCTTGAAGCCGACCGAGACGATGAGCGAGCAGCCCTCGGAGACCGCGGTCTCGAGGTTGGGCGCGTAGTCGTTGTCGTTCGCCGACTCGAACTCGAGCGGCTTGATGTCCAGCTCTTCGGCGGCGGCGTCCATGCCTTCCTTCGCGGACTGGTTGAACGACTTGTCGTTCCATCCGCCGGCGTCGGAGATGAGGCACGGGAGGAAGTCGGAGTCAACCGGCTTCTCGGAACCCGACCCGCTGTCGGTCGGGGCCTGGCCGCAGCCGGCGAGTGCGAAGATGACGCCCGCGGCGACCGTCGCGCCGAGCAGCTTCTTGGTGGTGGAGATGGTCAACTGATGCCTCCCTCAACGAACCCGCGGCCATCGCGGATCGATCAAAGTTACCTACTGTTTCAGCTTTTGCACACGCTCGCCCCGCATGTGCTGGCCAAAGGTTACAAAGCTGAAATCAACCCACCGGATGAGCGTGGGATCGTGCTCATCGGCGCACGCCTCAGAGCACGTCCCCCCGGCCGGTGAGCTTGAGTGACTCGACGACGCCCTTCACCCGCTGGGCATGCTCGACCGTGGTGACGAGCAAGGCGTCGGGGGTGTCGACCACGACGATGTCCTGGACACCCACCAGGCTGATCACCCGCGACGTCTGACTGACCAGGATCCCGCTCGCCCCGTCGGTGAGCACACGTGCGTTCGGCCCCAGGACGGCGAGGTCGTTCTTGCGTCCGTTGTTGATGAGCTTGGTCAGCGAGGCGAAGTCGCCGACGTCGTCCCAGTCGAAGTGCCCGGGGACGACCGCGAGGTGTCCTCGGCGAGCGGCCGGCTCGGCGACGGCGTAATCGATCGCGATCTTCTTGAGGCGCGGCCAGATTCGATCCACCGCGGGTCCGCGCCGATCGCGATCGTCCCAGGCTTCGGCGAGTTCGAGCAGTCCGGCATGCAGTTCCGGCTCGTTCGCCGCGATCTCGTCGAGCAGCACGCTCGCCTTCGCGATGAACATGCCGGCGTTCCAGAGGTAGCCCCTGTCCGCGAGGTACGCCTTCGCCGTGTCCAGGTCGGGCTTCTCGACGAAGCTCTCCACGAGCGCGGCCTCCCTGGCACCCTCGACCACGAGCTCCGGGCCCTTCTTGATGTAGCCGAAGCCGATCGCGGGTTCCGTCGGGGTGATGCCGATCGTGCAGATGTAGCCTTCGCGGGCGACCTCGACGGCGTCGCGGACGGCGAACTCGAACACCCGGGTGCTGCGGATCACATGATCCGCGCTGAACGACCCGACGATCACGTCGGGCTCGCGGCGATGCAGGATCGCGGCAGCCAGTCCGATCGCCGCCGCCGACTCCCGCGGCTCCGACTCCAGGAACACGTTCAGATCGGCGATGCCCGGCAGCTCCGCCTCGACCGCAGCGCGATGGGCGCGTCCGGTGACGACGGCGATCCGGTCCGGCCCGGTGAGCGGCTCCAGGCGATCCCAGGTGTCGCGGAGCAGGGAGTGCCCGGATCCCGTCAGGTCGTGCAGGAACTTCGGCGCATCCGCGCGGGAAAGCGGCCACAGCCGACTGCCGATGCCGCCGGCGGGAATGACCGCATAGAAATCCTCGATGGTCTCGCTCACCCTGCCAGGGTACCCGCGGCCTCCTGAGCCGTTGCGGACACTTAGGCTCGCCTTCGTCGCTCCCCGTGTTCGGACAGGAATAGGATGGACAGCGATCGGGCGTGCCTGCCACTTCGACGAGCACACACTTGAACGAGAGCAGCGCACGCGACCGACGCACATCGATCAGGGAGGACGACCGTGTCCACGAGCGCGCGCTTGACACCGTCGATTTCGGAAACCACGTCAAAGACCCCCCGCGGCACCCTCTATCGGGGACGCGAAGGCATGTGGTCGTGGGTGCTTCACCGCATCACCGGAGTCGCCATCTTCTTCTTCCTTTTGGTGCACGTGCTCGACACGGCACTCATCAGGGTGTCGCCGGAGGCGTACAACGCCGTCATCGGCACGTACAAGAACCCCATCATGGCGCTCGGTGAGGTCGTGCTCGTGGCGGGCATCGTCTTCCACGCCATGAACGGGCTGCGCATCATCGCCGTCGACTTCTGGTCGAAGGGTGCGAAGTACCAGCGCCAGCTCTTCTGGGGCGTGCTGCTGGTGTGGGGCATCATCATGGCCGGCTTCGTGCCCCGCCACCTGATGCTCGCATTCGCCGGGTTCGGAGGAGGACACTGATGTCTGCACAGACCGTCGCCGCCCCGGTGCGCCGTCGCCGCGGAGTGAACCTCGAGAAGTGGGGCTGGGTCTTCATGCGCGCGTCGGGCATCGTGCTCGTCGTCCTGATCTTCGGCCACCTCTTCGTCAACCTCATGCTCGGCGAGGGCATCCACGCCCTCGATTTCGCGTTCATCGCCGGCAAGTTCGCCACGCCGTTCTGGCAGTGGTGGGACGTCCTGATGCTGTGGCTCGCGCTCATCCACGGCGCGAACGGCATGCGCACGATCGTGAACGACTACGTCACGAACACCACCGCTCGTAAGGCGCTCACCTGGGCGCTCGGCCTCGCCGCAGGTCTGCTCATCATCCTCGGCACGCTCGTGGTCTTCACGTTCGACCCGTGCCTGGGAGTGACCGAGGACAGCGTCCTGTGGTCCGAGTGCGCCGCACTGGTCGGGAACTGAGAAGAAGGCTAAGAAGAAGTGACTACCGAGACGCAGGATTCCGTCGTCCGTGACGGCGTGCACTACCACCAGTTCGACATCGTGATCGTCGGCGCCGGCGGCGCCGGGATGCGTGCGGCCATCGAGGCCGGACCCGGCGCGAAGACCGCGGTGATCTCCAAGCTGTACCCCACGCGTTCGCACACCGGTGCGGCGCAGGGCGGTATGGCCGCGGCGCTCGCCAACGTCGAAGAGGACTCCTGGGAGTGGCACACCTTCGACACCGTCAAGGGCGGCGACTACCTCGTCGACCAGGATGCCGCGGAGATCCTCGCGAAGGAGGCCATCGACGCGGTCATCGACCTCGAGAACATGGGTCTCCCCTTCAACCGCACGCCCGAGGGCAAGATCGACCAGCGACGCTTCGGCGGACACACGGCCGAGCACGGCAAGACCCCGGTCCGCCGCGCCTGCTACGCCGCAGACCGCACGGGCCACATGATCCTGCAGACGCTGTTCCAGAACTGCGTCAAGCTCGGCATCAACTTCTTCAACGAGTTCTATGTCCTCGACCTGCTGACGGTGAAGGACGCCGACGGGAACACCCAGGTCGCGGGAGTCGTCTCCTACGACCTCGCGACCGGCGAACTGCACGTGTTCCAGGCCAAGGCCGTCATCTTCGCGACCGGAGGGTTCGGCAAGATCTTCAAGACGACGTCCAACGCGCACACCCTCACGGGCGACGGCGTCGGCATCGTCTGGCGCAAGGGCCTCCCCCTCGAGGACCTCGAGTTCTTCCAGTTCCACCCGACCGGTCTCGCCGGCCTCGGCATCCTCCTCACCGAGGGCGCACGAGGAGAGGGCGCGATCCTGCGCAACGCCTCGGGCGAGCGCTTCATGGAGCGCTACGCCCCCACCATCAAGGACCTCGCTCCTCGTGACATCGTCGCGCGCTGCATGGTGCAGGAGGTCCTCGACGGCCGTGGCGCCGGCCCCCACAAGGACTACGTGCTGCTCGACTGCACGCACCTGGGCGCCGAGGTCCTCGAGACCAAGCTGCCCGACATCACCGAGTTCGCGCGCACCTATCTGGGCGTCGACCCGGTCGTCGAGCCCGTGCCCGTCATGCCGACCGCGCACTACGCCATGGGCGGCATCCCGACGAACAACGACGGCGAGGTCCTCGCGGACAACACCACCGTCGTCCCCGGTCTCTACGCGGCCGGCGAATGCGCGTGCGTCTCGGTGCACGGCGCCAACCGCCTCGGCACCAACTCGCTGCTCGACATCAACGTGTTCGGCAAGCGTGCGGGTCGCAACGCGGTCGAGTACGTCAAGACCGCCGAGTTCGTGCCGCTCCCCGAGAACCCCGCGGGATTCGTCTCGGGCATGCTCGAGGATCTGCGCAACAACCAGGGCACCGAGCGCATCGCCGTGCTCCGCAAGACGCTCCAGGACGAGATGGACAAGGGCGCGCAGGTCTTCCGCACGCACGAGTCCCTCCAGCACGTGCTCGGCGTCATCGCCGAGCTGCGCGAGCGGTACAAGAACGTGCACGTCGACGACAAGGGCAAGCGCTTCAACACCGACCTCCTCGAGGCCGTGGAGCTCGGCTTCCTGCTCGACATCGCCGAGGTCGTCGTCTACGCCGCGCAGAACCGCGAGGAGAGCCGCGGCGGCCACATGCGCGACGACTTCCCGAAGCGCAACGACGACAAGTACATGAAGCACACCATGGCGTACCTGACCGGCGACCCGCACTCCTCCACGCCGAGCGATCACATCAAGCTCGACTGGAAGCCGGTGGTGTTCACGAAGAACGAGCAGGGCGAGTTCAACTACCCGCCGATGGAGAGGAAGTACTGAGCATGTCGACTGCCATCGCAGAAGCACCTGCCGACACGACCGAAGAGACGGCCATCCAGTCCTTCATCGTCACCTTCAACATCCGCAGGTTCGACCCTGAGGTCGACGCCGAGCCGCACTGGGTCGACTACGACGTGGAGCTGTACTCCACCGACCGCGTGCTCGACGCCCTGCACAAGATCAAGTGGGAGGTCGACGGTTCGCTGACCTTCCGCCGCTCCTGCGCGCACGGCATCTGCGGCTCCGACGCCATGCGCATCAACGGCCGCAACCGCCTCGCCTGCAAGACGCTGATCAAGGACCTCGACATCTCGAAGCCGATCTACGTCGAGGCCATCAAGGGTCTGCCGCTGGAGAAGGACCTCGTCGTCGACATGGAGCCGTTCTTCGCGTCGTACCGCGAGGTCCAGCCGTTCCTGGTCGCCAGCTCGGTGCCGGAGAAGGGCAAGGAGCGCGTCCAGTCCATCGCCGATCGCGAGATCTTCGACGACACCACCAAGTGCATCCTGTGCGCCGCGTGCACCTCGTCGTGCCCCGTGTTCTGGACCGACGGGCAGTACTTCGGCCCCGCAGCGATCGTGAACGCCCACCGGTTCATCTTCGACTCGCGCGATGACAACGCCGCTGTGCGCCTCGACATCCTCAACGACAAGGAGGGCGTCTGGCGCTGCCGCACGACCTTCAACTGCTCCGAGGCGTGCCCCCGCGGCATCGAGGTCACCAAGGCGATCGCCGAGGTCAAGCAGGCGATCCTCCGCGGGCAGCCCTGACGCGCTGATTCAGACTCCTTCGAGAACAGGCGGTTCCCTTCCGGGGACTGCCTGTTCTCGCGTCAGCGCCTCTCTCCCGCCCCACACGCTTGGATAGGGTGGGGATGTGTCTGAACCCGTTGACGCCGCGTCCGAGCCCGGTCGCCTCGATGCGGCCGTCGAACGCGCCACTGCGCTGACCCAGCGCACGCTCGCGCTCTTCCCCGTGCGGGTCTGGCGCCACTTCCTGCAGCACAACGGCTTCCTCCTCGCGGCGGGCGTGAGCTACCAGGCGCTGTTCGCCATCTTCGCGGCGATCTATCTCGCCTTCGCGATCGCCGGCCTCTGGCTCGGCGGCAGCGAGGACGCGGTCAACGGCCTGATCGCCATGATCAACAGCTACATCCCGAACCTGATCCTCCCCGAGGGACAGGGCGGTGTCGTCACCCCCGAGCAGGTGCAGGAGATCGCGGCGAGCACCACCGGAGTGCTGAGCATCACGGGTCTGATCGCCCTCGGCACCGTGATCTGGACGGCGATCGGCTGGGTGACCTTCTCCCGCCGCGCGACCAGGGACATCTTCGGGCTACCACCGGACCGCCGCAGCTACGTGATCCTGAAGGCGCGCGACCTGCTGGCTGCGCTGATCTTCGGCATCTCCCTGATCGTCGGCTCGCTCCTCAGCTCGGCCAGCGCCGCGGTGCTGAGCTGGCTGCTCAGCCTCCTCGGCTGGGACTCCGGATCGGACGGCCTCAACCTCGGCATCCGCATCGGCACGGTCATCGTGTCCTTCGCGCTCATGTCATCCGCGCTGGCGGCGATGGTGCGTTTCCTGACCGGAACGTCGCTGCGCTGGCGCACGATCTGGCCGGGGGCTCTCCTCGGCGGTGGCGCGATGACCATCCTCCAGTACGGGGCGGGATTCCTGCTGAGCTACACGCCCTCCAATCCGCTGCTGGCCACGTTCGCCATCTTCATCGGTCTGCTGCTGTGGTTCCGCGTGAACGGGGTCGTCATGCTGGTGGCCTCCTCCTGGATCGCGGTCTCCGCGCAGGACCACGATCTCCCCCTCCTGCAGGAGACCGAGGCCGAACGTCGGATCGCGGAGTATCAGACCCTGCTGACGGCGGCGCGCATCCGGGTGCGGGAAGCGCACGCGGCCCGCACCCAGGCGCCCTGGTACCGCGCCTGGGTGGCGAATCGGGCCGTGCGCGACGCCGAGGAGGAACTCGCCGACCTCGAAGCGTCCCCTCCCCCACCCGCGGCAGCGACGACGCCGCTCGCGCAGCGTCTGCTGGCGGAGCTGAACCGGTCGGGAAGGGATGTCGGCGGCTCTCGTTAGGCTGGGAGCATGCCTCATCTGCGTATCGCCACGGTCAATGTCAACGGGATCCGAGCGGCGGCTCGCAACGGGATGAGCGGGTGGCTGGACGACGCCGGTGTCGACATCCTCACGCTCCAGGAGGTCCGCGGACAAGACGAGCACATCGAAGCCGCTCTCCCCGGCTGGTCGTTCGTGCACGACGAGGCGACGGCGAAGGGCCGTGCCGGGGTCGCGATCGCGAGCCGCGTTCCGGCTGTGGCTTCGCGCACCGCGTTCGGCCCGGAGGATTTCGACTCCAAGGGCCGCTGGATCGAAGCCGACTTCCTGATCGGCGACCGTCCGCTCACGGTGGTCAGCGCGTACGTCCATTCGGGCGAGGCCGACACCCCCAAGCAGGAGGAGAAGTGGAAGTTCCTCGATGCCTTCGGCACCCGGCTCGGTGAGCTCGGCACCGACGGAGCACTCGCGCTCGTGACGGGAGACCTCAACGTCGGACACCGTGAGCTCGACATCAAGAACTGGCGCGGCAACCGCAAGAAGGCCGGATTCCTCCCCCGGGAGCGCGCCTACTTCGACCGATTCCTCGGTGAGGCGGGAACCGAGGTCACCGGCGTCGACGGCACCGTGGGCCCGGGTCTCGGCTGGGTCGACGTCGGACGGAAGTTCCACGGCGAGGTCGACGGCCCGTACACCTGGTGGTCCATGCGCGGACAGGCGTTCGACAACGACTCCGGGTGGCGCATCGACTACCACCTGGCGACGCCGGCGCTCGCGGAGCGGGTCGAGACCTACCACGTCGCGCGCGCCGCAGCCTACGACCAGCGGTGGAGCGACCACGCGCCCGTCGTGGTCGACTACCGCTACTGATCCGAGCCTGACGCGGTACCGCCTGCGTAGCGGTACCACCCGTGATACTCCAGGACCGTGCCGAGAACGGGGCTCGTCGCGCGCATGTCGATCGTGCGTCGACGGTGAGCCTCGTCCCACCCGTCGACGAGTTCGACATCGATCCGCAGGATTCCGCGAAGTGCGATCCGGTGTCCTCCCACCCGTAGTGCGACGGCGCGCGTGTTCATGCGCAGTGCGCCGTCGCCCGTGACCGAGCACTGCTCGAGCATCTGCACGCGGCCGCGGGCCCCCAAGGCGTTCTGCACGATGCCGGGACGCCCGGTCGCGAAGAGCCGATCCACGACGTGCTGTGTCGCGCCGGGGAAACGGAACTCGCGGACGGTGTCGAGCGTTGCGCGTCCGCCGTGCGACCGCCCTGACACCGTCTCGATGCGGAACGGCACGTCGCGGGCGAACCGTGTCACGAGCAACCCCGGCCCGACCACCGGCGAGGCGAGACCGGCAAGGCGTCCGAACCTGCTCCCCGCGACCTCGAACAGGCCCTCCGCGCTGTCGTGAGCCGCTTCGACCCTCATCTGCGCGAGGAGCTCGGGATGGAGCCGCTGCGCGTCCTCCCCCAACGCCTCGAGAAACGCCGCGCCTCGCGCATTCGCCGCCGCGAAAGGCGCGACACTTCTTCCTGTCGACCGCGCGGGAGGAGAAGGGGAGGCCATGCGGCCATCGTAGGCGCAGGGCGCGCACCCCATAGGATTGATCCTGTGACGAAACCTCGCCTTTACTCCGGAATGCAGCCCTCCGCCGACTCCCTCCAGATCGGCAACTACATCGGCGCGCTGCTCCAGTGGCGAGATCTGCAGAACTCCTACGACGCCTACTTCTCGGTGGTCGACCTGCACGCCCTCACGGTCGCCCAGGACCCGGCCGAGCTCCGCGAGAAGACGCGCCGCACGGCTGCACAGTACATCGCGGCAGGCATCGAGCCCTCGCTGTCCACCCTGTATGTGCAGTCGCACGTGCGCGCCCACGCCGAGCTCGCCTGGATCCTCAGCACGATCACCGGTTTCGGCGAGGCCGGCCGGATGACCCAGTTCAAGGACAAGTCGACCCGCTACGGCGCCGATGCGACGAGCGTCGGGCTCTTCACGTACCCGGTGCTGATGGCAGCCGACATCCTGCTCTACCAGACCGACGTCGTTCCGGTCGGCGACGACCAGAAGCAGCACGTCGAGCTCACGCGCGATCTGGCCGAGCGCTTCAACTCCCGCTTCGGCGCGACGTTCACGGTGCCGATGCCGGTCATCCAGAAGGAGACGGCCCGCATCTACGATCTGCAGAATCCGACGGCGAAGATGTCGAAGTCGGCGGAGAGCGATGCCGGTGTGCTGTGGATGCTCGACGACCCCGCGAAATCGGCGAAGAAGATCATGCGTGCGGTCACCGACAACGAGGGCTCCGTGCGCTTCGACCGGGAGAACAAGCCGGGCGTCTCGAACCTGCTCACGATCTATGCCGCACTCAGCGGGCGTCAGGTCGCATCGATCGAAGACGAGTACGCCGGTCGCGGCTACGGAGACTTCAAGAAGGGCCTCGCCGACGTCGTCGTCGAGGAGTTCGAGCCGGTGCGCGCGCGGGCCCTCGAACTGCTCGACGATCCGGCGGAACTCGACCGCATCCTGGCGGAGAACGCCAGCCGCGCCGATGCCGTCGCCGATGCCACCCTGTCGGACGTCTATGACCGCGTGGGGCTGCTCCGTCGGGTCTGAGCCGCGCCTAGGATGGGGTCGTGACTGATCCACAGCTGCCACCTCCGGTACCGCCCGCGTACCCGGCTCCCGCCGCGTCCCCGGCACCGTCCGCATATCCGGCGCCTTCCGGGTATCCGGCGCCTTCCGGGTATCCGGCAGCGCCTCCTGGGGCCTACCAGGTGCCCGTCGGAGGCTATGCCGCACCCGCGGGGACGTACGCCGTCCCCGCGACCGCGCCGCGCCCGTCCGCCGTCCTCGGCGTCGTCGCCCTGGTCCTCTCGCTCGTCGCCGCGGTCGTGCCCGCGATCCTGGTGGGGATCAGCGCCTTCGAGATCGGACGCGTCCTTCCGCAAGGCGTCACGACCACGACGTCCGACGATCTCAGCCTGCTGTCCCCCGCCCGGGATCAGGTGCTGTGGGCCGAGCTGTCCTTCTGGCTCGGAACGATCCTGGGCATCGCCGCGATCGTGCTCGGCATCATCGCGATCGCCAAGAAGAAGGGCAGGGGCGCCGGAATCGCGGCCCTCGTGGTCGCCGTGGTGGGCGTGGTCCTGTTCTTCATCGTGCTGGTCACGGCCCTCGCGGCCGGGAGCGCTGCAGGCTTCACCACGTATACGTCCTGACCCGGACCTCCGCGCGGTCTGAACGTGTCAGCGCGGCGCGTGGTGCTTCTGCTGCGCCGCGAGCAGACCTTCGCCCACGAGCAGTTCGACCGCGTCAGCGGCGTCCGCGATGAGGATCGGCAGGTTCGGCCGCTCGTCCTTCCCGAACGGCGCCAGCACCCAGTCCGCGGGATCCTGACGCCCGACCGGGCGCCCGATGCCCACTCGCACGCGCGGGAAGTCGGCGGTGCCCAGAGCGCGCGCCACATCGCGAACGCCGTTGTGTCCGCCATGCCCGCCCCCGGTCTTGAGCTTCACCGTGTCGAAGGGGATGTCGAGTTCATCGTGCACCACGACGACCTGCTCGGGGGGAACGGAGTAGAACCGCACCAACGCGGCCACCGGCGTGCCCGAGACGTTCATGAAGGTGTTCGGCTTGGCGAGCACCAGCTTGTCCGCACCGGGGCGCAGCCAGGTCTCGACGACCCGCGCTCCGCCCTTGTGCTCGCGGAAGGTCTCGCCGCGCCGCGCCGCGAGCTCGTCCACGACCATCTGGCCGATGTTGTGCCGGGTCGTCTCGTATCGCGGCCCGGGATTGCCGAGTCCGACCACGAGCCAGGTGGATGCCATGTCCTCGTCCTCTCGATACCCGGGTGCGGGCCCCGGGTCAGGATACGACAGAGGGGACGCGATCGGATCGCGTCCCCTCTGTGATGAATCAGTCGGAGATCACTCCGCGGCGGCCTCTTCGGTCTCCTCGGCAGCGTCGGTCTCCTCCGCGGACTCGTCCTCGGACGGAGCCGCGGGAACGGAGACGGCGACCACGAGGACCTCGGGGTCGGAGAGCAGCGTGGAGCCCTTGGGAAGCTTCACGTCGGCGGCGGTGATGTGCGCGCCCTCTTCCAGGCCCTCGACCGAGACCTCGATGTTCTGCGGGATGTGCGTGGCCTCGGCCTCGATCGACAGCGTGGTCGCGTCGAGGTTGACGATGGTGCCGGCAGCCGACTCACCCGTGACGATGATCGGAACGTCGATCGCGACCTTCTCGCCCTTCTTCACGACGAGCAGGTCGATGTGCTCGATGATCTGGTGCACCGGGTCGCGCTGGACGTCCTTGACCAAGGTGAGCTGGCTCTTGCCCTCGATGTCGAGCTCCAGCAGCGCGTTGGCGCGACGGATGATGAGCGAGACCTGGTGGCCGGGAAGGGCGACGTGCACGGGCTCGGTGCCGTGACCGTAGATGACGGCGGGGATCTTGCCGGCGGCGCGGAGGCGGCGGGCGAAGCCCTTGCCGAAGCTCTCGCGGAGCTCGGCCTGGACCTTGGTGTCTTCAGACATGGGGTTCTCCTTCGGGACACGCAGCGAAGGCGCCGCGCGGTGGTCTTGGATATTCGAACTCGCTGACGCAGGAGGAAAGCCACCGGGCTTGCTTCGCCGCGTCGATAACGGATGATCGCGCACGCGCAGAAGCATCCCTCGCCGAGGTACAGCCTCAATGGTACCGGATGACCCGATAGGCTGAGGACACCGGTCCTTTTCTGCAGAACACGGAGAACCCCATGCTCGACGGCGCCTTCCTTTCGCACGCACTCCTCTGGCTGATCGGCGCCATGACCGTGTGCGCCGTCGTGGGCAGCTTCGGCGCCCTCTTCGCCATGGGACGTTCGAGCTACCGCAAGGACTGATCGCGGGGCGCAGGCCCTTCTTCCCTCTGCACGGCTGCGGCGATGGCGGCGGAAGCCGTACGCACATCCGCAGACTCATCGACGCGGATGCCACCCTCATCGGCTTCAAGGGATTCGAGCGCCTCGAGCTGGGAGTCCAGGAGCGCCGCGGGCATGAAGTGGTCGGTACGCAGGCGCATGCGCTCCTCGAGCACCGCGCGTGCGATCGTGAGCTCCGCGAAGAAAGCATCGGGCGCCTCGTCTCTGATGAGGTCTCGATAGGTGCGCCGGAGGGCCGAGCACGCGACGACGATCCGCTCCTCGCCACGCAGTGTCTCGCCGACGAGGCGAAGCCACGGCAGACGGTCATTGTCATCCAGCGCGATTCCCGCCGCCATCTTGCGGACGTTCGCCTCCGGATGCAGATCGTCGCCATCGACGAACCGTGCGCCGACCGTCTGAGCGAGGAACGCGCCCACCGTCGACTTCCCCGAGCCACTGGGGCCCATCACGACGATGCGCAGGCTCCCGCTCAATAGAACTCCTCCGTGTCGACCACCGACCTCAGCGGTCGGCCGTCGAGCAGGCGCCCGGCGTTCTCCGCGAAGCGTCGCGCGATCCGCTCCTCTTCTTTCGCGCTGAGGGCCGCGGTGTGCGGGCTCACGAGCACGTTCGGGTGCGTCCACAGCGCAGACGTCTGGTCCAGCGGCTCCTGCTCGAAGACGTCGAGGGCGGCGAAGGCGATGCGACCGTCGTCGAGGGCTCCGAGCAGTGCGTCCTCGTCGATGACGGAGCCGCGCCCGACGTTGGCGATGATCGCCCCCGGCTTCACGGAGGTGATCACCTCGGCACCGATCAGATGGTGGGTCTGAGCGGTTCCCGGGAGCGTGACGACGATCGCGTCCACCTGGGCCACCGCTTCGGTCAGTTCCTCCATCCGCACCAGGCGATCCACGCCCGCCACCGGCTCACCGGACCGTGTCGTCCCCCAGACCCGCGCGCCGAGCCCGTGGAAGCGCCGCGCGCACTCCGCACCGATGCCGCCGAGCCCGACCACCAGCACGATCATCTCGTCGAGCTGACGCATCTCCCAGCGGTCCGGCCAGGTGCGCGTCCCCTGATCGGCGAGAAGTCGCGGAAGGTTCTTCGCTCCGGCCATCACGCCGAACACCGCGAACTCCGCGAGCGGGCCACCGTGCACGCCGGCGCTCGTGGTGAAGACGACGCGATCGAGCGCGTCCCGGTCGAGACCGGCGGCCTTCACGGTGGCACCGCCGCCCGCGGCAGTCGTCATGACCCAGCGCAGGCGCGTGTTCGCCGTCACGGTCCTCGCCAGTGCCTCGGCGTCGACGTCGGGGATTCCGAAGAGCGCATCGGCGGAATCGACCAGCTCGTCGAACGCCTGCTGCTGGCTCGGCGTGCGCGTGTACTCCGGATCTCCGGACCAGTCGGCGGGACCGCGCATCGGCGGCAGGAGTGCGTGATCGCTGATCACTTCGACGCGGGGCTCGATCTCCTCGATCAGTCGGCACAGGTCCTCCGGCAGCGGCACCGCCACGACCGCGCGCAGCTCTTTCTCGATCCCCGTCACGCTGGTCCTTTCCTCGGCGGCGTCGGCGGCCAGTTGAGAGCCTCCCGCGCACGCACCACGATCTCGCCTCCAGCGTAGACGTCTCGCACCGTGACACAGGTGAGCGCAGAGCGCCCGTACAGCGATACGCTGAATCCACCCCTTCTTCACGATCGAGGAGCCTTCTGTGCCCGAAGCATCAGCGAACATCGGAGTCGTCGGACTCGCCGTCATGGGATCGAACCTCGCCCGCAACCTCGCCAGTCGCGAGGGCAACACCGTGGCGATCTTCAACCGCAGCTACGAGAAGACCCAGGCCCTCCTCGACGAGCACCCGGAGGCCGGCTTCGTCCCGGCCCGCACCTACCAGGAGTTCGCCGATTCACTGCAGAAGCCGCGCACCGCGATCATCATGGTCAAGGCCGGTGGCGCCACCGATGCCGTGATCGACGCACTGGTCGAGGTCTTCGAGCCCGGCGACATCATCGTCGACGGCGGCAACGCCTACTTCCCCGACACGATCCGCCGGGAGAAGGCGGTCCGCGAGACCGGCATCAACTTCGTCGGCGCCGGCATCTCCGGTGGCGAGGAAGGGGCACTCACCGGCCCCTCGATCATGCCCGGCGGCTCGGACGAGTCCTGGGTCACGCTCGGACCGATCCTGAAGTCGATCGCCGCGATCGCCGAGGGTGAGCCCTGCGTCACGCACATCGGACACGACGGTGCCGGCCACTTCGTCAAGATGGTGCACAACGGCATCGAGTACGCCGATATGCAGCTCATCGCCGAGGCCTACGACCTCATCCGTCGCGGCACCGGCAAGTCGCCCGCCGAGATCGCCGAGATCTTCGCGGAATGGAACAAGGGCGAGCTGGAGTCGTACCTGATCGAGATCACCGCCGAGGTGCTCCGTCAGGTCGACGCTTCCACCGGCAAGCCGCTCGTCGACGTGATCCTCGACCAGGCCGGGGCCAAGGGCACCGGAGCCTGGACCGTGCAGACCGCACTGTCGCTGGGCGTTCCCGTGTCGGGCATCGCCGAAGCGACGTTCGCCCGCTCTCTCTCCTCACACCCCGAGCAGCGCGCCGTCGCCGGTGGACTCCCCGGCCCCGACGAGGAGTTCACGGTCTCGGATGAGGACACCGAGCAGTTCATCGAAGACGTGCGCCTGGCGCTCTACGCGTCGAAGATCGTCGCCTACTCGCAGGGCTTCGACGAGATCCGCGCAGGTGCGGCCGAGTACGGCTGGAACATCGACCTCGGCGCGATCTCGAAGATCTGGCGTGGCGGCTGCATCATCCGCGCCCAGTTCCTCAACCGCATCGCCGATGCCTACGCCGCGACTCCCGATCTGCCGGTGCTGATGACCGCACCGTACTTCGCCGAGGCGCTCGCGCGCGGCCAGGCGTCATGGCGCCGTGTCGTCGTGACTGCGGCCCAGGCGGGCATCCCCGCACCGGCGTTCTCGTCGTCGCTGTCGTACTACGACGGCATCCGCGCCGACCGCCTCCCCGCGGCCCTCGTGCAGGGCCAGCGCGACTTCTTCGGCGCGCACACCTACAAGCGCATCGACAAGCCGGGCACCTTCCACACCCTGTGGTCGGGCGACCGCACGGAGATCGAAGCCGAAGACACGCACTGAGGCTCGCCGTCGAAGGGCCGGGTACCGCAAGGTATCCGGCCCTTCGTGCGTCACACCGTGATGTTGTGGTTGCGGTGGAACAGGTTCTGCGGGTCCCACGCGGCCTTCGTGGCCCGCAACCGCGAGAGGGCGTGTTCCGAGAACATGCCGGAGACGGCCTGCGGCCTCTCGGTGTCGGCGAAGTTGCCGTACTCGGCCAGACGCCCCCGCTCGATCACGCTCCAGTCCGCGTCGATCGCGGCACGGGTCTCGTCATCGATCAGGCCGGGGATGTCGAAAGCGCCGGCGAGGACGAACCAGTTCGCCGCGCGGGCGGGGAACGCCGTGTCTTCCTGCGCGACGTCGCGGATGGCCCCACCCAGGGACCGCAGGAACAGGACCGATGCCGGATACGAACGGCGGAAGGCCACCAGCTGCGCGATGAGCGCGTCGTCGAGTTCGGCGTAGAGACCGTTGCCCCCGATGAATCCGGGAGGCGAGGCGGGCTCCTCGCCCTCGGGGGCCGGCATCTCCAGCAGCACCTCCCGATATGCCGGCGTCGTGACTTCGGTCTGCACTCCGTCGAGGTCGGAGATCGGTTCCATCACGGCGCGCAGCCGGTCGGGCTCCGGCGCGGCCCACACCGCGCTCAGACGAGCACCCGCCGGCGCGCTCGGATCCATCGGCGGGACGTCCATATAGGTGACCGTGAGTTCTCGAGGCGCGTCACGGAGCAGGTCTCGGGTGGCCTTCAGCACGGCGGTCTCGTCGCCATCGATGCGACTCTCCGAGAAGGCGATGCCGGGCAGCGGGTGGGCTGCGAAATCGAAGCGGGTGACGACGCCGAAGTTCCCTCCGCCGCCGCGCAGAGCCCAGAACAGATCGGGGTGCGCATCCGCCGAAGCCTCGACGACCTCCCCCGTCGCCGTGACGACCTGAGCCCCGATGAGCTGATCGACCGCGAGGCCCCAGGCGCGCGCCATCCATCCGATGCCTCCGCCGAGCGTGAGTCCGCCGACTCCCACCGACGCGGTGTCGCCGGAGCTGAGGGCGAGACCGTGCGCGGCCAGCGCCGTCGCGACGTCACCCCAGACCGCGCCGCCACCGATGCGGACGGTGGAGCCGTCGACCTCGACCTGTGACAGTTCGCCGAGCTCGAGACGGACACCCGCGGCAGGGCCGTGCGACCACGGGCCGTGCCCGCCCGAGACGACGGTCAAAGGTACGGCCTCGCGGGACGCCAGGCGCACGACCTCGGCGACCTCGGTGACGGTACGGGGGCGGTGGACGGAAGGGACAGGAGCAACAGAGTCGTCGGCCATGCCGACACTGTAGTCAGCGCCGCCGACATCACATCTCCCGCTCTCAGGCAACACATAGCCCTCTCCATAGAAATCACATAGGAGATTCCGCAGAATAGGGATATGACCAGCGACCTGCCCGAACTGCGCCGTCCCGACGGCTCCCCCCTGCGGATCCTCGCCGTCGACGACGAGCAGATGCTCACCGACCTGCTCGCGATGGCCCTGCGGATGGAGGGGTGGGAGGTGCGCACCGCGTCCTCCGGCATGGAGGCGCTGCAGGTGGCCAGGGAGTTCGAGCCCGACGCGCTCGTGCTCGACATCATGATGCCGGATCTCGACGGCATGTCCGTGCTGAGACGGCTCCGCGAATCCGGGAACCTCGTCCCCGTCCTGTTCCTCACCGCGAAGGATGCCGTGGGCGACCGCGTCGCCGGGCTCACGGCGGGCGGCGACGACTACGTCACCAAACCGTTCAGCCTCGAGGAGGTCATCGCGCGTCTCCGCGCGATCATCCGCCGCACCGGTCACGCCACCGCCGATGACGGGCAGTCGATCCTGCGCGTCGCAGACCTCACCCTCAATGAGGACAGCCATGAGGTCGTCCGCGACGGCACCGAGATCGAGCTCACCGCGACCGAGTTCGAGCTGCTGCGGTACCTGATGCGCAACGAGCGCCGTGTGCTGTCGAAGGCCCAGATCCTCGACCGGGTCTGGAGCTACGACTTCGGGGGCAAATCCTCCGTGGTGGAGCTGTACATCTCGTACCTGCGCAAGAAGATCGACGCCGGACGCACGCCCCTGCTGCACACCGTCCGCGGCGTGGGGTACATGATCAAGGCTCCGCAGTGAGCTCTGCGGCGGTGCGGAGGAGGCCGATGAGCCTGCAGACGCGGCTGATGACGGCCGTGATCGGGTTCGTGTCGCTGATCCTCATCATCGTCGCCATCATCACGAGCGCGACCCTGGGGAAGACCATGGAGGATCAGCTCGATCAGAAGCTGAGCGCCTCCGCGGACCAGGTCGCGCGATGGGCGCACAATTTCTCCCCGAGCGACGCGACCGCGTCCAACATCCTGTCGGGGCAGAACGTGCCGCAGTCGGGGCTCCTGCTGGCCGTGGTCAGCCCCCTCACCGGCGCCTCCGGAGTCGTCGTGACGAACACTCCCGGCGACGAGTTCACGGGCACACTGCAGCCGCTCGACGCGACGCAGATAGCCGAGATCGCCGCGGCGCTGAACGGCACCTCCGTGGCCACGGTCTCGATCTCCGATCTCGGCTCCTACCGGATCATGGCGCTGAACACTGCGAGCGGCGTCGGCGTCGTCACGGGTCTCCCCCGCGACGAGATCCAGAATCAGCTCGCCCAGCTGCTCACCGTCATCGCCCTCGCGACGATCGGCGGTCTCATCCTGCTCGCGTTGACCACAGCGGTCACCATCCGCGTGGGACTGAGACCACTCCGTGCCGTCGCGATGACGGCGACCCGGGTCGCGAACCAGCAGCTCGATCGCGGTGAGGTGACCATCACGGAACGTGTTCCTTCATACGAGGCCGATCCGCGCACCGAGACCGGACTCGTCGGGGCATCGCTGAACAAGCTCCTCGATCACGTGAACAGCTCGCTCGCCTCGAGGCAGAAGAACGAAGAGCGGATGCGACGCTTCGTCGCCGACGCGAGTCATGAGCTGCGCACCCCGCTCGCCTCCATCCGTGGCTACTCGGAGCTGTCGCTGCGCGCGCTGCATCAGTCCGATCGGAGCGCTGAGCGCCCCGAGGTGATCGAGAGCACCACGACCTCCCTCGAGCGCATCCAGGCGCAGTCGCTGCGGATGACACGACTCGTCGAGGACCTGCTCCTGCTGGCGCGCCTCGATGAGGGACGCGAGCTCGTCTACAGCACGGTGGACCTCACGCAGCTGGCCCTCGAAGGCCTCTCCGATGCGCGTCCCACGGCCGTGGACCACCACTGGCAGATCGAGGTCCCCGAAGAGCCCGTCACCATCGTGGGCGACGCGGGGCGGATGCACCAGGTGGTCGCCAACCTCCTGGCGAATGCGCGCACGCATACCCCCGCAGGGACGACCGTCACGCTCAGCGTCATGCAGGACGGCGAGGACGCGGTGCTGCGGGTCCACGACGACGGCCCCGGCATCGACCCCGCCATCCGCGACGAGCTGTTCGCTCGCTTCGCCCGCGGTGACAGCTCACGAGCCCGTCAGACCGGCGGGACCGGGCTCGGCCTCGCGATCGTCAAGGCCATCGTCGAAGGGCACCACGGCACCATCGACGTCACCAGCGAACCGGGCGACACGACCTTCACGGTCCGCATCCCGGCCACGCCGGCGAGCGCGGCCTCCGAGGCCTGAGGCGCGTCGGACCGCGCGGCTCCCGTCCCGTCCCGTCCTGCCCTTGCGTTTGTCGGGAGATCGGACGGTTGCAGGTCGGGGCGGGCCCTTCCTCCCGACATCCGTCCGATCTCCCGACGAACGCGCAGAAGGATGGTCCGCAGGTCAGTCACGCCCCCGGATACGGAGGATGGCCGCGATCACCGCTGCTTCGACGGTCGGCCACGCGTGCACGATCTGCGCGTAGTCGAACCGCAGTGTCTCGTAGCCGAGGACCGAGGCGGCAGCATCCCTCACCAGATCCCGATGCCGGTGCCCGGGGGCCTCATGATTGCCCTTCCCATCCGCCTCGAGGATCAGAAGGCCGTCGAGGACGAAGTCGACCTTGCCGACGGTGGGGATGCGCACCTGGCACTCCAGCGTGATGCCGCTCAGATGCAGTCGGAGCCTCAGGAGCGACTCGAGGCCGCTGTCGGCGTCGGACCGCGCCAGATCGACGAGCCAGTGGGCGCGAGCGGGCAGGCGGCGGCGGATGCGTTGACGCGCGGCGGAAGAGATCTTGCGCTGCGTCAACGCGGACTCGAGCGCGGCGAAGAACACCTCATCGCCAGCGCAGCGGTACACGTGGATGAGCACCTCCTCCAACGGTGCGAGGCCGACTCCCGCCCGCCCGGCGTCGTAGTGCCCGACGCACTCGCAGTCCGCGTGATGAACACGCCCGTTCCCTCCGAGCCACACGTGCGGGGGACCGTCCGCGGACAGCACCCAGATGCCGTGCAACCGCAGGGCGTGCGTGCAGGTCAGCGCCCCGCCGTGAGCCGCGGCCTCCTGCATACTCAGGTCAGCGGTCGGCACGGCGAACACGCCCGGTCTCACCCGCACGAGTGCGCCCGCCCGCACCTCGTCGGCCCGCATCCGACGGGTGATCCCGTAGCGCTGAAGAAGGGTTCCTCGGACGACTCCGCCGTGCTGGGCGGTCACTGCTGCGGCTCTGAGCATTCGACGATCCTGCCTTCGCTGCGGTCGCCTCCGACGCCCGGAATGCCCGATTGTGGACACACGGCGACCACGTTCGCGTTCTGCAGGAAGACACGCCTCGCACGCCTGCCGGGAGGTTTCACGGACGTCGGGTCCAAACCGGGAGATCGCCCGACATCCGTTCAAACTCCCGACGGATGCACCACACGCGGGGGGCGGGCCGGGGCGGGGGCGGGGGGTCAGTAGCCCGCGAAGGCGTCGGTCGTGAGGCTGCGAGCCTTCTGCAACGCGGGGGCGAGGTCGGCGATCAGCCGCGGCGGGCCCGAGATGAAGGCGTGGCGCGTGCCGAGGTCGGCGACCGTGCGCTCCAGGATCTCCGCATCCAGGCGCGCTCCCTGCGCCCAGGCCCAATGCGCGGGCAGATCCGTGGGCTCGTCGCGGGTGAACACGACCGTGCGCACGCCGGTCGCGCCGAGCTCGTCGCGGAACGCGAGCTCGGAGGCCTGGGACGCCACGTAGACGAGCACCACATCGCGCTGCTGCCCCGTGGCCCGCAGCTGACGCAACTGCGACACGAACGGCGTCACCCCGATGCCCGCCGCCACCATCAGCACCGGACTGTCTCCGCGCGGCAGGATGAAGTCGCCCCAGGTGCCGGTGACCGCGAAAGTCGCTCCGGGCTCTGCCTCGGCCAAGGCGCGCTTGTAGCTCGAGGGATGCTTCTGGTCACCGTTCTTGTACGCGATGCGCAGCGTCGGCAGATCAGCCGGGGCGGACACGATGCTGAACTCCCGCCGGGTTCCACGGGCATCGGGACGGCGGTGCGGAACGTCGAGCTCGAGATACTGGCCGGGGAGGAAACGCACCCGCCCCTTCGCCCGGAAGGTGAGCTCCTGAGCGGTCGGGGTGACGAACGCACGACGCTCGAGCACCAGCCGCACCGAACCGCGGAGGGCGAAGACGAAGGCCACGAGGTTGCCGATGAGCAGCGCGCGCTCCTGCCCGAGGGTGAAGAGACCAGCCACCGAGATCGGCCAGCCGGCGAGCACTCCCACGACGACGGCCACGACGAGCTGCTGGCGACGCCGAGGCGGGAGGGTCAGCGGCTCGGAGAGCATGAAAGCTCCGAGGAACAGGAAGGGCGACTGCAGCACGGCGAACTGCAGTGCGGTCGACAGTTCGAATCCGATGTCGAACTGCGTGGCCTGCACCGCCTGGCGCACCACCGAGGTCGCCACCGCGACGAACAGGAAGACCAGCACCACACGCACCTTCTCGGTGCGCCACAGCACCGCGAGGCCCAGCACCGCCACGGGGATGGTCAGCACCGGCGTCCCCACCCACCACGACGAGGAGGTGCCCAACCACTCGAAGGCTCCGAAGGCTCCCAGGATCGAGACCACGGCCGCACCGAACGCAGCGGGGTTGAAGATGTGTCGGCCGCGCCACGCGATCAGGTACTTCGACACGCTCGCGACGGCTCCGGCGAGGGCGAGCCCCAGTAGAGCGCCGGGGGCGAGGCCGGGGCGGAGCACGAACAGCAGGATCAGGGCGGTGACGAGCGACGATTCGATACGCCACGGGAGGTGGAGGATGCGCTGAGCCACGGCGTCGACCGCGGAGATGACGACCGCCAGCACCAGGAAGGACGCCACCATCTCCCCCGGTGTCGGTGAGACGATGACCCCGAGCAGCGACAGCACGAAGGCCGTGACCGCGAGCGCGATGAGCGCGAAGAGCACGAGGCGGTACATCGACAGGGAACCCAGCACCGCGAGGACCCGTTGGCGTGCGGCGGCGAATGACGTGATCACGGTGTCCACTCTTCCCTAATTCGTCGCTGCAGGGCGCTTCTTCGCGGTGACGAGGAACAGCTCCGCCGGGCATCCGGGTGAGCGCTGCACCGAGCCGTCGGTGCTCATGCGGACCCATTCCACACCCCAGCCCGCGGCGAGTTCGGGGCCGCCGTCGAAGAAGAGCGCGGTGGCGACCGCATCCGCCGTCATCGCGTCCGCAGCCAGCGCCCAGGTCGCCGCCCAGGTGCGCACCGGGAGGCCCGTCCGGGCATCGAGGACATGGTGCAGCCCGCTCCCCCACGCCCGCCGGTTCACGGCCGAGGCACACAGCGCCTGGTCCTTCACCTCGACGACCCCGATCGCCTTCCGTGCGTCGTAGGGATGCTCCAGACCGATCCGCACCCCCGCACCGCGGACCCGGATGTCGCCGCCGGCGTCGACCACCACATCGCCGGGCACGGTCGACAGGGTGCCCATCACGAGATCGACCAGGCGCCCCTTGCCGAGTGCCCCGACGTCGAGGAGGGCGGGGACGGATGCGGTGGCCGCGCCCGGCGTCCAGGTCACGTGTCGCTGCCAGTCACCCGGAGCGCGCACCGGATCGCCGGCCACGAGCGAATACCCGGCATCGTACCCGAGCGCGCTGAGGCTGTCGGCCACGAGCGGGTTCACCGCTCCCCCGGTCGCCCGGGAGAGCTGCCCGTACGCCTCGAGCATCGGACCGGCATCGGCCGAGACGAGCGTTCCCCCCTCGCGCCCCAGCCGCATGACCTCCGAGTCATCACGGAAGCGGGACCACTCGCGGTCGAATCGTGCGATCACGGCCGAGACCTCGACGCGCTCGGCGTCCGGGAGCGGATCGCCGGTCTCGATCTCCCAGTGCGTTCCGATCGCCTCGAAGCGCCAGGTCGCCATGGGCGTCAGGCGCCTAGGCGGCCGCCTGCTCCTTGATCGACGCGACGGCCTCGTTGAACCCGCCACTGGTGAGCGAGGAACCGGCGACGCGACTCACGTTCAACTCGTCGAGCGCGACGCCCTCGACCTCGTCCGCGATTCCGGCGATGAACTGGCCCTGGTACTGCTCGGTCTCAGGCGCCTTCGGGTCACCCGTGACCTCGACGTCCGTCACGACGCCGTCCGCGAGGGTCAGGGTGACGGAGATCTGCTCGACCGTCTCGGGCGTCTGGTACGAACCGTCGGCCGTGTAGGTGCCATCGGCGTAGTCCCCCGTGGAATCGCCGCCGGAGGACGACGACGAACCGGTGTCGGCCGTCGCCCCACCGTCTGCCGGCGGCTCGGCGTCGGCAGTGCCGGAGCATCCGGCGAGGACGAAGAGCCCCGCGATCCCGAGGATCGCGGATCCCTTGCGGACAGAGGTCGGTACGGTCGTGCGGATCATGGTGTGGTCCTCCCGGCTCGGCGTCGGTCGACTCCGGTGGTCGGCTCTTCGACCGTAAGCACCGTGGCTATGCGCGGGCTGTGCCACGACGATGCGTTACGCGTCGCCGCCGAACATGCTCGTCACCGAGCCGTCTTCGAAGACCTCGTGGATCGCGCGGGCGAGCAGCGGCGCGATCGGGAGGATCGTCAGCTTCTCCCACCGGCGCGACTCCGTGAGCGGGATCGTGTCGGTGATCACGACCTCGTCGATGGACGAGTCCTGCAAGCGCTCGGATGCCGGGTCGCTGAAGATCGCGTGGGTCGCAGCGACGATGACGCGGTGAGCGCCGTTCGCCTTGAGCGCCTGTGCGGCCTTGACGATCGTGCCGCCGGTGTCGATCATGTCGTCGACCAGGAGGCACGTGCGCCCCTCGACGGCACCGACGATCTCATGCACCGAGACCTGGTTGGCGACCTTGGGATCACGACGCTTGTGGATGATCGCGAGCGGGGCACCGAGACTGTCGGACCAGGTGTCTGCCACGCGCACACGCCCCATGTCCGGGGAGACGACGGTGAGGATCTCACGGTCCGCCGGCGACAGCGTGCGCTCGAAGTAGTCGAGGAGCACGGGCTTGGCGAACAGGTGGTCGACGGGACCGTCGAAGAAGCCCTGGATCTGCGCCGCGTGCAGGTCGACGCTCATGACACGGTCGGCGCCCGCGGTCTTCAGCAGGTCGGCGACGAGTCGGGCGCTGATCGGCTCACGGCCGCGACCCTTCTTGTCCTGACGCGAGTACGGATAGTAGGGGGCGACGACGGTGATGCGCTTGGCCGACGCGCGCTTGGCCGCGTCGATCATGATCAGCGTCTCCATGAGCCACTCGTTGACCGGCTCGCCGAACGTCTGGATGAGGAAGAGATCCACTCCACGGATCGACACCTCGAAGCGGGCGTAGATCTCACCCGATGCGAACGTGCGGTGCTCGACCGGCGCGATCTCGGTGCCGAGCGCCTCGGCGACGGCTGCGGTGAGCTCGGGGTGCGAGCGGCCACCGGCGACGACGAGCCGCTTCTTGGTCTTGGCGATGATCCCCGGTGCCACGCCGTTGTCGCGATCCAGATCGACCGTCTTCTTCTTGCGCGCCATGTCCGCCTATTCCGCTGAATTCTCGCGGGACGCAGCATCCGCCGCGCCCGTGCCTGCTCTGTTCTTCTCGACCCAGCCCTCGATGTTGCGCTGGGGGGCGACGCTCATGGCCAGCGCGCCGGCGGGGACGTCCTTGCGGACGACGGCGCCTGCACCGGTCTTCGCACCGGCTCCCAGCCTAACGGGCGCCACGAGCACCGTGTGCGACCCGGTGTGCACCTCGTCGCCGATCTCGGTCCGGTGCTTGTTGACGTCGTCGTAGTTGGCGGTGATCGTGCTCGCGCCGAGGTTCACGCCGCGTCCGATCGTGGCGTCGCCCACGTAGGAGAGATGGGGCACCTTGCTGCCTTCGCCGATCTCGGCGTTCTTGGTCTCGACGTACGCGCCGATCTTGCCCTTGGCGCCCAGGACCGTGCCGGGGCGGAGGAAGGAGAACGGGCCCACCGTCGCTTCGGCGCCGATCACCGCGAGCGTGGCGTCCGTGCGGCGGACGACCGCATCCTCGCCGACCTCGCAGTCGACCAGAGTCGTGTCTGGACCGATGACCGCGCCGGAGGCGATCGCCGTAGCCCGCAGGATCTGGGTGTTGGGGAGGATCGTGACGTCGGGCGAGAGCGTCGCATCGTCATCGATCCAGGTCGTGGCCGGGTCGATCACGGTGACGCCTTCGAGCTGCCAGCGGCGCACGATGCGCTGATTGAGCAGACGGCCGACCTCGGCGAGCTGGGCGCGATCGTTGACGCCGAAGGTGACGGAGATGTCGGAGACGACTGAGGCCGCCACCCGATCGCCGTCGCGGCGGAGCAGTCCGGGGACATCGGTCAGGTACATCTCGCCCTGGGCGTTGTCGACGCCGACCCGAGGGAGGTAGTCCCGCAGCGTCGCAGCGCGGAACACGTACATCCCGGCGTTGATCTCGCGGACGGCGGCCTCTTCGGCGTTCGCGTCCTTCTGCTCCACGATGCGGTCGACTCCCCCGTCGGCATCGCGCACGACGCGGCCGTAGCCGGTCGGGTCGTCGACCAGTGCGGTCATCAGCGTGGCCGGCGCACCGGAGGCACGGTGCTCCGCCAGGAAGGCGGAGAGCGTCTCTGCATCCGCCAGCGGGCAGTCGCCGGAGAGGACGAGCACATCGCCGTCGAAGTCGGCGGGGAGAGCGTCGACGGCCACCTGCACAGCGCGTCCGGTGCCGGGGATGTCGTCCTGGTCGACGAACACCACACCGGGGTAGTCCTCGGTCAGGGCGGCGACGACCTGGTCGCGCTCGTGCCGCACGACGACCTCGACGTGCGCGGCCTGCAGCCGTCCGGCGGTGGTGAGCACGTGCCCGACGAGCGGGCGTCCGCTGATCGGATGCAGCACCTTCGGGAGGCGCGACTTCATTCGGGTGCCCTGGCCCGCGGCCAGGACGATGATGGCGAGGTTGTTCCCAGTCATGCTCCGCCGCCAGGACTCGAACCTAGACCTCACAGCTCCAAAGGCTGTCGTGCTGCCATTACACCACGGCGGACCGCGCCGTCCCGAGGACGCCACCGGTCAAGTCTGCCATGCTCCGGCCCCGGATCCGCTGACACGCCCCCTGTCATCCTTCCGAAACACCGCTCTGGGATGCTGGTGTCATGAGCATGTCGATCGAACGGGTGGTGGGTGCACGCCCCGACCTCGCCGAGTTCCTGGTCGCCCATCACGCCGAGCTGGAGCACACCGCGCCGGCGGAGAGCCGCCATGCACTGGCGTTCGAGAGTCTGCTCGCCCCGGGCGTGCGCTTGTTCGCCGGGCGCCTCGACGGCCGCCCCGTCGCCACCGGTGCTCTGGCGGCCGTCGAAGACGGGCACGAGGAGATCAAGTCGATGCGCACCGACCCCGCTCTGCGCGGACGCGGTCTCGGTCGCACCATGCTCGCGTTCCTCCTGGCTGACGCCGCGGCCCGCGGCATCCGCCGGGTCTCGCTCGAAACCGGGAGTGCGGAGTTCTTCGTGCCGGCGCGCGCGCTGTACGCCGCGGCCGGCTTCCGCGTGTGCGGGCCGTTCGGAACCTACGTGCTCGACCCGCACAGCACCTTCATGGCGGTCGACCTGCCCGCAGCGTCCGGGCTCACCTCTCCGCACGCGCGATAATGGGCGGATGAGCGAGGTGGATGAGGTCGACCGGATCGTCGGCGCGTGGAACACGCAACGGCCGGACCTCGACTTCTCCCCTCTCGAGGTCCTGTCGCGGATGGACCGGCTGTCGAAGCACCTGGACCGCGCGCGGCGTGAGGTCTTCCGCCGCAGCGACCTCGAGCACTGGGAATGGGACGTGCTGTCCGCGCTGCGCCGCGCCGGTGCCCCGTTCCAGCTCTCCCCCAAGCAGCTCCTGCAGCAGACGCTGGTGTCGAGCGGCACGATGACGAACCGGATCGACCGCCTGGTCGGGCGTCGCTTCGTTCGCCGGGAGGCCGACCCCGGGGACGGTCGCAGCGTGCTGGTGACCCTCACCGACGACGGCCGGATCCGCGTGGATGCCGCCATCACGCGTCTCGTCGATGTGGAGGCCGATCTCCTGCAGGCTCTCTCCCGGTCGGACCGCGAGCGCCTCGCCGGACTCCTGCGCAAACTGAGCCTGAGCTTCGACTCGTGACCGGAGGCCGCTGATGGGCATGCCCTCTCCCCTCCCCGTCCGCGACGGCGTGGGCGCGACGCGGCTGCACGTGCCGCTCACCGGCCCGTGGCCGACGGCTGCCGCCTACATGGTCGAGCGCTTCTTCCACCTCGACCCGGAGCGACTGCTCGAGCGTTTCGACCGCGGCGACATCGTGCGTGCCGACGGCTCTCCCCTCCCGCGTGATGCGCCGCTGGGCAGCGTCGAGTTCGTCTGGTACTACCGCGAGCCCGCCGTCGAGACACGGATCCCGTTCGAGATCGAGATCCTGCATCAGGACGACCATCTCGTCGTCGTCGACAAGCCGCATTTCCTGCCCACGACCCCCGGCGGGAAGTTCCTGCAGAATTCCGCGCTGGTCCGACTGCGCAACCTGCTCGACAACCCCGACCTGGCCCCCATCCATCGACTCGATCGGGCCACAGCCGGGCTGCTGATGTTCGCGACACGTCCGGCGACGCGCGGCGCGTACCAGCTGCTGTTCGAGAACCGGCAGGTGCAGAAGGTGTACGAAGCCGTGTCCGCACGCCCCGCGAGCGGGACGCTCCCCTCATTCCCCGTGGTCTACCGCAACAACATCGTGAAGGCGCGCGGTCAGGTGCGCGTGCAGGTCGACGACACGAAGGAGCCGAACTCCGAAACGCTCGTCGAGCTCATCGACAGCGA
This sequence comes from Microbacterium aurugineum, assembly GCF_023101205.1. NCBI lineage: Bacteria > Bacillati > Actinomycetota > Actinomycetes > Micrococcales > Microbacteriaceae > Microbacterium > Microbacterium aurugineum. The sequence continues at coordinate 1,047,566 of NZ_CP078078.1, read as the reverse complement.
CGAGCGCGTCGTGCACACCCTCCTCCGCCCGCACAGCGGCAAGATGCACCAACTGCGTGTGCATCTCGCCGCCCTCGGCATCGGCATCCTGAACGATCGGTTCTACCCCGACCTTCTCGACGATCTGCCGGACGACTTCGAGCGTCCGCTGCAGCTGCTCGCGCGCGAACTGCGCTTCGTCGATCCGCTCACCGGCACGGAGCGGGTCTTCCGCACACGCCGCACGCTGCAGCACGCGCCTCGCACCGGCGCTCCCGTCAGCGACGCATGACCTTGCGCGCGAGCCGCGTGCCGAGCATCTGCACGAGGTGCACGAACACCACGATCAGGACGATCGCCACCCACATCACGACCGGTTCGAACTGCCGGAACCCGTAGATCTGGGCGAACGCGCCGAGACCGCCGCCGCCGATCAGTCCGGCCATCGCCGTCATGTCGATGAGCGCGACCACGATGAACGTGTAGCCGAGGATCAGCGGGCCGAGCGACTCGGGGATCGCCACGGTGAAGAGGATGCGCCACGGACCGGCGCCCATCGAGCGGGCGGCTTCGATCACGCCGGGCGAGACCGAGACGAGGTGCTGCTCGACGATGCGGCCGATCGCGAAGGCGGCGGCGAGCGCGATCATGAACGCGCCGGCGGTGGTGCCGATCCCCGTGCCGACGACCGCACGGGCGAACGGCTGGGCGACCGCCACGAAGAGGACGAACGGGATCGGGCGGAAGAAGTTCACCCCGAGGTTGGCGATGAGCGCGACCGGCCTGTTCTGCGCGAGTCCGCCGGGGCGCGTGACGTAGAGGATGACGCCGATCGCCAGGCCGAGGATGCCACCGAGGACGAGCGCGAACGTCGTCATGTAGAGCGTTTCGAGCGCGGCCTTCCACAGCTCGGGCCACAGTTCGTTCAAGCGATCCATCAGCGGGTCTCCTCTCCGGCGATCTCGGTGACTTCGACGCGCTGCGCGATCTCGGCCAGGGTGCGATCGATCACGGCGTCGTCGCCGCGGATCGCGAGCGTGAGGTGTCCGAACGCGCGCCCGCGGATGTCGTTGATCCCTCCGTACACGAGCTCGAAGTCGAGCCCGGCACCGGCGAGATCGAGGAAGACCTGAGCCTGTGAGGAGTCGCCGTCACGGAACGAGAACGTGACCAGGCGCCCCTGATGCCGCTCGCGCAGGATGGAGCGCTCGGACGGCGAGGGCACGCCCTTCACCACCGTCCCGACGAACCGTTGCGACGCCGGGTTCTGCGGCGAGGAGAAGACGTCGAACACGTCGCCCTGTTCGATCACGCGGCCGTTCTCCATCACGGCCACCTTCGTCGCGATCGTCTGGATCACATCCATCTCGTGCGTGATGACGACGATCGTGACGCCCTGCTCCCTGTTGACCCGTTGGAGCAGGTCGAGCACCTCGTGAGTGGTCTGGGGGTCGAGAGCGCTGGTTGCCTCGTCGGCGAGCAGGATCGCGGGGCCCGTGGCGAGAGCGCGGGCGATGCCGACGCGCTGCTTCTGCCCGCCGGAGAGCTGCTCGGGGTAGGCCTTGGCCTTGTCGGCGAGGCCCACGAAGCGGAGCAGTTCGGCGACGCGCTTCTCGATGTCGGGCTTCGACCACCCGGCGAGCGTGAGCGGGTAGGCGATGTTGGCCTTGACCGTGCGCGAGGAGAACAGGTTGAACTGCTGGAAGATCATGCCGATCCCGCCGCGGACCGTGCGCAGCTGGCGCTCGGTGAGCGCGGTGATGTCGACGCCGTCCACCGTGATGGTGCCACTCGTGGCCGGTTCGAGCGCGTTGATCAGACGCACGAGCGTGGACTTGCCCGCCCCGGAATAGCCGATGATGCCGAAGACGTCGCCCTTCTCGATGGAGAGGGAGACGTCGTCCACGGCGACGACTTCGGCGCCCTCACGGGTGCGCGGCGGATAGGTCTTGGAGACGTTCGTCAGAGTGACGATCGACATGTGCTGCTCCGGTCCCGGTCCTACTCCTTGTCCGCGGCGTCTTGCTGAACCTTCTTCAGTGAGGCGACCAGATCCTCCACCGGCGTCTGCAGCGCCACCGCGGTGCCACCGGAGGAGTCGAGCAGACCCTTCTGCACGGCCTCGTTCGTCTGGAAGATCTCGACCAGCGTGCGGTACGTCTCGTTGTCGGCGTCTTCGGCGCGGGCCGCGAAGACGTTCACGTACGGAAGGGCGCTGGCGTCTTCGGGGTCATCCTGCGCGATCGCGTCATCGAACGTGAGACCCGCGTCCTGCACGAAGTCGTTGTTGATGATCGCGGCGGCCACGTCCGGGAGCGAGGTCGGGATGAGCGCGGCCTCGAGCGCCGTGACCTCGACCTTGGACTTGCCGGTGTCGACGTCGGCGAGGTCCGAGTACGGTGTTCCACCGCTCTTGAGCTCGACGAGGCCAGCTTGCTGCAGCACGTTCAGCGCACGGGCCTGGTTGGAGGCGTCGTTCGGAACCGCGACCGTCTCCCCCTCGGGGATGCTGTCGACGTCGTCGTACTTCGTCGAGTAGAGGCCGAGCGGGTAGATCGCGGTCGAGCCGATCGGGGTGAGGTCGGAGCCCGAGGCGTTGTTGTACTCGGCGAGGTAGACGATGTGCTGGAACTGGTTGAGGTCGATCTCCCCCTCGGTCAGCGCGGGGTTCGGCTGCTCGTAGGAACCGAAGTCGACCAGCTCGACTGTGATCCCCTCTTCAGCCGCGGCGTCGACGAACGCCGGCCACTGCTCGTCGCTCTTGCCGACGACACCGATCTTGACGACCTCGTTCCCGGACGATCCCTCGCCCCCGGAACCGGCGTCGGAAGACGCCGTGGCGCAGCCGGAGAGCGCGACGAAGAGCGGAACGGCGGCGAGCGCGGCGAGGATGGTGGTGGTGCGGCGAGACATGCGAGAGGAGTTCCTTCCTGGTGGGACTCGCCTACGTTAGACAGGCCTCCCGCCGCGCGCGGAATCGGTCTGTCACACGGCGTCACGAGCGGGTGCCGCCCGGCTCAGTCGAACTCCTCGATGCCCTGCAGCCGCACCTGCTCGAGGTCGAGGCGGGCGGAGATCCGGCGCACCACGACGTCATCGACGGTGCCGGCACCGCGAAGCCCCAGCAGCACCTCCCGCTTCCGGTCGAGGAGGGCGAGCTTGAGCCGCGTGTGCTCCTCGTGCCGGACCAGCGGCGAGCGCTGTGCGATGTCGACGTCGGTCGAGGTCGCGATCATCTGCAGGACCGTGCCGTCGGGCGGGTCGGCCTGATCCACCCCGGTATCGGTGACGCTCGGAGGTGTGGCGGTGCCGGCACCCAGCGGGTCCGGCTCCCCCAGCATCTCGTCGAGGGCGTCGGCTTCCGCATCCACCAGCGCCTGTTCTCGTGCCAGGGCGCGCGCATTCGCGAACTCGAGCATCTGATACCCCTCGGAGCGCACGCGGTCGCGCACCTCCTGCCCCACGCCGTGTTCGGCGGCGAGGTCGTCGAGAGCGGCCAGGGCGGCCCCGGAGATCGCGCGCTCGGCGAGCTCGTACTCCTCGTCCTCGACGTGGTCGGCCGGGAAGCGGGCCCAGCGCACGATCGCGGGCAGGAACGGGCCCTGGACGAGAAGGCTCAGCAGGATGACACCAGCGGTGACGAACACGATCTCATCGCGTCCGTTCAGAGCGCCGCCTTCGGTGATGCTCGCCGGCACGGACAAGGCGATGGCGAGAGACACCGCCCCGCGCATCCCCGCCAGAGTGGACACGACCCGCGCCCGAGATCGTGCGCCCCTCGCGGGTCGAGGATCGGTCCGCCGCTGGAACGGCACGTTCAGCAGCTGGAAGAGGTATCGCACGACCAGGAGCGTCGCCCAGACCGCGAGCGTGATGAGCACGAGGCGGCCGATCGCCGCGGCCGAGATCTCATGCACGACGTATTGCACTTCGAGTCCGATCAGGACGAACAGCGCACCGTTGAGCAGGAAGACTCCGAACGGCCAGGCCGCATCAGCCTGGCGACGGGAGGACGCGGTCGTGACCCGCGGCGACACGTAGGCGACGATGAGTCCGGCGACGACGACCGCGAGCACACCGGAGGCGCGCACCGTCTCGGCGAGGAGGAACGCCGTGAACGGGATCAGCAGCAGCGCGACGTTGATCACGATCGTCGAGGCCGTGCGGCGCAGCAGCAGGTAGCCGAGAGCGGCGACCACGGTACCGGCCGCGATCCCCCCGACATACGAGATCAGCAGATCGACGGTCACCGACAGCGGCGTGATCTGACCGCCGAGCGCGAGCGCGACCGCGATCGCGTAGAGCACCAGAGCCGTGCCGTCGTTGGTCAGGCTCTCCGCTTTGAGCTTCATGAACATGCGTCGCGGGAGGAGGCGCCCGAGGGCGGCGACGGCCGTGGCGTCGGGCGGAGCGACGGCGGCGCCCAGGATGAGCGCGATCTCCCACGGCATCCTGAACAGCACACCGATGCCGGCCACGGCGAAGGCCGAGGCGACGACCAGCACGGTGCTCATCGGCAGGATGTAGCGGAAGTCGCGGCGGATCGACCGCAATGAGGTCGTCAGGCTCTCCCAGAACAGCATCACCGGGAGGAACAGCAGGAGCACCGTCTCCGGCGGCAGCTGCACCTCGCGCAGTGGTGGCACGAAGCCGAGGAGCAGCCCGAAGATGACCAGGACGAGGGGCAGCGCGAGACGCACGCGCGGGGCGATCAGGGTTCCGACGAGAATCGTGAGTCCGAGCAGGACCGTTACTTCGAGGCCTTCCATCCCTACCTCCCAACAGCGGTGAGAGAAGGATATTCCTCCGTCAGCCGATCTCCTCGGTGAGTTCGAACCAGCGCAGCTCCAGCTCCTCGATCTCGGCCTGCTGCTCGCTGATCTTCTTCATCCGCTCGCCGAGGCCCTCGTAGTCGGACTGGTCGTGGTCGGCCAGCGCGGTCTTGGCGGCGTTGACCTGCTGCGTGAGCTTCTGGATGCGCCGCTCGAGGGCCGACACCTCCTTCTGAGCCGTGCGCAGGGCCGCGCCATCGAGACCTTTGGAGGTGGCGGCGGTCGTCGCGGTCGCTGCGGCCGTGGCGGTCTGCTTCGGTCCGGTCGAAGACTGGAGGTGGCGCAGCCGCAGGTACTCGTCGACCCCTCCGGGCAGGTGCCGCAGATGCCCGTCCAGGATCGCGTACTGCTGGTCGGTGACGCGTTCCAGGAAGTAGCGGTCGTGGCTGACGACCAGGAGCGTTCCCGACCAGGAGTCGAGGAGGTCCTCGATCGCGGCGAGCATGTCGGTGTCGAGGTCGTTGGTCGGCTCGTCGAGGATCAGCACGTTCGGCTGGTCGAGCAGCACGAGCAGGAGCTGCAGGCGACGCTGCTGCCCACCCGAGAGGTCTTTGACCGGAGTGGAGAGCTGGGCCGAATCGAAGCCGAGCCGCTCGAGCAGCTGACCGGGAGTGAGGTCCTGCGCCTTGGAGCCCGCTCCCATCGTGTAGGAGGTGCGCAGCCCGGAGATGATCACGCGCACCGGGTCGTTCCAGTGCTGAGTGAGCTCGTCGAGTCGCTGGGTGAGGGTCTGCACCTTCACGGTCTTGCCGCGCTTGACCCGACCCGTGGTCGGTTCGACCGTGCCGGAGATGAGCCCGAGGAGCGTCGACTTGCCGGCGCCGTTGACGCCGAGGATGCCGGTACGCTCCCCCGGTGCGATGCGCCACTCGACGTCGCGCAGCACGACCTTCTCGCCGCCGTCCGCCGTCGGGTAGGTCACGCCGACGTCGAGCAGATCGACCACGTCCTTGCCGAGGCGCGAGACCGCGAGCGACTGCAGCGACACCTTGTCGCGGATCTCCGGCACATCGGCGATCAGCTCGTTGGCCGCGTCGATGCGGAACTTCGGCTTGGCCGTGCGGGCGGGAGCACCGCGACGGAGCCAGGCGAGTTCCTTCTTGGCGAGGTTCTGGCGCTTCGCCTCGGTCGCCGCCGCCATGCGGTCGCGTTCGACGCGCTGCAGGATGTATGCCGCGTAGCCGCCCTCGAAGGGCTCGACGATCCGGTCGTGCACTTCCCAGGTCTCGGTGCTGATCTCGTCGAGGAACCACCGGTCGTGGGTCACGACCATGAGGGCCCCGGCGTTCGGCGACCAGCGCTTCTTGAGATGCCCCGCGAGCCAGGTGATGGCCTCGACGTCGAGGTGGTTGGTCGGCTCATCCAGCGCGATGACGTCCCAGTCTCCGGTGAGGAGCTTGGCGAGCGACACCCGGCGCCGCTGACCACCGCTGAGGGAGCCGATCTCCGCATCCCAGGGCAGGTCGGTGAGCAGTCCTTCGATGACGTCGCGGATCCGCGCGTCGCCGGCCCACTCGTACTCCGGGGTGTCCCCGACCACTGCGGCGCTGATGGTCAGGTCGTCGGGGAGGGTGTCCGCCTGATCGAGCACACCGATGCGCGTGCCGCCGCGCACCGTGACGCGGCCCGAGTTCGGTTCCTTGATCCCCGCGAGCATGCCGAGAAGACTCGACTTGCCGTCGCCGTTGCGGCCGACGATGCCGATGCGATCACCCTCTTCGATGCCGAGGGTCACGGAGTCGAAGACGACCCTGGTCGGGTATTCGAGATGCAGGGCTTCAGCCCCGAGAAGATGTGCCATGTTCCTTCCAGGGTAGTCGCGCGCGGTCGGCGTGTTCTCCGACCGGCTCCCCGCGCTCTAAGATCGACGGGTGCCGAAGAGTCGCCGGGTGTTCTCCCTTCTGCTCGAGGATCGCAAGGCGAAGCTGGTGCAGTCGAGAAGGCGGCCCGGTCGCTACGAACTCAGCGTCGACGGAATCCCGCAGTCCGTCGTCTCGATGACCGACCCCACCGATCTCGAATACGACTACACGCAGCACATCGCCAGAGTGATGGATGCTGCCGCTGAGCCCGGTGCGCCGCTGTTCACCGTGCACCTGGGAGCCGGTGCCCTCACGCTGGCACGCTACGTCGAGGCCACGCGCGCCGGATCGCCGCAGCTCGTGGTCGAGTTCGAGCCCACTCTCTACGAGGCGGTGATCGCCGCGCTGCCGCTGTCTCCGGGCACCGATCTGCGCGTCATCTTCGGTGATGCGCGCGCGGTCGCGGACGCGGAGCTTGCCGGCGAGTGGATGGGTGCGCGGTTCACGGTCGTCGATCTCTGGGATGCCGCCGTCATCCGGCATCGCGTGGCCAGCCAGGAGTTCTATCGCCGTGTCGCCGCGCGCTCCGCAGCGGGGGGAGTCGTGGCGGTCAACCTGCTCGACGGACATCCCTTCGAGTACTCACGGCGACAGTCAGCCACCCTGCGCACGGTGTTCGACCATGTCGCCGTCGTCCTCGACGCAGAACCGAACGATGACGAAGGCCCGCTCGGCAACGTCGTCGTCTTCGCGAGCGATGAGCCGCTCGCCGTCGCGACGAACCCCGACCTCCTCGGCGTGCCGCACCCTCATACGCTCCACGGCGACGCACTGACCTCGTGGATCGCCGGCGCGCGCATCATGACCGACGCCGACGGCACGGACTCCCCCGACCCCGACGATCCGATCTGGGACTAGCACCGCCCGTTGATCGCGTTCGTCACCGTTTCGTGACCCCGGAGACGTGAATTTTGATCGGATGCATCTTCGAATGTCAGTGGTCGGTGATGGACTGAAGTCATGACCGCACTGCTCGACGCGACCGATTCCCAGATGGCGATGCTCGCCGATCTGGTCGCGTCGCTCGAGGCCGCGGAGAGCACGCTGAGCAGCATGCAGGCGGCCCGCGACGGCATGCTCGCGATGGCCGGACGCCTGGCCGTCGACATCGCCCGCGGCGCCGCCCACCCCGATCACGGCGACATGGCGATCCGCACGGTCGCTGCCGAGATCGGCGCTGCGCAGCACCTGAGCGACCGCACGATCGAGCGCAAGATGGCCGAGGCCTCGTGGCTCGTCGACCGATTCCCGGCGGTATGGGAGGCGCAGGGCGAAGGGCGCATCAGTGCCGCGCACTCCCGGGTCATCGTCGAGGCGGGCGCGCATCTCGACGAGGCTGCGGATCGCGCCGCCTACGCCGCGGAGGCCGTGGAGGTCGCCGTGACGGAATCCCCGAATCGGCTTCGGCGCATCGTGCGGCGTCTTGCCGAGCGGTTCCAGGAGCGCAGTCTCACCGAGCGGCATCGCGATGCCCACGAGCTGCGCCGCGTGTGGGTGAAGGACCTTGACGACGGGATGGCCGAGCTGGGGGCGCGCGGACCCGCGGTCCTCCTGCACGGCATGCTCGACCGGCTGTCGCAGATGGCGCATGCGGTGAAAGAGGAGAACGCGCGAGCGGCACAGGACGCTTCGGCCGCCGGACTCCCCGCCGACGACCGCACGGTCGATCAGTTGCGCGCCGATCTGCTCGCCGACCTCGTTCTCACAGGATCCCCCGCGGGCCATGACACGGCGGACAGCCTGCTGGGCGAGGTCCGCGCCCGCGTCGAGGTCACGGTGCCGGTGCTCACTCTGATGGACGATGACGCTCCGACGACCTCATCACCGGCCGAGCTCGACGGAACGATCCCCATCGACGTCACGACCGCTCGCACGCTGGCAGGTTCCGCGACCGGCTGGGACCGCGTGCTGACGCATCCGATCTCTGGCGAAATGCTCGCTGTCGACCGCTACCGCCCGAGTGAGCATCTCCGGCGGCATCTCCGCGCGCGGGACCAGCGGTGCCGGTTTCCCGGATGCGGGATCACGGCGCGCAAGTGCGACCTCGACCACAATCATGCGGCCTCGACCGGAGGGGCGACCGCCCACGGAAACCTTGCCGCCTTCTGCCGACGACATCACATGCTCAAACACCACTCCCCCTGGCACGTCGACCAGACCTCGGGCGGCGTGCTGGAGTGGACGAGCCCGACCGGTCGCACGTACATCGACCGGCCGCCTCCGCAGAACACGGTGACCTTCACGAGTGCCGATCCGGTGACCGCACCGTTCTGAGCGCCTCCCGGGCATGTGCACCGGTTGAACGACGAACCGCCCGGACCCGAGGGCCCGGACGGTTCGCGTATCCGTGAGGATGTGTGCCGTGCGAGTTACTGGTACGACTTCACGATCTCGAGGAGGCTCGGGACGTTGGCGTATGCCTCTGCCGCGTTCTCCTTGGTCACGATGATCGGGTCGAGCAGGTAAGCCGGAACGACCTTCACGCCGTTGTCGTACTGCTCGGTGTCGTTGACGTCGACCTCTTCACCCTTCTGGAGCTGGCCGACCATCTTGATCGACTGCTCGACGAGGAGCGTGGTGTCCTTGTTGATCGTGGAGTACTGGATGCCCTCCATGATCGACTTCACCGACTCGACCTCGGAGTCCTGACCCGTGACCACCGGGACCGGCTTTCCGGCTTGCTGCACCGAGGTGATGATGGCGCGAGCGAGCGTGTCGTTCGGCGAGAGGACGCCGTCGAGCGTCTCGGAGCTGTACGTCGAGGTGAGGATCGAGTCCATGCGACGCTGGGCGTTCTCGGCCTTCCAGCCCTCGGTCGCCGTCTGGGCGATCTCGGTCTGGCCGGAGACGACGTTGAGCGTGCCGTCGTCGATCTTCGGCTGGAGCACGTCCATCGCGCCGTTGAAGAACACAGCGGAGTTCGCGTCATCCGGCGAGCCCGAGAACAGCTCGATGTTGTACGGAGCCTCGTGTCCCGCACGCTCGGCGAGTCCATCGAGCAGAGCCTGGCCCTGCAGCTGACCGACCTTGAAGTTGTCGAACGCGACGTAGTAGTCGACGGCCTCCGTGTTCTCGATCAGACGGTCATAGGCGATGACGGTCACGCCCGCGTCACGAGCGGCCTCGACCTGCGTGGCGAGCTGCTTGCCGTCCTTCGCACCGATGATGATGACCTTGGCGCCACCGGTGACCATCGCCTGGATCTGGTTCTGCTGCTCCGCGACCGTGTTGCTGGCGGGCGCGTACTGCACGTCCGCCTTGAAGCCGGCCTTCTTGAGACCGTCCGTGAACAGCTGACCGGCGAGGACCCAGTTCTCCGAGGTCTTGTCCGGAAGGGCGACACCGATCGTGGCGTCAGCGGCGAAACCCTTGGCCTCGTCCCCCGATCCCGAGTCCGTGCCACCGCCGCGCTCCGAGGAGCAGCCGGTGAGGGCGAAGGCGCCCGCGACGACAAGCGCTGTCGCCGACAGAAGAATCTTCTTCATGTGATCTCTTTCTCTGGTGTGTGAAGGTCGTGTCACGCGAGCGCGCGCGAAGCGACCTCTCCTAACCGCGCGTCTCGTCGACGGCGGGGGCTTCGTACTTCTGGCTGGTGGGATAGTTCGTCTTGGTCGGATCGAACGTGTCGGTGGCCGGATCCTGCTTGCGTCCGAATCGACGCGTCAGGAAGCCGATGATCGACGGGCGACCCTGCTGCTTGTTCCACACGTCGACACCGACGGCGAACAGGAGCACCAGACCCTTGATCATCGACACCACGTCGGCGCCGGCGCCGAGCAGGGCGAGGCCGTTGTTCAGGAACGCCATGACGAGACCACCGATGATCGACCCGATCACGGTTCCGATACCGCCCGAGACAGCCGCGCCACCGATGAAGACCGAGGCGATCGCATCCAGCTCCCAGCCGTTGCCGTCCTGCGGACCGGAGGCCGTCGCCCTGGCGACGTAGATCATGCCGGCCAGCGACGCGAGCACCGACATGTTCATCATCACGAAGAAGTCGACCCAGCGGTCCTTCACACCCGACAGGCGCGCGGCCTGCCGGTTGCCACCGACCGCGTAGATGTGACGACCGAAGACCGTGTTGTTCGTGATGAACGAGTAGAGGATCACCAGGGCGAGCAGGATGATGCCCGAGATCGGGAAGCTGGTGCCCTCACGCCCGGTGGCGAACAGCCAGCCCGCGATCAGGATCACGGCCGAGATGAGCACGACCTTGGTGACACTCACCCACAGCGGCGCCGTCTCGGCCCCCATCTTGTGCTGCACGCGCCGGGTGCGGATCTCCCAGAACACGATCCATGCGACGCCCAGCAGCGCGAGCAGCATGGTGAACACGTTGAACGGCACGGGGATGAACGGCAGCTCGGGGAGGTAGCCGGCACCGATGACCTTGAAGCCCTGCGGCACGGGAACGGACTGCGAGTCACCGACCCACTGGTTCGCACCGCGGAAGAACAGCATGCCCGCCAGCGTCACGATGAACGCCGGCACCCCGACATAGGCGACCCAGAACCCCTGCCAGGCACCGACCAGCACGCCGACCCCGAGGCCGAGGAGCACACCGAGCGGCCAAGGGAGGTTCCAGTCGGCCATGGCCTTCGCGACCACGATGCCGGTGAACGCGGCCACCGACCCCACCGAGAGGTCGATGTGGCCCATGATGATGACCATCACCATGCCGATCGCGAGGATCAGGATGTACGAGTACTGGTTGACGACGTTGATCAGGTTGCCCGAGGACAGCGTGAGGCCCGTGCCCTTGACGATCCAGGTCAGCACCTGGAAGACGACGAGGATGACGACGAGGCTGCCGAGGATGCCGAACTGGCGGAGGGTCGACTGACCGCCTCCGAACATCTTCGTGATGTCCTTGAAGTGGAAGCCGCGCTTCGTTGCGGTGGTGTCGGTGGTCATGCGGTTGCTTTCTGGGTCGCGGAGGTCATGCTGCGCATGAGGTCCTCAGGTGTCGCCTGATCGGCTGGGATGCAGTCGGTGACCCGACCTTCGAAGACGGTGTAGATGCGGTCGGAGATGCCCAGGAGCTCAGGAAGCTCGCTCGAGATGACGATGACGCCCTTGCCCTGCGCCGCGAGCTCGTTGATGATCGCGTAGATCTCGTACTTCGCGCCGACGTCGATACCGCGGGTGGGCTCGTCGAGGATCAGCAGGTCGGGGTCGGTGAACATCCACTTCGCCAGGACGACCTTCTGCTGATTGCCGCCGGAGAGTTTGCCGACGCCCTCTTCGACCGACGGGGTCTTGATGCGAAGGGCCTTGCGATAGTCCTCGGCCACGGCGAACTCGGCGCGCGCATCGACGACGCCGCGCTTGGCGATCTTCGAGAGCTTCGCGGCGACCACCGACCTCTTGATCGTGTCGAGCAGGTTGAGCCCGAGCACCTTGCGGTCCTCGCTCACGTAGGCGAGGCCGTGCTTGATCGCCGACGCCACGTCGGGCAGCACGACTTCCTGGCCGTCCTTGATCAGTGTGCCCGAGAGGAACGTGCCGTAGGAGCGGCCGAACAGGCTCATCGCGAACTCGGTGCGCCCCGCGCCCATGAGTCCCGCGATGCCGACGACCTCGCCGCGCCGGACGGTGATGTTCGACCCCTTCACGACCATGCGCTCCGGGACGGTCGGGTGCTGCACCCACCAGTCCTTGACCTCGAAGAACACCTCGCCGATCTCGGGCGTGCGATCCGGGTAGCGGCTCTCCAACGACCGACCGACCATGCCGCGGATGATCCGGTCCTCGTTGATCTCGCCACGGGAGATGTCGAGCGTCTCGACCGTGCGACCGTCGCGGATGATCGTGATCTCGTCGGCGATCTGCTCGATCTCATTGAGCTTGTGGCTGATCATGATCGACGCGATGCCCTTGGCCTTGAGCCCGAGGATCAGGTCGAGCAGGTGCTGCGAGTCGTTCTCGTTCAGGGCGGCGGTCGGCTCGTCGAGGATCAGCAGCTTGACGTCCTTGTTGAGCGCCTTCGCGATCTCGATCAGCTGCTGCTTGCCGACACCGAGCGTCTTGATCTGCGCATCCGGATCCTCGTTCAGGCCCACGCGCGCGAGCAGCTCGATCGTGCGCTCTTTCTGGGCCTGCCAGTCGATGCGTCCGCCGCGCTGGATCTCGTTGCCGAGGAAGATGTTCTCGGTGACGGACAGCTCGGGGATCAGCGCGAGTTCCTGGTGGATGATCGCGATGCCGGCCTGCTCGCTGGCGACGATGTCCTTGAACCTCTGCTCCTGGCCGTAGAGCAGGATCTCCCCCTCGTAGGTCCCGTAGGGGTACACCCCGGAGAGGACCTTCATCAGAGTCGACTTCCCCGCGCCGTTCTCGCCGCAGATGGCGTGGATCTCGCCGGCGCGGACGGTGATCGAGACGTCGGCGAGCGCCTTGACGCCCGGGAACTCCTTGGTGATGCTGCGCATCTCCAGGATGGGGCCTGACACGGTAGGCAACGTTGCTGTGGTGCTCACGGATCTTCCTTGCGACGTGCGGTCACCTTCGATGTGACCGTTCACATTGAAATACATCGTCCACTCACGACGAGGCGCTGTCAAGTCCGCTCCGGCATTTCGGATACCGACCGTGACCCCACCGCGACCCACGCGATCCCACGTCTCCAGGCGAGGCCAGGGATCGAAAGGATTCGATGATCTCGAACGTCGCGCGGAGCGCGGTACGAACCCGTCAGCGAGCGGCGGCGGACTCGCGCGCGCGCAGGACCGTCTGCAAGGGGCCGAACGCCGGGGCTTCCTCGCCGCGGATCTGTGCGAGGAGGATCCGCACGGCGCGCCGGCCCAGCTCGGGGAAGTCCTGATGAACCGTGCTCAGTGTGGGAGCCACATGCGCGGCGACCGGGATGTCGTCGAACCCGATCACGCTCACGTCGTGCGGCACACGGAGTCCGGCGTCGCGGAAGCCGTGCATGAGCCCGATCGCCATCAGGTCGTTGGCGGCGAACACCGCCGTGAAGTCCCGCCGTCGCGAGAGCTCCTTGCCTGCGAAGTACCCGAAGTCGGCGGTCCAGTCCCCGCGGATCGGCGGGAACGTCGGCAGATCCGCCTCACGCAGACCGTCGAGGTAGCCGCGCATGCGCGACTCCGCCTCGATCCAGTCCTGCGGGCCTGCGAGGTGCAGGATGTCGCTGTGGCCGAGGGAGATCAGATGCTCCGTGGCCGCTCGGGCCCCCGCCACCTGATCCGCCGACAGGCTCACCCCGTCGGAACCCGACGCGGTCTGCAGCGTGACGAAAGGCATGTCGACCGACATGCCGCGGAGGACATGGAACACGCGCACCTGCGGGGCGAGCACCACGATGCCGTCCACCTGCTCGCGCGCCAGCTGGCGCACCGCATTGCCGATCGCCTCCGGCGTCGTCGCCGGGAGGTTGAGGGTCGAGACCGCGTAGCCTTCCTCGCGCGCCGCATCCTCGATGCCCGCGATCGAGGAGGTCGGCCCGAACTCCCCGATCGTCGCGGACAGGATCCCGAGCACATTCGACTTGCTGGTCACCAAAGCGCGGGCGGCGAGGTTCGGCCGATAGTCGAGCACGGAGATCGCGTCGAGGACCTTGGCCTTCGTCTCGGGGCGGATGCTCGGGTGGTCGTTCAGGACGCGGGAGACCGTCTGATGAGACACCCCGGCGAGGCGGGCGACATCGCGGATGCTCGGCTGCCGCGCACGCTCGGCTGCACTGGACATCAGGTGCCTCCTCGCGTGTGCACGGTCACATCGTCACTTCATTATGTCTGCCGGGGCGCGCAGGTGCATCTTTCGAGCACGGTCGCTACGCAGGACGGTCGTCCGCGGGCACCGTCGGTCAGCCGATGATGCGGGCGCCCGGAACCGGGCCGTGCACGTGCAGGGGATCGAATCCGGACGCCCGCAGAGCGGACTGCACGTCTTGGGCCGTCTCCGGATCGGGGCACAGGAGTGCCACGGTCGGCCCCGAGCCGGACACGATGCCTTGCAATGCTCCGGCGGCGACCCCCTGCGCGATCGTGTCGGCGAGATCGGGACGCTCGGAGAGGGCTGCGGGCTGCAGATCGTTCTCGAGACACGCGGCGAGCTGCCCCGGGTCGCCCGACCGGAGCGCCTGCAGGACCGGGATCGGCACGTCGAGCGACAGCGGCGGATCATCGGCGAGCGCGCCCTCCTCCTCGCGCAACTGGTCGAGGCGCCCGTAGACGACGGGCGTCGACAAGCCCTCCTCACTGGGCACCAGGATCCAGTCGAAGCGTCCGCGGGCGAGTGCCGGGTTCAACTGGTCGCCGCGCCCGGTTCCGACCGCGGTGCCGCCGTGCAGGGCGAACGGCACATCCGCGCCGAGACGGGCGGCGAGGTCGTGCAGCCGTGCCTGTGACAACCCCGTTCCCCACAGCGCATCGCAGGCGACCAGGGCGGCAGCGGCATCCGCCGAGCCTCCGCCCATGCCGCCGGCGACCGGCACGCTCTTGCGGATCTCGAGGGCGACGCCGCCTCGATGATCCACGGCGACGGCGAGGAGCTTGGCCGCGCGCATCGCCAAGTTGCGGTCGTCCAGCGGAACCGAGTCGACATCCTCCACCCCGGAGACGGTGACCGAGAACTCGTCAGCGGGGCGCGCGATGACGTCTTCGTAGAGGGACACCGCCTGGAAGACCGTCGCCAGCGCGTGATACCCGTCGTCGTGCCGACCGCCGACCCCGAGGAAGACATTGATCTTGCCCGGTGCGCGTACGTGCACGGAGTCGGTGGACGCGGCGAGGCTCATGAGCGGATCACAGTTCCGAGGACTTCGCCCACAGATTCACGTCGATCGCGCCGGCCAGCTCGTCGATGCGGGCGAGCTCCTCCGTCTGGAAGGCGGGTCCGTTCACCGCGGCGATGTTCTCGTCGAGCTGTTCGGGACGCGAGGCGCCGATCAGGGCGGAAGCCACGACGGGGTTGCGCAGCGTCCACTGCAGCGCGAGCTGGGCGAGGGACTGACCACGCCCCTGCGCGACCTCGTTCAGCGCTCGCAGCGTCTGCACGGCCTCGTCGGTGAGGCGCCCGTCCGGCAGCGAACCGCGCTTCTGCGCACGCTCCGCCGTGCCGTCCCCCAGGTACTTGTCGGTCAACAGCCCCTGTGCCAGCGGCGTGAAGGCGATCGCACCCAGGCCCGACTGCTCGAGGGTGTCGGTCAGGCCGTCTTCCACCCAGCGGTTGAGGATCGAGTACGCGGGCTGGTGGATGACCAGCGGCGTGCCGAGGTCCTTCGCGACCGCGACGGCCTCGGCCGTGCGCTCGGCGCTGTAGGACGAGATGCCCACATAGAGCGCCTTGCCCTGGCGCACGAGGGTGTCGAGGGCTCCGATCGTCTCGGCGATCGGGGTGACCGGGTCGACCCGGTGGGAGTAGAAGATGTCGACGTAGTCGAGGCCCATGCGGGTCAGCGACTGCTCGGCGCTGGCGAGGATGTACTTGCGGCTCGCGAAGTCGCCGTAGGGGCCGGGCCACATGTCCCAGCCGGCCTTCGACGAGATGATCAGCTCGTTGCGGTACGGACGGAAGTCCTCCGCGAAGATGCGACCGAAGTTCTTCTCGGCCGAGCCGTAGGGCGGGCCGTAGTTGTTCGCCAGATCGAAGTGCGTGATGCCGCGGTCGAACGCGTGGCGCAGCAGTGCGCGTTGGTTGTCGAGCGGGATGTTGTCGCCGAAGTTCCACCACAGCCCGAGCGAGATCGGGGGCAGATACAGGCCGGACGTGCCGACCTGGCGGTAGGCGAACTGCTGATAGCGGCTCTCGTCCGCGGCATACGGACGGTGCAGCTCGGGGACATCGGGGCGGAAGCGGGGGGAGTCGGTCACGGTGCCAGATTACTGGGTGAGGCGACGTCGTCGTCGAGGACATCGGACGCCGCCGCCTGCTGCGCGATCCGGTGGTAGTCCTCGACAGTGAGATCTTCGCCCCGCGCCGTCGGCGCGACACCGGCGGCGATCAACACGTCGGACGCCGCCGCGGAGCTGCCGAAGATCCCCGACAGAGCCTGGCGGAGCATCTTGCGGCGCTGGTTGAACGCCGCATCGACGATCCGGAACGTGCGGCGACGCTCCTCCTCGGTCCCCCGCTCCCCTTCGGAACGGTCGAAGCCGACGAGCAGGCTGTCGACGTTCGGCACCGGCCAGAACACCTGGCGGGAGACGGTGCCGGAGAGCTTCCACTCGCCGTACCAGGCGGCCTTGACGCTGGGCGACCCGTAGATCTTGGAGCCCGGCTCGGCGGCGAGCCTCTCGGCGACCTCGGCCTGGACCATCACCACGCCGCGTTGCAGGTAGGGGAAACTCTCGAGGAAGTGCAGCAGCACCGGCACCGACACGTTGTACGGGAGGTTCGCGACCAGCACGGTCGGCTCTCCGGGCAGTTCCGTGATGCGCAGGGCGTCGGCATCGACGACCGTGAGCCGCTCGGCCTCCACGCCGTGCGCGGCGGCGGTCTCGGCGAGTCGCGCGGCGAGGCGGTGATCGATCTCGACCGCGGTGACCGAAGCCCCGGTCTCCAGGATCGCCAGCGTGAGCGAGCCGAGTCCGGGGCCGACCTCGACCACGCGCTCGCTCGGCTGCACCCGGGCCGCCTGCACGATCTTGCGGACGGTGTTGGCGTCCGTGACGAAGTTCTGGCCGAGTTTCTTCGTCGGAGTGACGTCGAGCTCAGCGGCGAGGCGGCGGATCTCGGTGGCGCCGAGCAGGGTGACGGTCATCCTCCCATTGTCCCCCACGCGGCAGATGTCCCCCGCCGTCAGTAGTCTTCTCTGGTGCCATCACTCGGAGAGATCGTCGCCCCACGTCGCATGGGCCGGGATTTCCGCTGGCTGCTCGCGTCGTCGTGGACCAGCAACGTCGGTGACGGAGTGGCCCTCGCCGCTGCTCCCCTGCTGATCGCATCCATGACGTCATCGCCCATGCTGGTGGCGACGGGGGCGATCCTGCAGTTCCTCCCGTGGCTGCTCTTCGGCCTGCACGCGGGGGCGATCGCCGACCGCTTCGACCGTCGCCGACTGGTCATGCTCGCGAACGCCGCACGCGCGGTGGTCCTCGTCGCGCTGTGCGTGTTCCTCGTCACGGGCGTCGCGAACATCTGGATCGTGCTCGCCGTCGCCTTCCTCTACGGCACCGCCGAGGTGTTCGTCGACACGACGGGGAGCACCCTCCTGCCGATGCTCGTGAAGCCCGCCGACCTCGGCATCGGCAATGCCCGCCTGCAGGCCGGCTATCTGGTCGCGAATCAGTTCGCCGGTCCCCCGCTGGGCGCGTTCCTGTTCGCCGCGGGCATGGCCTGGCCGTTCCTGCTCGAAGCGGTGTGCGTGGCACTCGCGGTCGTCCTCATCTCCCGCATGGCGAAGACGCCCGTGCCGCCCCGAGCCGCCGAGGCCCACTCGCCCGTGCACACCGACATCGCCGAGGGGCTGCGGTGGCTGTGGCGCAATCCCCCGGTGCGGATGCTCGTGCTGATCATCCTCGTCTTCAACATCACGTGGGCAGCTCCCTGGGGTGTGCTCGTGCTCTACGCGACGGAACACCTGCAGATGGGCGCGGTCGGGTACGGGGCACTCACGACCGCATCGGCGGCGGGCGGGATCCTCGCGACCCTCAGCTTCGGGTGGCTCGAACGGCACGTGTCCTTCGCCACCCTGATGCGCATCGTGCTCTCGCTCGAAGTGCTCATGCATCTGTCGTTCGCGCTGACCACCACCGGCTGGGTCGCGCTGATCATCATGTTCTTCTTCGGCGCGTACGCGTTCGTGTGGGCGACGATCTCGACCACCGTCCGGCAGCGGCTGGTCCCCGCTGAGCTTCAGGGCCGCGTGGCCTCCGTGAACATGGTCGGAGTGTTCGGCGGCATGATCGTCGGGCAGGCGCTCGGCGGCGTGATCGCCCAGGTCTGGGGCCTGACCGCCCCGTGGTGGTTCGCGTTCGGCGGCGCGGCACTCACACTGCTGCTGGTGTGGAAGCCGATCTCACACATCGTGAGCGCGAAGCCGGTTGCCGATCCCGATCCGATCGACGCCGCCTGATCCTTCCGCCCATCACCGACCGGACATCCGCTGCGCACTTGTCGGGAGGATGGGCGCTTGTCGGGAGGAATCGCCCTTTTGCTCCGACATACGAGCAATCTCCCGACACGTGTACTGCGAAGCCGGTGGAACAGGTTCAGACGAACGAACCGTAGATCCTGAGCGTGTTCTCGGCGAGCTGGGCACACAGCTCATCCACCTCCACACCGAGCTCGGCCGCCATGAAACGCACCGTGATCGGGACGAGGTAGGGCGCGTTCGGCCGGCCCCGCAGTGGCACGGGGGTGAGGAACGGCGCATCCGTCTCGACCAGGAGGCGATCGAGAGGCGTGACCTTCAGCGCGTCGCGCAGGTTCTGGGCGTTCTTGAACGTGACGTTGCCCGCGAACGACAGGTGGTAGCCGGCGTCCGCGCAGATGCGCGCAATCGCGTCATCTCCCGAGAAGCAGTGGAAGACCGTCCGCTCCGGAGCACCGACACGGGCGAGGGTCTCCAGCACCGCGTCGTGCGCATCCCGATCGTGGATCTGCATGGCGATGCCGTGCTTCTTCGCGAGATCGATGTGCGCCTCGAACGACTCGAACTGCGGAGCCCGTCGCTCCGGCTCCGTGCGGAAGAAATCGAGCCCGGTCTCGCCGATCGCGCGGGTGCGCGGATGCGCGGCGAGTTCGTCGATCACCGCGATCGCCTCGTCGAGACGCCCCTCCTCCGCATACGTCGGCGCGTCGTTCGGATGGATCGCGACCGCAGCCAGGACTCGCGGATCGGCGGCCGCGGCCTCGACGGCCCACCGCGAGGACTCGATGTCGCCGGAGGCCTGCACGACACCGGCGATGCCCACCGCCGCCGCCCGATCGAGCTGCTCGGTCAGCGACAGCGGCTCGTCGCCGTCGACAATCTCCAGGTGCGCATGGTTGTCGTACACCGGAACCGTCAGCGGCTCGGGGGCGGCCGGGTACTTCAGATCCTTGCGGCCGTCGCCCGAGCGCTCGCGCACATAGGTGTCCGCCATCTCGTCCGGCCGGCTCAGGCCGTGGACTCCACCCGCGGGAACAGCGGTGCGAGGCCGTTGACGCTGGTACCGGGGCGCAGCACGCCCCAGGCTCCGGCCTCGCGGATCGGCTGGTCCTGCAGACGACCCAAGGTCTCCGCAGCGCCGAGCGCGATCCAGAGCTTCTCGGTCGACTGCGGCATCACGGGCGACAGCAGCACGGCGAGTGCGCGCAGCCCCTCCGCGCAGGTGTAGAGCACCGTGCCCAGACGCGCGCGCTGGTCCTCGTCGCGGGCCAGCGCCCACGGCTCGTTCTCGGTGATGTAGCCGTTGAGGGCGTCGACGATCGTCCAGATCGCGGCGATGGCCTCGTCGATGCGGAACTGCGTGACTGCCGCATCCGCGTTCGCCGCCGCCTCCGCGACGATCTTCTGGATGGCGAGGTCCTTCTCGGTGTACTCGGCCGCCGGCGGCACGATGCCCTCGAAGTACTTCTCGATCATCGCCGTCGTGCGCGAAGCCAGGTTGCCGAAGCCGTTGGCGAGCTCAGCCTGGTAGCGAGCGGACAGGTCTTCCCACGAGAAGGACCCGTCCTGTCCGAAGGCGATCGCGGAGAGGAAGTAGAAGCGGTAGGCGTCGGACCCGAAGACATCGGTGATCTCGGTCGGCGCGATGCCGGTCAGCTTCGACTTCGACATCTTCTCGCCGCCGACCAGCAGCCAGCCGTGCGCGAAGACGCCCTGCGGCACCTCGAGGCCGGCCGCCATCAGCAGAGCGGGCCAGATGACGGCGTGGAAGCGCAGGATGTCCTTGCCGACCACGTGGTAGGCGGGCCAGCGACGCTCGAAGGTCTCTTCATCGGAGCCGTAGCCGACGGCCGTGGCGTAGTTCAGGAGCGCATCGACCCACACGTAGATGACGTGCGACTCGTCCCACGGGAGCGGGATGCCCCAGTCGAAGGTCGACCGCGAGATCGACAGGTCTTTGAGGCCCTGGCTCACGAACGACACCACCTCGTTGCGCGCCGAGTCGGGGCGCACGAAGTCGGGTCGCGTCTTGTAGAGCTCGAGCAGCCGGTCCTGGAACTCGCTGAGCTTGAAGAAGTAGTTCTTCTCCTGCAGCAGCTCCAGCGGCTTCGAGTGGATGGCGCACACCTTCAGGCCCTCGAAGGGACCGGTGCCGTCGACGATCTCCGACTCGGGCTTGAACTCCTCGCAGCCCACGCAGTAGAGCGCCTCGTACTCGCCCGCATAGATGTAGCCGCGGTCGTACAGGCGCTGGAAGAACGTCTGCACGTTCATCTCGTGGCGCTCCTGGGTGGTGCGGATGAAGTCGTCGTTGGCGACGTCGAGCGTCGTCAGCAGCGGGAACCAGCTCTCGCTGACGAGCTTGTCGACCCACTCCTGCGGCGTGACGTTGTTCGCCGCGGCCGCCCGCAGCATCTTCTGGCCGTGCTCGTCGGTGCCCGTGAGCATCCAGGTGTCGTCGCCCGCCTGGCGGTGCCACCGTGCGAGCGTGTCGACGGCCACCGTCGTGTACCCGTGGCCGATGTGGGGCACGTCGGACGGGTAGTAGATGGGTGTGGTGATGTAGAACGATTCGCCTGCGGGCATGGAGCAATTCTAGGTGGGATGCGGGGCGTGGTTACGCCGTGTGGGCGGCGGTCGCATCCCGCGCTCAGGCCACCGAGACGTCGATGCGATGCCAACCCTGCGCGCCGTCGGGGGCGGGAGCCGCAGGATCGGATGTCTGCGTCTCGCCGTCGACGTTGAGCGCCCGGCACTCGATGGTGTGCGTGCCGCTCTCCGCGACCCAGTCGAGGCTCCACTGCACCCACGTGTCGGTGGAGATCGCGGTCGCGAGCTCGGCCGCGCGCCACGGCCCGTCGTCGATACGCACCTCCACTCCCGCGATGCCGACGTGCTGCTGCCAGGCCATCCCCGCGATGACCGCATCCCCCGCGGTGACCTGCTGCCCCCGGCGAGGGACGTCGATGCGCGACTGCAGCTTGATGGGTCCGCGCTCGGACCATCCGCGTGTCGTCCAATAGGCGGTGGCGCGGTCGAACCGCGTCACCTCCAGTTGCGTGACCCACTTCGTGGCGGACACGTAGCCGTAGAGCCCCGGCACCACCATCCGCACCGGGAAGCCGTGTTCGATCGGCAGCGGCTCGCCGTTCATCCCGATCGCGAGCAGCGCATCGCTGTCGTCGGTGAGGGCCTCGATCGGTGTGGACGCCGTGAACCCGTCGGCCGAGGTCGAGAGCACCATGTCCGCATCGGCGTCGACGCCCGCGCGCGCGAGCAGATCCCGCACGGGGAGCCCGAGCCAGCGTGCATTGCCGATCAGGGATCCGCCGACCTCGTTCGACACGCACGCGAGCGTGACGTCGGACTCCTGCATCGGCATCGCGAGCAACTCGTCCCAGGTGATCTCCATCTCGCGCTCGACCATCCCGTGGATGCGCAGCGACCAGTCGGCCGGGTCCACCCGCGGCACGATGAGCGCGGTGTCGATGCGGTAGAAGTCCACGTTCGGAGTGACGACAGGGGCGAGGCCGGGGATCCCCAGCTCGGCACCGGCGGGAACCGCCGCTGCTGCGCGTGCCGCCGAGGGCAGCCGCAGCGCGTCGCGGACCGCTTCGATCGATCGGCTCGCGCCGCGCGCGACGTTGCCGACGATGAGCGCGACGGCACCCGCTGCGGCGACACCCGCGGTCCACAGCAGGAATCGTCTCCGGTCCTCGTCGTCGGGTCCGAGCCCTGCGACCGGACGCAGTCGGGCGATCAGGAGGCGCAGGACGACCACGGCGACGAGACCGGCGACCAGCCCGGGCAGCCAGGCGAACGGCCCCGCGCCGGGGCGAACCATCGCCGCGACGACGGCGAGAGCGCCGAGCGCTCCCAGGACCACGGCACCGACACCGGACCGTCGTCGCTCCAGGATTCCCGCGACAGCGGCGACGACCACGAGCACCACGGCGATGCCCACGATCAGGGCCGCCTTGTCACCGGTGCCGAACAGCGCGATGGCGGTGTCCTTCGCCCAGCTCGGAGCGAGGTCGATGAGCCCGCTCCCGATCACGGCGAACGGGCTCGCGCTCGGCTCCACCACCGCGGCGACGAGTTCCGCCAGGCCGACGGCGAGGAACGATGCACTCAACCCCGCTGCAGCGGCGCGGAACGTGTCCTCCCTCGTCGCACGCGTCGGGTTCGTCATGACCTGAGGGTAACGCGGCGGACGTTCCCGGATTCCCCGCAATTCTTACGAACCGCAGTCGTGGCGACCTCAGGCACCGGCCCCGGAGCGGGCGGCGAGGGCGGCCTGGTAGAGGTCGCGGGAGGAGAGACCGGTGAGCGCGGCGACCTCGGAGGACGCGTCCTTCAAGCGGACGCCTTCCGCGACCAGCCTCTGCACCTGCGCCAGAGCATCTTCCGGGGAGGCATCCCGGCGCGCCGCTCCTTCGACGACGACGACGATCTCGCCCTTCACGCCGTTCTCGGCCCAATCGTGGAGCTCGGCCGCGGTGCCACGGCGGACCTCCTCGTACAGCTTCGTGAGCTCACGACACACCGCGATCCGCCGCTCGTCGCCGAACGCAGCGCCCATGTCGGCGAGAACGCTCGCGAGCCGGGCCGGAGACTCGAAGAAGACCATGGTGCGCGGCTCGGCGGCCAGGGCGCGGAGGGTCGATCGCCGCTCCCCCGGCTTGCGCGGGAGGAACCCCTCGAACGTGAAGCGGTCGGTCGGAAGTCCCGAGATCGCGAGCGCCATCAGCACGGCGCTCGGACCGGGGATCGCGGTGACGGTGACCCCCTGCGCCACGGCCTCGGCCACCAGCCCGTAGCCGGGGTCGCTGACGGTCGGCATTCCTGCATCGCTCATCACCACGATGTCGGTCTCCGCCGCGAGCGCAGCCAGTTCGGCGGCCTTCTGCTTCTCGTTGTGGTCGTGCAGTGCGATCAGGCGAGGACGATTGTCGATCTGCAGCGCCTTGAGCAGACGCTGCGTGGTGCGGGTGTCTTCCGCGACGACGACCTCCGCGTTCTCCAGCACCTCCACGAGGCGTCGCGACGCGTCGCCCAGGTTTCCGATCGGGGTGGCGGCGAGGATGATCACCCGCCCAGCTTAGGCGCGCCGGATGCAGCTCCCCCGAAAGGGGCGTTGTCTAGGCTGGAGCGGTGACCGCGCCCGACCCGCTCCTGCCCGCCCCCGAGGCGCGGCTGACGCACTACGGACGGTTGCGGGACCGGCTGCTGCAGGACCCGGACTGGGGCCGCGCGATCCGGTGGCTCGCGCCGCTGGTGATCACCGCGGTGGCGGCGGTGCTGCGCCTGGTCGGCGTGTCCCACCCGCATGAGCTCGCCTTCGATGAGACCTACTACGTCAAGGACGCCTGGTCCCTGTGGACGCTCGGCTACGAGGGCACCTGGGGTGGCGAGGCGAACGAGGCGTTCGCGACCGGGCAGAGCCTCCCGCTCTCGGATGCGGGCTCGTTCATCGTGCATCCCCCGCTCGGCAAGTGGCTCATCGCGCTGGGCATGGCGATCGGCGGGCCCGAGAACAGCGGCGGATGGCGTCTGGCCACCGCGATCCTCGGAGCGGGCTCGGTCCTCCTGGTGTATCTGATCGCGCGGCGTCTGAGCGGATCGGTGGTCGTGGCATCCGTCGCCGGAACGCTCCTGGCGATCGACGGCCTGAGCATCGTGATGAGCCGGATCGCGCTGCTCGACGGCATCCTGACGTTCTTCGTCCTGCTCGGCGTGCTGTTCGTCCTCATCGATCGGCAGCGCACGATCCCGCAGCTCGAGCGACGCGATCCCGAGACGCCCGACCCGTTCTGGGGGCCGGTGCTGTGGCGCCGGCCGTGGCTGATCGCCGCCGGTGCCGCCCTGGGTGCGGCTTCTGCCGTGAAGTGGTCGGGCTTGTACGTCCTCGCCGGTTTCGGCCTCTACGTCGTGGTGACCGACGCGTTGGCGAGGCGTCGGGCCGGCGTGGTGCTGTGGCCGACCGCCGCCGCGTTCCGGCAGGGGCCGGTCTCGTTCGTCCTTTTCGTCTTCCCCGCGCTGGCCGTGTACCTGGTCAGCTGGACGGGGTGGCTCCTGACCTCGGGGGGCTACGACCGGCAGAGCGACCCGAACCCGCTGCTCGCGCTGTGGAAGTACCACGAGTCGATGCTCGGCTTCCACGTCGGCCTGAGCCGCGGACACCCCTACGCGAGTCCCGCCTGGGAGTGGCCGTTCCTGCTGCGCCCGACGGCGGTCTGGGTGGATTCCGATCCCACCGGCTGCGGCACGGACCATTGCATCGGCGTGATCTCCGCCGTCCCGAATCCGCTCATCTGGTACGGCGGGGTGGCGGCAGCGGTGTACCTGCTCTACCGGCTGGTGCGGAGCTGGATCACCCGGCAGCCGATCGCGCCCGCACTGACCGTCCCCCTGGTCGGCCTAGCGGTCACCTATCTCCCGTGGCTGATGTTCCCCGAGCGCACGATCTTCCAGTTCTACACGGTGGTGATGATGCCGTTCCTCGTGCTCGCGCTCGCCATGACGCTGCGGGTCATCGCCGGACGACGCGAAGACCCCTTGTACCGTCGGCAGTCCGGCGAGCGCACGGTGCTGATCTTCCTCGCGTTCGTCGTTCTCGTGTCGGTGTTCTTCCTGCCGCTGTGGACCGGGATGAGCGTGCCGTACCAGTTCTGGCTGCTGCACAACTGGCTGCCCGGCTGGGTGTGAGCACCGCGCCGTCGAGCCACCGAATCACCGGGCGCTAGGCTCGCCGCATGGGCAGCCCCTCCGGATTCGAGTTCGCGGTGCGCGGTGACGACGTCGTCATCCGCCATCGCGGCGTCACCGCGACCGTGCTGCGCGGTGCACGGGCCCAGGAGTTCCTCGCGCAGGCCGCGAGCGGCGACGCGCAGCTGCTGATGGCGCGCGCGACCGGGAACTACCGCCGCGGCAACGAGCGCACCGCCCGCCGGCATCCGCGCAACCAGAACTGACCGTCACCGCCCGATCGACACCTCGGCCGGGTCGCTCACGGGCAACCGGCACACGAACGCGCGGCAGTCATAGGCGCGTTCCGCCACCGCGTCCTTGCCCTCGAACAGGCTGAATCCGGCATCCGTGAACGCCCGCGCCTGATCGGGCGCGACCACGGCGACGACTTCGGCATCCGCGCCCCTGCCTGCGAGGCCGAGCGCACTGTCGCGCGCTCCGGTGACCACGACGAGTTGGCGCGGCGGGATCGCGAGGCCCGCAGCCACCCGCAGCAGGGTGCCGTGGGCGAAGGGCTGCTCCAGCGCCCGCGCGGCCAGCATGCTCACCGTCGACACAGCAGCGGCGCGATACCGGTCCCCCGCTCCCAGCCACCAGGCGGTCAGTGCGGCGCCGGCCACGGCCGCGGCATCCGAGGGCAGGTCGCCGTCGGTCTGGTCGGGCGACGCCGCGATCCCTTGGGCCGACAGCAACGGATCCTCACCCGCTGTGCCCTCCAGTGCGTCGTCGAGGATCCCGCGGGCCGCCACCGCCCAGGTCGCCTCGCCGGTGGCCAGGGCCAGAGCGAACAGACCGTCGGCGAGAAGTCCACGATCTGCCGCGGTCGCGACCGCGGCAGAGGCCCGCCCCTCGAAGGACGCGCGGACGAGAGCGCCGTCGGCATCGCGGTTGACCCGCAGCACCTCGTCGGCGGCGGACGCGGCGGCATCGATCCAGCTCCGCTCTCCGAAGGTCGCCCCGGCCCGGGCGAGCGCACCGATCGCGAGGCCGTTCCACCCGGTGATCACCTTGCCATCGACAGCGGGCGGCGCAAGGCCCGCACGTTCGGGCAGCGCACGCCGGTAGTACCCGCCCTCGCTGCGAGCGCCCTCGACCCACGACTCCGAATCCTGGGCGGCACCGAACCCGCCGCCGTCTCGCTGCAGGACCCCGGTCAGGAATGACACGATCCCGCGGACGAGGTCCTCCTCCCCCGCGTCGCGCGCGACGTCGAGCAGCTGCGCGTTGTCGGTCAGCATCCGCTCGTAGTGCGGCACCGTCCAGTCGCGCTGGGTGGCGTAGCGGAAGAACCCGCCGTCGGCATCGCGCAGGTCCGATCGGGTCATCGCGGCGAGCGCGCGCCCCGCTGACGCCCCCGCCTCCGGAGCACCCTCCCGCACGAGCGGATGCTGCAGGAATCGCAAGGTGGTGGCGACGGGGAACTTCGGGGCGCCGCCGAAGCCACCGAACTGCTGATCTTCCCGCTGGGCGATCGACTCCGCAGCCGTCGCGATCGCGACCACGTCCGGGAGTTCGGACGGCGTGGCCTCCGCCGCACGGGTGAGCGCATCGGTCACGGCATCCGCCGACTCCTCTGCCTGCACCCGCCGCAGTGTCCACGCCTCCCCGACCGCGGCGAGGACGTCACGGAACGCCGGCATCGGCGGCCGAGCCTCCGGCGGCCAGTAGGTGCCGGCGAAGAAGGTGCGCCCGCGCGGGGTGGCGAAGACCGTGAGCGGCCAACCGAGGTTCTGGGTGAACGCCGAAGCCGCGGCCATGTAGGCACCGTCGACCTGCGGATGCTCCTCGCGATCGACCTTGACCGCGACGAAGCCCTCGTTGATCCGCGCGGCGGTCTCCGGGTCCGCGAACGATTCGCGTGCCATCACGTGACACCAGTGACAGGTCGAGTAGCCGATCGAGATCAACAGCGGCACATCGCGTCGCCTCGCCTCCGCGAACGCTTCCTCGCCCCACGGATACCAGTCGACGGGGTTGTCGGCATGCGCACGGAGGTACGGACTGAGGGTGTCGGCGAGCCGGTTGGTCATGCCTTCACGCTACGCCGCGCGACGGTGACGCGCTCAGCCGACCAGCAGCTCCACCGGACGGGAGGCCGCGTAGCCGACCAGAGGCAGGGCACGATCCGCGGCCAGCGCGATGCGGGCGCGCAGCACGTCGGAAGCGATCTCGTAGCCGTCGAAGTCCGTGTTGCTCGCGTACACCCCGAGCGGAAGGGTGAGCGCCTGGAAGAACGCGAACAACGGCCGCAGCTGGTGCTCGATGATCAGGGCGTGCTTCTCCCCGCCGCCGGTCGCGGCGAGCAGCACGGGCTTTCCCACGAGGTCGTATTGACCGACGAAGTCGAACAGGTGCTTGAAGAGCCCGGTGAACGAGGCTCGGTAGACGGGGCTGCCCACGATGAGCAGGTCGGCGGATTCGATCGCCTGCAACTGCGCTTCGACCTCCGGCGCCAGCTGGTCACGGTGCAGCGCACCCGCCAGCCCGGGACCGATCTGCGTCAGCTCGATGAGCTGCGCCTCGACGTCGGCGCGCTCGGCGACGGCGGCCGTGATCGCGCGGACCAGGGCGGTGGTCTTGCTGGGCTCGTGCAGGGATCCCGACACGGCGACGACGCGGAACGGAGCTGTCATGCCTCGACGGTACTCACGACGACGCCCCCTGTCGCGCACGGCGACACGGGGCGTCATCTGGGCCCGAGAGCCCCGGTATCACGGGGTCAGTTGACCTCGTCCGGGTGCGACCCCACGCGGCCCGAGCCGTCGAGCGGGTCGAGGGCGTCGATCGCCGCGACCTCGGCGTCGGTCAGTTCGAAGCCGAACACATCGAGGTTCTCGCGCAGACGCTCGGCGCGCACCGACTTCGGGAACACGATGATGCCCTTCTGCAGGTGCCAGCGCAGCACGGCCTGTGCCGGGGTGACACCGTGCGCCGCGGCGGCATCCGCGACCGCGGGCGTCCCGAACAAGTCGTACTTGCCCTGCCCGAGCGGACCCCATGCCTCGATGCGCACGCCGTTCGCGTCGGCCCAGGCGACCACGTCGCGCTGCTGGTAGGCCGGGTGCAGCTCGATCTGGTTCACTGCGGGAACCACGCCCGTCTCCTTCACCGTGCGCTCCAGGTGGGGCACGAGGAAGTTCGAGACGCCGATGCTGCGGGTGAGGCCCGCGTCGCGCAGCTCGACCAGCTTCGCGAAAGCGTGCACGTAGTCGTCCTTGGCCGGCGTGGGCCAGTGCACGAGGTACAGATCGACCTTCTCCAGACCGAGCTTCTCGAGACTCTCGGCGATGGCCGCGCGCGGCTCCTCGTCGTGGTGGCGGTCGTTCCAGAGCTTGGTCGTGATGAACAGGTCGTCGCGTGCGATGCCCGAGGAGGCGATGGCGGCGCCCACGCCCTCTTCATTGCCGTAGATCGCCGCGGTGTCGATGTGGCGGTAGCCGATTTCGAGCGCCTCGCTCACCGCACGCTCGGTGTCTGCCGGCGGCACCTTGAAGACGCCGTAGCCGAGTTGCGGGATGGAGTTGCCGTCGTTCAGTTCGAGTGCAGGAATGCTCATCGCCCCAGCCTAGGACCGGTGTGGGACAGCCGCCATCGCCGCGGCGCCGCGCCCGACCAGGCGTTCCAGCGGACCGCGCCCGAAGAACATCGACCAGAGCGTCGTGAGCACCAGCAGCCCCAGCGTGGTCGCCGCCCAGAAATCGTTGCTCGAGAAGAACCCACCGGGTCCGCTCACCAGGACGATCGAGAGCACATGCGCGCTGTATGCCGTCAACGGCATGGATCCGAGTGCTCCCAACGGCAGCAGCACCCCCCGCAAGGGTCGACTCGCCAGCAGACACAGCGCGATCACGACGAGTGCGAAGCCCCCGGAGCCGAGGACCTCGGCCGTTCCCCCGCTGTGCGGATCGACCGAGAAGACCGCCAGGAGCACCGCTCCCCCGGGATCCGCTTCGGCGAGCGCCTGCGGGTACTCCGCCCACCCGGACGAGCTCCCCTCGAACGACGAGCTCCCGCTGAACGACGAGCTCCTGCTGACGGCGCCGGTGATCCCCGCGGCCTGTCCGAGGGCACCGAGGCCGTACCCGGCGACCGCCAATACGAAACCGACGATCAGCGCGACCACGGCGGTGCGCACCTGCTCCACGTGCATCCGCCCCAGGGCCATACCGCCGAGGACGAGCGCCAGCCAGACCGTGATCGGATAGGTGCCGTACAGGACGAAGCCGATGCCCGACCCGAAGGGGTGCAGCATCACCGCGTTCAGGAACGCGAGCAGCGCGGGCCCGAGCAGCGCGAGCACGGCGGCGGCGAGCAGCAACTGCCAGGGCCGCCAGCGCAGGAACGGGATCACCGCGACGTACAGGAGCCCGTAAAGGGTGAGGATGATCGCGATCGGGGTGTTCAGCATCTCCAGCGCCAGGCCGATCACGAAGATCACCGCACCCCGGCCGATGAGATTCAGTCGGAGGCCGGGGATGCGCTCGCGCTCAGGCAACGTGCTGCGCCCGGTCATCAGCGCGATCGAGACTCCGGCGAGCACCGCGAACAGGATCGACGAACGCCCGTTCACCAGAGAGGTCCACGTCGACGGTTCGAACCAGTCGAACGACTCGGTCTCGCCGATGTGCGCTCCGACCATGCCGAGGATGGCCAGGGCCCGGGCGACATCGAGGCCGAGGATGCGCGGAGGTCGCCCGAATTCGCGGAACCACCGGACGGGAGGCAGTGCGTTGATCACCCGTTGATCGTAGGGGGCCGAACCCGTCGTACGATGGAGGGCTATGTCCTCCCCTGTGATCTCCTATCCGCCGGAGCTGCCCGTCAGCGCAGCCAGGGCCGAGATCGCCGACGCCATCCGCGACCACCAGGTCGTGATCGTCGCGGGGGCCACCGGATCCGGCAAGACGACACAGCTGCCGAAGATCGCCCTCGAACTCGGGCGGGAGCGCATCGCCCACACGCAGCCACGCCGCCTCGCGGCCCGCACCATCGCAGAGCGTGTCGCCGAAGAGCTCCAGGTCGAGCTCGGCACCCTGGTCGGCTACAAGGTGCGTTTCACCGACAAGGTCTCCGATGCCACCCGCATCGCACTGATGACCGACGGCATCCTCCTCAACGAGATCCACCGCGACCGACTGCTCACGCGCTACGACACGATCATCATCGACGAGGCGCACGAGCGCTCCCTCAACGTCGATTTCCTCCTCGGCTACCTCTCACGCATCCTGCCCGAGCGCCCCGACCTCAAGGTCGTCATCACCTCGGCGACGATTGATCCGGAGAGTTTCGCGAAGCACTTCGCGGCGGCCGACGGCACCCCGGCTCCGATCATCGAGGTGTCCGGGCGCACCTATCCCGTGGAGATCCGCTACCGCGGACCGTCGGAGGACCCCGACGAGGACGATCAGGCCGGCGACCCGGAGGACGAGGTCTCGGCGATCGTCTCCGCGCTGCGCGAGCTCGACCGGGAGGCGCCGGGCGATGTGCTGGTGTTCCTGCCCGGCGAAGCCGAGATCCGCGACGCGACCGACGCCGTTCGCGGCGCATACGCGAACGACCGTGCCCCCACCGAGGTGCTTCCGCTGTTCGGACGCCTCTCGGCCGCAGATCAGCACCGGGTGTTCGAGCGCAGTCGGGTGCCTGGCGTGCGCCGCCGGGTGATCCTCGCGACCAACGTCGCCGAGACGAGTCTCACCGTTCCCGGCATCAAGTACGTGATCGACACCGGTACCGCCCGGATCTCGCGCTACAGCAACCGATCCAAGGTGCAGCGCCTGCCGATCGAGGCGATCTCGCAGGCCTCGGCGAACCAGCGCTCGGGCCGCGCGGGCCGCACCAGCGACGGCATCGCGATCCGCCTCTACTCGGAGGAGGACTTCGACCGGAGGCCGGAATTCACCGAGCCCGAGATCCTGCGGACGTCACTCGCATCGGTCATCCTGCAGATGCTCTCGCTCGGCTTCGGCGACATCAGCGCCTTCCCGTTCCTGACCCCGCCCGACTCCCGCGGCGTGAAGGCGGCATTCGACCTGCTCACCGAGCTCGGCGCGGTCGAGCCCTCCCGCCGTGACGGCTCCCCGCACCTCACGCGCACGGGGCGTGAGATCTCGCGCATGCCGATCGACCCGCGGTTCGCACGGATGCTCATCGAGGCGGGACGCACGGGATCGGGCGGCTCGGTCACTCGCGACGTGCTCGCGATCGTCTCGGGAATGACGATCCAGGACGTGCGCGAGCGGCCGGAGGAGCGCCGCGAGGAGGCCGACCGGCAGCACGCACGCTTCGTCGACCCGACGAGCGACTTCCTGACCTTGCTGAACCTCTGGAATCACCTGCGCGAGCAGCAGCGCGAGCTCGGCTCGAGTGCGTTCCGCCGACTCTGCCGCTCCGAGCACCTCAACTACGTGCGGGTGCGGGAGTGGTTCGACGTGCACCGTCAACTCCGCACCCTCGTGAAGACCCCCGACCGCCCGCGCGACGAGACCGGGACGAGCGACCCCGACGCCATCCATCGCGCCCTGCTGTCCGGCCTGCTCTCGCAGATCGGCATCCTGGACGAACGCACGGCACCCGCCGGCAAGTCGCACTCCCCCGCGAAGGAGCCGAAAGGCCGCCGCATCGCGGAGTATCGGGGCGCCCGCGGCATCCGCTTCTCGATCTTCCCCGGGTCAGGGCTGCGCAAGAAGAGTCCTCGCGCGGTGATCGCCGCCGAGATCGTCGAGACCTCGCGCACGTTCGCCCGCACGGTCGCCGCGATCGACCCGGCCTGGGCCGAACCCCTGGCGGGCGACCTCGCCAAGCGGCAGGTCACCGAGCCCCACTGGTCGAAGGATGCCGGGGCCGCGGTCGCCTTCGAGAAGGTGACGCTGTTCGGGCTCGAGATCATCCCGCGACGGCGCGTGCAGTTCGCGCGCATCGACCGGGCGGCGTCGCGCGAACTCTTCGTACGGCATGCGCTCGTCGAGGGCGAGTGGGATCCGGCGCGCATCGACAAGCGGGTGAGTGCGTTCTGGCGCAGCAACGCCGAACTGCGCAAACGCCTCGAGAAGCTCGAGGAGCGTGAGCGCCGTCGCGACATCCTCGCCGGCGACGAGGCCGTGTTCCGGTTCTACGACGAACGCATCCCCGCCGAGGTGTTCGATGTGCGCTCCTTCGAGAGCTGGTGGCGCGAAGCCATGGCCACCACGCCGAAGCTGCTCGTGATGCGCGAGAGCGACCTGATCGACGACGAGGAACGCGCGGATCAGCGCGAGTTCCCGACGCGGTGGACGCAGGGCGACCAGGTGCTCGGTCTCGCGTACCGGTTCGAGCCCGGCGCCGACGACGACGGCGTCAGCGTGGTCGTGCCGCTGCCGCTGCTCGCGCAGATCGAGGACCGCGGTTTCGACTGGCAGGTTCCGGGGCTGCGCGCCGAACTCGTGACGGGGCTGCTGCGCGCGCTCCCCAAGGCGATCCGGCGCCATGTCGTCCCCGCCGCCGACTGGGCCGAGAAGTTCGGCGCCGAGCTCATCGAGGAAGGCCCGGAGTCGCACGGCGGACTCCCTCCGCGCACGCTCAAGGAAGCGCTCGCCCGACGGATCCAGCCGCTCGCGAACCAGCTCGTGTCCGCGACCGACTTCGACGACGAGCGGGTCCCTCCGCACCTGCGCATGAACTTCCGCGCCGTGGACGAGCGCGGCAGGATCGTCGGCTCCGGCCGCGATCTGCGGGCGCTGCAGACGCGACTCTCCGACCGTGCGCGCAGCAGCGTCGCCCGCTCGATCGCCGCCCCTCCCCGATCCGGGAGCTCCGGTGGAGGTCGCGGGCCCGAACGCGTCGCCGCGGCTCCGGTCGAGCAGACCGGCCTCACGGGGTGGACCTTCGGAGACCTGCCCGAGGTGCTCGACACCCGGGTCGCCGGCGGTGTCGTGCGCGGCTATCCCGCCATCGTGGACCAGGGCAAGAGCGTGTCGGTGCGGGTCGAGTCGACCCCGGAGGCCGCTGCCGCCTCCACCCGCGACGGCGTGCTGCGCCTGGTGCTGCTCGGTGTGCCCTCCCCCTCCTCGTATGTGCAGGAGCACCTCACGAGTCAGGAGAAGCTGGCACTCGCCGCCTCGCCGTACCCGTCCGCCGCCGCTCTCATCGAGGACTGCCGGGCGGCCGTCGCCCGCAAGGCCATCGAGCGTGTCGTGCCGGAAGGGATCGTGCGCAACGAGGCGGACTTCGCGACGGTGCGCGACGCGGTCTCGGCCACGCTCGTCGATGATCTCTTCGCGTGCGTCTCGCTGGTCGCACGCATCCTCACCCGATCCCGCGACGTCGAACGCGGCATCAAGTCCCAGAATTCGCTCGCGCTGCTCGGACCGCTCAACGACATCCGCACCCAGCTGAGCGGCCTTCTGCATGCCGGCTTCGTGTCCGCCGCCGGTGTCGACCGTCTCGCACAGTTCCCCCGCTACCTGGAGGGGATGCTCGACCGCCTGAAGACCCTCGCCAGCGAGCCGGGCAAGGACCGCGCCCGCATGACCGAGTACGAGCGCATGGCGAACGCGTTCGAGGACGCCGGGGGCACGATCCCCCTCCGCCGCGACGCGACGCCTTCGCTCGTCGAGGTGCGCTGGCTGCTGGAGGAGTACCGCGTGAGTGTGTTCGCGCAGCGCCTGGGTACCGCCCAGCCGGTGTCGCCGCAGCGCATCATGAAGGCGCTCTCGGGTCGCTGACCCGCGGACGGATCAGCGACCCGAGAGTTACACCGACGACGCCGGCGGAGCTCCTTGGGATACAGGCGGAGGAGACGCCGGAGAGGTCGATGTTGTGGCGACGACCGGCATGGCCTGGGCTCCCGACGGATCGTGCTGAGGCGCAGATCCCTCGCGGCGCACCTTCGCCGCGACGAGGAAGTATCGGACGACTCCGACGACGGTGAGAACAGCACCGACTGCCAAGGGGTACCAGAAGATGCGATAGGTGTACTCGCCGTTGGCGTTCGGCTGCGCGAAGATGATCTGGAAGAACGGAATCGCTGCACCGACGACGAATAGAGCCGCCGACCCCACGACCATGAGACGGAGCGCGCGCAAGGAGACCTGCTGCACTTTGCCGCGCTTATCGGTCTTGGGCGGCAGGAATCCCGTCTGCTTCCGAGTGACGATCGCGAACACCAGCGACAGGAGGAAGAACGCGACAGCGATGATCAGCACGTTCAGCCAGGCGGTGAACGCCGGATCGTCCAGTGCCGATACCGGCAGCGCGGTCAGGTACTCGTTGTAGTCGTCCACCGTCGCGTTGTAGGCATCCATCGCCGCCCACAGGCTCTCTTCCGCCCCCGCCAGTGCCTCCGCATCCTGCGCCGCGAACGCATCGGCGATTTCACCCGAGGCATCGGACATGTCGCCCGCGTCACGAGCGAACTCTTCCGCATAGGCGACGATCTCCTCCTCGTCCGTGCCACCGGCGACCTGCTCGAAGCCGTGCTGTGC
The DNA here is from genome assembly GCF_023101205.1 of Microbacterium aurugineum. Taxonomy (NCBI): domain Bacteria; kingdom Bacillati; phylum Actinomycetota; class Actinomycetes; order Micrococcales; family Microbacteriaceae; genus Microbacterium; species Microbacterium aurugineum. Next base: position 1,012,627 of record NZ_CP078078.1, on the reverse strand, counting down.
CGACGCCGCCGCCTGCTGGAAATCGCTGGCAGCGGTGGCCGCGTCCTCCGCTGACGCGGACTGATCGGAGTAGACGACAGTGAAGGCCATAGCGTCCGCTTGGAACTGCTGATCGACAGCCGACACGTCATCGATGGCGTCGGCCATCGCGGGCGCGCCGATGCCGAAGATGAGCAGCATGCTCGCGATGATCGTGGCCACGACACGCGGGGCAGCAACGGTTTTCTTAGAGGTCATTGGTTCGTCCTGATCGAAGGGAGCGCGCCGAATCGGCACGCCCAGGCAAGATACCAACGCCGTGGCGGCCGGTCGGTGCTCCACGACGTCAGATCTGTACGGCACTGCGCGAATCCAGTAGCGGATCAGGATGCGCTCGGTATCGCTCTTCGTCCGACCACGCGGTCAGTGGCGCAGGAGGCGCGTTCACCCGAAGATCTGACGCGAGCCTGTAGGTCCTCTTCCCGCCACCAGCAGCAGGCCGACGAGCAACAAGACGACTCCCAGTGGAAGCAACGGCTGGACTGCGGTGCCGCCCGTCGTGGGAAGTGTGCCGCCACCACCCGCTGCCGGTGGCCGTACCTCGAACGTCGCACGCACGGCACCGCTGTCCTCGCCCTCGAGGATGACGCTGTGAGTTCCCGGTTCGAGGTCCAGCGGCACCGTGAACTCGAACGCGATGTCCCCGCCGACCGAAGCGGTGAAACGACCGAGCTCGATCGGCGTCGATTCCAGAGTCGCGATGATGCTCTCCCCGGGGAGGAACCCCAGCCCCACGACTCCTTGTATTTCGCCGGCGATGCGCGAGTCGAAGGCGAGAGAGACGCGAGCGCCGCCCACGCGAACGAGCGTCGCGTCGGAGACGTTCCCGAACTCATCGGCGGCGGTCGCCGACACGAGCGCGCCCAGCGCGAGCGGTTCGTCCGGTACGCACTCGAATCGGGAGTCCGCGCCCACGGTGCTGACACAGATCACGGTCCCGCCACTGTCCCGCACCGTCACGGTGAGACCGGGGAGAGAGGTGCCGGAAACACGGCTTCCGTTCGTGGGGTCGAGCACCGGCGCGGGCGGCGGCGAAGCCACGACCGTCACGGTGACGGGGTCGGAGTCCGGAGAGGTGTTCCCTCCCGCGTCCGTCTGCACGGCGACCAGTGTCACGGAGCCGGACTCGAATGGCGTCGCGGGGAAGCACTGCCACCGTCCGTCCGTACCGACGATGGTCGTGCAGGTGTCGGTACCGTTGGCAGCCACCGTCACGGTCGCACCCGGCTCTCCGTCACCCTCTATCGCCGGACGCGCTCCCACCGTCGAACCGTCGACGGGGGTGTCGATGACCACCGGATCGGGAGGCGTGGTGTCGAGCACTTCCACCTCCGCGACATCGGTCCCGGACACGCCGCTGATCGCAAAGGAGACGATCGCCGTTCCCGGCTCATCCGACGTGAGAGTGGCTGTGTGAGTACCGTCGCCGTTGTCGACGGGCGTGGAGAGGCTTCCGAGAGTCGTCATCATCGACACTCCGACAGACTCAACCGTGGGATTGCCGTAGCGATCCGCGAGATGAACGGTGATCGTCGAGCTGCCTGCTCCCGCTTCGAACTGCGGAGGCGATGCGGAGATCGTCGATGACCCCGCATCCGGCGGACCCGCCACGAATGCCACGGTCGCCGTGTCCGTACCGGCCACACCGTCGACGGTGAATGTGATCGTCGCGCTGCCCGCCGATGTCGACGACGTCAACACCGCACGATACGTGCCATCGCCCTCATCCGACACCGACCCGATCGTTCCCGCGGACGAGCTGATACCCACGACATCCCCGAGCCCTGGAACGGGGTTGCCGAATGCGTCCCGCACCACCACGGTCACCGTCGACGTCGACACCCCATCCGCGACGATCGAGTCCTCGGACACGGAAATCGTCGAGGAGTTCGCATCCGGTGAACCTGCCACGAACGCCACTGTGGCGGTGTCCGTGCCCGGCACATCCTCGACGGTGAACGACACGGTCGCGGTGCCCGCCGTGGTCGACGACGTCAACACCGCACGATACGTCCCGTCGCCCTCATCAGCGACGGACCCGACCACTCCCGCAGACGAGCTGACCCCCACGACATCCCCGAGTCCCGGAACGGGGTTGCCGAGTGCATCCCGCACCACCACGGTCACCGTCGACGTCGACACCCCATCCGCGACGATCGAGTCCTCGGACACGGAGATCGTCGACGATCCCGCATCCGGCACCCCCGCCACGAACGCCACGACCACCGAGCGCGTCGCGGGCGCTCCATCCACGGTGAAGGTCACCGACGCCGACGGGGGCTCCGTACTCGTGGGCGCGGTGAGGATCGAGGTGTAGGTACCGTCGCCGTTGTCCACCGCGGTCGTGATGCTGCCCGCGGTCGTCGCCATCTCCACGTCGTCCCCGCCTCCCCCTACGGGGTTGCCCGAAGCATCGAGCAGACGCACGGTGATTGTCGACGTGCTGACGCCGTCGGCTTCGAGGAATCCGGGGTCGGCCTCGATCGTGGACGTGCCGGGATCAGGAGCACCCGCCACGAACTCCACCGACGCCGTCTGCGTCCCGGCGACTCCTTCGAGGGTGAAGGTCAGGATGGCCGTGCCGGTCATCGTGTCCGAGGTCAGCACGGCGTCATAGGTCCCGTCGCCGTTGTCGGAGGTCACACTCACCGTTCCCGCGGTCGTCTCGATCACCACCGCCCCTCCCGAGACGTTCAGGACGTTGTCGAACGCGTCATACAGCGTGACCGTGACGATCGACTCCGACCCACCATCCGCGGTGAGGACCGCCGGTTGCGCGTCGATCTGCGAAGTGGAGGCATCCGCCTGCCCCGCCACGAACTGCACCACCGTCGTCGCGACACCATCGACGCCATCGACCGTGAAGCTCACCACCGCGGTCGCCGCCTGCGTGGTCGACGTCAACGCCGCCGTATAGGTGCCGTCGGCATTGTCCGTCACCGCCCCGACGGTGCCGATGTCGGAGAGGATCTCCACGATGTCGCCGGCATCGGTGACCGGGTTCGACTGCGCATCACGAAGCGTCACCGTGATCTGCGCCGTCGAGACGCCGTCGGCGACGATGACACCCGGAACTGCCGCGATCGACGAGGTCGCCGGATCCGCCACCCCGGCCACGAACGTCACCACCGCATCATCAGTGCCCACCGCGCCGCCGATCGCGAACGTCACAGTCGCCTGCCCCGCCGCCGTCGACGACGTCAACGTCGACGTATACGTGCCATCCGCGTTGTCCACGGGAGCACTGAGCGAACCGGCAGTCGTATCCATCGTCACCGCGACACCACCCGACGTCAGCGGGTTGCCCTCGGCATCCCTCAGCGTCACCGTGACCGTCGACGTCGACACACCATCCGCAGTGATCGACGTCGGATCCGCCTCGATCGTGGACGTGTCCGCCGACGCATCACCGGCGACGAACGCGACCTCGACCGTCGCCACCGCAGCCACCCCGCCGATAGTGAAGCCCACCGTGGCCGCCCCCACCGCCGTCGGTGCCTGCAACGTCGCCGTATACGTGCCGTCCCCGTTGTCGACCGTCCCGGAAACCATCCCCGCGTCGGTCACGATCTCCACATCGTCCCCGCCGACGCCCAGCGGATTGCCGTTGGCATCGACCAACGTCACCGTGACCTGCGACGACGACACACCATCCGCAACAAGCTCGGTAGGAGCAGCGTCGATCAACGACTGCGTCAGATCAGCAGCACCCGGCGTGAAGTCCACCTCAACCGTCGCAGCAGCAGCCGCACCATCGATCGTGAACGACACCGTCGCCGTCCCCGCCGTCGTGTCCGACGTCAAAGTCGCCCCATACGTCCCCTCACCGTTGTCCACCGTCGCCGACACCGAACCGACATCACTCAGAATCTCGACGACAGCACCGCCGACCGCCAACGGATTCCCCTGCCCATCGACCAGCCGCACCGTCACAGCCGAACTCGACACACCATCCGCCTCGATCGACACCGGGTCAGCCTCGATCGTCGACGAATCCAGATCCGGGGCACCCGCCACGAACTCCACCGACGCCGTCTGCGTGGAGAGCACCCCATCCACCCGGAAGGACACGCCCGCCTCACCGGCGACGGCGGAGGTCACCTGCGCCGTCCAGGTGCCGTCGCCCTGATCGACCGGCACCGAGAGCGAGCCCGACGTGGTCTCGAGGGTGACGACGACGCCCGTGGTCACTGGATTGTCGAACTCATCGCGGACCGACACGGTCACCTCCGCGGCGGCGACACCGTCGGCGACAACCGTGTCCGGGACAGCCGTGATCGTCGAGTCGTCTGGACTGGCGCTGCCGGCGACGAACTCGATCTCCGCCGTCGCCGATGCGGGAACCCCGTCGACCGTGAAGGACACCTCGGCGGTACCGCTGACCGTCGACGTGGCGTAGGCGACGACCGCGCCGGCAGAGATGGTCGGGGCAGTGATCGTCCCCACCGTGATCGAGAACTCCGCCTGCCCTGGGGACGGGACGACCGCGTTGCCGAACGAGTCGAAGAGGGTCACTTCCACGGTCGATGCCGAAACGCCGTCAGCCGTCACCGTCGTGGGGGCTGCCACGATGACAGCGTTGCCCGGGTCCGCCTCGCCTGCGACGAACTCTACTGTCGTCGTGTTCGGACTCAGCACTCCGCCCACGCGGAAGCCCAGTGTTGCCACCGAGGCGGTGGTCGACGCGGTGAGTATGGCCGCGTAGGTCCCGTCGCCGTTGTCGGTCGTGGTGGTGACTGCACCGGCGTCCGTGAAGATGTCGACGTCCGCACCGCCTTCGACCAGAAGCGTGCCCTGCGCGTCGCGCACAGAGACGGTGACCGTCGCCGTCGAGACACCGTCGGCGACGATCACCGTCGGATCGGCGACGATGCCGGAGGTCACCGCATCGGGTGCGCCCGCGAGGAACTGCACCTGCGTGGTGTTGTCGCCCGTCGCACCGTCGACGACGAAGCCCAGTGTCGCGATGCCCGGTGAGGGAGGCGCGGTGAGTATCGCGGTGTACGTGCCGTCGCCGTAGTCCACGGGCGTGGAAAGGCTACCGAGGTCACTGGTGATCTCGACGTCAGCGCCCCCGACGCCGAGGGGGTTGCCGTTGGCGTCGATCAGCGTCACGGTGATCGCCGATTGGCTCACGCCGTCGGCCGTGACTGCCGACGGCGAGGCGCTGATGGTGGATTCCGACACCGATGCCGCGCCAGGCACGAGCTGGATCTGTGCGGAATTCGTGCCGATCGTGCTGTCGATGACAGGTCGCAGCGTGGCCGCGCCTGCCGTGGTCGGAGCGACGAAGGTCGCCGTGTACGTGCCGTCACCGTTGTCGGTCGCGGTCGAGACTGAGCCGGTGTCGATCGCGATGCTGATGTCCGCTCCGCCGACGCCGACAAGATTGCCGTAGCCATCGACCACCGTGACGGTGACGGTGGACGACGAGACACCATCTGCCACCAGAGAGTCCGGGTCCACGGCTATCGTCGTCGTCGATGCGGACGGTTCACCGGCGGTGAAGTTGACCGCCACCGTCTGCTCTCCTGGCTGGCCCTCGTAGGTGAAGCCGATCGTCGCGATGCCCGTCGTCGTGGGCGCCACGAGCGTCCCGGTCCAGGTTCCGTCACCGTTGTCGGTCACCCCGACGATCTGGCCTGCGTCGGTGAGGATATCGACCGCCCCGCCCGTCGATACGAGGTTGCCGAGCGCATCGCGCAACGTCACGGTGACGACCGCGCCGGATTCGCCGTCGGCCGGCAAGGAGAGAACAGAGGACACGATCGTCGAGGTGGTCAGGGAGACCGGTCCGGCGACGAATTCGACTGTCGCCGGAGGCCCGACGATCTCGATCGCGCCACCGATGAATGCTTGAACCGAGAAGAAGCCGGAGACCACCGAGGTCACAGGAACCGAGCACATGCCCGCTCCATCGGTCACACACGAGGTCGCGCCGAGGTCGGCGTCGTCGGAGACCTGGAAGGTGACGAGGATGCCGGCGAGGTCTTCACCCGCGGCGTTGCGGACGGTGACGATGGCCGAGTGCTCGTCGGTTCCATCGGCGATGCGTGATCCTGCGGTCGTCTCCAACAGCGACTCGGTCGCGCTCGGTTCGTCATCATCGAGCACTGTCACCGCGACCGGGTCGAGGAGCAGGCCGTCGAAGTTGGGGTCGGGGGAACTGACGGCATGTTCGATCGAGGTCGGTCGATCGCCGTTGACCAGCAAGTCATCGACGGCCTCGATCGTCACCGACCCCGAAACCGCGGTGGTGCCGATGACCAGCGGCGTCGGTGTGACGGACACCCACGACGGATCGGCGATCACCTGGTCGATGGTGATCGGGGCGGTGGCGGCGAGGCTCGTGGTGACGACATAGTCTTCGCCCGCCTCCCCCTCGGTCACCGTGAGCGAGGTCGGTGCGAGCGAGAGGGGAGACACATACGTGACGACGTTGTCGGTGGACGTGGAAGCGACGGACGGGTTGCCGTCGAGATCGACCACGGCGCCCGCCGCCAAGCCTGCTTCCACCGACCCGGAGGCATCGGCGCGCACGACGACTTCGAACGTCGTCGATGTGATCGCGACGACATCGACCACGCGGGCACCCGGCGCCGTCGAGTTCGACACGTCGATCGCGCCGGCTTCGAGCGCACCGGCGATCGGCTCCGAGAACTGGACCGAGAAGCGGATGTCACGTTCGGAGGTGGGGTCGGCTTGACTGGCCGCCTGGTCGACGGTGACGCGCGGCCCGCAGCCATCCGGCTCGGTCTGAGCCACGATGCGCGAGTACTGCGAGCTCGCCCCGGTGGCCGCTATCGTCTGGATCCGGATGTTGCCGGGGCCGAGTGTGTAGGGAACGGTCACGGTCGTCGGCGTCGACACGGCTTCTGCTCGACCGAGGTAGACCTCCGCCTGCGTGGCGGCCGTGTAGTAGAGGTCGAGGTCGACCGGAACGAGCGGGATCGAGCCCACGGTCGGCGGCGCGACGACGACATCGAGAGTGCACTGCAGCGTGTCATAACTCACGGAGGTGGGGAACCAGGTCGTGATCCCTTGATTGGCCGTCAGCGACGCGTTGTGGACGAGCGCGACCGAATTCGTCTCGTTCGTCGCCGTCCCCCCTCCGAACGATGCCGGACCGAAGGTGTTGCGCTGCACGGTGAGGATCCCCGACCCCGGGCCCACGTACACGGAGTTCTGCACCCGACCGTCGAAGGAGTTCGAGTCGACCGTCCACCCGCTCGGTTGCAACGCGGTGCGCCCCATATCGCTGAAGAAGACGCCGAATCCGGTCGTCCTTCCGGGCGTGTGCTCGAAGGAGTTGCGGGAGATCAGGTTGTCGCTGCCTGCCCGGTTGATCCAGACCGACGTGTATCCGGAGGTGTTGTTGATGTTGATGAACCGATTGCCGACGATCCGAGCCTCGGTGAGGGTCGCCCCCCGCAGATCGAGCGGGAAACGACCGGGTTGGAATCCGTCGAAGATCGACCCCGTGATCGTCAGACGGGTGAGCGCAGCCGCGCCTTGGACGACCACAGCGTCATAGGCATCCGTGTCGGGGTTGATGAACCGCATCGCGTCGAGGGTCAGATCGTTGAGGGTCGCACCGTTCGCGATGCCGATCGCTCCTCCACCGCCACCCCACGGGGAGCCGACCTCCACGTTGCGCAGGGTCACTCGATCCGAGCCGCCGGCGAACCAGAAGCACCGTTCGAGGGCGATGCTGCCGGAATCGACGCAGCTGCCGTTCTCCACGGTGACATCGTCACCGCTGGGGCCGAACACGAAGGCGGTCTCATTGGAGCGGACGTTCTCGAAGTTGCGCACGGTCACACCGGGACCGTTGAGGTAGAACGCGGCCACGCCGTTGCCGTCATTGAGCGACGCCACTCCCAACCGGCTCTGGAAGTCGATGACCACGCTTCGGGTCGCCAGGAACGCCGCTCCGCCGTCTCCGAAGGGCGACAATGCTCCGACGTGCATCCAGTTTTGCCGCGCCGGATCCCGAGACCACGATCGTGCCGCTGGGCTGCACACCGGGTGTGGAGGCATCGACGTCTTCTGCCGGTGCGATCACGATGGTGTCGTCGACGGCGCTGGCGTTGGACTCCTGCAGCGCCGCGCGGAGCGTGCACACTCCGGTGGAGGTCAGACACACCCCGTCGCCCGGGCTCAGGTCGTCGCCCTGATGGCTGAGCGAGTCGATGAGGAAGACTCTGTCAGCGGCGACGGCGGGTTGCGTGGGGCCCACGACTGCGGCGACGATCACCGTCAGAAGCGCACCGACGACCACCATCGCTCGCAGGCGGAATCTCCGTCGTTGAGATTCTGGCCTACCTGCGCTGTGTCTGTGAGCCATCGTGAGCCTCCCGGCCCAACCCCCGTAATGTCAGGATGCCCAGGGCATCGACCGGGCACAAGCCCATCTTCGGCGCACGCCGGGAACCTGGAAACGGGCATAGCCTGGGGACATGGCTCGCGCGATCGTGTACACCGAAATCGGCTCCCCGGACGTCCTGCACCTGATCGAGATCCCCGACCCGGTCGCGGCCCGCGGTGAGGTCGTCGTGCGGATCGAGGCGGCGGGTGTGAATCCGATCGACGCGAAGCTCCGCGGCGGCAAGCGGCCCTCTCCGCCGATCACCGAGCCGCGTCCGGTCGGCTTCGACGGCGCCGGGGTGATCGAGGTGCTCGGCGAGGGCGTCGACGATCTCCGGGTCGGCGACCGGGTGGCGATCCGAGACGGGCACGGCACGTACGCCTCCGCGCTCGCCGTCCCCGCGGAGCACCTCGCCCCTCTTCCGGACGCGGTCACGATGGCCGAGGGCGCCGCGATCGGCATCCCGGCAGGAACCGCCTACCAGGCCCTTCGCTCTCTCGATGTCGTCGCCGGCGACGTGCTTCTCGTGCACGGAGGCTCAGGGGCGGTCGGGCAGGCCGCCGTGCAGTTCGCCGTCGCCTGGGGCGCGACCGTGATCGCGACCGGAAGCCCTGCCCGCCACGACCAGCTGCGCGAACTCGGCGCCCTCCCCGTGGCCTACGGCGACGGGCTGATCGACCGGATCCGCGACACCGCCCCCTCCGCCGTCACGGTGGTGCTCGACTGTGCCGGCACCGACGAGGCGATCGAGACGTCCCTCGCGCTGGTGTCCGACCGCGACCGTATCGCGACGATCGTTCGAGGACCGGATGCCGCGTCGTTCGGCATCCGCGCCTTCTCCGGGGGCTCACCGGTGCCACTCACCGACCAGGAGCTCGCGTGGCGCGCCGAAGCGCTGCCTCAGACGATCGCGCTCCTGGAGACCGGGGACTTCACGGTCGAGCTCGGACCGCAGTTGCCGCTCGCCGAGGCGGTGCGGGCCCATGAGCTCCTGGAGTCCGGCGCCGCCTCCGGAAAGATCATCCTGGTGCCGTAGGCGGGCCTCTGTCGATCGGAGCGCATGCCGGCGAAGAATGCGGCATCGCGTCCGCGGCACCCCGTACGCTGAGACCATGACAGGTCTTCGGTGGGGAATCCTCGCGACCGGCGGTATCGCCGGCGCATTCGCGTCCGATCTGCGAACCGCGGGGCTCGACCTCGTGGCCGTCGGATCCCGCTCGCAGGAGTCGGCTGACGCCTTCGCCTCGCGCTTCGACATCCCCCACGCCCACCCCTCGTACGACGCTCTCGTCGCCGACCCCGACGTCGACATCGTCTACGTCTCGACGCCGCACCCGATGCACCACGAGAACGCCCGGCTCGCACTCGAGGCCGGCAAGCACGTGCTGGTCGAGAAGGCGTTCACCCTGAACCGCGCCGAGGCCGAGGATCTGCAGGCGCTCGCGGCCGAGCGGGGACTGCTCGTCATGGAGGCCATGTGGACGCGCTATCTGCCGCACATGGTGCGCATCCGCGAGCTCATCGCCGAGGGCGCCCTGGGCGACGTCCGCGCGGTCAGCGCGGATCACACCCAGCTGCTGCCCACCGACCCGGCGCACCGGCTCAACGCCCTCGAGCTCGGCGGCGGTGCCCTGCTCGATCTCGGCATCTATCCGATCTCCTTCATCTGGGACATCCTCGGCGCTCCGACCAGCATCCGCGCCGTGGGCAGGCTCATCGACACCGGCGCCGATTCCGAGGTCGCGACCGTGATGACACATGAGGGCGGCGCGGTCTCCACCAGCCTCTCGTCGTCCCGGGCGGCAGGCCCCAACGTCGCGAGCATCCTCGGCACCGCGGCCCGCATCGACATCGACACGGTCTGGTACAGCCCGACCACGTTCCGCGTGATCCTCCCGGACGGCACCGTGCAGGAAGAGTACGTCTCCTCGGTCACGGGCCGCGGCATGCAGTATCAGGCTCATGCCGCCGAGCGCCTGGTGCGCGACGGGATCCTCGAAGGCGACATCCTGCCGATCGCCGAGAGCGTCGCGATCATGGGCGCGCTCGACGAGATCCGTGCGCAGATCGGCGTCCGCTACCCCCGTGAGGAGGCCTGATCATGGCCGAGACCACCGATGCCCGCGTCGCCGTCTATCTCGACTTCGACAACATCGTCATCTCCTGGTACGACCGCGTGCACGGGCGCAACGCCTACGGCAAGGACCGGCAGCGCATCACCGAGAACCCGAACGATCCGGAGGTCGTCGACCGTCTCGGCCGCGCGATGATCGAGGTCGGGGCGATCATCGACTACGCCGCGTCTTTCGGCACCCTGGTGTTGACGCGCGCATACGCCGACTGGTCGTCGCCGGTGAACGCCGAATACCGCTCTCAGCTCGTGGCCCGCGCGGTCGACCTCGTACAGCTCTTCCCTGCCGCCGCCTACGCCAAGAACGGCGCCGACATCCGGCTCGCCGTCGATGCGGTCGAAGACATGTTCCGGCTGCCCGACCTCACGCACGTCGTGATCGTGGCGGGTGACAGCGACTACGTGCCGCTCGCGCAGCGCTGCAAGCGGCTCGGTCGCTACGTGATCGGGGTCGGCGTGTCTGGCTCGACCGCGAAGTCGCTCGCGGCGGCCTGCGACGAGTTCGAGTCCTACGACTCGCTGCCCGGAGTCGTGCGCCCCGTCAAGACCACTCCCCCGCCTGTCGCGGCGAAGGCAGAAGCCGTGGTCGAGGCCACCGCCGATGCCGCCGACACCGCCGAGGCGAGCACCGATACGGCCAAGGCCAAGACCCCGCGCCGGGCCAAGTCCAAGGCGGCGGCCCCTGCTCCGACGAAGATCGATGAGCAGGGCGAGGCGACGCAACTGCTCGAGCGCGCCCTCCGCCTCGGTCACGACAAGGCGGACGCCGACGAATGGCTGCACAGCTCCGCAGTGAAGACGCATATGCGCCGCATGGACCCGTCGTTCAGCGAGAAGGCGCTCGGCTACCGGTCCTTCTCCGACTTCCTGAAGTCGCGCGACGACATCGCCGAGCTGGAGGAGACCGGACACGAGCGTCTGGTCCGCCTCCGCGAGCCCGCCGTCTGACAGCGCACGGGCTCCGCCGGGTTCGTCACTGGTTGCGAAACGCCGCGTCGAAAGACGCCGCAGGAGGCGGCCACAGCAGGGAGCGCACGAAGCCGAGTGCTTCGGCCGCTCCGTGCAGACGATCCATCCCGGCGTCCTCCCACTCGATCGAGATCGGACCGCCGTAACCGATGGCGTCGAGGGCACGGAAGGCGTCCTCCCAGGGCACATCCCCGTGCCCGGTGGAGACGAAGTCCCATCCCCGTCGCGGGTCGCCCCACGGGAGATGCGAGCCGAGCACCCCGGCCCGACCGTTGTGCGGTCTCATCCGGGTGTCCTTGCAGTCCACGTGGTAGATGCGGTCCGCGAAGTCGACGATGAACCCGACCGGATCGACGTTCTGCCACATCATGTGCGACGGATCCCAGTTGAATCCGAACGCCTCACGGTGATCGATCGCCTCGAGAGCACGCACACTCGACCAGTAGTCGTAGGCGATCTCCCCGGGGTGCACCTCGTGCGCGAACCGCACGCCCTCACCGTCGAAGACGTCGAGGATCGGATTCCACCGTTGCGCGAAATCCTCGAACCCGCTCTCGATCACGGAGGCCGGCACCGGCGGGAACATCGCCACGTAGGGCCAGATCGATGAGCCGGTGAACCCGACCACCGTATCGACGCCGAGCTTGCGTGCGACGCGGGCCGCGCGCTTCATGTCCTCGGCCGCGCGTTGCCGCACCCCCTCTGCATCACCGTCGCCCCACACGTGATCGCGCAGGATCGCCTGGTGACGAAAGTCGATCGGCGCATCGCACACCGCCTGTCCGGCGAGATGATTCGAGATCGCGAAGACCTCGAGTCCGTGGCGGTCGAGGATCTCCTTGCGCGAGGCCAGGTAGGCGTCGTCCTCGTCGGCTCGGCGCAGATCGAGGTGGTCCCCGGAAGCAGCGACTTCGAGACCGTCGTAGCCCCACCCCGCCGCGAGACGCGCGACCTCCTCGAAGGGCAGATCAGCCCATTGGCCGGTGAACAGGGTGACCGGGTGGCTCGTCATGGATACTCCTTCGTATCGTTGCGGGCGTGTCGCGTTTCGGTGGTCAGGCTCCGAAGGCTCGGAGCGCGGCGATACTGCGGGACGCGAGTTCGTCCTGGCTCGGGGCGAGTGGCCGCCAGACGGAGGCGGCGACCGCGATCGTGACGTTCTCGCCGGTGAAGCTCTCCAGTCCGAGCGGACCGCGATAGTCGGCGTCGTCGAGCGCCTGAAGAATGCCCGGCCAGTCGGCGTGGTCGTCACCGACGGCGCCGCGGTCGGTGCCGCAGACCTGCACGTGCGCGATCGCCGACCCCGCAGCGCGGATCGCATCGGCCGGCTGCTTCTCCTCGATGTGGAGATGGTAGGTGTCGAGCGCGAGACCGACACCGGCGCCGAGGAGCGGGCTGAGCGCGTCGAGGCTCTGCTCGACCGTGTTGAGCACACTCGTCTCGTAGCGGTTCAGAGGTTCGACGGCCAGCGTCACTCCCCTGTCGGATGCCTCGTCAGCGACCACCGCGAGGTTCTCGCGCACCTCGGCGACCACCGCGCGGCGCTCATCGGCGTCCATCCGCCAGGCGACTCCGGTCGGCGCGTAGAACGGTCCGGCCACCACGTCGGCGCCGACCGTCGTCGCCGCCGCGATACACGCACGAAGATAGTCCTGAGTGGCCCCGACATCGCCGACGCGGGCGACCAGCGAGCGACCGGGCCCCATTGCGCCGACCACGATCGCACCGAGTCCCCACGCGTCGAGCACATCGCGAGTCCGCTCAGGGTCCCAATCGCCGACGTTCTCGAGCGGCAGCTCCAGAGCGTCATAGCCGAGGTTCGCGGCTTTGCGGGCGAGTGGTTCGAGAGTCGCATCCGTCAGCGGAGACGTCCACACCCAGGTGTTGACGGCGATCGTGCGGGGCATCGTTGTCCTCTTGCTCATGACCGTGCTCTCCCACCCTCCCATTCCGCGGGTGCGGAGCGGAAGGGCGGGAGAGCACATCGGTTACGGGATCTGCCGTTCCTGCCAGACGGTGGGGTAGCCGGGAAGGTTCTCCCCGCCGAACTTGGCGTAGTGGCCGTCGGGCATGCCCTCGTTGGCTTCGAGGTAGTCGTCGAGCTCGGGCGCCGTGATCGGCTTCTGCGGGAGCACCCACTCCTTCGGGACCTCTTCACCGGCGAAGATCATCTTCGCGGCGAGGAGCGGGGTACGCCACTGGAAGTTCGAGTACACCGGGGCCAAGCCCGTGAGACCCGTGTCCTTCCACTTGCGCAGGAAGCTCATCTCGTCCTCACCCGTCATGACGGGGTAGTCCGCACCGGCATCTTCGAACGCCTCGATGGCCGCGACCGCTCCGTCACCGGCGTCCATCCAGATGCCGTCGACGTCTCCCTTGGCCAGCTCGTCACTGATGATGCTCTTGATCTCGGCCGGGTCCGCGCCCGTGAAGTGGTCCACAGCCTCGATCCCCGCCTCGTCGAACAGCTTCTTCGCACCAGCCCAGCGGTGCTCGAGCACGTCCACACCCGGGAGGATGCGCAGTGCCACGACCTTGTCGCCCTCTTCGAGGTTGTCGATCAGGAACTCGGCGGTGTCGATACCCCAGGCGAAGCCGCCGATCGGGTGGATGAAGGTGACAGGGCAGTCGGTGTTGACGCCGCGGTCGAAGACCACGACCGGCTTGCCCGTCTCACACGCCCGCTCCACGGCCGGGGTCATGGCCGCCGTGCTGTTGGGCGAGATCAGGAACACGTCGCAGTTGCCCTCGGAGATGAAGTAGTCGATGTCGGCGATCTGCGTGTCATCGGAGTCCTGCGCGTCGCGCGTCTCCATCTCGCTGATCGCTCCTTCGGCCTGCAGCGCCTTCAGCTGTTCGTTCATCGTGATCCAGCCGGTCTGACGCCACGGATTCGAGATCGACGCGTTGGCGAAGCAGGCCTTCTTGGCCCCCTCGGCGGCGAACTCGGATGTGTCGACCATCTCGGCGTTGATGTACTGCAGATAGGGTTCGTCGGCGGGTCCCTGCGGATCGACGCCGCGCTCCTCGTCCTGCTTGTCGAAGAGCTCCTGATCGAACCACTCCGTCGTCTCCGCTGCCGCATCAGGGTTCTCCGAGTCGGCCGGCGCCACGGACGGGTCGGTCGTGCACCCGGCGAGCGCGATGAGGCCGAAGAGAGCCACCCCTGCGGTGGCGATCTTCATTGATCGTCGCATTGCTAATCTCCTCTGGTTTCTGTGTGGATGGTGCTGGTGGAAAGGGGTTCTGCGGGAGGGACATCGGAAGACTGCGGACTTCGTCGCCGGCGGGCACGGAACGCGACGGCGGAGTAGGCGACGGCGGCGATGATGATGACGCCCTGGACAGCGTCTCGGAGCGTGGACGGGACCCCTGCGATGTTGAGCAGCATGAACAGGGCCTCGAGGGCGAAAGCTCCGGCGACGGCACCGACGATCCAGCCGCGACCGCCGCCGAGGACCACTCCGCCGAGCACGACCGCCGTGATCGCCGTGAATTCGTAGCCGCGACCGACCGACGGGTGCACACCTGCGTAGCCGACGAGGAGTACCGCCGACAGCGATGCCGACAGCGACGAGATGATGAAGGCACGCGTCGTCGCCCAGGCCCGACGCGCACCGGCGTAGTCGACCGCGACCGCGTTGTCGCCGACGGCGATGAGCGTCTTTCCCAGCGGACGCTTCGTGATCCAGATGCCCAGCGCCAACCAGACGATCAGCAGCAGCACCGCCCACGGGATGAAATCGAGGAACGGCACGTCGCGGATCCCGCCACGACCGATCTCCCGGAAGCTGTCGGCGGGATTGCCCGTGGCCGCGCCTCCCGTCCACCACATGACCCCGCCGAGGAGGGCGAGCATCATTCCGAGGGTGACGATGAACGAAGGCACCTTGAGCCGGGTGGTGATCAGCCCGTTGACGATCCCGACGGCCACGGCGAACACGATCATGAGCAGCAGCACCGGAATCGTGCGGGCGTCGTCCTGCCCGACCAGATTCCCGGCGATGATGACCTGTGCCGTGATGAGCGATCCCTGCGACAGATCGAACTCGCCGGCGATGATCACGAAGTACTGGCCGATCGCGACGATGGCGATCGGTGCGACCCGCTGGAGGAACCGCATGAACTGTCCCGGTTCGGCGAAGCTCGGGTTGAGGATCGTGACCGCCACGAGCAGGATCGCCAGCAGCAGGAACACCGCCCCACGGGGGCTGACGAGTGTGCGCAGCGTGTTCATGCGCGCCCTCCTTGCGACGCGGAGCCGGCATCGGGAGTGGTCTCGACGAGCTGCGATGCGGCCGCGGCCATCTCCGCGTCCGCAGCCTTCGCGGCGTCATCACCGCCGGTCCGTGTACCACCGGCGCCGAATCGCGGGCGCCGTCGGATGATCGAACGACGGCTGTACACGGCGACGGCGGCCACGATCACGATGCCGCGGACGACATCCTTGAAGAACGGATTGACCTGCATCACGCTCATCACGTTGTCGACGACGGCCAGGATCGCGACGCCGCCGATCGTGCCCCAGACCGAGCCGCGCCCGCCGAGCAGGAGCGTGCCGCCGAGGACGACCGCCGCGATCGAGAGGAGCGCGTAGCCACCCTGCTGGCCCACCGTGGGGCTGCCGACGCCGAGCCGGCTGGCGAGGAGCAGACCCGCGAGTCCCGCGAAGACCGAGCACAGGACGTGGGCCCAGATGAGCGGCATCCGCGTGCGGACTCCCGAAAGTCGGGCGATCTCGGGGTCGCCGCCGACGGCGAAGAGGTGGGCGCCGGTGCGGGTGCGATTGAGCAGGATCCACACCACCACGGCCAACGCGATCATGATGAGCGTCGAAACCGGGATCGGGCCGAGTCCGGTGGCGCCGATGAGCTGGAAGGCCCACGGGACGTCGCCTGCCGAGCCCTCGAAGTTCGTGTTCAGGATGCCCTGCAGGATGAGACCGACGCCGAGAGTGGCGATGAAGCCGTTCACCTTGAGGACGGTGACGATGAGACCGTTCGCGAGCCCGATGCCGGCGCACACGAGGAGCGTGACGACCACAGCGAGAGGGATGTTCCCCGGGTTGCCGTTCATCGTCGTGGCCGCCAGCAGGCTCGACAGGCTGATCACGTAGGTGACGGAGAGATCGAGCGATGCACCGATCACGACCAGCGTCTGCCCGATGGCCACGAGCCCGAGGACGCTCATCCCGGTCAGGATGTCCCGGATGTTGCCGGGACTGAAGAAGTTTCGCCCCACCGTCGCGACGAGGATCGCACCGATGATGAGCACGAGCAGGAGGATGGCGAGGACGATGACGGTCGAGTCGACCCGGAGACGCTTCATCGCGTACCCCCGTCCCCTGCGCTGTCGGAATCACTCGCACCCGTCGCCGCCCCGAGGATCTCGTGCTCCGCAGAGCCCGCAGGGAGTTCGGCGACGAGCTCGCCGTCGTGCATCACGAGGATCCGATCGCTCATCCCGATGACCTCCGGCAGTTCGCTCGACACCATCAGCACGGCCTTCCCCTGCGCTGCGAGTTCGCGCATGAGCTGGTACACGGCGTATTTCGCCCCCACATCGATGCCGCGGGTCGGTTCGTCGAAGAGGACGATCTGCGGTTGGGTGAGCAGCCACTTCGCCAGCACGACCTTCTGCTGGTTGCCGCCCGACAGGAAGCGCACTTCCTGATCGACGCCCCGAGAGCTGACTTCGAGCGAGGTGAGGACACCGGGCACCTCGCGACGGGACGCCGTCGTCCGGCCCGCGAAGACGCTGCGCACGACCAGAAGGGCGTTGTCGAGGACCGATTGGCCGAGCGCGAGCCCCTGCGCCTTGCGATCCTCGGACACGAGGGCGAGTCCGGCGCGGACCGCAGCCCGCGCACCGGTGATGCGTGCAGGTTCCCCGTCGATCCGCATCGAGCCCCGGGTGAACGCCTGGATGCCGAAGATCCCTTCCACGAGTTCGGTGCGACCGGACCCCTGGAGACCGGCGATGCCGACGATCTCCCCGGCACGCAGCGTGAGCGACACCCCGTCGACGTAGGCGTTGCCGCAGCCGTCCAACTCGAGCCGTGGCCGACCCACGACCGTTCCCTCGAGCGCATCGGGGAAGTACGACTGGATCGACCGCCCGACCATGCGCCGGACCAGTTCATCGGTCGTGAGTGCCGCGGTGTCGTCGGTCGAGACGAGAGCACCGTCCTTGAGGATCGTGATGCGGTCGCAGAGATCGAAGATCTCCTTGAGCCGGTGCGACACGTAGATCACGGCGACCCCGCGGGAGGTGAGCCGGCGGATGATCGCGTACAACAGCTCGACTTCGCGGTCGCTCAGCGCGGCGGTCGGTTCATCCATCGAGATGACCCGGGCGTCGAAGGAGAGCGCCTTGACGATCTCGACGATCTGCTGTTCGGCGACGGTGAGGGAACCGACGCGAGCGGTCGGCTCGATGAACGAGACGCCCAGGTCGGTCAGCAAGGCCTCGGTCCGCGTGTGCATCTCCCGCTGGTCGACGAAGCCGCCGCGGCGGGGCTCACGCCCGAGATAGACGTTCTGCGCGACGGTGCGCTCGGGCAGGAGCGTGAACTCCTGGAAGACCGTCACGATGCCGGCATCCATCGCCTGTCGGGGGTGTGCGTGGTGCACCTCTTCTCCGCGATACGAGATCGTCCCCCCGTCGGCCGGCTGCACCCCCGCGATGATCTTCATGAGGGTCGACTTCCCCGCGCCGTTCTCCCCGACGAGGCCGTGCACCTCTCCGGGCCGCACATCGAAGTCGATACCGCTGAGCACTTCGACGCCGTAGAACGACTTGCGGATACCCTCCACCCGCAGCACGGGGTCGGTCGTGGTCGCGATCATGCCGTCACCTCCACCCATCGTCCGCCCTGCGCCGCCGAGTCGAGCACCGCTTCCGTCAGCACCGCCGACCGGAATCCGTCGGCGAACGTGGGGAGTCCGTCGGGCTGTGCACCGGCGATGGCCGCATAGACGTCGGCGACGAAACCGTTGAAGGCGTCCTGATAGCCCATCGCGTGGCCGGCGGGGACCCGCTGGAGTCGCGCCGAGTCGGCGACGGATGACGCGGGGTCGCGCAACAGCGACCGGGATTCCTCACGCATGCCGATCCAGAGCTCCTCGGGTCGTTCCTGCTCGAAGCGGAGGGTCTGCTGCGAGCCGTGGAGTTCGAGGGTGAGGGCGTTCTTGCGGCCTGCCGCCATCTGCGAGATGAGGAGCGTGCCCAGGGCACCGGACTCGGTCTCGACGAGAAGGGCGACGATGTCCTCGGTGTCGACCGTCTGCCCCGATCGCTCGGAGAACACGCGTCGGGTGCGGGCGCTCAGCGTGCGGATCCGCTCGCCGGCCACGAACTCGACGAGATCACACAGGTGCGAGCCGATGTCTGCGAAGGCTCGGGACGCACCCCCGGACTCGGAGCGCACCCGCCAGTCGTCGTCGCTCGGCAGGAGCATCCAGTCTTGAAGATACGAGCAGTCGAGGGTGAGCAGGTCACCGGCGTCACCGCGGGCGATCCGCGCTCTCGCCTCGCGCACCATCGGGTGGTAGCGGTAGATGAAGGGCACAGCGGCCACTCGACCCCGAGCCTGGGCGGTCTCGGCGAGAATCCTGGCGTCCTGCGCGGTCGTGGCGAGCGGCTTCTCGCACACGACGTGCTTCCCAGCGCGGAGTGCCCGGAGCGCGAGGTCGGCATGTGTGGCGTTCGGGGTGCAGATGTGGACGACGTCGATGTCTGTGGCCTCGAGCACGCCGGCCGCATCGCTCTCCGCCCTCTCCGCGCCGAGGGCGTTCGCCGCATCGCGCCCTCCGGCCGCGGATCGGGTGGCGACCGCGCGCAGTTCTCCTCCGGCGTCGCGGGCCGCGGTGCGATGCACGCGGGCCATGAACCCTCCGCCCAGGATCCCGGTTCGGATCGTCCCGAGACCGGTGTCAGTGACATCCGTTGTCATGTCGCCGATTCTGACACAGAGCTTCCAACTTTTGCTACCCCATCGTCAAAAGTCGTAGAACCCAAATCAGAAGCCGATCGCCGAAAGGCCGAAGTGCTGTGGTTTACTGACGCCATGGTTGACGTTCTGAGGCCGGCTCCGGCGATCTCCTCCGGTGCGGGCGAGATCTTCCAGATCCTTCGGGACGGCCATGCCAGAACCAAAGCCGAACTCGCCGCGCTCACCGGACTCGCGCGCTCCACGGTCGCCCTGCGCGTGGATGCGCTCCTCGCTGCCGGGCTCCTGCGTCCCGCCGGCGAGGCGGCATCGACCGGAGGACGCCCGCCCGCCCGAGTCGCCTTCAACCCCCGTGCCGGTCTCGTCCTGGCCGTGGACCTCGGCGCGACGCACGCCACGGTGGCCGTGGCAGATCTGGCCGGGGTCATCCTCGACTCCCGCACGCGCACGATCGACATCGGCGACGGGCCCGAGAGGTTGCTCGACACCATTCTCACCGATGGCGGCGAACTCCTCAGGGCCACGAGCAACGAGGGACTCCCCCTGGTCGGCGTCGGCATCGGGGTGCCCGGACCGGTGGAGCACTCCACCGGTCGACCGACCAATCCGCCGATCATGCCCGGATGGGACCGATTCGACGTTCCGGCCTACGTGCAGCGGACTTTCGACGTGCCGGTGCTGGTCGACAACGATGTGAACATCCTCGCTCTCGGCGAGCAGGCGACGAGCTGGCCACAGGTCGACGATCTGATCTTCGTGAAGGTGTCCACCGGTATCGGTGCCGGCATCATCGCGGGTGGTCAGCTGCAGCGCGGCGCGCAGGGTTCCGCGGGCGACATGGGGCACGTCCAGGTCCCGAGCGGTGCCGGATCGACCCGCGAGCCGGATGACGACCGCGACCTCGAGGCGCTCGCCAGCGGGTCCGCCCTGGCGATCGCCCTCCGTGCGGAAGGACTCGATGCCCACAGCCCCGCGGATGTCGTCGCCCTCGTGCGATCGGGGAACACCTCAGCGATCGAAGCGACGCGTCAGGCCGGCCGTCATGTGGGCGAAGTCCTCGCCACCGTCGTCAACCTCCTGAACCCGTCGATCATCGTGCTGGGTGGCAGCATCGCACGCGCTGGAGAGCATCTCCTCGCCGGCGTCCGAGAGATCGTCTATCGTCGGTCGATCCCCCTCGCGACCCAGCATCTGGCCATCGTGCAATCGCAGGCGGGTGATCGCGCGGCTGTGTTGGGCGCCGCGATCATGGTCGCTCGGGAAGTCCTCTCGCCGGCGAGCGTCGACCGCTACGTGGCGGCGAAGGCGCGGTGACTCGCACCGTCGCCGCCACGGGCGGTGCCCGTCAGAGCGTGGCTTCGAACGGATCGAAGTCCGCGGCGAGCGCACCGACCTGACCGGCGGAGCTCTCCACGGAAACGAAGCTGCGCGATGCCGCGGCCTCCTCGATCGACAGGAGCGTGTCCAGCACGTGGTAGCCGAACTCCCCCGTGGCGACGTGCGGGCGACCGGCGGCGATCGAACGCGCCATGTCGAGCAGCCCGAGGCCGCGCCCGGAGAGCACGCCTTCCTGCGCGACGTCGATGACCTCTTGCTGGACCGGCTCCGGGGGGACGAACAGGCGGGTGAGCGGTCGGGTGATCGTGATCGCGCCACCGAACGTGTTGGGATCGGGGATCACGATCGTGCCCTCGGTGCCGGTGATCTCGACGATCCCCTGTCGCAGCAGCGGCGAATCGGTGCTGTACAGGCTCTGCGCCTGACCGCCCTGCTCGAAGTCCATCAGGACGCTGAGCGTCGAGGGGATCTCGACCGGGAACTCCTGACCGGCGAGCTCGCCGACCTGAACGCGACGCGTCGGCGATCCCTGCAACCCGAGAGCCGCGACCGCGGCCACCGAGCCGAAGACATGCACGAGCGTCGAGACGTAGTACGGCCCCATGTCGAGCAGGGGCCCGCCGCCCTTGGCATAGAGGAACGCCGGATTCGGGTGGAAGATCTCCGGCCCCTGCCACTGGAACGTGGTCTGGCCGAACAACGGTCGCCCGATGTCACCGCGCGCGATCGCCCGTTTCGCGGTCTGCACTCCCGGGCCGAGCACGGTGTCCGGAGCCACGCCGACCCGAAGGCCCGCGGCCTGCGCCCTCTCGAGCAGCCGACGGGACTCCTCCCGGCTGACCCCGATCGGCTTCTCGGTCCAGACGTGCTTGCCCGCGGCGATGATCGCCTCGGAGACCTCGACGTGCGACGCGGGGATCGTGAGATTGACCACGATGTCGATGTCGGGGTCGTCGAGCACCACGTCGACCCCACCGAAGCGCGGGACCCCGTACTTCTCGGCCTGCGCCTTCGCCCGCTCCTCGAGGAGATCCGCCACCGCGAGGACGCGGACGTCCGGGAACATGGTGAGGTTCGACAGGTACTGATCGCTGATGTTGCCGGCACCGATGATGCCGACACCCACGGGGCCCGCCATCAGCCGGCGACCTTCTCATCGAGGTAGACCCGGCTGCGCTCGATCGCGTCGAAGAGCTCCCCCTCGTAGTGGTCGAACTCGACGATGGCGAGCTCGAGCGCCGGGGCCGCAGCGATGGCCTCGACCAGCGGCACGGCGCCGTCCCCCGCGGCCACCTGGTCGGCGGGCGGGTACGCACTGGCGAGCGCCGGGTCGAGGGTGCCGTCCTTCGCATGCACCGCGATCACCCGGTCCCCCAGACGCTCGAGCAGCGCGACCGGGTCGACGCCACCGCGCGCAACCCAGTAGAGGTCGACTTCGAGGACCACGCGCTCATCGAGGAGTCCGGCGAGGACCTCGAGCCCGGTGACGCCGTCGAAGACCGCCTCCAGCTCGTGAGCGTGGTTGTGGTATCCGACGCGGACGCCGACACCTGCACCGATCTCGGCGGCCACGTTCAGCAGCCGTGCGGTCTCCTCGATCTGCTCGACCGACTCCCAGCGCGCGGGCTCGGTGTAGGGATCGATGACCGTGCCCATGCCGAGCACCTTCGCAGCCTCGAAGACCTCGGCGGGAGTCGGGACCGGCACCGTGGTGCCGCTGCCATCCGGATTCACGAACGACTCCGAGGCGAGGAACGCGTGCCCCGACGGCGCGGTCAGGCCCGCGGCCGAGAGCGCCGCGGCGAGGGGCTCGGCACGCCGGACGAAGTCGTACGGCTCGACGGCGGCGAAGCCGCGAGCGGCGACGGCCGTGAGCGAACCGTCGAGGTCGGCCTCCAGCTCGTCCTTGATGGTGAACAGCTGGAGGGAGGTCTGGATCGTCATCGTCGTGCTCCTTCGGTCTTCGGCGACGGAGGGGTCGCAACCCCTGGCAGGCACGCTATCACCAAATACCTCCACTCGGAAGTTTTGGTTCGCTAGACTCCTCTCATGGCCGCCGATACGCCCGAGCGCTCTGCGCCTCCCCGCCCGCGCGGCGCCTACGCCAAGGGGATCGCTCGACGACAGGAGATTCTCGATCGCGCCATCGAGGTCTTCGCCGAACGCGGCGCCGACCGCACGAGCCTGCGCGCCATAGCCCGTGAAGTCGGGGTCACGCACGCCGCCCTCACGCACTATTTCGGGTCGCTGGAGGAGCTCCTCGTCGCGGTCTACGAAGAGAGCAACGCGCCGGGTCGGCAAGCCGGCTCCCCGCCGGAAGACGCGACACCGGTCGAGATGATGATCGAGTCGGCGCGCATCAACCGCGCCATCCCGGGACTCGTGCAGCTGTACTCGACGCTCGTCGCCTCGGCGCTCGAAGAAGGACACCCCGCTGCTCGCACGTTCGCCACGGGGCGTTTCGCGCGGCTCCGCACACGGCTCGCTGAGACCGTCCGACAGCAGCAGGCGGAAGGGCGGATTCGCGCGGATGTCGACGCGGACGCCGTCGCCGCACTCGTCGTCGCCGCGTCCGACGGCCTGCAGACGCAGTGGTTGCTGGACGAGTCCGCCCCACAGCACGAAGCGCTCGCGCTCCTCGACCGCCTGCTGCGTCCGACAGACTGAACGCCCGGAGCCGTCGGACGGGACCCGCCGACCATCGAGTTAGGCTCGAGGGGTGACGTTCGTGCCGCAGTCCCCGTACGCCCGGGCGCTCGGTGAACGGATCGACGAGCTGCACCCCCGCCTGCGCTCCTACTTCGCCGCGATCCCTGACGGCGCGGTCGGCATCGGCGAGGGCGTGTTCCAGCGGGTCGGCACTCCCCGTCGCTGGCTCTGGCCTCTGCTGCGGCCCCTCGAACACCGCGGCGTGGTCGCCTCCGGGTGGGAGCACGACGTGCCTTTCCACATCGAGAACCGCACGGTCGCTTCACGCGCCATCGGGGAACGCACCTTCCGTTTCGCCCGAGGAACGTGGGTGATGCGCGATGCCGTGGCCCTCACGCAGCGCGGACGCGTGGTCGACGAACTCGGAGAACCGGGCCTCATCGCCGCATGCTTCGACGTCGAGACGAAGGACGGCGCCCTCCGGCTCACCAGCACCGCGGTCGGGGTGCGTCTCGGACGGCTCCGGCTTCGCATCCCGCGCCTGATCTCGCCGACCGTCCGACTGACCGAGCGCTTCGACGACGCCCTCGACCGCCAGCGTGTGAGCCTCACCGTCCACGTTCCCCTGATCGGCCGCGTGTACGAGTACCGGGGCCACTTCCACTATCGCGTCGAGCCGGCCACCACGAAGGAGCAGAACGCATGAGCACAGACGACATCGGCGCGGGACGGGTCGTCATCGGCGGGTCCACGGGGTTCATGGGGACCTATCTGGCTCCGCGCCTCCGCGCTGCGGGTCGCGAGGTGGTGACGATCTCGCGCTCGGGCGCCGACATCCGGTGGGGTGACCAGGTCGAGATCGATCGCGCGGTCGACGGCGCGACCCTGGTGATCGGCCTCGCCGGCAAGAGCGTCAACTGCCGCTACACCCCCGAGAACCGCGCGGAGATCTTCCGCTCACGACTCGACACCACCGCCTCCTTGCGCACCGCGATCGCGCGGGCCACGACGCCTCCCCCGCTGTGGGTGAACTCCTCGACCGCCACGATCTACCGTCACGCCGAGGACCGCCCGATGACCGAGTCCGCGGGCGAGATCGGCACCGGCTTCTCCGTCGAGGTCGCGAAGGCGTGGGAACAGGCGCTGTTCGCCGAAGAGCTCCCGGCCACACGTCGGGTCGCTCTGCGCAGCACGATCGTCCTCGGTCACGGCGGCGTGCTCGAGCCGTTGAAGACCCTGACACGCCTCGGCCTCGGCGGTCCGCAGTACGACGGGCGCTGGCCGGTGAGCGCCGCTCGCCGCGCGGCAGGAACGGGACACTTCCCCGGGGCACGCCGCGGTCGTCAGCGCTTCAGCTGGGTGCACATCGAAGACGTCGCCCGCATCATCGACTTCCTCGAGCGGACGCCGGCACTGGAGGGACCGGTCAACGCGGCCGCTCCGCATCCCGTCGACAACGTCGAGTTCATGGCGACCGTGCGCCGCGTGCTGGGCGCTCGGATCGGTCCGCCGATGCCCCGCTGGATGCTGGAGCTCGGCGCCATCGGCATCCGGACCGAGACCGAGCTGGTCCTGAAGAGCCGATGGGTGCTCCCCGAGAAGCTCACCGCCGCCGGGTTCGAGTTCCGTCACCCGCAGCTGGAGGAAGCGATCCGCGAATCGTTCGACCGCCCGCACGCCGCCTAGGAGGTCGAGCCGACGGATCCTGACGGGGCTTCGCCGTCGCGTCGGCGCTTCTCGATCTCTTGCCGAAGACGCCATTCCTCGATCTCACGGTCGAGATCGGCGATCTGCTCCTCCGTGGTCCGCCGATCCACCGGCGGGGCCGGTCGCACATCGGTCTGCGGCGAGGACCTTTCCGCTCGCCGCATCCGCGGGATCGGGATGCCCGAATCGCCGTACTCGCGGCCGATCGCGAACCACAGTGCGCTTCCGATGAGCGGCAGCAGGATGACGATGATGATCCACACCATCTTCGGCAGGTGCTTCACCTGAGAGTTGTCGCGGGTGATGATGTCGATCAGCGCACCGATCATCAGGGCGATGACGAGGAGCGAGAACAGGAACGGCATGAACTCAGGGTAGACGACGCCGGGCCGTCTCGCCTCGCCGGCTACCGCCCGGATCCCCTGCCTCGTACGGCTACGGAAGCAGGTGCCCGGCCGCGCGGAACAGTTCGTACCACTCGGGCCGCGTGAGCACGAGGTCGGCACCCGCCGCCGCCTCCTGCACCCGCTGCGGCGTCGTGGTCCCGAGCACGACCTGCATGCCGGCCGGATGCCGGGTGATCCACGCGGTCGCGATCGCGATCGGTGTCACGCCGTGCGCTGCCGCGAGACGATCGATCACGGCATTCAGCTCGGGGTACTCGGGGTTGCCGAGGAAGACACCGTGCGAGAATCCGTCCTGGAACGGCGACCACGCCTGGATCGTGATGCCGTTGATCCGGCAGTACTCCACGAGACCTCCGCCGTCGCGGACGACGCTCTGCTCGTGGCCGGCCATGTTCGCCGCCACCGGTTGCGCGAGCAGGGGCGCATGGGTGAGCGACAGCTGCAACTGGTTCGCGACCAGCGGCTGCCGGACTGCCGTGCGGAGAAGGTCGATCTGCCGCGGCGTGTGGTTCGAGACGCCGAACGCCTTCACCTTGCCCGCGGCTTCGAGGTCGTCGAACGCGCGGGCGACCTCGTCGGGTTCGACCAGGATGTCGGGGCGGTGGAGCAGCAGCACGTCGAGACGATCGGTGCGCAGCGCCGCCAGCGACCCCTCGACCTGACCCACGATGTGCTCGTAGGAGAAGTCGAACATGCCCTGCGCCGGCACGATGCCGCACTTGGTCTGCAGCACGATCTCGTCGCGCTCGGATGCGCTGAGCTGCAACGCGTCTGCGAAGCGCGCCTCGCAGTGGTGCATGCTCCCGCCGTAGATGTCCGCGTGATCGAAGAAGTCGATGCCCGCGTCTCGCGCCGCCGCGTACAGCGTCCGGACGTGCGCATCGTCTTTGTCGTGGATGCGCATCATGCCAGCGATGACGGCGGGAGCGGTGGCGGATCCGAAAGGCACGGTCTTCATGCGGACCACGCTACTCCGCACGACCGACTTCACCCATCGTCAGCGGCCGACGCCGGCAGAAGCGCGGTCACCGTCACCTCCAGCACCTCGGCGATGGCCGCCAGATCGACCACGGTGAAGTCCGCCTTCGCGTGGAGCAGATTCGCCAACCTGCTCGTGCCGATCCCCGAGCGATGCGCCAGGTCTGCGAAGGTCACGCCGGCGTGCAGACGCGCTCCTTCCACTTCGTATGCCAACAAATGACGCAGATCTGTCCCCATACGCCTACGCTACCGCTCCGCACGGACACTCACCGCCGCCGAGTGAACCAGAATGGCGGCATTCTGGCTTCGGAGCGCTGCTATCGTGAGCCGGGTGAAGACAGCTGCTGAGGAGTTCAACGAAGCCGTGGGCCGCCAGATGCGCGCGGAGATCGCCGCCTCCCGGAGCAGCATCGCCGCGATGGCTCGCGGGATCGGGATCGCACGCAGCGCCCTCGACAACTACGTCACCGGCAAGCGCGCGATCCCCGTTCCGGTGGTCTACTCCGTCTGCGCCACGCTCGGTGTCGATCCGCACGTGCTGCTCGCCCGTGCGGAGGAGCGACTCCGCGCGGACGGCGAACCCACCGCCCGCATCACGCCGCTCCGCCGCACACCCGATGTCACCGGTCCACGCGAAGATAGCCGCGAAGTCGCCTTCGAATCCCGCGTCCGCCACGACGCCGACTCGGACGACCTCTACGACTGATCCGGCCATCAGGGGCCGGCACGGACCGGGACGAGGAGGAGCATCATGCAGCACCTCGTCCGCCTCGCCGAGGAGCGGCGGTTGCGCATCGTCGAACGCCCTGGCCGTACCCGGGGAGGCTTCGACCCCGAGACACGCACGATCCGTCTCGCGCCGGGGATGAGCAGCCGAACGATGCGCAGCGTCCTCGCGCACGAACTCGGCCACGCCCACCTGGGGCACCGTCCCACTTCGGCTCCCGTGCTCCGCGCACAGCAGGAACGTCGCGCCGATGAGTGGGCGGCGCGCCAGCTCATCACCTCGCGCGCCTACGCCGAGGCCGAAGCTGTCCGCGGCCCGCACCTCGCCAGCCTCGCGTTCGAGCTGGGCGTCACGGTCGAGCTGGTCGCCGCGTTCCAGCGTTTGCTGAGCGAGGGCGCCGTCCCGCTCGCAGTCTCCTGACGCGCTGATTGAATATCCTCATGGCCTTCCTCGTCGCTCCCGCCCCCGTCACCCTCACCGGAGAACTCGTCGAGCTTCGTCCGCTCGCACGCTCGCACGTCGACGGACTCACCGACGCGGTGCAGGAAGGCGACCTGTGGAAGACGGCGTGGTACACCTCGGTTCCCGCGCCGGATGGGGTCGCCGCCGAGGTCGAGCGGCGGATGGGGCTCATCGACAAGGGCGAGATGGTGCCCTTCACCGCCTTCGACGCCGCCGGCCGCGTCCTCGGGCTCACCTCGTACTACGACATCGTCGCGGATGTCCCACGGCTGCACATCGGTTACACCTGGAATCGGCCATCGGCGCACGGGACCGGCACGAACGCGGAGTCGAAGCTGCTGTTGCTCCGTCATGCGTTCGAGTCGCTCGGGGCGTTCCGCATCGGGCTCACCACGCAGTGGGTGAACTTCCAGTCCCGCGCGGCCATCGAACGACTCGGGGCCAAACAGGACGGCGTGATGCGCGCGATGAGCCGCTATCGCAACGGCGCGTTGCGGGACAGCGTGGAGTACTCGATCATCGAGCCGGAGTGGCCCGCCGTCAGGGCGAACCTCGAAGCGAGACTCGCCAAGCGGCGGTGAGGATCACTCGGTGGGGTTGCCCGACCAGTTCTTCGAGCGGCGGGTAGCCGAACCGCCCTCGCGGAGCATGAACGCCATGGCCAGAGTCACCAGCAGGAGGCCGCCGCAGAACGCGAGCGCCTGGAACGCCGGTAGCCCGAACGAGATGCCCAGCAGCAGGATTCCCCCGATGAAGAGGATCATGAAGAAGAGGAAGCTGAGGATCACGGGATCTCCTGTCGTCGGTGCCGTTTACCAGGATAGCCCGGACACGGGAAGCCCCTGTGCACCCGCCGTGGATTCTGGTCTGCTCGGAGCATGAAGACACCACTCTCCGCGGTCGCCGTCTCCTGCACGCTGAAGCCGTCGCCCGCTGCCTCCAGTTCCGACCTCCTCGCGACCCAGGTGCTCGACGCCCTCGCCGCGCATGGCGTCACCGGCGACCTCGTCCGCGCGGTCGACCTCACCCTGAGTCCCGGCGTGGAGAAGGACATGGGCGGCGACGACGAGTGGCCGAGCATCCGACGGCGTGTGCTGGACGCCGATATCCTCGTCTTCGTCACCCCCACCTGGATGGGACAGCACTCGAGCATCGCACAGCGCGTGCTCGAGCGGCTCGACGCTGAGCTCGGCGAGACCGATGCCCGCGGCAGGCCGACCCTGTTCGACAAGGTCGCCGTGGCCGGCATCGTGGGGAACGAGGACGGGGCTCACCACATCGCGGCGATCCTGTTCCAGTCCCTGAACGACGTGGGTTACACGATTCCCGCCCAGGGCTCGGTCTACTGGAATGGCGAGGCCATGCACACGACCGACTACAAAGACCTGGAGGAGACTCCGGAAAAGGTCGCGTCGGCGATCAGCACGGCCGCGCGCAACGCCGCCCACCTCGCGAGGGCGCTCAAGGCCCAGGAGTATCCGGCGGGCTGACCTCTGACGTGCTGGTGAGTGGCAGGGCCCACTCGTTCATGGTCAGCTCCGCGCCGCGGAACTGCCCTGTGACGGTCCCCGCCAAGGTGAAGCCGTTGCGTCGGCAGACCCCGTTCGACGCAGCATTCCCTACCTCGGGGAAGGCAGTCAGGAAGCGCCGGCCCGCTCGATGCGCACGAGCGTCGTCGACGACGAGCGCCAAGGCGTTCGACGCCACCTCTCGTCCTTGCGCTTCGGGCAGGACGAACCATCCACTCTCCAGTGCCGGCTCCTTCCGCCACTCCACGTGCCAATGTCCGATCGATCCGAGCGCCGAGCCCCGGGCATCCTCGATCACGAACATCCGCGCCTCACCGGACTCGACCAGACGCAGATAGCGGGCGTGGCGCTCCGCAATCTGGTCTTCGGTCTCCGGGCCGCCCAGGTGATCGGTCATCGCCGGGGTGTTCGCGGCGTGCAGCAGATCGAGGTCGTCTTCCGACCAGAGCCGGAGTCGCAGATGATCCATCCTTGGATGATCGCAGGCGCCTCCGACATCCGTTCACTGTCCGCGCGCGTGCGAGGCAGACGGCCCAGGTCGACGGAAGGTGATGACCTCGCCCCGGCGCGCGGTCTCGACGATGAGTCCGGTCCGCTCGAGCCGTCGATGCACGCGCTCCGGGAGTGCGGGGAGCTCCGCGGAGAGACCGCCAGGCTGTGTGGCGAGCCCGGCGAACAGAGACAGGTCGGCCCCGCCGCCCCGCACTTCGATGCGCGCATAGTCGCTGCGGCACCGCCAGCGGAGGAACTCGATCGCAGGAAAGGGAATCCTGTGTGTCGTGTCGTCGACGCTCACACGCACCTCGTCATCCGTGAAGGCGACCGAGCACTGAACGGCCCGGCGGCGCAGCATCGCCATGAACAGGAGATACACCGGCAGACCGAGCACGAGCCCCAGGAGGACGACTGCGATCCGGGGTCCCATCCGCATCACGATGTCATCCAGCGCGATCAGCAGCCCACCCCCGAGGAGTCCGCCGACCACGACGATGGCGACGATCGCCTGGGCCAGACTCCGCATGCGGAGCGGGATCGCCACGAACCGCACGAGAGTCCCTCCACCGCACTCGTCGCGCTCCCAGTACGGCGTCGCGAGCCTCGGCCGCTTCTTCGCATCGCGGGGCGGGATGAGCGCGAGGACGCGGCTGAGGAGTCCGAACCAGATCCATCCCACTGCCGGGACCACCGCGAGCTGGAGGACCAGCGCGACCCTGCGCACGGCCTCGGGCAAGGGCTCCCGTAGCTCTGCGCCGAACTCGACGACGGCGGCGACCAGCGCACCGAGGACCAGGGCGACACCGGCGTGCAGCATCGCGCCGTTTCGCGCCGGGACCATGGCCAGCGCCGCGTTCACGAACGCGAACCCGAAGCACCAACCGCCGACCAGCATGAGCAGGTACGGGAAGAAGCTGAGGTCGTCGCCCGCGAGCGTGCACCCGACGGCGCCGAGCAGAAGAACGGCACCCCAGACGAGTGGGTTCCGCACGAGCTTCCGGGTCACTGTCGCGCGGACGCGCGCATCAGCGGCGGTGTCTTCGGTCATCGAGATGAGTCTAGGGATCGGGGCCGTGAACTCCGCCGAGGCGAAACGCAAGAGGGCCCGAACCGCAGGATTCTGCCGTTCGGGCCTCTCTCATCCCGCAGTGCGCGTCTCAGGCTGCCGATTCCTAGAAGTCCCAGTCGTCGTCTTCCGTGGCCTCGGCCTTGCCGATGACGTACGACGAGCCCGACCCCGAGAAGAAGTCGTGGTTCTCGTCGGCGTTCGGCGAGAGCGCGGACAGGATCGCCGGGTTCACGTTCGTGACGCTGGAGGGGAACATCGCCTCGTAGCCCAGGTTCATGAGGGCCTTGTTGGCGTTGTAGTGCAGGAACTTCTTCACGTCCTCGGTCAGACCGACGCCGTCGTAGAGGTCCTGCGTGTACTGCACCTCGTTGTCGTAGAGCTCGTACATCAGCGAGAACGTGTAGTCCTTGAGCTCGTCACGACGCTCCTGGGTCTCGTTCTCGAGGCCCTTCTGGAACTTGTAGCCGATGTAATACCCGTGCACGGCCTCGTCACGGATGATGAGGCGGATCAGGTCGGCCGTGTTCGTCAGCTTCGCCTTGGACGACCAGTAGATCGGCAGGTAGAAGCCCGAATAGAAGAGGAACGACTCCAACAGGGTGGAGGCCACCTTGCGCTTGAGCGGGTCATCGCCCTGGTAGTAGTCCATGAT
The DNA here is from genome assembly GCF_023101205.1 of Microbacterium aurugineum. NCBI lineage: Bacteria > Bacillati > Actinomycetota > Actinomycetes > Micrococcales > Microbacteriaceae > Microbacterium > Microbacterium aurugineum. The sequence goes on along the minus strand of NZ_CP078078.1, from coordinate 981,153 downwards.
GATCTGAGCCTTCTTCTGAAGGTTCGGATTCTCGGTCGACCACCGGAACGCCTCGTCGATCTCCTTCGTCGACGCGAGAGTCGAGAAGATCGAGGAGTAGCTCTTCGCGTGCACCGACTCCATGAACGCGATGTTCGTGTACACGGCCTCTTCGTGAGGCGTGATCGCGTCGGGGATCAGCGACACCGCACCCACGGTGCCCTGGATCGTGTCGAGCAGCGTCAGACCGGTGAACACCCGCATCGTGAGCAGCTGCTCGTCGGGGGTGAGCGTGTTCCACGACTGCACGTCGTTCGACAGCGGCACCTTCTCCGGCAGCCAGAAGTTGTTCACCAGACGGTTCCAGACCTCGAGGTCCTTGTCGTCCTGGATGCGGTTCCAGTTGATCGCCTGCACGCTGGAGACCAGCTTGAGTCTTTCAGGGGTCATGTTCTTCGTCGTTTCTCGGGTTTCAGCCGCGTTCTCGGGTCGACAGGTTCTCAGGTCAGAGCATGCACGAGACGCACTCGGCCATGTCGGTGCCCTCGAGCGCCAGCTGACGCAGACGGATGTAGTAGATCGTCTTGATGCCCTTGCGCCACGCGTAGATCTGCGCCTTGTTGATGTCGCGCGTGGTGGCGGTGTCCTTGAAGAACAGCGTCAGCGACAGCCCCTGATCGACGTGCTGGGTGGCCGCCGCGTACGTGTCGATGACCTTCTCGTAGCCGATCTCGTATGCGTCCTGGTAGTACTCCAGGTTGTCGTTCGTCATGAACGCCGCCGGGTAGTACACGCGACCGAGCTTGCCTTCCTTGCGGATCTCGATCTTCGACGCGATCGGGTGGATCGACGACGTGGAGTTGTTGATGTACGAGATGGAGCCCGTGGGCGGGACCGCCTGCAGGTTCTGGTTGTAGATGCCGTGCTTCTGGATCGACGCCTTCAGCTCGACCCAGTCCTCCTGCGTCGGGATGTGCTTGCCGGCGAAGAGCTCCTTGACCTTCTCGGTCGCGGGGACCCACGCCTGATCGATGTACTTGTCGAAGAACTCCCCCGACGCGTACTTCGAGTCCTCGAACCCGTCGAACGTCGTACCGCGCTCGATCGCGAGGTTGTTCGAGGCACGCAGCGCATGGAACAGCACCGTGTAGAAGTAGATGTTCGTGAAGTCGATGCCCTCTTCCGACCCGTAGTGCACGTGCTCGCGAGCGAGGTAGCCGTGCAGATTCATCTGGCCGAGGCCGATCGCGTGCGAACGGTCGTTGCCGTCCTCGATCGAGCGCACCGAGCCGATGTGGCTCTGGTCGCTGACCGCGGTGAGCGCGCGGATCGCCGTCTCGACGGTCTGGCCGAGGTCGTCGGCATCCATCGACAGCGCGATGTTCATCGAGCCGAGGTTGCAGGAGATGTCCTTGCCGATGTTGTCGTACGACAGGTCGTCGTTGTACGTAGTCGGCGTGTTCACCTGCAGGATCTCGCTGCAGAGGTTGGACATGTTGATCCGACCCTTGATCGGGTTGGCCTTGTTCACCGTGTCCTCGAACATGACGTACGGGTAGCCGGACTCGAACTGGATCTCGGCGACGGTCTGGAAGAACTCGCGCGCGTTGATCTTGGTCTTCTTGATGCGCGGGTCGTCGACCATCTCGCGGTACTTCTCGGTGACCGAGATGTCGCCGAAGGGCACGCCGTAGACCTTCTCGACGTCGTACGGCGAGAACAGGTACATGTCTTCGTCGTTCTTCGCGAGCTCGAACGTGATGTCGGGGACGACGACGCCCAGCGACAGGGTCTTGATGCGGATCTTCTCGTCGGCGTTCTCACGCTTCGTGTCGAGGAATCGCATGATGTCGGGGTGGTGCGCGTTGAGGTACACCGCTCCCGCACCCTGACGGGCACCGAGCTGGTTGGCGTAGCTGAAGCTGTCTTCGAGCAGCTTCATCACGGGGATGATTCCGGACGACTGGTTCTCGATCTGCTTGATCGGCGCACCCGACTCGCGGATGTTCGACAGCAGCAGTGCCACGCCGCCACCGCGCTTGGACAGCTGCAGCGCGGAGTTGATGCCGCGGGCGATGGACTCCATGTTGTCCTCGATGCGCAGCAGGAAGCAGCTGACGAGCTCACCGCGCTGTGCCTTGCCCGCGTTGAGGAACGTCGGGGTGGCCGGCTGGAAGCGACCGGAGATGATCTCCTCGACGAGGGCGACGGCGAGCTTCTCGTCGCCGTCCGCGAGGCCGAGGGCGGTCATCACGACGCGGTCCTCGAAGCGCTCGAGGTAGCGCTTGCCGTCGAAGGTCTTGAGCGTGTAGCTCGTGTAGTACTTGAACGCACCCAGGAACGTCTCGAAGCGGAACTTCTTGCCGTAGGCGAGGTCGTTGAGCTTCTGGATGAACTCCATCGAGTACTTCTCGATGACGGCGCCCTCGTAGTACTCCTTCTCCACGAGGTAGTCCAGGCGCTCCTTGAGCGAGTGGAAGAACACCGTGTTCTGGTTCACGTGCTGCAGGAAGTACTCCCGCGCGGCCCGCTTATCGGCGTCGAACTGGATCTTCCCGTTCGCGTCGTACAGGTTGAGCATCGCGTTGAGGGCGTGATAGTCGAGTCCCTCGTAGGAGGGGTTCGCCTTGAATGCCACTGTCTCGGTCACTGAAGCTGCCACCGTCGTTCCAATCCGTCGCTCACGCGATCCACATCGTCCTGTGTGCCGAAGATCTCGAGCCGATACAAGTGAGGCACGTGGCACTTGCGGCTGATGATGTCACCGGCGAGGCAGAAGGCATCGCCGAAGTTGGTGTTGCCCGCGGAGATCACACCGCGGAGGTGACGCCGGTTGCGCTCGTCGTTGAGGAACCGGATCACCTGCTTGGGAACGGCGCCCTTCTCGACGCCTCGTCCCGCGCCCCCGCCGTAGGTGGGGGTGACCAGCACGAAGGGCTCGTCGATGACGAGGTCTTCTTCGTTCCGGTGGAGGGGGATTCGTCGGGCGGGGAGCCCGAGCTTCTCGACGAACCGCGCGGTGTTACCCGACACGCTCGAGAAGTAGATCAGGAGCGGCGCTGCGGTCGCGACGGCGCTCATGGGAAGTCACGCCAGACGAGAGGCGAGCTCGTCGATCTTGTCGGGACGGAAGCCCGACCAGTGGCCCTCGTCGGTGACGACGACAGGCGCCTGCAGGTAGCCGAGCGCCTTGACCTGCTCGAGGGCCGTCGGGTCCTCGGAGAGGTCGAGAACCTCGTACTCGATGCCCTTGGCATCCAGGGCACGGTAGGTCGCGTTGCACTGAACGCAGGAAGGCTTGGTGTAGACCGTGATCGACATCTTTTCGTAACCCCTCAAATCTCTGGCCTGCTTCTCATCAGGCTGTTTCCCGGTAGACCCCCTGCCGGGACTTCAATACTACATATGGGGACCGACATTGGGGGCGACCACAAGGGGTAGTAGTTACATCCGTGTAGTTATCCACCGTTCTCCACGGCCTCAACACAGGTTCTCCACCGTTTCCTCCACAGGCGAAGGCCCCGTCCTGAGAGGCGCGAACCGCGTGAAATCGCGGCTGGGAAGCCCCTGTGAACGATCCATCCACAGGGGGCACCGTACGCCGGTCCTCGGACATTCAGATTCCTGTGGAATTCGTCGTTCGGCGTGTCGCGGCGTGTCGCCGCACGAGCGCTTCCACGACCGCCTCCGAGGCCCGGTACCGTTGTCTCGTGGCGGGATATCGGGATCTTCTTCGCACGCCTGGTGTGGCGCGCATGATCGCGGCTCAGCTGACCGCGCGCTTCCCCAACGGCATGATGTCGCTGGCGATCCTGCTGCACGTCGAGCAGCAGACCGGGTCGTACGGATCGGCCGGACTCGTCCTCGCGGCGACGAGCGTCGGTCAGGCCGTCGCAGGTCCCGTCACGAGTCGGTGGATGGGCGCCTGGGGGATGCGGCGGGTGCTCACCCTGACGCTCGCCGTGTGCGTCGTCGCGGTGCTCGGCCTCGCGGTCCTTCCCCTCGATGTGCCCGGCTACATGGCCCTCGGGATGGTCGCCGGGCTGTCCACCCCACCGGTCCAGGCCGCGGTCCGCACGATCTACCCGAAGCTCGTCAACTCCTCTCACCTCACTCCGCTGTTCTCCCTCGACGCGTCGCTGCAGGAGATCATCTGGGTGCTGGCGCCGGTCGTCATCACGCTCGTGTCCACCCAGGTCGGGACCACGGAGGGCCTTCTGCTCGTCGCGATCGTCCTCGTCGCCGGCGGCGCCTGGTTCATCCTCTCCCCCGAAGTCGGACGCGTGCGGATCCCGCGCAGCCGCCATGCACTGGGCAAGGTCGTCCTCAAGCCGCCGGTCCTGCTGGCGACGGTGATCGGCTTCCTGCTGATCGGCGCCTGTGCCGCCGTGGAGGTGGGCGTGGTGGCCACCTTCGAACACGGAAGCCTGGCGGCCGGACTCATCCTCGCCGTGTTCTCGGCCGGGAGCCTGGCAGGCGGCCTGGCGTTCGGGCACATCCCCATCGGCCCCTGGGCCATGGCGCGCCGTCTGCTGATCGTCACGATCGGACTCGGCCTGACGATGGTCATGCTCAACGTGTTCTGGCTCGGCGGCACCCTGATCCTCGCGGGCATCGGCATCGCCCCCGCCCTCGCCGTCCTCTTCGCCATCACCACCGCGAGTGTGAAGTTCAGCGAGACCGCGGAGGCGTTCGGCTGGGCCGGCACCGGCCAGCTGATCGGCGCGGCCGCCGGTTCCGCCGTCGCCGGCTTCCTCGTCGATGTCAGCGACTGGCGAGGCGCGTACCTCGCCGCCACGATCTTCGCGGCGGTCGGGCTGATCGTCTCCGTCGTCTTCGTCCGTTCCTTCCCTGATCTGCGTCATCGCGACGCAAGCCCGCATCCCGACACCGAACCCTTGGCGGTCACTCCTTCATGAACTCCCCTTCCACTCCGAGCTCCGCCCCCGAGATCGTCTGCGTCGGCGAGTCCATGGTGTTGATCACCCCGACCGACGCCGGTCTCGCCGATGCCGGGCAGGCGACGCTCGGTCTCGCCGGCGCGGAGGCGAATGTGTCCGTCGGCGTCGCCGCCAGCGGACACCGCGCCGCCTGGGCCTCGCGACTCGGCGCGGACCCGATGGGCGACCGGATCACCTCGGAGCTCGAACGTCGTGGCGTGGAGCTGTGGGTCGAACGGGACGAGAACTCCCCGACCGGAGTCATGTTCAAGAACCCCGGCGTCGAGACGTCGACCGTCTACTACTACCGCCGAGGATCGGCCGCCTCCCTCATGGAACCCGGTTTCCTGGCCCCGTCACGGCTCGTGGGTGTGCGCATCGTGCACACGACCGGGATCACCCCCGCCCTCTCCGCGTCCTGCCGGGAGATGACCGATCGGCTCTTCATCGATGCCCGCACGGCGGGCGCTCTCGTGTCCTTCGACGTGAACGACCGCCGTCAGCTGTGGAGCAGGGAAGACGCGGCCGAGACCCTCGCCCGCCTGGCCGACGCCGCCGACATCGCTTTCGTCGGGCGCGACGAGGCGGAGCGCATCTGGGGGACGGTCTCACCTGCCGAGATCCGTGCGTTCCTGCCGAACTGCGGCCTGCTGGTCGTCAAGGACGGCGACGTGGGGGCGACCGCCTTCGAGGGCGAATCCGAGCCGGTGTTCGTCCCCGCCCCGGTGGTCGAGGTCGTCGAGCCGGTCGGGGCCGGAGACGCCTTCGCCTCCGGCTTCCTGAGTGCGACCCTCGACGGCGACGACCTCGCCACGCGCCTCTCCGCGGGTCACGCCGCAGCCGAGCGCGTCCTGACGATCGCGGCCGACCTGCCGCCTCTGGTGCCGCTCGACTGACCGCGCCCCCACCGGTCGTAGGCTGGTGCCATGCCCGCACCGCTCACCCTGCCTCGTATCGCCTGGGGCTCCCCCACGGCCTCTCGGCGGGCTCTCCTGGTCCACGGTCTCGGTTCCTCCGGCGCTCTGATGTGGCGCCTCGGCAATGCTCTCGCCACGGCGGGCTGGCATGCGACGGCCGTCGACCTCCGCGGACACGGCGACGCCCCGCGGTCCCTCGACTACAGCGTCGCCGCGTATGGTGCCGATCTCGCGGCGACACAGCCCGATGACGGCGGCCCCTGGGACGCGGTCATCGGTCATTCGCTCGGAGGCGCCGCCAGCACAGTCGCCGCGGCAGCCGCTCCGGAGTGGACGCGGCGCCTGGTCCTGATCGATCCCGCGATCCACGTCGACGGGCACGATGCCGCCATCGTCAGGAAGAGCCAGGAGCGCGCGTTCGCGGACACACGACTCGAGGTCGTGCAGGAGGAGCATCCGCACTGGCATCCGCAGGATCACGAGCTCAAGATCGACGCGGTACGGCGCGCAAGCGCATGGGCGGTCGAGCAGACCAGCGCCCAGAATCAGCCGTGGGACGTACGAGCCGATGCCGCGCGCCTCACGGTGCCGACCCATGTGATCGGCGCCGACCCCGCCGTCTACAGCATCTTCACGGGTGCCCTCGCGAAGGAGGTCCTCGCGGCGAACCCGCAGATCACCCTGTCCGTCGTCGAGGGTGCCGGACATTCCCTGCACCGTGACCGCCCCGACGAATCCATCCGGCAGCTTCTGGAGGCACTGGCATGAACGACTTCGATCCCACGACCTTCCTGCCCGACGACCTCCTCGACCGCATCCGCGAACGCGCTCCGATCCACGACCGCGAGAACACCTTCCCCCAACAGGACCTCGAGGATCTGCGCGACGCGGGCTACCTGTCGATCCTGGTGCCGACGGAACGCGGCGGCGCGGGGCTCGGCCTCGCCGAGGCCGCGATCCTGCAGCAGCGCCTCGCGGGCGCCGCACCAGCGACGGCCCTCGCGATCAACATGCACCTGGTGTGGACCGGCGTCGCGAAGGTCTTCTCCGATCGCGGGGTCCCCGGCCTGGAGTTCGTGCAGGACGGCGCGGTCGCGGGCGAGGTCTTCGCCTTCGGCATCAGCGAAGGAGGCAACGACCTGGTCCTGTTCGGCAGCGACACCGACGCAGTGCCGGACGGCGACGGGGGCTATGCGTTCACCGGAACCAAGATCTTCACCTCCCTCGCTCCGGTGTGGACGCGACTCGGCCTGCACGGACTCGACACCACGAGCGCCGATGCTCCGCAGCTCGTGTTCGCCTTCATCGACCGGACGGATGCGGTGACGACGTCCGACGACTGGGACACGCTGGGCATGCGGGCCACGCAGAGCCGCACCACGCGACTGGACGGCGCCGTGGCGGAGGCCGATCACGTGGTGCGCCGCATTCCGCCCGGGCCCAGCCCCGACCCCATCGTGTTCGGCATCTTCTCGGTGTTCGAGATCCTGCTGGCCTCGGTCTACACCGGCATCGCGCACCGTGCCCTCGAGCTCGCGGTCGCGACCGCGCAGAAGCGGCACTCCAAGAAGACCGGCGCGGCATACAGCCAGGATCCCGACATCCGCTGGCGCATCGCCGACATGTCGATCGCCTACGACGCGCTCCCTCCCCAGATCGCCGCACTCGCCCGTGACGTCGACGACCGCGTCGATCACGGGGCGCGCTGGTTCCCCCTGCTGTCCGGCGTCAAGCACCGCGCGATCACGATGGCGAAGCAGGTCGTGGACGAGGCGATGCTGGTCGCGGGCGGCGGCTCCTACTTCTCGGCGAACGAGCTGTCGCGGCTCTACCGGGACGTCCTGGCCGGCGCGTTCCACCCGTCAGACCCGGAATCCGCGCACTCCACTGCGGCGAGCGCGTTGCTGGGACCGATCGAAAGCTGAGCCTGGACAGCCGATTCCGCCGACATTCGCCCTAAATACGGCGGAATCGGTTGCCAGAGGCGCCGTCGAGTGCGAAGATCGCACCATGGGTTCGGTGAAGAAACATCCCCCTCTCGATGCGATCTCCAAGACGATCATCGAGTTGCTCCAAGAAGACGGCCGTCGCTCCTACTCCGACATCGGACGTGTCGTCGGGTTGAGCGAGGCTGCCGTACGTCAGCGGGTGCAGCGGCTCACCGAGTCCGGCGTGATGCAGATCGTCGCCGTGACCGACCCGATGCAGCTCGGCTTCCCGCGCCAGGCCCTGATCGGCATCCGCGTCTCCGGCGACACGCGCCACGTCGCCGAGGCCGTCGCGGCGATCGATGCGGTCGACTACGTGGTCATCACGGTCGGCTCCTTCGACGTGCTCGCCGAGGTTGTCTGCGAAGACGACGACGACCTGCTGGCACTGATCAACGACACCATCCGGCCGATCGACGGAGTCCTCTCCACCGAGACCTTCATCTACGCGAAGCTGCAGAAGCAGCTCTACAACTGGGGGACCAGATGAACACCGCCCGCACCACTCCCTCGGAGTCCGCACTGCAGACGATGGCGAAGGACCATCTGTGGATGCACTTCACGCGCCAGTCGACGATGGCCGAGTCCGGTGTGCCGATCATCGTGAAAGGCGAAGGCCACCGGATCTGGGATGCGAAGGGCAAGGAGTACTTCGACGGGCTCGCCGGCCTGTTCGTCGTGAACGCCGGGCACGGTCGACGTCGGCTGGCCGAGGCCGCTGCCGCACAGGCATCCGAGTTGTCGTTCTTCCCTCTGTGGTCCTATGCCCACCCGGCGGCGATCGAGCTGGCCGACCGTCTCGCCGACGAGGCGCCCGGTGACCTCAACCGCGTCTTCTTCTCGACGGGTGGCGGCGAGGCCGTCGAGACCGCGTTCAAGCTGGCCAAGCACTACTGGAAGCTGCAGGGGAAGCCCACCAAGCACAAGGTCATCTCGCGCGCGGTCGCCTACCACGGCACTCCGCAGGGAGCGCTGGCGATCACCGGCATCCCGGCGATGAAGTCGATGTTCGAGCCGGTCACGCCCGGAGGCTTCCGCGTGCCCAACACGAACTTCTACCGGGCGGCCGAGATGGGAGGACCCGCCGACGACCTCGAAGCCTTCGGGCGGTGGGCGGCCGATCGCATCGAGGAGATGATCCTGTTCGAGGGAGCCGACACGGTCGCCGCGGTCTTCCTGGAGCCGGTGCAGAACTCGGGTGGGTGCTTCCCTCCCCCTCCCGGCTACTTCGCCCGGGTGCGCGAGATCTGCGACCGCCACGATGTCCTGCTCGTCTCGGACGAGGTCATCTGCGCGTTCGGTCGCCTCGGCCACACGTTCGCCTGCACGGGGCTCGGGTATGTGCCCGACATGATCACCTGCGCCAAGGGGATGACGAGCGGGTACTCCCCGATCGGCGCGACGATCATCAGCGACCGCATCTACGAGCCGTTCTCGCACGGCGATGTGTCGTTCCCGCACGGCTACACGTTCGGCGGGCACCCCGTCTCGGCTGCGGTCGCGCTGGAGAACCTCGCGATCTTCGACGAGGAGGGACTCAACGCCCACGTGCGTGAGAACTCGCCGCTCTTCCGCGCCGAGCTCGAGAAGCTGCTCGACCTGCCGCTGGTCGGCGACGTCCGCGGGGACGGCTACTTCTTCGGCATCGAACTCGTCAAGGACAAGGGCACGAAGGAGACCTTCGACGATGCCGAGTCCGAGCGTCTGCTGCGCGGCTTCCTCTCCCCCGCACTGTTCGAGGCCGGTCTGTACTGCCGCGCCGACGACCGCGGCGACCCCGTCATCCAGCTCGCCCCTCCGCTCACGGTGGGCCCTTCGGAGTTCCGTGAGATCGAGCAGATCCTCCGGGACGTGCTGACCCGCGCGCAGTCCGCACTGTAGACCCCGTCCCGTCCTCGAGACCCCGTCCTGTCGTCGAAACCCCGTCCTGTCGTCGAGACCCCCGGTGGTTCACGCGACCTGGCGGGGGCCTCGACGCGGAGAGGGGGTCTCGGCATCAGAGTGAGAGAGACGGCGCGTTCAACCGTGCGCAGCGCTCCGCCGTGCGGTGAGGGCGAGGTGCAGCGCCGCGAGGGTCTCCCCGTCGTCGAGGTCGGCACCCAGAAGCTCAGCGATCAGGGTGAGGCGCTGGTAGAAGACGGACCGGGACAGATGGCTCGCTGCCGCCGCTGCTGACCGGTTGCCGGGGTGTGCGACGAGCGCCGCCAGCACATCCACGAGGTCGCCGCGGCGCTCCCGGTCATGCTCGACGAGCGGCGCGAGCATCCGTTCGCTGTGCTCGTGAAGCCGATGATCGTCCCGCAACGAAGCGACGAGCCGTTCGAGGGGACGGTCCTCGACCCTGCGCACACGAGGACCGGCACCCGGATGGTCCCCCGCCGCGAGGTCTCGGGCGATGCGCAGGGAGGCGAGGAGTCCGAGGACGTCCTCCGCGGACGGACCGACGAACACGGTACGGTCGGGGCCCACGATGCGCGAGATCATGGCATCGGTGAAGGGCACGGATGCCGGCACCGAGAGCAGCGCGACATCGTGGGAGTCCACGCGGGCCGCGACCACCGCGCACCCCACCTGACGCGCCCGATAGGCGAGCTCGCTCGCCGACACCGCCCCGTGCGCGACGATGCCGTGGCAGTGATGCCCGTCGAACACGAAACCACCGGCGGCGAGACGGGCGGCGATGTCGGCGGGGCTCGCGAACCGCGCTCCGAGCAGGTCGTCGATGAGTCCGCTCTGCGCCAGGATCGACCACTCGGCGTCGCCCCCGTCGGCGAGGCACCCGAAGGCCAGCGCCGTCGCCCCCTGTTCGAGCACCGTGAGTCGCCCGGCCGGGTGCGCGGGGCCCTGCAGCGCTGACAGGGTCCCCCAACGCACCCCTCGCGCCTGCACGGGCACCGACTCCCCGTCGTCGGCGAGCCGTGCGAGCACCTCGTCGACAGGCACGCGAAGAGGTTCGACGGCGATCACCTCGTGCGCGAGATTCTGCAGCACCACCGGAGACCCCAGTGCCCGCGCGGTCTCCGCGACCACCACGTCCGCCGGAGCGCCCTGGAGGCTGAGCGCCGTGAAGAGTTCGTGCAGGCGCTGACGCTCGGAGAGGGCGTCGGTCTGCGCGGAGATCAGCGCTCGATGCACGGCCTCGGTCACGGCCACGAACTTGACCTCGCTCGTCAGCACGATCAGCGCGAGTCCGGTCTCGGCGCACTCATCGGCCACCGCATCCGGCACCCGGGCATGCGAGACGCCGAGTTCCAGGACGATCCCCGCGATGCCCGCGCGACGCAGTCCACGGACGAAAGCCCTCTGCTCGTCCGCCTCCTCCGGCCACCCTGCGCCCGTGCTCAGCAGCAGTTCCCCGCCGTCGAGCAGCCGGGCGACACCGGCGCTGTCGGAGACGTGAGCCCAGCGCACTTCGGCGTCGAGTGCGGTCCCACCGACGAGGACTTCCGGCGCCCCGGCCTGCACCACCGGCTCCGCGAGGACCTCGGCGACCGTGAGCAGGGCGGTGGCACGGATCGGACGATCTGTCTGATCCGACGCGAAGTCCTGACGGTCTGACATCGCTATTGTCCCCCAGACTCTGTGAACATTGAGAAACACCAGCGTAGCGAACCTCGGTCAGAGTGTTCGAGATCACTTCTTCACCACTCGGAGGAACACCGTGGACATCGTCCGTCACGTCATCAACGGAGTGGAGACCGCCGAGGCGGCTCGCACCGGCCAGGTCTTCGATCCCGCCACCGGCGAGGTCTCCAAGCACGTCGCCCTCGCCTCGTCCGCCGAGGTCGAATCCGCCATCTCCGCCGCAGCGGCCGCCCGGCCCGCATGGCGCGAGACGAGCCTGATCAAGCGCGCCGACGTCTTCTTCCGTCTGCGGCAGCTCCTCAAGGAGCGCACCCCCGAACTCGCCGCGATCGTCACGTCCGAGCACGGCAAGGTGCTCTCGGATGCCGCGGGCGAGGTGTCGCGCGGTATCGAGAACGTCGAGTTCGCCGCCGGCCTCGTGCACCTCCTCAAGGGCGAGCGCAGTGAGCAGGTCGCCCGCGGCGTCGATGTCCACTCCGTCAAGCAGCCCGTCGGTGTGGTGGCGGCGATCACGCCCTTCAACTTCCCCGTGATGGTGCCGCTGTGGATGATCGCCTCTGCGATCGCCTGCGGCAACACGGTCGTCCTCAAGCCCAGCGAGAAGGATCCCTCCGCCGCCGTGTGGATCGCGAAGCTGTTCTCCGAGGCCGGGCTTCCTGACGGCGTGCTCAACGTCGTCAACGGCGACAAGGAGGCGGTCGACGCACTCCTGGAGTCGCCTCGGGTGAACGCCGTCAGCTTCGTGGGGTCGACCCCGATCGCCCGCTCGATCTACCAGCGCGCCTCGGCCGCAGGGAAGCGGGTGCAGGCGCTCGGCGGCGCGAAGAACCACATGGTGGTGATGCCGGATGCCGATATCGACGCCGCCGCCGATGCCGCGGTCTCCGCCGCCTACGGTTCTGCCGGGGAACGCTGCATGGCCGTCTCCGTGCTCGTCGCCGTGGGTGACATCGCCGACGACCTGGTCTCTGCGATCGCCTCGCGCATCGACGGCCTGAAGATCGGCCCCGGTACCGATGCCGCGAGCGAGATGGGTCCCCTCATCACGCGCGAGCACCGCGACAAGGTCGCCTCCTACGTGACGGGAGCCGACGCCGAGGGCGCGACGGTCGTCGTGGACGGCACGCAGAAGTCCTTCGATTCCGAGGGGTTCTTCCTCGGCGTCAGCCTGATCGACCGGGTCGCGCCGGGCATGAAGGTCTACGACGATGAGATCTTCGGGCCGGTGCTGTCCGTGGTGCGCGTGGAGACCTACGCCGAAGCGGTCGAGCTCGTGAACGCGAACGCCTATGGCAACGGGACCGCGATCTTCACCCGCGACGGCGGCACCGCACGCCAGTACGAGTTCGACATCGAGGTCGGCATGGTCGGCGTGAACGTCCCGATCCCGGTGCCGATCGGTGCCTACTCGTTCGGCGGATGGAAGGACTCGCTGTTCGGCGACTCGCACATCTACGGTCCCGAGTCGGTGCACTTCTACACCCGCTCCAAGGTCGTCACGACCCGCTGGCCGGACCACACCCCGTCGCAGATCGACCTCGGCTTCCCGAGCAACCACTGACTGGAGCGACCACGATGACGAACTTCACCGACCGCCACGGGGCCGCCCACCCGCTCCCCGCTCCCGAGGCCGAGGCGCAGGTGCGCGCGGACGACCGCGGCCATGTGTTCCACTCCTGGAGCGCGCAGGCACTGATCGACCCGCTGCCCGTCGCCACGGGTCAGGGCTCGACGTTCTGGGACTACCAGGGGAACGCCTACCTCGACTTCTCGAGCCAGCTGGTGAACCTGAACCTCGGGCACCAGCACCCCGACCTGGTCGCCGCGATCCAGCAGCAGGCGGGGCACCTCGCGACCATCCAGCCCTCGATGGCGAACGACGTGCGCGGTGAGCTGGCGCGTCTGATCGCAGAGGTCGCACCCGACGGCTTGGAGAAGGTCTTCTTCACCAACGGCGGCGCCGAGGCCAACGAATACGCGGTGCGCATGGCACGGCAGTTCACCGGCCGGCGCAAGGTGCTCTCGATGTATCGCAGTTACCACGGCTCGACGTCGACGGCGATCTCGCTCACGGGCGACCCGCGTCGCTGGGCCAATGACACGGTCGACTCCGGCGCGGTGCGCTTCTTCGGCCCCTATCTGTACCGTTCGCCGTTCCACGCCGAGACGCCGGAGCAGGAGTCCGAGCGCGCGCTCGCGCACCTCGAACAGACGATCCAGCTGGAGGGGCCGCAGACGATCGCGGCGATCATCATCGAGACCGTCGTGGGCACGAACGGCGTGCTCGTGCCACCGCCCGGCTACCTGCAGGGCGTGCGCGATCTGTGCGATCGCTACGGGATCGTGTACATCGCCGACGAGGTCATGGTCGGATTCGGTCGGCTCGGCGAGTGGTTCGGCATCGACGCGTTCGACGGGCGCCCCGACCTCATCACCTTCGCGAAGGGTGTGAACTCCGGCTACGTGCCGCTGGGCGGGGTCGTGATCTCGGACCGGATCGCGAGTGCCTTCGACACGATGCCGTTCGCCGGCGGGCTGACCTACTCCGGGCACCCGCTCGCGTGCGCGGCCGGGGTCGCGACGTTCGAGGTGTTCCGCCGCGACGGCATCCTGGAGCGCGTGCGCGACCTGGGCGCGCGTGTGGTCGAGCCGACCCTGCGTCGATGGGAGCAGACGCACCCGAGCGTCGGAGAGGTCCGCGGGCGCGGGCTGTTCTGGGCGATCGAGCTTGTGCGCGATCAGGAGACCCGCGAGCCGCTGGTGCCGTTCAACGCGACCGGAGCGGATGCCGCCCCGATGGGTGCTTTCGCCGCGGCCGCCAAGAAGGCCGGCGTCTGGCCGTTCACGCACTTCAACCGGGTGCATGTCGCTCCCCCGCTGGTGATCGACGAAGAGGAGCTGGTGCGCGGTCTGGACGCGATCGACAGCGCGCTGACCGTCACCGACGAGGTCGCCGCCGGCTGATCCGAGCTCGAGCCCCGCGCGCTCCCGCGGGGCTCGAGCTCAACCGCCCGACGGGTCCGCGTTCGTGGCCGCGGCACCCTGCAGCGAGCGCAGCTTCGCCAACGGCGAGAGGGCGACGTAGAGCAGCTGCGCAGCGAACAGTGCGGTGGCGAGAAGCAGGCATCCTGTCGTGCCCCAGAACACGCTCACCAGCGCGGCCAGTGCCGCGCCGACCGGTCGAGCACCGTAGGTCGCCACGACGAGAAGGGAGGAGACGCGCCCCAGCATCTCGACCGGCGTGATCGCCTGACGGATGGACGTCGTCGTGATCGCCCAGATCACCGGCCCGAATCCGAAGAGGAAATAGCTCAGCATGGCGAGCACGGACGTCGGTGCGACAAGTGTGGCCGCCAGGGCGAGCGCGGCTCCGAAACCTCCGAGAGGACCGAGCAGCGCCGCGCCTCCGAGGCTGAGCCGCCTGGTGATCGCGGGCGAGACGGCTGCGCCCACGGCCATGCCCACTCCGCTCGCGGCGAGCGCATACCCCACGTGCACCGGCGTCATGAGAAGGATGTCGACGGCGTAGACGACGAAGATCGCCTGGATGATGAACCAGCCGATGTTGAAGCCAAACGAGGTCAGGATGATGGTGCGCAGCACCGGGGTCGACCATCCGAATCGGGCGGCCTCGCGCAGGTCACGCAGGATGGGTCGGCGAGGTGCGCCGCTCTGCGGTGGGATGTCGAGGCGGAGAAGCAACAGTATGCCCAGCACGCACAGTGTGGTCGCCACGACGAAGGCACTCGATGCGCCGAGCCACGACGCGAGCATGCCGGCAGACGCGGGCCCGGCGATGAGCGCCGCGCTCCGGCCGAGCTCCACCCAGCGGTTCGCCTGGATGAGTTGATCCCGATCGACGAGCTGCGGTACGACAGCGGGCATCGCGACGCTGAACGCCACGGTTCCGACGGCACCGAGGAAGCCGATGAGCACGAGCTGTGAGAACGTGAGCACCTCGGTGACCAGGAGGACGATGGCCAGCGCCAAGGTCACGGCACGCAGCGACTCGGAGACGATCAGCACGGTTCTGCGGTTCAGCCTGTCCACCAGCAAGCCGACGGGGATTGCGAAGAGCAGGAACGGGAGCGTGTGAGCCACCTGCAGAACTGCTGTCTGAGCCGGGGAGGCTGAGAAGACCAGCACAGCGACCAGCGGCGCGGCGGCGAGGGACACCTGCTCGGCGAATTGGACGAGGACACCCGACCAGCCGACGCGGACGAAGGATCGGGGAAGCTTGCTCGTTACCGAAGACACATCCTCACGGTATTGATCGTCCGCGGCGGACTCCGGCGGAAATCGGACGCGGCATCTGCCGGGTGTGCGTTGACCACAAGTTCGACGGCTAAGCCTGCGCGGCGAATTAGCGAAGCCGAGATCGATGACCGGGTCGCCAGCTGCCAAAAGACGCGCAACGTCAACGCGGTCGCCCGCCAGTCCCGGATCGCGAGGCAGACCGCTGCCAAGCATCTATCCTCGCGAGGAAGGGAGACTGTTCGAGGCATGACCGCGGCAGACGTCGCAACAGCCGTCGAAAGTACGGTCTCGGAGATTCCGCAGCGACGATCGGCCAGCAGCTCGGCTTCGATACCCATACCGTTCTCAATCGACTCCGAACTGTCGGCACCACGATCGGGCCGTGAAACGGGCGCTAGTCTTCGACCGCTCAGCTGCTCGCAAAACGTGCGCGGGAGTCCGGCACAACCGCCCGGCCAACTGCTGATCTAGTTGGATAAACCGTGCGAAACCCAGGGCAGTAGTGTTCCACCTCGGCGTGGTTAGTATTCGCGGGTGCCGCGAACGGCTGCTCGTCGAGCTTTGACGAGCGCTTCCTTGAGCAACGGCTCGTAGATCTCGATCCCGCGTCGGCCTATGCGGGCGATGTCCTCGTTGTCGGAGCAGGACAGTTCTCGAAGAGAGTCGAGTCTTGATGCATACCGTTCGTGTTCCTCGCCAGAGAAGGATCCGACTTCGAGCGTGCGGAGGATTTCGTCGGGTTCTGGGTCGAGGGGCCGGAGCATTGTGGCGAGGGTTTCGAGTGGATAACGGTGTCCGAACTGGAACTGTAGTGCGCCGAGCAGGTCACGGACGGAGATGTTGAAAGTGGGTTCGCTCACCGTCTCGGTGATCCAGTCGGTGTCCTCTCCTGCGATGATCCAGAAGAGTTCGGGGGCGTGTGTGGTGTCCATGACTCGGTGCCATAGCTTCCCTCGTTCGGCGGGAGACAGGAGCCGGACGGGCTCTTTCCATTCATCGAGATCTCGATCGCGTTTGCGCACTGTGGTTGTGGCGCGCTTGGCGAACATGTCAATGAACACCTCCGGCGCTGACTTCGCGAGCGCATTGAGCGCTTGCGTGTGGGTGTCCTCGTACCGGCTGTCCTCCGGAATGACGTAGGAGCGCATGGCCTCGAGCCAGTCGGGGTCATCTGGCATGGGGCCGTTACCGTAGGCCCATTCGGCGGCCCAGAGTGCTGCAGCGATCCCTCGGACTTCGCCGCTTGGGTGCGTGAATAGAGCATGCCTCGTTGCGTCGGGGGCGTGTCTCAGTACAAAAGCCGATTCGAGTTGCTGAACGTCACTGCCGGTCAGTCGATCGAGGACCCGTTGAATGAGTGTTGAATTCTGCGATTGACCGATAACGGCAGCGATGACGCCATGCCGGCCGTTCGAGTCCGCGAGCAACGTGTCGGCGATTTCGGGGGTGAGCTGATCGGCGCGGGCGCACGCGTCGATGAGCGCTGAAGCCGACCCGGCTAGACCGTGATCGATTGCCGCGGTGAGCCAGCGGGCTGGTTCCCGGTCGGACGCTTGGGTGAGACGTGCGAAGACTTCCCAGATCCCAGTGTTTTGGCCGATGATCGCGAACTCGGACTCGTGGGCCTTCAACCACGCCATCAGGGCTGCGGGTTCCTGTCGCTGGAATGGCGCGAGAGCTTTGTCGACTGCGGCCTCCTTTCGGCGTCGCATTTCGTCGTAGGGAGTGAGTCGATCGCGTTCTTGCGTGATCGCTGCGAACAGCATGTCTGGTTCGTCGAGCTGGATCGCGAGAGTTCGCGTCGCCTTGTTGAATCGGCCGCGGAGTCCAGGGGTTGTGATGACGGGGGCGAGCGTGTTTGCGATGCGTCTCGCGATGTGTGTGCCGGCGCGGACTTGGGCGTCGTTCGTCTTGCCGCCGAATGGGAGGTTCCATCCATTCGCGATCCGCACCCACTTGTCTAGGAGGTCGATCAGTGCGAGTTGGACGGTGGGCGTCGCTCCTGGAGTGCGGATCTCGAGGGCGGGCTGGATGGCGTCATACAGAGTCTCCATGTGAGTCGCGGCCCATGTAAACGACTGCAGAACGAACTGGTTGTGAACCTCCGGGTTGATGTAGTTGCCGTCGAACGTCGGGGCGAGTATCTCGCAGGTGATTGCCGACCAGATGGTGTCCGTGAGGTCGGCATCTGGCACCGTCTTTAGTGCTCCGGCGAGTTTCAAGAGGCCCCCGAGCTGCGGTTGGTCGCCGCTGCGCGCGTCACGGACTTGTTCGACGAGCTCTTTGACTGCAGGTTGAATATCGCCGTCCGCGCTCTCGAGCGCGGAGAGCGCTGTAACAAAGGCTTCAACGACACCCGGGATGTTGCGTTCGAGCGCATTGGCGACACATGCGGCCAGGAGTTTCGCTTCGGTCTCCGCAACAGCTGAACGTCCGTCATTGAGGGCGGCGGCGATGCGCGCTAGGTGGATGTCGGCGACGACTTGCGCTTGTTCCTGGCCCAGTTGGCCGAAGGTCCGTAGCAGTTCGGTGTGTTGCGTGGCGGTGGGCAGAACCGCGATGATCTCCGCCGTGGTTGGGATTGTCGGGTGCGTCGCGCCGAGGAGGCCGGTGTGGATCTGGATCTGCATAATCTGAGCAGCCAGCTCAGGAAAGGTGTCCTGAACGTCGCGCAGCCGAACGGGTGACGGAGCGCCAGAGAAGTAGACCTCAGAGGCAACGCTGGCGGCGATGATTTCTGGTTGGACACGGTAGGTCTTGGTGTGTTCGACCTTCCGGGTCTCTCGGTTGTAGAGCTTGTGGTCCTGAACATCGACAAGCCCCGCGATCGCAACGGATCGGATGAGACGAATTAGTTCAGGTTGTCGGATTTGGAGGAGGTCGGCCAGGCGACGTAGCTGGTCCTCGTCGATCTCGCCGAGAAGCGCAAGGGTGCCAAGTACGTCGACGGCATCTTCCGAGGCGTTGGACATGCGTAAGAAAGCGAAGATTTGCTTTCGCAGCGCGTTACCGGTCCATACGGACTTCCAATCGCCGCTGCGAATGAGGAGGTCGGCGAGGTTCAGCGCCCAGGCTGGGCGACCGTCGGCTTGTGTGAGGAGATGGACGATCACCGCAAGTCGGGTTATGCCGCGCTCGCGAAGGATCGCTCCCAGTTCTTCGCGGGTGAGCAAGTCAACTTCGAGCCCTATCGAATCAGGGAGATGGTCCTCGACGAGGTTCGTCTCGTGCGGCCAACACGTTGCGACGATCCGATAGTCAAGCTTCTCCGCGTCACGGAGGCGCAGGAGTAGATCGACGTCTTGCAGTCGCGCCCCAGCATCGTCCACCACGACCCGGGCGGGCCTAGTTTCGATGAGGTCATCGAGAAGTCGTTCAGGCGTGGGCTGCCGTTCGAGGAACAGGGCGCCACGGAGTCTGCCGGCAACGTGGCTCTTTCCAACGCCAGGAACTCCGAAGAGGATCGTGTCCGACTCTGACTTGTTCGCCTCAGCGATTAGCGAGTCCCGTCCCACGGTCGACAATTGCTCTTCGTCTGGGCGTGCCCCCCGGGGCTGACGCGAGAAGCTGAACGGCCCCCCTTCGATATCGAGGATCCTGCGTCGCCAGTCCGGACTCTCTCGGAACTGGTTCGCGAACCATGCTCGGTCGTAGACCTGCACGAGTTCACAATCGAACCCCGTCGCGATGTCCCTGAGCTTTTCGCGCTTCGACCTGTTCGCTTCCGCGAGGCTGACCGCGACGATTCGGCGAACAGGCACTTCGTTCTTCCGCATCGAGCGCAGACTGTCTCGCAGGCTCCGCTTCGCGCCGTCCCAGCTCCTCGCGGAGGTGATAATGAGACCGGTAGTCAGCGAGTCTTCAGTGATCTCGGCGTCAAGACCGAAGTCGGAACCTCCGGTGATGGGTACGAGCCCGGGGTACACGGACGTAAGCAAGGACGTCGCGCAGTTTTCGAAATCGAGCGGGTTGATCCGTGCACGCGTATCGGAAAGCCGCTGGTCGATCCGGTCGAGCAGGTTCACCTCAGCAACCTCCGCACCGAGCTTTGGTCCAGCTGGACCTGCGCTCCATGGAGCGAGTTTAAGCTCATGATGCTCGCGCTCAGCGCCGACATGCGCCCTTCGGCAACGATTCAGCGCGTCTCGTCGAGCTCTTGAAGTACTGCTCGGGCCGGCGAGTATCCCAGACTCAGGATCGCATCGAGCGAGGTCCTCGCAAGTAATGGATCGGTGGGCGCAACGGTGCGTGCGACATCGACGAGCTGATCGGCGAAGGGCGGCGGGAAGCGTGTGCCGCTCATCAGGTGGTTCGCGACGCGGAGGTACGCCTCCGGATGGTCCTCGTCCGGGAAGTCCTCGAGGTCGTAGTAGTCGTAGAACACGTTCTCCTGCACGGTGACTGTGGGGCCCCCGGTGAAAAGCTGAGCCGCCCGCTCGACGTCAATGCCAGGGAGCGTCACCCAGCGCAGGAACGCCCGTTGCTCGTCTTGGGCAATGGCGGGTAGTCCATCGATGCGGTGCTGCCAATGGCCTAACAGAAGCCCCTGAAATGTCGGCTCGCTTCGATCGAAGTAGTGCGCGACGGCGCGAGCCCACCGGGCTCTGACGTCGGGTCTCGCGTGCGCCAGGAAGGCGTCCGGCCATTCTGTGTCTTCCTGACTCGAATCGAACGCGAAACACACGGCGTGGGTCTGCAGGTAGTCCTCGACCAGGGAGGGCAAAGAGCCTTCCACCCTCCCCCACCCCACCCGGATCTGCTCCCGGAATCGCAGGCGCATCGACCGTGCCTCGAGCCCTCGCGACAGCAGACCGGCCCAGAGCGTCAGCGCCCGCGGCGTGTGATCAAGAACCGCGAGCCGGGGTGCCAGGTGCTCCTCGAACCACTCCGGCGCACGGTATGCGATGTGCGGCGCGTACTCGGCCACCATCATCGGGCTTGGATCAGCCGGGTTATCATCCGGTCCATTGAGGAGCAGAAGAAGGCCGGCGGTGCCCTCGTCCGTGAGCCTCGCCTCGTCGCCGTCTTGTTCCGCCGCGCGGAGCAGGGTCTCGGTGTAATGGTGAGCCAGCGAACCGCGATCCGAGCTGCGGGCCTCGGCAGGGTTCGTCGCCGGTGCGTCGGAGCGCTCGTGCGTGCACAGGGTCCACAGACCGAGGAGAAGGCGCGCCCTCTCGACCGTGTTGGTGAGCGGGCCACCGAGCTGATTGTTGGGAAACGCGATCGCGAACACGACCCGGGCGGCGACCTGCTGGGGGTTCTCCCCCCTCGCCCGCAGACGATCGAGGATCTCGTCAGCGATCCACACGTCGTGGCGGACCAGATCCTGGATGACGATCTGCCAGACCGCCTCGTTCTCGAACGCCGCGCTGATCATGGCGTCAAGGACGTCAAGGTGACGGCTCGGCCACCTGTCGAGATACGCCCCGAGCTCGCGGAGCACCCGGCCATTCGAATACTCGTCACGAAGCTCATCGGAATGTGCGAGCGCGGCGACAAGGGCATCCGGGCCAAGGTCGACGAAGATTCCCTCCGCCTCCCTCGACGGGTCGGGATCGGTCAGTCTGAATCCGGCGGTGAGGTTCGGAGCCGGATCAGGCTCGAACCCCCGCTCTCGCTCGTACTCACTACGTAGGTCGCGCACCAGGGCATCGTCGGGGGCGACGGTGCTGAGCCACACGAGGATGTTGTAACGCGAGTAGTCGGTGATCTCGGACTCTTCGGGTGCCCCGCTCGCGGTCTGGATGTAATCGATGAAGGCTGCCCTGGCCTCGTCGCCCGAGTTGGGGTAGGCGAACGCGATGAGACGAAAGACCTCTGAGCGGCCGCGGAAGTCGAACGGCAGACCCCGTTGGATCAGCATGTTGAGCAGGCCCTCGGCCTCTGAGCTGCGCGCCTCGGCGAGTGCGTCGATGGCGAGCCGGCGAATCATCTCTGATTGATCGCCGAGGAGCCGCATGGCCTCGGTGACGCCGTGGTCCTGTACCGCCTCGCGGAGCAGATCGCGCCCCATGTCGACCACGAGAATGTAGGCGTCATCGCGGAGGGAGCGGCCGGCGTCTTCGACCTGCTGTCGGCGGACAGAGATGGCCTCTGGTCGATCATGACCTGTGAAGAACGCGTCGGTCGTCTCGACCGTGCGGATGAGATTGAGGATCGTGGTGAGGAGGTGTCCGCGATCCCTGAGCGCGGGAAACAGTCGCGGCCAGGCGTCCTTGAGGAGCGAGGTTTTCCAGCGGAGCCGCAGCCGCGTCCCCAGCGAGTCAGCCCAGATGCCCCAGCCGCTGGCGACCTTCATACGGAGGGTGGGTTCGAGCAGGTGGACGAGGAGATGTTCGGCCGTCTCCGGGTCTTTGTCCGCGATGCGCGGCACCAGTGCCGACAATCGTCCGTCGTCGCGTTCCGCGTCCGCGGCAGCCAGCACGAACACGAGCTTTCGATGGGCCCGGGTTCCGTTGAAGTCGCCGTAGAGCTTGTTCCAGATCTGGAACCAGAGGTCGTTGTGCATCCGGCCCTCGTGGGCGGCGAGCACGGCGAGGAGCGTCACGCCATCGTCGTGATCGATGGAGGAACGCACCCACCGGGCCCACTCGTCCGTCTCCAGCGTTGCATCGGCCGTGCTGGTGAAGACATCGTCGAGCACTCCGGTTGCGTCGAGGGTCCGGAGCCATTCGGTGGCGATGGCGTGCGTTCGGAAGTGGCGGGCGAGCTCAGGGTCCGACAGCATCCATTTGACCGCGTCGCCGTCGGCTTCCGCGGCCTCGACGCCGGCCTCCACGAACTGTTTCACCGCGTCAAAGCGTTCGGCGGCGGTGGCGGTGACCCGGTGCCGCCAGCTCTGCAGGAACGCTCCGAGTGCGCCGTAGGGATCCCCCGGCGTGGACGGGAACGGGATCGGGGTGATGTCGAGGCGGTCCCAGAGCTCGTGGTCGGATGTGTTCTTGTCGAAGGCGAACCGTCTGGTGCCGGCCGGGAGCGCCCGGTTGAGGTACTGGATGATGGAGTCTTCCGCGCTGTAGCCGATGAGGACGACGGTGTACTGCGCGAACATTCGGGTGAGGAACTGGGTTGCCCAGCCCTCGGTGATATAGGCGCGTCCGAAGTCCTGGTCGGTCAGCACCATGCGTGTCGCGGGCGGCGGATCGACGATGCCGTGCAGGTGCACGAGGTCTGAGAAGTCGTCGCCCAGCGGCAGTGTGGGCGCGACGTAGGGGGCCGTGGGGATGGCCAGCTCGGCGGCGGCGGTCTCGAAGAGGAGGTCGAAGTTGGTGGTGACGAGTCTGGGTGTCTTGCCCGGGGCGGTCGCGATCTGCCAGATGTCTCGGTGGTAGTCGTTCGGCGTCACGGCCACCTTGAGGCGGGCGCTCACCCGGCTGTGGATGTCGCCACTGATCTCGTTGAGTCTGCCCATGACGACGTCGAACTGGACAGGGATGCTCCTGTCTTCCGGGACAAGCTTGGGATGACCTAGCGCGGTTGCGACGTCCCGGGCGAGCCCTCGGAAGCCGGGAAGCTCGGACGGAGGCGCAGAGGAGACCCCGGCCCCGCAGAAGAACACGAGCTCGTCTGCGGCGAATGCTTCCTCGACAATGCGCGGCAGCGTGACACCGTCGGACGTCCATTCTGGCCCTGTCACGTCAGTCCTTTCTACATCCTTCTGGATCCGGTCATGAGATCGCGTGAGCGCCGCTACGCGACGATGTCAGCTGAGCCGCCGTGGACTCGGATGAGGTACTGGAGCGCGGTCATGTGGCTCGTCATGCTACGTCCTTCGCGTCTGACTGTCCGGCAGGCGGCTCGTTGTCGAGCAGCGCCCGTACGAGGACGAGCGAGATCACCTCATCGGTCAGTTTGCCGAGCTTGCGTACGTTGCCGGACGCATCGGCCAGTGGGTACAGGAAGCCTTTGAGGTCGTCGGGCGTGAGCCGGGCCTGTTCATCGGGCGTGAGGTTCGCGTACCGGTTGTCGACAAGCCGGTCGATGACCTCGTGGATCTCCGGTTTGGAGAGCGGCTTGAAATGGACGAGTGAGTCGAACCGGGAGTAGAGGGCGTCGCCGAGCGCTTTGCGAATCTCGTCCTCCGTCCTGTAATTCGAGGTGCAGATGATCAGGGAGGGGCCAAGCTCGACGCTGTAGTTTTTGTCCTCGAAGACGCCGCCGTCGAAGAGTTGGTAGAAGGCGCTGTGGAACACTGAGTTTGCCTTGTCGAACTCATCGATGAGGATGACGCCGGACTCGCGGTCGAGGAGGTCTCGCGCGAAGGAGGCTTCCGAGTGTGTCCCGCCGAACAGGTAGGAGGCGAACTTCTCGTTGTGGAACATGGAGAACTGTTTCCGCAGAAGCGTGCCGCCGAGCAGTCCGTTGACGAACTGTGCCGTCTCCGTCTTGCCGACACCCGAGGGGCCATAGAACATCAGAACGATAGGTTTGGTGCGCTGCGGGGTCGTCAACGGGTACAGCGCCGCGAGGAGCGACTCCTTGACCGGAGACTGGCCGACCAGGTGACCGGCGAAGCCGTCCCTGAACTGCACGAGCGTGTCGCGGGTGACCGCTGGGTAGTCGTACCGCTTGACGGTGGTCGTGAAGGCTCGTGCGAGCTGGGCCTGCACGTTGACGGGCGGGTTGTGGAGGGCGAGCCTTTTGGGATTGATGGATCGCACGAGGCCGGCGAAGTTGGTGATGACGTGCTCGTTGAGGCTGGCGAAGTCGTTGGACTCTGCGGCGACTCGCTTCGGCCGTCGCGGCGGCCTGTCGGGAGGCGCTGTCTCCTGGCCTTCGACGACGTGGGTGTGACGTCGGTTGGCCTCGTCGCGCTCATACACGATGTCCAGGAGCCCAACGTGCCTCTTCTTCCCTGTTTGCTCCTTGAACCAGGACAGCGGCCCGTAGTAGATGGTGATGGTGGTGTCACCCGGCATGTTCGACTCCGGCGAGCATCACGTCGTACACGTCCAGCATGTCGTCGTTGTGCGCGTTGACACCGTCCACGAGTTCCACGGCGGTCACAGTGGGTGCGTCCGTGCCGCCGGTGATCTCGGCCTGCATACTCAACGCTGCCTCGGTGGTCTGGCCGACGAGGATGCCATGGAACACGAGGCGCATCCGGCCCAGGTCGGTGAGGCCGTAGTTGTTGCGGAAGGCGTTGATGTTGAACCGCAGCACCCGCTTGGAGCCGTCTGGTCCCGTCGCGAGAAGCTCGTAGTATCCCTTTGCGCCGGTGAGAGCGTCGTCCATCCGCGCGAGATCGAGCGGCAGGTCGTCCATCTTGAGCATGACCATGTACGGCGTGAACATCTTCGTGAACGCCATCGAGTCCTTCGCCGCGGCCACCCGAAGGTCCCGCAGTTGGGTCACCCGAGCGTCCCCGCCGGCCTCGGCCAGGTAGTCGGTCAGGATGGTGTTGGACAGCGTCTTTCGCAGGATGCTTTGTCCAGCGCTCGACATGTCGACGCCGCCGCCCACCTCTGCGGAGCCGCCCAGGAACGGCAACCAGCTAAACTTCGCGGCCAGGCGAGTCTCGACCTCACCGTGCAGGTTGGTCGTCCGATCCTTGACGTTCTCGCTCGTCGCGGCAGACTTCCCGCCTGCGGAGATGTCCAGATAGTCCGACGCGGACTCCTCGTCGAAGTAGACGACCTTAATCATCGTCGCCTGCGTGTCGGTGTCGTTCGTCCTGGCCATCAGCGGGCCTCCCCGCCGAGCTCGAGTCCGATCCGGAGGCCGTCGTGATCGGCGGTATTCGTGTGGTCGACCGAACCATCAGGTGCGGCGTTGAAGTGACGCAGCGCGAATCGGATCTTCATGGCCTCGTCCCAATCGAGCTGATGAGGCTGAGCTTGTCCTTCGTCTCCCGCACGAGGTAGAGCCGGTCAGCCCCGTCCATGTCGCAGACGATGGCCCAGTCCGGCGAGTACGCCCCGACGGGCGTGCGCACCTTGAACCGGCGCGGGAGCTTCGCGAAGAGCTTGACCTGGTCGCTGGCGTTCTCAAGTTGCTCGGCGAAGTTACGTTCCACATGGCTGTCGTAGTCGAAGTGATCGTACATGATGTCTCCCCATTACCCAGTGCGGCTAAAGGTAGCAGGGCTCAGGGACAGCGACGCCGCGGGCGCCGCGTACCGCGACCCCGGGCGATGGCGCCGGACTCGTGCAGGGCGAGAGTGATCGACGCAGCCGAACATGCATTTACGACAAGAGACGAACGGCCGATCAGCCATGATCTCTCATGCCTGATCGGCCGTCTTCTCGGTGGACCTAAGGGGATTCGAACCCCTGACCTCCTCGATGCGAACGAGGCGCGCTACCAACTGCGCCATAGGCCCGTGTCCAACATCTACGCTATCACGGCGAGAGGGCTGCTCGCTTCCGTCGGATCATCCGGCGGCACGGCGGGAGAGGAGTTCACGCACGTGCGCCTCGATCTCGGCGTCGTCGACGAAGCCCATCTTCGCGTAGGGCGAGGATGCGGCGGGAAGCGGTGTGGGAGCGGCGGGCGCCATCTGCTCGGCACGCTCGCGGAGCGCCGCCACCCGCGCCGCCTTCCGACGTTCTTCCTGCGCCTCGATCTGATCCTGCGCGGCCTGTGCACGCGACCCGGCGACGGAGACCAAGGGCTCCGGCAACGGCCGCGGCGTCCAGGTCGCCCGGCCCTGGTCATGCAGTTCGGGAGCAGCGACGCGTTCGACCACAGGAGCGGACACGACGTGCGTGGCGCGTGCGGCCCGAGCGGCGACAGCTGCCATCCGCTGAAGCGCGATTCCGGCGGGAACGATCAGAGCGCCACCGAGCCACAGCAGCAGCGAGGAGCCGGCGACGACGAGCTGCCAGATCCCGAAGCCGACGGCGGCGAGACCGAGCAGGAGCGAGACGGTCGACACCATGCGCACGCGACGACGGGCGCGGGCACGACGGATCACCGGGTCGGCCCTGGTCGCGGCGAGCTGCTCCCGCAGCGACTCGAGCTCTGCGGCCTCACGTTCCGACTGCACGCGCTTGGCGAGCTTCTGCTGCGCCAGTGCGGTGCGTGCATTCAGTTCGAAACGCACCTCTTGCGGCGTCTCGCTCGTCTCGGCGAGAACCCTCAGGGCCTGATTCAGGCGGACGGCGTTGCGCTCCGCGGCGTTGTACTGAAAACGACCACGCCACGACGGGAGCAGATAGAGCATCCAGAGGAGCACGGCGACGAGTACGATCACCCCTCCACTCAGCACCGGCCCGTCCATGGTGATAACGCTACGGGCACAGGGGCGGCGTGGCCGTACAGAAGGGCGCGTGTCGCGGCGAGTCCTTCCGGATCCGGCCGGTTCGGGGTCTCGTCAGAACGAGATGCGGTCGGAGGGCGGCACGGTCGAGGCATCCGGCGGCACCTGACCGCTCAGCCACCGCGCCAGCACTCCCTGCGGCACATCCTCCTGCGTCAGCGCGAACGCGTAGTGATCACGCCAGTCGCCATCGATGTGGATGTACCGGCGGCGCAGACCTTCGTAGCGGAACCCGAGCTTCTGCACGACGCGGATGCTCGCGGCGTTCTCGGGACGGATGCAGATCTCCATCCGATGCAGCCCGTACTCCGTGAAGCATGCGTCCGTGGCGAGCGCGACGGCGGTCGGGGTGATGCCCCGCCCGGCGAACCGCTCGCTCACCCAGTAACCGATCGTCGCCGAGCACAGGGAGCCGCGGGCGACGCCCCACACGTTGAGCTGTCCCGCCACCTCACCGTCGTACTCCATGACGAAGGGGTAGCCCGAACCGTCACGGTACTGCTGCAGCAGCCTCCTGATGCTGAGTCGCATGTCGAAGGATACCGAGCCGTAGGGGACCGTCGCCTCCCACGGCTGCAACCAGGAACGGTTCGCGAGCAGTTCGTGCTGCAGCGGGCGGGCATCCTTCGCGCGGATGAGCCGCAGTTCGATGGGTCCGTGTCGCATCCCCGCCGCCAGTTCCATGCCGCACCGACCCCGCAGAGTCGCCTAGAGGCGTTCCGCGAACTCCTTGAGCCACGGGCGCAGTTCGGGGCCGAGGTCATCCCGGTCCGCTGCGAGCTGGACGATCGCCTTGATGTAGTCGACGCGGTCGCCCGTGTCGTAGCGGCGTCCGCCGAAGATGACGCCGACGACGCCGGGACCCTGCGGATCGGTCGCGAGCTCCTGCAGCGCATCCGTGAGCTGGATCTCGCCGCCCTTACCCGGCTCGGTGCGCTCGAGGATCTCGAAGACCGATGCCGGCAGGACGTAGCGGCCGATGATGGCGAGGTTCGAGGGAGCATCCTCCTGCGCGGGCTTCTCGACGAGCCCGGTGACGCGAACGGCGTCCGACCCCTCGATGTCCTCGACCGCGGCCGCGCCGTACATGTGGATGTTCGCGGGGTCGACCTCCATGAGCGCGATCACCGCGGCACCGGTGCGCTCGTGCTCGGCGATCATGTCCGGCAGCAGGGGGTCGCGCTCGTCGATGAGATCGTCTCCGAGGAGCACCGCGAAGGAGCTGTCCCCCACGTGGGTCCGTGCCCGCAGGACGGCGTGCCCGAGGCCCTTCGGCTCTCCCTGACGCACGAAGTGGATGTCGGCGAGGTCGCTCGACTTCATCACCCGCTCCAGCCGCCCCGTGTCGCCCTTCTCCATGAGCTTCACCTCGAGCTCGGGAACCGAGTCGAAGTGGTTGGAGATGGCGTTCTTGTTGCGGCCGATGATGACGAGGATGTCATCGATCCCTGCGTCCGCCGCCTCTTCGACCACGTACTGGATGGCCGGCTTGTCGACGACCGGAAGCATCTCCTTCGGCATCGCCTTCGTCGCAGGCAGGAATCGTGTCCCCAGTCCTGCTGCGGGAATGACGGCCTTGATCTTCTGTGCACCCATCCCCACAGCCTAGCGGTGAGCATCGCCGTAGACTCGAAGCCATGTCGAACGACGTCGAACACGCCAAACGCGCGCTCCGCGCCGATCTGCGCGAGCGGCGTCAGCTCCTCTCGGACGCGCAGCGCGAAGCCGCCGCCACCGCCATCGGTGAACGACTCGACGCGCTCATCGACGATCTCGGCGCCCGCTCGATCTCGTGCTTTCTCTCCACCACCACAGAACCGGGCACTCGCGAATTCGTGACACGGGCGGTGCGCCGCGGCATCCGCGTCCTCCTTCCCGTCACCCGCGCCGACGGGCTTCTCGACTGGGCCGTCGCCACGGAGGACGATGAGATCGCCGAGGGGCTCTACGGACTTCCGGAGCCGACCGGAGAGGTCCTCGGCCCGATCGCCGTCAACGACGTGGAGCTGATGATCGTCCCCGCCTCCGCCGTCGACCGCAGCGGGATGCGGATGGGCTGGGGTCGCGGATACTTCGACAAGACGATCGGCTCGATGGAGAGATGCCCTCCGGTCTATGCGGTCGTCTATGATTCCGAGGTACTCGACGAACTTCCGAGCGAGGTGCACGACCAGCCGGTGAACGGCGTCGTCACCCCCTCGCAGACGCTCACCCTGTCGCCTCCGCGACGCTGACCCGCAAGGACGCCCATGCCCACCTACGCCTATGCCTGCACCTCGTGCGGACACCAGTTCGATGCCGTGCAGAGCTTCGCCGACGATGCGCTCTCGGTGTGCCCGGAGTGCGGCGGCGCCCTGCGCAAGCAGTACGGCTCGATCGGGGTGACGTTCAACGGCTCCGGCTTCTATCGCACGGACTCGCGCGCCAAATCCGGTGGTTCGAAAGACACTTCGGCATCATCGAAGTCGGAATCGACGACGAGCGCCAAGCCGGCCGCTGCGTCGACACCGGCCTCTTCCTGAGGCCCTGACCTGTTCGGAGATCCCATGTTCAAAGGCTTCAAGGACTTCCTGCTCCGCGGCAACGTCATCGACCTCGCCGTCGCCGTCGTCATCGGCACGGCGTTCACCGCGATCGTCACCGCGGTCGTCAACAGCATCATCAACCCACTGATCTCCCTCTTCCTCAAGGCCGACGCTGCGGGAGATTTCGGGATCCCCGTGACGAACATCTACGGCGAAGAGGTCCTGTTCCCGATCGGCGACCTGATCTCGGCGATCATCAGCTTCCTGGCCGTCGCCGCGGTGGTCTACTTCGTCTTCGTCCTGCCGATGAACACCTTCAAGGCCCGGGTCGAAGCACGAAAGGGCACGCCGGCGGAAGAGCCTGAGGAAGAGCCCGCCGCAGCGAGCGAGGCCGAGCTGCTCGTCGAGATCCGCGACCTGCTCAAGGCACAGCGCGGGGCCTGACCGCTCCCCCCGTCACCAGAGACGCACGGCTCCTCCTCGGAGGACCGTGCGTTCCTCGTCCGCCGACCGCACGATCGGCGGCCCGGTCCCTCAGTAGTGCGGGGGCACGTCCTGGATGAGCTGGTCGTCGTTCGGACCTTTCGGCCCCTTCGACCGCGCCGGTGGCGGCGTCGACTCACCGGGCGCGGACTCCGGTGCCGGATCACTGCCGGGAACCGGCGTCAGGCGAGCACGACGGGAGCCGGGGACCCGCACCACGCTCTGGCGCGGAGTCCGGTCGTCATTCTCGTCAGTCATTCTGGGTGTCGATGATATCGATCGGCTGCGTGTCGTTCTCCGCACGCGGGGCGGAGTCGGAGATGCCGAGCACGGCGGCGATGCGCGTCGCCACCGTCACCGGATCGCTGTACAGATCGAAGGCGTGCACGCGCACGTAGTGCCAGCCGAGACGACGCAGCACGTGCGGCCGCAGACGCAGGGTCTCCCGCAACGATTCACCCCGGGATTCCGGATCGGACTCGATGACGACGGCCTTGCCCGCGTGCTGCGCGACGAGCGGCAGCAGCCCGCGGTAGTCGACGTCGACAGAGGCACCGAGCCGCCGGAGCTCCCGGGCGAGAGCGAGGGTGAGGGGGTCTGCGAGGTCCTCGAGCCGCGCATCCCGACTGCGCGTGGCGAGTCCCCCGAGGATCGACATCAATGTGGCCGCGCCGTGCTCGAGACGCCCATCGTCGAACGACGAGGGCCGGATCGAGGAGACCAGGACCATCGAACGGCGGGCACGGGTCATCCCGACGGTCAGGAGCCGCTCGCCGTCAGGGGTGGAGAGGTCGCCGAAGTCGCTCAGGACACGACCGTGCTTGGTGAGTCCGAAGCCGAGCGAGAAGATGACGCGGTCCCGGCTCTCGGCGACCGATTCCTCGAGGGTCAGCACCGCGAAGGGCTCGACCGTGTCCCGTCCGACGAAATCGGCCACATCCGATCGGCCGGCGAAGGCAGAGGTGACAGCCGCGCGCACCCGCTCCGCGTGGCGAGCGCTGGCCGTGACGACCATGAGCGACTCCGACGGGCGGTGCACGGCATGCTCGACGACGAGTGTGACCACTCGGGCGACCTCGGCATCCGGGCTCTCGACCGCGCCCGAGATCGGATCGGGAGTGCCGGTGCCGCCCTCGACGTAGTCGACCGTGAGACTGCCGCGACCGAGGTACGAGCCGGCCCAGGGCAGCGACACGATCTCGCCGCCGTAGAACGCGTCGTTGATGAGTTCCGCGAGGTCTTCGCCACCGGCTCGGTAGCTGCGGGTCAGCGTCATCACGGGCAGCAGCTCGGACAGCCGCTCGAACGCCGAGACGTCGTCGAACGGGACCTCGGGCTCCCACGAATCCTCCGGATCGACCGCGATGTGGAAGGGCGTCGGGCGCTGTGTGACCGGGTCCCCGAACGCCACGATCTGACGAGCGCGACGGATCGTCGGCGCTGCCTCGGCGAGGTTGATCGCCGCCGCGTCGACGAGGAGGACGGTGTCGAACTCCACGGACTCCGGGATCTCCGGCACCTGATACGGCGAGGAGATCCAGACGGGAGCGAGCACGTCGACGAGCGTCGGCGCGGCACTGACGATCTGCGCGGTGGTCGCCGACTGCTGCGTCAGCGCGCGGCGGAGGTGCTGCGATTGCTGAGGCTCGTCGACGATCGCGATCCGCCACTGGTTCGCGAGCTGCCAGGCGAGAAGAGGACCCGCCATCGCGGCATGCGCTTCATCCACCAACCGGAAGTCCCGCTCGAGACGGTCGACCACGGCGGTGTTCGCGCCGAGGAGGGCACGGTTGTCCTGCAGTGCTCGCTCGAGGAGTGACTGCCACCAGGCGAACTCGAGCTCCTCCCCCACCTGCGACTCGGAGACGTGTCGCACCGAGAGTTCCGTGAGCAGCGGCTCGAGCCCGAGGAGCGCCAGACGATCACGCAGCTGTGCGCGCTCCACGAGGTTCTCGAAGACGTCGGACTTGGCGGCGAGCCCGGCCAGGGTCCGCACGAGTCGCGCCACGGGCAGCGAGGCCAGAGGCTCGCGGCGCCCGAGCGCGGCATCGAGCTCCGCGAGTTCGGCCTCCGCCCGCTGCCAGGCGGCGTAGACGTCGGCGAGACCGAGCGGGATCTCCGGAGCGGCACCGGCTTCGACATAGCGCTGCCACTGCGTGCGCTGGGCCTGGATCCGCAGCAGGGCCTCGTGCATCTCGGTGACGTGGACGCCCGGACGCACATATTCCTTGGCGAGGCGACGCAGCCGCCGCCTGTTCGCCCCGGAGAGCCCGGGCGCATCGCGACGCGAGCCGTGCGCCTGGATGAGCTCGCCGAGCGGGCGCTCGAACACGGTGGGACTGAAGCGGTCCAGGGAGTCGCGGATGCCCTGCAGCAGCCGCAGGTACTCGCCGAGTTCGTCGATGGTCGAGAACGGACGCATGTGCGTCTGCGCGATGAGTTCGTAGCCGCGTTCCAGGAGCGCGGGCACGCTGCTGGAGTGCAGCCTCCCGGCCAGTTCGTGGGCGGCGCGTGCGGCCTCGGTGCTGGCGAAGGTGACGCCGTACCAGGGAGAGTCGTTCGGACCGAAGCGGAACTCGCCGAGACGTGCCGCCTGGGCGAGCGCTTCGGCGGCTTCGCTGCGGTCGGACGCCAGACGACGCAGTGCGTCCGATCCGAGCCGCGCGGTCGTGGAGGGAGGAACCGGGAGGGAGGCGAGCCGGGTGAGTTGGCGGGTCGCGTCGAGCACCGATGCGTCCATGCCGGCGATCGGCGCCGTGAGCGCCTGTCGATAGTCGCGAAGCACCGTGCGCAGGCGCACCAGCGCATCGTCGACCTCGCTGACCTTCGGAGCCGTGGCCTTCTCGTTGCGACCGATGGCCCTCACGAGGTCGCGGCGCACGCTGGCGGGCGAGATCGCAAGACTGTCCAGGCCGATGCCCGCGAGCCGATGCCGCACGCCGTCCAGCGTCGATCGACGGGCGGAGACCACGAGCACCCGCTTACCGCCCCGCACCAGTTCGCCGAGCGCGTTGATCACGGTCTGCGTTCCGCCCGTGCCGGGAAGTGTCGCGACGGTCAGGGAGTGCCCCGCGGCGATGCGTGCGAGCACGGCTTCCTGTTCGGCGTCGGCATCGAGGAGCAGGTTGTCGGACGCGGGAGCACGATCGTCGGGGCCGGTGTGGTGCGGCGTGGCCCGCGGTGCCGTGACACGCTCGCGGTCGCCGACGTGGCCGCCCAGCGCGTTGAGGACGACGTGGTCGAGGCTTCCCCCATCACGCGACATCGCACCGGACACGTCCGCGAACGTCGAGACGACGAGCCGCGGCTCGACCGAGAACGTGTCGATGGAGCGCGTCATCGCTCGCAGGCTGTCGATCACGGGCTGCGGCTTGAAGATGCCGCCGTCATAAGCGAGGGCGGCGAGCGCCGCGGCGTCGATCGAGAGGCCGAAGTGTTCGCGTGCGATCCGGACGAGCGCGGGATTCACCTCGAAGGCGCCCTGCAGCTTCAGCTCGAAGTCCGAGTGATGGCGACGGATCGCCAGCGGGCGAAGCAGCACGGGTGCGGCGAAGCCTGCCCCTCCGATGCGCCACCCCGCGACGCCGACGGCGAGGTGCACGGCCTCGATCCCTCGGACCGTGCGGAGTTCGGTGTTCTTCGCGGTGATGCGCTCCGCCGCGAGCCGCGCGGTGCGCAGGCCCACCTCATCGCGGAACAGATTCGACAGGAGGGTCGACTTGCCGGTGATGAACTGCGGCAGGCTGCCCGGATGCGCTTTGGAGATGTCGATACCGGACTCGACGGTGTCGCGGAAGCTGACCAGCGGCGACGGGCCTCCCAGATCAGCGGCCTCGGCCCTCAACCGGGTCCGTTCGGCCTCGGCGGCATGCGCGATGTCGACACCGGTCGCGGTCTCACGCAGGTCACCGATCGACACAGCGGCTTCCGCCGCTGCGTCCTCCGCAGACCTGTCTTCACGTCGCCACACATTGACACCCTAGGCGCGACACGCGGAGAGCGAGAGTATCCCAGGCGGGTTTCCGCCGAATTTCCGCCGGAGACGGGCGACCCGCACTCCTCCTGCCCCGCGCTCCACGGTTTCGTCTTATCCACCTGAGCCGGGCGGAGGATGGTCCGCGACCACTGTCGCCGGTCAGGATGGTGCCATGACCTTCCGCTACGACTTCGCTCCGACTCCGTTCGGCGACGCCCTCGCGGTGTTCTCCGACGAGGGCATCGTACGATTCGACCTCTCCGAGTCCGAAGACCCGCACGTCCCCTGGCTCCTCGAAGGGGTCGCCCGCCAACTGCACGCCGTCCCGGAACCCGACCCCGGCGCCGCCGACGAGCTCGCGCACCTGCTCGCCGAGTACTTCGACGGCACACCGGTCGCCTTCCAGGAGCACCTCCGGCTCGATTGGCGCCTGACCGACGGTTTCGCGCGCACCGCGCTGCAGACCATCAGCGGCATCGCCTGGGGAGAGACGATGAGCTACGGCGACGTCGCCGTGATGGCAGAACACCCCGGCGCCGCTCGCGCCGTCGGCACCGCGTGTCGGCTCACACCGTTCTCGATCATCGTTCCCGTGCACCGGGTGGTGCGCTCGGATGGAAGCCCTGGGCATTACGGCGCACACCCCGAACGCAAGCGGTTCCTGCTCGACCTCGAAGCCGGCTGACCCGGCGTGGCGCGAGACGTGGACCCGGCGAGTAGGCCGCCGGGTCCACGTCTGACGCCAAGAGAGAAGAAGGCCGGGTGATAAAGTCGACGCTACGAAACGGGGCACGCAGTCGTCACCCGGAAGCAGGTAATCGTGAGCGCTCCCGCCACC
Organism: Microbacterium aurugineum; assembly: GCF_023101205.1. Lineage (NCBI taxonomy): Bacteria > Bacillati > Actinomycetota > Actinomycetes > Micrococcales > Microbacteriaceae > Microbacterium > Microbacterium aurugineum. The sequence goes on along the minus strand of NZ_CP078078.1, from coordinate 946,405 downwards.
CTCGAATCCGAGACCGAACTCGTCGCCAATGCCGTGCGCGAACTCGCCAGACGAACTCGTTTCCCCGTCGCTTTCGGCGGTCTCATCGAAGAGGGCGTCGTGAGCGTCACCAGCATCGTCGGCGCACGCACCCGCTCGCTGGACGGACTGCGCGTCCGCCCGGAGCGCGGACTGGGCGGACGAGCGATGATGGAGTTGCGCCCGCGGATGACGAGCGACTACGGCTCGTCCCAGCAGATCACGCATGACTACGACGTGTTCGTCCTCGGTGAGGGCCTGCGCACGCTCCTCGCCCTGCCGATCATCGTGCAGGGACGCCCCCGCGGCGTCCTCTATGCCGGCGGGTGGGATGAGGAACAGGTCGGCGGCGTGACCACCGCACCTGCCATGCAAGTGGCGCAGTCGGTGGCCGACGAGCTGCGCATCCGTGACGAGGTCCAGCGGCGGATCCAGGCGAACACCGGCGGGGGCGATGCCGTAGCCCCGCCACAGCGTGAGGAACTCCGGGAGAGCTTCGCCGAATTGCGCAGCATCGCGGCTTCCCTCGATGACGCCGAACTCCGTGCGCGCATCGCGCGGGTCGAGCAGCGCCTCGTCACCCTCGCAGGCGACGATCCGACCGTCTCGACCAGTCCGATCCCCACCGTTCGCCTCTCTCCACGGGAGACCGACGTGCTCGCCTGCGCCGCGATGGGTGCGACCAACGCGGAGATCGCGACGCAACTGGGTCTGCGCGAGGGCACCATCAAGGCGTATCTCGGCACGGCGATGTCCAAACTCGACGCCTCCACGCGACATGCCGCCGTCACGCGCGCACGGCGTGCAGGTCTCCTCCCGTGAACATATTCACCGCATGAATGTCAATTCGCTATTGTCCGGTTGCTCGGTTTCGCCGGATGACATATATTCGCATTCATGGCGAGAAGAATTGTGCATCAGCTGGTAGACGACATCGACGGCAGTGTCCTCGAAGTAGGTGAAGGCGAGACCGTCCACTTCTCGTTGAATGGCACCTCCTACGAGATCGATCTGAATTCGTCCCACGCCGAGGAGTTGCGCGCGGCTCTCGAGCCGTACATCTCCGCCGGACGCCGCGCCGGTTCTTCCGCCGCGACCCGCACGTCGCCTTCGCGCAAGCGCCCTGCCCGTAATCCGGAGGTCGCGGCGATCCGCGCCTGGGCCAAGGAGAACGGCCACACCCTCTCCGAGCGCGGACGAATTCCCGCGCCTATCGTCGACGCGTACAACGCCGCACACTGATCTCGCACCGAGTCATCCCTTCGGGGAAGACTATTCGGCCGTCTCCTTCAACCACGGCTCATCCCGCAAAGTGATCTCCTCAGTCATGTCCGCGAGGAATCGGATGACGACTTCCCGTTCCGCAGGGCTGAGGCGCGCCGCGGAATAGAAGCGCTTGGCCTGCTGACGGCCGACCGTCTCCATCGCAGCCAATCGCGTCTCCGGCGTGATGGCGATATGAAGCGCCCGTCGGTCGGTGGGGTGCGGCGCCCGCGTGATGTGCCCGCCCTTCTCCAACCGGTCGAGGAGCTTCGTCGTCGCCGCCGTGGAGACGCCGAGGTGGTGCGCGATGCCCCCGGGGGTCGCGACCAGCTGCCGGTTCGCGCACACGATCAAGTAGTGCAGCGCACGCATGTCGGTCTCGTTGAGCCGCATGTAGCGCCGGGACGCCTGTGAGAGCTTCTGCTCCGCCTCTCGCAGATTCGCGAGCGACTCCATGAGCCGGGCGATCTGTCGCAGCTCCTCGGGTGGCACACCCTGCCGGTCCACGAGCGTGCTGCGCGGATCACTGGCGTCGACGTCGTAGATCGCCGAATGCGTCAGTCCGTCGGGAGTCTTCTCGTGCCCACTCTCACTGGGGTCACCGTTCGACAACACTTCCTCCGCACTCTCCTGCGGGGTGGTGCCGGGCTCCGTGTCCATGCGATCATGTTACACACCAACAGTTTCATGCTAAGTTGACTACTTACCAAGTTAGCGAAACGCCGGACGCCTCGGAATCAAGGAGATGCCATGGATGACGTGACCCTCCTTGCCGAAGACGGGACCGCCGTGGGGACGCTGCCGAAGCAGGACGTCCACACCCGCGACACCCCGCTGCATCTGGCGTTCTCCTGCTACGTCCTCGACACGCACGGTCGCCTCTTGCTCACTCGTCGCGCACTGGCGAAGAAGACCTGGCCGGGTGTGTGGACGAACAGCTTCTGCGGTCACCCCCGCCCCGAGGAGGACATGCTCGATGCCGTCCGGCGGCACGGTGTCCACGAGCTCGGGATCGATCTCACCGACCTGCGCCTCGTCCTCCCCGACTACCGCTACCGAGCCGTGGACGCGAGCGGGATCGTCGAGAACGAGATCTGTCCCGTGCACGTCGCCTTCATCGACGGCCGGCCCTCGGCGAACCCCGACGAGGTGTCCGAGTGGATCTGGGTCGACGTGGCCGCTCTCGTCGAGGGCATCACGCACACCCCGTTCGCCTTCAGCCCCTGGCTCGTCGAGCAGCTTCCGATTCTTCGACGACTCGGCGAGGTCTGACCGATGAGCGGCACGGTGACGGAAGAGGACCTCGGGACGCGCATCGAAGAAGCTCTGCGCCACCGCTTCTCGGAGCGCAGCGCGGCTGCCGAGAAATACGGAGCGGAGTTCGTCGGACTCTGGCGCGCCGCCGCGCAGCACGCTCTCGGCGGAAAGCTCGTCCGCCCTCGCCTCCTCATCGACCTTCTGCAATCACTCTCCCCCTCCCCCTTGTCGGAGCGGGAGACCGCGTGCGCGATCGATGTGGCCGCACACGTCGAGCTCCTCCACTTCGCCTTCCTCCTGCACGACGACGTCATCGACGGCGACCTGACCCGGCGGCGCGGTCCGAACCTGATCGGCGCTCTGGTCGCGGCCCACGCCGATACTCACGTCGAGCCCGCACTGCACTGGGCGCGCTCGAGTGCGATCCTCCTCGGGGACATGCTTCTCTCCTCGGCCGTGCTGGGATTCGCGCGAGCCGATGTCTCCGCCGACGCCCGTGAGCGCCTGCTCTCACTGCTCGAGCAGACGATCTTCGAGACCGTGGCCGGAGAACATGCCGACGTCGCACTGAGCGACGGCGTGATCGCGCCCGATCTGCGGACCATCCTCGCGACGAGCACTTACAAGACGGCGACTTACTCCTTCGTGCTCCCCCTGCGCGCCGCCGCCGTGCTCGCGGGCTCATCCCCCGCCGCCGAGGAACAGCTCAGCGAGATCGGTCGGCATCTCGGCCTCGCCTACCAGTTGCAGGATGATCTGCTCTCCGTGTTCGGCGACCCCGGACAACACGGCAAGGACGCCTACTCCGACCTGCGCGAGGGTAAGGAGACGGCGATCATCGCCTACGCCCGCATGACGGCGCACTGGGAGAGCATCGAGGTGCACTTCGGCAGATCCGAACTCACCGTCTCGGAGGGGTCCGAAGCCCGCGATCGATTGCGCGCGTGCGGTGCCGAGAGCTTCGTCCTCGGACTCATCCACGAGCATCTGGATGCGGTGTCCACCGCGCTTGCCGCCGCGGAGTCCGACGGCACGCTCCCCGCCGCGGCTGCCCAGACGATCCGCGCTCACGCGTCCCGCGTCGAAGGGCGCCGCCGATGACCGCGGAACCGGCTGATCGTACGGACGACACCGCGCTGCGGCGCTTCAACCGCACGGCGGAGATCGCCACGACCGATGTGATCCGCACGTACTCGACCTCGTTCGGCCTCGCCACCCGGCTTCTCGGCCGACGTCATCGTCAGCACGTCCGCAACATCTACGCCATGGTGCGCATCGCCGATGAGATCGTCGACGGGGTGGCCGCCGAGGCCGGACTCGACAGCACTGCGCAGACGGCGGCGCTCGCCTCCTACATCGAAGAGACGCACCGCTCGATGCGGACGGGCTACAGCAGCGACCTCATCCTGCACGCCTTCGCGCGGACGGCACGGGAGTGCGGTATCGGCGAGGACCTGACCGGGCCGTTCTTCGCCTCGATGAGCGCCGACCTCGCCGACGACGCCGACTTCACGGCCTACGATGCCGACGCCCACGCCGACTACGTCTACGGTTCCGCCGAGGTGGTCGGACTCATGTGCCTCCAGGTCTTCCTTCGGGGGGCGGACCGGACGGACGAAGAGCTCCGCACGCTCCGCCGCGGTGCGCGCCAGCTGGGCGCCGCGTTCCAGAACGTCAACTTCCTCCGCGATCTCGCCGACGACACGGACCGGCTCCACCGCGGGTATCTCGGGGGGTCCGCACGGCTGACGGATGCGGACCGCGATGCCTGGGTGGCGACGGTGTTCCGGCAGCTGGCGGATGCCGAAGCCGCCATCCCCCTCCTCCCGAAGGATTCCCGCGCCGCGGTGCGGAGTGCCCTCTCCCTGTTCGCCGCGCTCACCCGACGCGTGGCGAAGACGCCCGTGGAGGTGCTGTACCGCCGACGCGTTCGTGTGCCGGATCCGATCAAGGCCGTGCTCGCGGGTCGCGCCGTGATGGTGACGACGTGGGAGCGGGACCGATGAGCCGCGTGGTGGTGATCGGTGCGGGCGTCGCCGGCCTCGCGACGGCCGGCCTCCTGGCGAAGGACGGGCACGAGGTCGTCGTCCTCGAGAAGAACGACCGTGTCGGCGGGCGCGCAGGATCCATCGAGCGGGACGGGTTCCGCTTCGACTCAGGGCCCTCGTGGTACCTGATGCCGGAGGTGTTCGATCACTTCTTCGCGATGATGGGGACCTCGACGTCGGAGCAGCTCGACCTCACCGCGCTCGACCCGGGATATCGGGTGTTCCGTTCGCCTCGGTCCTCGGGGTCGGTGAGCGTCCCCGCGGGACGTGACGCGGTCACCGAGCTCTTCGACGAGCTGGAGCCGGGCTCCGGTCCCGCCCTCGACGCGTATCTGGACTCCGCACGCGACGCAGCGGCGATGGCGGAGAAGTACTTCCTGTACAACCCGTTCACCCGCATGCGCACTCTCGCCGCCCCGGAGGTCCTGCGGGCGCTCCCCCGGCTGTTCACGCTCCTCGGCACCCGACTGCAGTCGTTCGCGGAGCAGCGATTCCTTCATCCGGTCGTGCGCCAGATCCTCGGCTACCCCGCCGTCTTCCTCGGCACCGACCCGCGCACCGCTCCTGCGATGTACCACCTCATGAGCGCACTCGACCTCGATCAGGGCGTGCGCTACCCCCAAGGCGGCTTCTGGCGCGTCGTCGAACGGATCGACGCGCTGGCTCGCGCGGCGGGCGCGCGGATCGTGACCGGTGCCGATGTCACCGGCATCCACACGCAGGACGGCCCCGACGGCGTGCACACGACCGGGGTCGGCTGGACGGACGACGCGGGCGTCGCACACGTGGAGCACGCCGACATCGTGGTCTCGGCCGCGGACCTGCACCACACCGAGACCGTGCTGCTGCCGCCTTCCCTGCAGACCTACCCCGAGTCCTGGTGGTCGCGGCGTACCAGCGGGCCCGGCGGAGTGCTCGTGATGCTGGGAGTGCGGGGCTCGTTGCCTGAGCTTCCGCATCATTCCCTGTTCTTCACCGATGACTGGGACGCCAACTTCGACGCGATCTTCGGAGCGACCCCGACCGTTCCCGATCCGGCGTCGACCTACGTGTGCCGACCGAGCGCGTCGGATCCCGATGTCGCTCCGGAGGGCCATGAGAACCTGTTCGTCCTGATCCCGGTCCCGGCAGACGTCGAACTCGGACACGGCGGACCCGACGGGACGGGATCAACCGCGGTCGAGAGCGCGGCGGATGCCGCGATCGATCAGATCGCCACCTGGGCCGGGATCCCGGACCTGCGCGAACGCATCGTGGTGCGCGAGACGATCGGCCCCGCGGACTTCCAGGACGACTACCACTCCTGGCGCGGAGGAATGCTGGGACCGGCGCACATCCTGTCCCAGAGTGCGATGTTCCGCGCGCAGAACGCCTCCCGGCGTGTGCAGGGCCTGTTCTACGCCGGGGCCACCACCGCGCCGGGTGTCGGCGTCCCGATGTGCCTCATCAGTGCGGAGATCGTCCTCAAGCGCATCCGCGGTGATCACTCCCCCGGCCCGCTCCCCGTTCCCGTGCCCACCACTGTCGGGACGGAGGCGTCCTGATGGGCATGGTGTACCTGGCGGCCCTTCTCCTGTCGCTGGGCTGCATGCTGCTGCTGGATTGGCGGTTCCGCCTCTTCTTCTGGCGCGATGCCGTGTCGGCGACGGTCGTGACGGTCGTCGGGCTCGTCTTCTTCCTCCTGTGGGATGTGGCGGGCATCGCCAACGGGATCTTCTTCCGCGGTGACGGCGCGATCGCGACCGGGATCGTGCTCGCACCGGAACTGCCGATCGAAGAACCCGTGTTCCTGCTGTTCCTCGTGGTGTGCACGATGGTGATCTACACCGGGGCCGAACGCCTGATCACGCGCTGGCGTGAAAACCGTCGTGCAGGGGCGGGTGCGTCATGAGCTACATCCAACTCGCCGCCTGCTTCCTGCTCGTCGCCGTCGTGGTCGGTGTCATCCTGCCGCTTCTCCGCCGACGCCGCGGACCGCTCCCTGCCGCTGTGCTGCTCACCGTGCTGGTGCTCTTCGTCCTCACCGCCGTGTTCGACACCGTGATGATCGCGAGCGGATTGTTCCACTACGCGCAAGGTCCGCTGCTCGGCGTCCACATCGGGCTGGCCCCCGTCGAGGACTTCGCCTACCCGCTGGCCGGTGCCCTGCTCCTTCCCGCCGTGTGGGCCGAACTGCGCGCGCGACGGCGGGCACGCGAGGACCGCAACACCGACGAGGAGCACGGATGAGCGCCGGCGCCACACCATCCCGCACGCTCGGACGGGATCTCGCGCAGATCCTGCTGTCGTCGCGACCCATCAGCTGGATCAACACCGCGTTCCCTTTCGCAGCCGCGTACCTGCTCACCACCCGTGAGCTCGATGCGACCCTGCTGGTCGGCACGCTGTACTTCCTCATCCCGTACAACCTGGCGATGTACGGGATCAACGACGTCTTCGACTACGCGTCCGACCTCGCGAACCCGCGCAAGGGCGGGATCGAGGGCGCTCTCCTGGCACCGCGCATCCATCGCGCCACCCTCTGGGCAGCGGCAGGGACGAACATTCCGTTCCTCGCCTACCTCGTGATCGTCGGCAACCCGGCGTCCTGGTTCTGGCTGGCCGTGAGCGTGTTCGCGGTGATCGCCTACTCCGCACCGGTGCTGCGCTTCAAGGAGCGGCCGTTCCTCGATTCGATGACGTCGAGCACGCACTTCGTCAGCCCGGCGATCGTCGGGCTCGCGCTGGCCGGCGCATCCGTCACGTCCGCCACCACGCTCACTCTCGTCGCGTTCTTCCTGTGGGGCATGGCAGCGCATGCCTTCGGTGCCGTCCAGGACGTCGGACCGGACCGCGAAGCCGGGATCTCCTCGATCGCGACCGTGATCGGGGCGAGGGCGACCGTCCGACTGTCCCTGTCGCTGTGGGTGCTCGCCGGAGCCGCGATGCTCCTGACTCCCTGGCCGGGACCGCTCGCCGCGGTGCTCGCACTGCCCTATGTGGTGAACGCGGCACCGTGGTGGAACGTCGACGACGCCGGCTCGGCAGCCACGAACCGGGCCTGGCGGCGCTTCATCGCGCTGAACTATTTCGCCGGTTTCCTCGCGACGATGATCCTCATCCTCGCGTGGGTGTCCTGACCCTCCCCGACAACAGAAACCCTTCCGAGAGGAACACGATGTCCCGCCCCGACTCCGCGCCGACTCCACCGATCAGGGAGCGCTCACGACGCCACTCCTGGGTACGCGTGTTCCTTCCGGTGGCACTGATCCTCGTCTGGCTGGTGGGTGCCTCGCTCGGCGGTCCCCTGTTCGGCAAGGTCGACGAGGTGTCGTCCAACGACCAGACGACCTACCTGCCGGAGTCGGCGCAGGCCACCGAGGTCCAGCAACTGCTCGGCGAGTTCAACGACAGCGATTCGATCCCGGCCATCGCAGTGTTCACCTCGGAAGACGCGCTCACCTCTTCCGAGCTGGACGCCATCTCCGACGCCGTCGCGGACGCACCGAACGTGGAGGGCGTCGGCGACGACGTCTCTCCGGCGCTCCCCTCCGAGGACGGGAAAGCCGTCCAGGCCTTCATCCCGATCGAGAGCGACGCGGAACTCGCCGACGCGACGGCGGCTCTCGGCGACGAGCTGCGCGGCGCCGTCCCCGACGGCATCACGGTGTACATCACCGGTCCGGCCGGCTTCAGCGCCGATCTGGTCGCGGGCTTCGCCGGCATCGACGGCCTGCTGCTCGGTGTCGCGCTCCTGGCCGTCCTGATCATCCTGGTGCTCGTCTACCGATCGTTCCTGTTGCCCCTCGTCGTGCTGTCCACGAGCCTGTTCGCGCTCTGCGTGGCACTCCTTGTCGTGTGGTGGCTCGCGAAGTTCGAGGTGCTGCTGCTCAGTGGCCAGACCCAGGGCATCCTCTTCATCCTCGTGATCGGCGCCGCCACCGACTACGCCCTGCTCCTCGTGGCACGCTTCCGGGAGGAGCTGCGGGTCTCCCAGGACAAGGGCGTGGCGCTGCTCGCCGCCTGGAAGGGGTCGGTCGAGCCGATCGCCGCCTCGGGCGGGACCGTGATCGCCGGGCTCCTCTGCCTGCTGCTCAGCGACCTGAAATCGAACAGCACCCTCGGCCCCGTGGCCGCGATCGGCATCGTGTTCGCGATGCTCTCCGCGCTGACGCTGCTGCCCTCGCTCCTGCTGCTCTTCGGCCGTGCGGTGTTCTGGCCGCGACGTCCGCACTTCGAGCCCGAGGTCGTCGCCGCCGAGCACGGCATGCGGACGACGGGCCTGTGGGCTCGGTTGGCCGGCGTGATCAAGCGCCGCCCGCGGGTGATCTGGATCGTGACCACACTCGTCCTCCTGGCAGGAGCCGCCGGGGTGACCCAGCTCGATGCCAACGGTGTTCCGCAGTCCGAGCTGGTACTCGGCGCCTCGGAGGCCCGAGACGGGCAGGTCGCGCTCGGTGAACACTTCCCCGGCGGATCCGGCAGCCCCGTGTACGTGGTCGTCGACGAGGACCGCCTGCAGGACGTCGCCGACGTGCTCCTCGCCAACGACGGCGTCGATGCGGTCTCGGTCACCGCCGCGGATTCCCCCAGCGGCAGCGCACCCGTGACGGCCGACGGCATCACGGCCGTCGGTCCTCCCGGGACGCCGGTCCCCGAGCCGACGACCGTCGACGGCGAGGTGCTCCTCCAGGGAACGCTCACGGACGCGGCGGACTCCGAAGCCGCCGCGGCCACGGTGCGTCAGCTGCGGACCGAGCTCGACGGCACGAACGCCCTCGTCGGCGGAGTCACCGCCACGTCCATCGACACGAACGACGCGTCGATCCACGACCGCAACCTGATCATCCCGGTGATCCTCGTCGTGATCATGGTGATCCTGATGCTGTTGCTGCGCTCGATCCTCGCCCCTGTCCTGCTGATCCTCACCACGGTGCTGTCGTTCGGCACGGCGATGGGAGTCTCGGCGCTCGTGTTCAACGGGGTCTTCGACTTCTCCGGTGCGGACCCCGCCGTCCCGCTCTTCGGCTTCGTGTTCCTGGTCGCGCTGGGGATCGACTACAACATCTTCCTGATGACCCGTGTGCGCGAGGAGTCGAAGGCGCACGGCACGCGCGAAGGGATCCTGCGCGGGCTCTCGATCACGGGGGGCGTGATCACGTCGGCCGGTCTGGTCCTGGCCGCGACGTTCGCCGCGCTCTCCGTGATCCCGATCCTGTTCCTCGTCCAGCTGTCGTTCATCGTCGCCTTCGGAGTGCTGCTCGACACGTTCGTCGTCCGCTCTCTGCTCGTGCCGGCCCTGACCTACGACATCGGCAAAGCGATCTGGTGGCCTTCGAAGCTCTGGCAGCGCGGAGAGGACTGAGACGCCCCGTCCCACAGCGGGAAGCGACGACCTCGTTGGGTGCCCTCGACAGGATTCGAACCTGCGACCTGCCCTTTAGGAGAGGGCTGCTCTATCCCCTGAGCTACGAGGGCGCGCGTCAAGTCTACGTGACTCGAGAGCGCGCCCTCGGCGCCCCTGGCTAGGCGGCGAGAGCCAGGTACGGCTCCCATCGCGGGTCGCTGCGTTCGGTTCCCCGCACCGTCCAGGCCGTGCCGTGCGGGGGCCGCGGCGTGAATCGCAGCTGCCAGCGCATCTCCTGCGGGGTGCGGTCGCTCTTGACGTTGTTGCAGCGCAGGCAGCAGGCGACGAGGTTCTCCCAGGAGTCCGCGCCTCCACGCGAACGCGGCAGCACGTGGTCGATCGTGGATGCGGCTTTCCCGCAGTAGCCGCACCGGTGATTGTCGCGACGGAGCACGCCACGCCGCGTGACCGGCACTCGTCTGCTCGTCGGCACCCGGACGTACCGGGCGAGGATGATGACCGCGGGACGATCGTAGACACCGTGGGTGCCCCAGACGGGGTCGTCTTCCACGCGTTCGACAACGGTCGCCTTGTCGTTCATGACGAGCACGAGGGCTCGTTTGAACGACACGATCGCGAGCGGCTCGTATCCGGCATTCAGGACCAGTGTGCGCATTCGTCATCCTCTCGATCCGCCGGGACGGCTTCCCGGCACTCTCGACTCACACGAGGTCGCGCAGGTGGCAGAGCGATCGCAGGGACGAAAAAAGGCGCCGTCTAAAGACAGCGCCTTTCGCGCACGGCAACGCCGTGGCATCCCTGCGGGCTATGCAGAAGGACGTGACGACCGAGGGCATCCATGGTTCGGATGGTCGGTATTCGCTCCATCTGCCTCTCCCCGCTGTTCGACAACGGGATCAGGCTAACCCATCTCCCTGGGTGCAGGGCGAAACAGCGGGTGAATGAGGGAGAACGTGTCGGAGAATCAGCCGGCGTTGACCGACAGCCACGACATGGGCTCGACGAGTCCGCCGTTGATCCAGACCTCGAAGTGGAGGTGGTTCGCGGTCGATCGTCCGGTGCTGCCGACGTAGCCGATCAGCTGGCCCGCGGCGACCGTCTGGCCGACCTGCACCTGACGCGAGCCGTAGATCATGTGCCCGTAGGTGGTCTGCACGCGCTGACCACCGACGACACTGTCGAGCATGATGCACACGCCGTAGCCGCCGATGCTCTCCGCCGAGGCGCGGACCACACCCGCCGCGGCCGCATAGATCGGTGTTCCAGCGGGAGCGAGCATGTCGGCACCGTTGTGGCCGCCGCCGATCGTGCGACTGACGTTCCAGGAGCCCATCGGGAGCGGGTACCGGACCTCGCCGGACCCGGGCGAAGTGAGGGCGTAACCCGCGGAGTTGAACTGAGCGGACGCAGTGGTCGCGGCGGCGGCACGAGCGGCTGCGGCCTCCTCCGCCTTCTTCTTCGCGATCTCCTCCGGAGTCGTGGCGCTGAAGGTTCCGCGGCTCAGCGGCGCGGCGGTGGCCTGCGAGGCGACGACGAGGGACTGCGCGTCGACCGCGGCGAGCTGCTGCAGGGTCGTGGTCGCGGCGGCTTCGGTCGGCTTCGGCGAGGCGAAGGCCGGAAGCGCGATGCCGGCGACCAGTGCACCGACGGCCCCGAAGATGGCGATGGAACGAAGTGGCTTCAGAGCCTTGCGAGCACCCACACGCGCGCCGGTCCGGCGGGCTGGTACTCGGTCTTCAGATGTCTTCTTCGCGGTCGGTTCGATGTCTGCGGCCAAAACGTGGTCCTCCTGGGCCCTCGCGCTTTCGGGTAGCGCTGGCTCGTCGGCACTCTGCTCTCGTGGCATGAATGTAGCTCGGGGTACTTCGTGCGTTCCTGCCGTGAAGACGACGAGCCTGGAAGGCGAATCTTCGCGGTGCGTCTCCAGCGGGCTTCTTCGCTGGCGACTCGACCGAGGTTACCGGAAGATAACGATCGTGTCACCCCAGGAACCTGACAATCATCGCAGAGGCCCGGTCGGTGGCCGTCTCCACGCCGGGATCCCGCGGAGGATCAGGCCGGTTCGCCCACCAGGAAGATGTGCGAAGCCAGCTCGACGGGAAGCTCGAGTCCGTCGGTCTGGCCGTCCATCTGGATGAGGACGTATCCCTCGCTGAAACGGAAGTCACCGTGCGCGCCGGGCACCACGCCGGCGTCGCGGAGCTGCTCCAGCAGTTCGGGGTCGACCTGCGCGGGTTCGGCGAGACGGCGGACCGTGCCTTCGACGGGCTCCCCCGCCGTGTTCAGACGCTGCACGAGACCGATGACGCCTTCGTCGAAGGTACGAGCGGGGATGTCGCCGAGCTGGTCGAGGCCCGGGATCGGGTTGCCGTAGGGCGACTCGGTCGGGTGGCCGAGGAGCTCGACCAAGCGGCGCTCCACCTGCTCGCTCATGACGTGCTCCCACCGGCAGGCCTCTTCGTGGACGAACGCCCAGTCGAGCCCGATGACATCCGAGAGCAGGCGCTCGGCGAGACGGTGCTTGCGCATCACGTCGACGGCCTTGCGACGCCCCGCGTCGGTGAGCTCGAGCGTGCGATCTTCGGAGACGATGACGAGACCGTCGCGCTCCATGCGCCCCACCGTCTGCGAAACCGTGGGACCCGAGTGGCCCAGGCGCTCGGAGATACGCGCGCGCAGCGGCACGATGTTCTCCTCCTCGAGTTCGAGGATGGTGCGGAGATACATCTCCGTGGTGTCGATCAGATCGGTCATGTGCAGGCCCTCCGGGGTTCTTAGGCAAGCCTACATTCCCGGACGGACATCAGACCCGTGCACGGTGCGGGAGCCCACCGCTCGCCCCCTAGAATCAAGCCATGGCGATCGAGATTCCCCGTGACCTCCTGCCCACTGACGGCCGCTTCGGCTGCGGCCCCTCGAAGGTGCGCCCCGCGCAACTCGAGGCCCTGGCCGCCTCGGGAGCCTCGATCCTGGGGACATCGCACCGCCAGGCCCCGGTGAAGAACCTCGTCGGAAGCGTGCGCGAACAGCTCGCTGCGCTGCTGCGCGTTCCCGAGGGATACGAGATCATCGTCGGCAACGGCGGATCCACCGCGTTCTGGGATGCCGCCGCGTTCGGGCTCATCGAGCGCCGCAGCCAGAACCTCGTGTTCGGTGAGTTCGGCGGCAAGTTCGCCGCCGCCGCGGGGGCTCCGTGGCTCGAGGCTCCCGATGTCCGCAAGGCCGAGCCGGGATCGCTGACCGTCGCCGAGGCCGTGCCGGGTGTCGACGTCTACGCCTGGCCCCACAACGAGACCTCGACCGGAGTCGCGGCGCCCATCGCCCGCGTCGACGCCGAGGGGGCGCTCACCGTCATCGACGCGACGAGCGCTGCCGGCGGAATCGACTTCGATGCCGCCCAGGCCGATGTGTACTACTTCGCACCGCAGAAGAACCTCGGTTCGGACGGCGGCCTCTGGTTCGCCGCCGTCTCCCCCGCCGCGATCGAACGCATCGAACGCATCGCCGCGACCGACCGGTACATCCCCGAGTTCCTCAGCCTGAAGAACGCGGTCGACAACTCGCGCCTCAACCAGACGCTCAACACCCCGGCCCTCACGACGCTGCACCTGCTCGACAGCCAGTTGCGGTGGATCCTCGACAACGGAGGACTCGCCTGGGCCGCGGCACGCACGGCGGAGTCCTCTTCGGTGCTCTATGACTGGGCGGAAGCGTCGTCGGTCGCCACTCCGTTCGTCGCCGATGTCGCGCACCGGTCACCCGTGGTCGCGACGATCGACTTCGACGACAGCATCGACGCCGCCGCCATCGCGAAGACGCTCCGCGCCAACGGGATCGTCGACACGGAGCCCTACCGCAAGCTCGGTCGCAACCAGTTGCGCGTGGCGACGTTCGTCTCCATCGAGCCGGACGACGTGCGCCAGCTCACCCGTTCCATCGAGTACGTGCTGGAGAACCTGGGCGCCTGAGCGCCCGGGCTCACTCCTCTTCGTCGACCTCGCCGGCGTCCTCATCGAGGGCGCCGGCTTCGTCGTCCTCGGCTTCGTCGTCCTCGGCTTCGTCATCCTCGGCTTCGTCATCCTCGGTTTCGTCGTCCTCGGTCGCGTCTGCGTCGGCTTCGGCGGCGGAATCGTCGAGCTCATCGATGTCGACGCCGTCGACGTCACCCGCATGCAGGATGTCCGAGACGTGGTCGCCCTCATCGAGGTCATCCTCGTCTTCGTCGAGGTCTTCGTCGAGATCGTCGTCCGCGTCGTCGTCCAGCTCGTCGTCGGACGATTCTCCGTCGCCGTCCGCCGCGGCCGCTTCGGCGAGCTCGGCCTGGTGTGCGCGATACTCCGCCAGCCGCTCGGCCCAGGGCACCCACTCCGGCGCGAGGAGAGCACCTTCACCGGGGAGCAGTTCGACCTCGAGGACCGTCGGGTCCTCGTCGTCCACTCGGGCGATCGTCACCGTCCAGTACCACCCGGGGTAGCCGGCGAGACGGTTCTCGAATCGCAACGAGACCGAGCCGTCATCCTCGGGGAGGTAGCCGGCAGCCGGTCCGATGGAGGACGCAGGGGTGATCTCGCGCAGAGCCGCCAGCGCGAGATCGTGGGCGCCGATGAGACGGGCGTCGGCGTCAGGCTTCGAGGTCATCGGCGACCTTGCGCAGGACGGCCGCGATCTTGCGGCCGTGTCCGGATGAGGGGTAGCGCCCGCGGCGCAGGTCTCCGCCGATGCCGTCGAGGAGCTTCACGAGGTCTTCGACGATGATCGCCATGTCGTCGGCGGGCTTGCGCTTGGCCTTCGACAGGCTGGGCGGCGCCTCGAGCACCCGCACCGAGAGCGCCTGGAGGCCGCGCTTGCCGTCTGCCACGCCGAACTCCACGCGCGCACCCGCCTTCACCGCGGCACCCGCAGGCATCGCAGAGGCGTGCAGGAAGACGTCCTGGCCGTCATCGCTGGCGATGAAGCCGAAACCCTTGTCTTCGTCGTAGAACCTGACCTTGCCGGTGGGCATGGGAGAACCTCGCTGAGATCGATATGCAGAACCATTGACGCGCTCGTGCGCGTACTCCCAGCCTACCGGTCGCGGGCTTCGCCGATCCGATGGTGTCGGTGAGAGTAGGCTGAGGCGGATGAGCACGCAGAATTCCGAACCGGAGGTTCCCGTCCGCCGGCTGGATCGTTTCCTGGCGTTCACCGCGCTCGGTATCGCCGCGGCCTCCGTGGTGTGCTTCTTCGCCATCATCATCGGGACCGCTGTCGGCATGGACCAGAGCGCCTTCGGCGAGGGAGCGTGGCCGTTCATCGCGGCGATCCCCTACTGGGGCCTCCCCGTCGCCTTCCTGATGATCCTCACGCTCCTCATCATGAGCTTCGTCCGAAAGGGACGCGCTTCCACGCGTTCGTGAGGAATCGGCCATGAGCACTCACGCACGACCGCTGGCGGACTGGCTGGCAGCGGCGAGCGATGACGACCTCCGACGACTCTTCACCGCGCGTCGGGTGCGGCCGGACGCGGCCTGGCAGGACTTCTTCGACGCGGCTGAGGCGCTGCTCGACCCGGCGTCGCTGGCGAAAGTCCTCCCCGCGCTGACCGCGGCCGAGGCGAGGGCCCTCACCGACACGACATCGGGCGCTTCTGCCGGTGCCCTGCAGGAACGACTGACAGCGCTCGCTCTGCTGCGCCCCGACGGCACACCGTATCCACCCGTGACCGCCGCGATCGCGGGACGACCTACTCCTGAGCCCGTGACGGATCGACCGGTTCCGCCCCGCTCCTCCGACGCCGCCTCGGCGCACGCGGCCGAACGCGCCTTCACGACGGTGGCCGTGCTCGCAGACCTCCTCCTCATCGCGCGGGAGCGTCCCTTCGCGCTGCTCACCGGCGGCGGTGTGAACGCGGGCGAGAAGCGTCAGCTCACCGAAGCAGGTGTACCGGGGGAGCTGGTCGACACGCTGGCCTCCATCGCCCTCCAGGCAGGTCTCGCGGTCTCCGCCGACCGTCGTCTTCGATCGAGCCGGTCCGCAGAGGAATGGCTGCGTTCCTCGGCCGTCGACCGCTGGAGCGTGCTGGCACGCTCTTTTCGCGATGCCCTTCCGCGCGGAATCCGGTCCGCGGACGGCGGATGGATCCCGCCGGAGTCGTGGCTCGACGCTCACCCCTGGGACCAGGGCTGGCCGGAGCGCTCTGAGACGCTGCACGACGCGGCCCGCCTGCTCGGCCTGATCGCCGAAGACGGCACCGAACCCGAGTGGGCCGCGGCACTGCGCAGCGGCGACGCTGCGGAGACGGACGCGCTCGCGAGACTCCTTCCCGCCGAGGTCGACCGGATCTTCCTGCAGAACGACCTCACGGCCATCGCCCCCGGCCCGCTGGAACCCGCTCTCGACGTGCGGCTGCGCACGATCGCCGCCCGGGAGTCCGCGGCGCAGGCTTCGTCCTACCGTTTCACTGCGGAGTCCGTCGCACACGCATTCGCGACCGGAGAGACGGAGCAGTCGATCCTCGACTTCCTCGGCACCCTCTCGCTCACGGGAATCCCGCAGCCGCTCAGCTACCTGATCGCGCAGACGGCGCAACGGCACGGTCTGGTCCGCGTCTCCACGGACGAGGAGACCGGCCGCACCCGGATCGAGAGCACAGACGGACACCTCATCGACACGATGGCCGTCGACCAGTCGCTGCGGCCGCTCGCTCTCACCGCACACGTCGGATCGCTCACCACCCGGGTCGGCCGAGACACCGTGTACTGGGCGCTCACGGATGCGCGATACCCGGCGACCCTGGTCGGGTCTGACGGTGCCCTCCTCGTCCGCGAGCGCCACCCGGCCCCCGCGTCCGAGGCCGCACACGCCGACGCGTCGGACCTGAGCCCCCTCATCGACCGATTGCGGTCGCACCAGGGACCGGATGCCGACGCCGCCTGGCTCGATCGCGAGCTCGAGGCCGCGGTACGGACGAAGTCCGTGCTGCAGGTGACCGTCGGCATGCCGGACGGCTCGACGCGAGAGCTTCTCCTGGAGGCGACGGGGATGGGCGGTGGGCGGCTGCGCGGGCGCGATCGCGCCGCCGACGTGGAGCGCACCCTTCCCGTATCGAGCATCCGCGCTGCGACGATCGTCGCGCCGTAGGCCCCGTGCCTCGCGCGACCGGTAAACTGGTCAGCTATGTCTGATGGCCCCCTGATCGTCCAGAGCGATCGCACCGTGCTGCTCGAAGTGGCCCATGCCGACGCCGAGAGCGCCCGCCACGAACTCGCGATCTTCGCCGAGCTGGAACGCGCTCCCGAACACATCCACACCTATCGCATCACCCGGCTCGGTCTGTGGAACGCCCGTGCCGCCGGGCACACCGCGGACGACATGCTCGAGACGCTGGACCGCTGGTCGCGATTCCCGGTGCCGCCCTCCGTCTCCGTCGATCTGCGCGAGACCGTGAATCGCTACGGCCGGCTGGTCATCGAGCGTGACGACGAAGGCACCCTGATCCTGCGTTCGTCGGATCCTGCCGTCCTCGCGCAGGT
Source organism: Microbacterium aurugineum (assembly GCF_023101205.1). Taxonomy (NCBI): domain Bacteria; kingdom Bacillati; phylum Actinomycetota; class Actinomycetes; order Micrococcales; family Microbacteriaceae; genus Microbacterium; species Microbacterium aurugineum. Next base: position 928,961 of record NZ_CP078078.1, on the reverse strand, counting down.
CGCGAACAACAAGCGCATCCAGCCTCTGCTGATCGGTCACCCAAGCCCTGAGACGTACGTCGTCGACGCCTGGGCACGCGGACAGATCAAGCAGGAGCTGCTGAAGATCGGCTGGCCCGCCGAGGACCTCGCCGGCTACACCCCCGGCACTCCGCACGAGATCGACCTCGCCGAAGACGGCTGGGAGATCCGTCCGTACCAGCAGGATGCCGTCGATGCTTTCTCGAAGGACGGTTCGGGCGTCGTGGTGCTCCCCTGCGGTGCGGGGAAGACGATCGTCGGCGCCGGGGCGATGGCCGCGACGAAGACCACCACGCTGATCCTCGTCACCAACACGGTGTCGGCCCGGCAGTGGCGCGACGAGCTGCTCAAGCGCACGAGTCTGACCCCCGAGGAGATCGGCGAGTACTCCGGCCAGGCCAAAGAGGTCAAGCCCGTCACCATTGCGACGTATCAGATCCTCACCGCGAAGCGGAAGGGCCAGTACGCGCACCTGGCATTGCTGGATGCCCTCGACTGGGGCCTCATCGTGTATGACGAGGTCCACTTGCTCCCGGCCCCCGTGTTCAAGCTCACCGCCGACCTGCAGGCCCGCCGCCGTATCGGCCTGACCGCGACCCTGGTCCGCGAGGACGGGCGCGAGGGAGACGTGTTCAGCCTGATCGGGCCCAAGCGCTTCGACGCGCCGTGGAAGCAGATCGAGGCGCAGGGGTTCATCTCCCCCGCCGCCTGCTACGAAGTGCGCGTCGACCTCCCGCCGAGCGACCGTCTCGAGTACGCCGCGGCGACCGACGACGAACGCTATCGGCTCGCTGCTTCCGCGCCGGCTAAGGTGACGGCGGTGCGCGAGCTCATCGCCAAGCATGAGGGCGAGCGCATCCTCGTGATCGGCCAGTACCTCGATCAGCTCGAGTCGCTGTCGGCGGCCTTGGATGCTCCGCAGATCACCGGGGCGACGCCGGTCGACGAGCGCGAGGAGCTGTACCGGGCCTTCCGCGAGGGCGAGATCTCGCTCCTGGTGGTGTCGAAGGTCGCGAACTTCTCGATCGACCTGCCGGAGGCATCCGTCGCCATCCAGGTGTCCGGCTCGTTCGGATCGCGCCAGGAAGAGGCCCAGCGACTCGGACGCCTGCTGCGCCCGAAGCAGTCCGGACACACCGCGAGCTTCTACACCCTCGTCGCCCGCGACACCATCGATCAGGACTACGCCCAGAACCGGCAGCGCTTCCTCGCCGAGCAGGGTTACAGCTACACGATCATGGACTCCGACGCCCTCGCCGCCTGATCTCGTCCGTTCGACCTCCCCGGAGGTCGAGCCGCTCAGCCGTGCAGGGCGCGCGGCAGATGATGGGTCCCCTCGCGCCGGGCCGGTGCGGGCACGGGCGCCGTCGCCGTGCGCGTGACACCGAGGCGTCGCGCCCACCGGTCGGCGAGCACCGCGTACACGACCATCGCGATCATCGAGCCGACGAGGTCCGCCGCCGTTCCCGACGTGGCGTTCGCATCGACGAGGGCGACGGATCCGAGCAGGAAGATGAGCACGTTGTTGACGATGTGCAGGGAGATCGCCGCCTCGAGGCCGCCGGTCCGCCAGGTCAGCCAGGCGGCGACGATCGCGAAGGCCCCCACGCTCGCAGCGCCCCAGACGTCGTAGCCGTGGCCGAGGACGAACAAGGGGACGGGCAGCAGGATGGCGAAGGCCGGATGCCGGAGCCAGCTGCCGACCAGCTGCATGAGGTAGCCGCGGAAGACGTACTCCTCTGCGGCTGCCTGGAAGGGGATCAGCAGCAGCACGAGGAGGACCATGATCCACAGTCCGGGGTGCGAGAAGTCAGCGACCACCGCCTCTCCGGCGAGCGCCGACCACCCCAGCACGACGGCGAAGTACACGGCGAACACCGCGAGCGCCAGCAGGAGGCTCTTCCCGAGCCACCCCATCCGCAGTCGTGCCGTGACCGAGGACAGCAGCCCGACGCCACGGCCTTCCACGACCCGGGATGCCAGCAGCAGGGCCGGGATCATCAGGATCAAGGGGAGCACCAGCGCGATCAGCAGCCAGGGACGGTCGAGATCGAAGTACCGCACGGAGGTGAGGAGCACCATCATCTCGTCGCCCCACCCCGGGATGACCACCGCTGCGACGACCAGGGGCACCGTCAGGACGAGGAGGAGGACGATGTAGAACGCGAGGGCGAGGAGCCCGGTGAGGAGCGGCCGCCACCAGCGATATCGCGGTCGCAGGTGCGCCAGGCGGTGGTACGGGATCTGCGTGGCAGGCGAGAGTGTGGGCGGGGCGGGGGCGGCGGACGCGTCCTCGTTCGAGCTCATGTCTCAATCCTGGCCTGTTCACCTGTGCCTCTCCTCCCACCCCGGAATGATGTCGTTTCCCGCGGGGTGACGAGCGCGTCGGCGGCCTCCCGGGAGAGCGCGACTCCACGCCGTTCCGCACAATAGTCAGCATCCGCATGGCCGGAGTCACCATAATGGGGACATGACTGCTCCGCGCATCCTGGTCGTCGATGACGAACCCAACATCCGCGACCTGCTCTCCACGGGTCTCAGCTTCGCCGGATTCCAGGTGAAGACGGTCGCCAACGGCGCCGCCACGATCTCGGCCGTCCTCGAAGAGGAACCGGACCTGATCATCCTGGACGTCATGCTCCCGGACATGAACGGGTTCAGCGTGACCAAGCGCCTCCGCGGCGCCGGTTTCACCGCCCCGATCCTCTTCCTGACGGCGAAGGACGGCACCGACGACAAGATCGAGGGGCTCAACGCCGGCGGTGATGACTACGTCACCAAGCCGTTCAGCCTCGACGAGATCGTGGCCAGAGCGCAGGCGATCCTCCGCCGCACCATGCAGGCCGACGAGGAGTCGATCATCCGTGCCGGCGAGTTGTCGATGGACCAGGACACCCATGACGTCCACGTGGGCAAGGAGCCGATCGAGCTCAGCCCGACCGAGTTCAAGCTGCTGCGCTACCTGATGCTCAACCCGAACCGTGTGCTGTCGAAGGCGCAGATCCTCGACCACGTGTGGGAGTACGACTTCAACGGTGACGCGGGCATCGTCGAGAGCTACATCTCGTACCTTCGCCGCAAGATCGATCCCCACACCGAGGAGTCGCTGATCCAGACGAAGCGCGGCTTCGGATACATGTTGAAGGTCGGCAAGTCGGCCTGACCCCCGGGCCACCACCACTCGACGCCGCACAGCGGCGTGTTCGCCGCACCGAGGAGGACCGCATGGCGCACAAGCCCGATGCGGTCACCAGCTGGTGGCGCCGCATCAGCCTCCGGGCGAAGGTGACCGGAGTCACGGTGGCCGTCCTGGCGCTCGGGCTACTGGTGGCAGGCATCGGAACGGTGCCGATCCTGCGCAACGCCCTCGTCGCGAACATCGATGCGCAGCTTCCCGCGCTGGTCTCCGGTGATCTCGTGGAACGGTACTTCGAGACCGCGACGGTGGACGGAACCACCACCTACACACCGCGCGAAGAGCAGCCGCGGGACTTCTCCTTCGCCATCTACGATGCGACCGGGGTGCTGCGGGCCACCGCGCGCGGCACCTCCGGCCCGTCGCCCCTCTTCCCCTCCGAGTATTCGCTCGCCAAGGCGACCGCCGATTCCGAACGCACCCCGATCGAGCTCGCAGGACCCGATGGCGAGGTCTTCCACGCCGCGGTCGCCGTGGTGGGCTCGGAGGGAAGCGGGGGCGCGCTCCGCATCCAGCTGGTCGCCCTGCCGCTCGCACCGGCGGATCGTATCGTCAGCCAGTACTTCGGTATCTACATCACAATCGCCCTGATCACGATCCTCGTCGCCGCGCTGCTCACTCGCGGCCTCGTCACCCTGACCTTCCGCAGACTCGGCCAGGTCGAGGCGACCGCCATGTCGATCGCCGCCGGCGACTTCCGGCAGCGCCTCACCGATCTCGAGCCGACGACGGAGGTCGGCCGTCTGAACGCGGCGATCAACACGATGCTCGATCGTGTCGACCGCTCGCTCGCGCAGCGCGACCGGACCGTGCAGCACATGCGACGTTTCATCGGCGACGCCAGCCATGAGTTGCGCACACCCCTCGTGAGCGTTCGCGGGTATGCGGAGCTCTATCGGATGGGCGCGATCAAGGGCGAGGAGGACACCGCCAGAGCCATGGAGCGCATCGAGAAGGAAGCGATCCGGATGGGCGTCCTCGTGGAGGACCTCCTCGCGCTGGCACGCCTGGACGAGGAGCGGGAACCGGAGATCGTCCCGCTCGATCTGCGTCCGATCGCACGCGACGCTGCACTCGACCTGCGCGCCGCCGCTCCGGGCCGGACGGTCACCGTGATCGACCGGACCGTCGGCGCCCCGGCCACGACCCCTTTGCGCATCACTCCTTCCCCGCAACCGCAGGATGCCGCGTCCCCGGCTCCCCGCGGACTCTCCCGGACAGCACTCTCCCGTCTGCGTCGCCGTCCCCGTGCTCCCGAGCCGGCTCCGGCCATCGACTTCACCGAGATCCCGGACATCCCCGTGCGGACGCCTCCGATCGTGCTCGGGGAGGAGAACAAGGTGCGCCAGGTCGTCACCAACCTGCTGGGAAATGCCCGCCGCTTCTCCCCCGAGGACGGGCCGATCGAACTCATCGTCGACTCCGACCGCGTCCGCGGCACCGGGAGCATCGCGGTCGTGGATCATGGCGAAGGCATCCCGCCGCAGATCCGTGAGCAGATCTTCGAGCGATTCTGGCGCGCCGACACCTCACGGGCGAGGGAAACAGGGGGATCGGGCCTCGGCCTCGCGATCGTCGCGTCGATCATGAAGGCGCTGCACGGGGGCGTCGAGGTGTCGGAGACCCCGGGCGGCGGAGCGACCTTCACGGTCACCCTCCCCCTCGCACCGGCCCGCGCGACCCCCGCACACCTGCTCGAGGACACGCAGCCGTTGGAACGGCTCGACCTCCCCTGACCCGTAGCCGCCACGGACGAGGGGACGATCCGTGACGCCGAGAGTTCTGCACGGCTCACGGGATCGATCGGCTTCCCCCAGGTGCCGAGTCCTCCCGTGACGGACATGATTCTCGGTGCCGCCTCGCACCTAGCGTCGGAGCTCCAACGAGAAGGAGTTCCCATGTCTGTCTTCACCGTCGACACCGAAGCCGTCCACGCTGCCCACGGCGCCGTCAGAGCCACCATCGAGCGCCTGCAGAGTGAATCGGCGACGCTCATGGCCCAGCTCCGTCAGCTGCAGACATCCTGGGTCGGAAGCGCCTCCAACGCATTCCAGGGCTGTGCAGAGCAGTGGCAGGGAGCCCAGCTGCATGTGGAGCAGGTCCTCGACTCGATCGGCACCTCGCTCGGATCGGCCGCCTCCCAGTACGCCGATGCCGACCAGTATTCGGCGAGCCTGTTCCGCTGAGACTGGTTCCCGAGAATGCAGAACGCCCCCGGCCGAAGCCGGGGGCGTTCTGTCAGGAAGGATGGATCAGAAGTCCATGCCACCCGACGGGTCAGCCATCGGAGCAGCTGCCTTCTCGGGCTTGTCGGCCACGACGACCTCGGTCGTGAGGAACAGAGCCGCGATCGATGCCGCGTTCTGCAGCGCCGAGCGGGTGACCTTGGCCGGGTCGATGATGCCGGCGCCGAACATGTCGACATACTCGCCCGTCGCCGCGTTCAGGCCCTGGCCCGCGGGGAGCTCGGCGACCTTGTTGGCGACGACACCGGCCTCGAGACCGGCGTTCAGCGCGATCTGCTTCAGCGGAGCCTGGATGGCGACGCGGACGATGTTCGCGCCGGTCGACTCGTCGCCCGTGAGCGAGAGGGCGTCGAGCGCCTTCGTGCCGGACTGGATCAGCGCGACGCCACCACCGGGGACGATGCCCTCCTCGACGGCCGCCTTCGCGTTGCGGACGGCGTCTTCGATGCGGTGCTTGCGCTCCTTGAGCTCGACCTCGGTCGCTGCACCCGCCTTGATGACGGCGACGCCACCGGCGAGCTTGGCCAGGCGCTCCTGGAGCTTCTCGCGGTCGTAGTCGCTGTCGGTGTTCTCGATCTCGCGACGGATCTGCGTGACGCGACCCTCGATCTGGTCGGCCTCGCCGGCACCCTCGACGATCGTGGTCTCGTCCTTGGTGACGATGACCTTGCGCGCACGGCCCAGCAGGTCGAGCGTGGCGTTCTCCAGCTTGAGGCCGACCTCTTCGGTGATGACCTGACCACCGGTGAGGATCGCGATGTCCTGCAGCTGCGCCTTGCGACGGTCGCCGAAGCCGGGAGCCTTGACGGCGACCGACTTGAAGATGCCCTTGAGCTTGTTCAGCACGAGCGTCGCGAGAGCCTCGCCCTCGACGTCCTCGGCGATGATGACGAGCTCCTTGCCGTCCTGGATCACCTTGTCGACGATGGGCAGGAGGTCCTTGATGTTGGAGACCTTCTGGTTCGCGATGAGGATGTACGGGTCCTCGAAGACAGCCTCCTGGCGCTCCGGGTCCGTGACGAAGTACGGGTTCAGGTATCCCTTGTCGAAGCGCATGCCCTCGGTGAGCTCGAGCTCGGTGCCGAACGTCTGCGACTCCTCGACGGTGACGACGCCTTCCTTGCCGACCTTGTCGATCGCCTCGGCGATGAGCTCGCCGATCGCGGGGTCCGCGGCGGAGATGGAAGCTGTGGCCGCGATCTGCTCCTTCGAGTCGATCTCCTTGGCGGTCGAGAGCAGCTCCTCGGTGATCGCTGCCACGGCCTTCTCGATGCCGCGCTTGAGTGAGATGGGGTCGGCGCCGGCCGCGACGTTGCGCAGACCTTCACGGACCAGAGCCTGAGCGAGGACCGTGGCGGTGGTGGTGCCGTCACCCGCGACGTCGTCGGTCTTCTTGGCGACCTCCTTGACGAGCTCCGCGCCGATCTTCTCGTACGGGTCGTCCAGCTCGATCTCCTTGGCGATGGAGACACCGTCGTTCGTGATCGTGGGGGCGCCCCACTTCTTCTCGAGGACGACGTTGCGACCGCGCGGGCCGAGGGTCACCTTGACCGCGTCGGCGAGGATGTTCAGGCCGCGCTCGAGGCCGCGGCGGGCCTCCTCATCGAAAGCAATGATCTTTGCCATGAGTTTTTTCGTCCCTCCTGGACGTAGACGTTGGGTTTAGCACTCAGAGTGAGAGAGTGCTAACGCCATTCTGGCACTCGACACCTTCGAGTGCAAGCCGCCGGGCGCGGGTCGCCTCCGGAGGTCAGGAGGCGGGCTCGTCGGCGGGTGTCTCCGGCGCGGAGGGCGACCGATCGAGACCGATCACCACGGTGAACTGCTTCTCCCCGTCTTCGGTCTGACCGGAGTAGTAGTCGCTCTGCTGGACCTGTGCACCACCGAGGAGGTTGGCCAATCCGATCGCGGCCTCCTCATCCTCTTCGTTGACGTAGAAGACGGTCGTCTCGGCGAAATCCTGGCTGGAGCTGTCGCCGGCGAAGACGTCGTCGGCCGCCCAGCCGTTGTTGATCAGAGTGTCGCGCATCTGCGTGTCGAGACCCTCATCCGGCGTCCCGTTCAGGACCATCACGGAGATGGTCGGGTCGACGATCCCCGTGTCGACCGGCGACGGGACCACGGACGGCGCGGCCTCGGGGAACAGCGAGACCCGCCCCATCACGACGAGCGAGCCGAAGATGCCGGCGATGATGAGGATGAGCGCGGCGACGAAAGACCACAGCAGCACGACCCAGCCGTTCATGCCGGGAGCTTCGGCGCGGTGCGCTCCCACACGTCCGGAGGAACGGGGAACGTCATCGAAACGATCGCGGGAGGGCTTTGACACCCCTCGATGCTAGCGGCAGGTTCCTGTCAATCGGTTCTGCGGCGAGGCGACGACGCCCTCGCGATTCGGGCAGGACCGCTCAGCCGACGAAACCGGGGGTGCGTGCGCGACGCCGTGCCGCTCGCGAATCGCGGAGTCGACGGAGCCTGCGCACCAGCATCGGGTCGTATTCCAGCGCGACCTCCGAATCGATCAGACGTCCGAGGAGCTGGTAGTAGCGCGCGGCGCTCATCCCCAGCTGCGTGCGGATGACCTCTTCCTTCGCCCCGTCATGCCGGGGCCAGGTCCCTTCCAGGGCGAGGATCGCGCGATCGCGCTCCGTGAGGTCTCCGATCATGGGTACAGGTTAGGACGCGTTCGCAGGCAGAGCCGCTCGCCACTCCCACCAGCGCCCGAGCGGATCCGCAGCAGCGCGCACTCGACCGTCCAGCGCGACCACGAAACCCGGCCAGTCGTCTGCATCGACCGGCGGCTCCCAGACGTCGAGCACACCCGGCGGATCGATCGTGATCCAGCGCGCGTCCAGGCCGTCGATGGTCGCGACGAGCGCGTTCCGGGACGCCCACGGGATGTGCACGAGCACCCCCGGCGTCGTGATGACGAGGGTGGCGTCGTTCGGGGCGGACGCGGCGAGCGCCTCGATGGACGCCAGCGCATCTCCGGCGACGAGCCTCGGAGGATCGGCCGCGACGATGTCGAGGGCAGCGGCGATGCGCTCATCGCGTCCCGTCTCGCCCGGCCACACGAGCCCCCGCAGCCAGCGACGGTCACGCTCGTCCCCCGCGTCGAGCGGAGCCAGGTCGATTCCGGCACGCCAGACCACCTCCGGTATCCGCAGGGGCGGCAGGGGTCCGGACACCCGGGTCTCCAGCACGACCGAGGACGGTCCGTCCACCGGATCCAGTGCGACACGCACCTCCCCGTGCTCATCGGCGACGCGGTACGAATACCGATCCGGATAGAGACAGAGCCCGGCTGCCGCGCCGACCTCGAGCAATGCCACCGGGCCGGGTATCTCGGAGAGCACGGGAAGGAGGGCGGCGAGTCGAAGCGGCTCGTTGGTCTGCAGCGACCGGCGGGCGCACTCGACGACGATGTCGTCCGCATGCTGCAGCACGAAGCGCCGCCACTGCGGGTATGCGGCCAGCGGTGCGCCGAGCATCCGGGTGACGGCGAACACCAGCGGCGGCTGCCTCCTCGTCTCCGGGATCCGGCGGAGGACCGCCCGCACCGCATCGTCCGACGCGATGCCGCCCGCCCATTCGACGTAGAGGGCGCTGCGACCCGGCGCCTCGTCACGAGCGAAGCGCGCATACCGCTCCTGGACAGCATCCGTCATCCGTCCATTCTGACGCGAAGCACCCGAGAGGCCGTTGCAGGAGGGAGAATGGAGGCGACTCAGGAGGACACATGTCGTACAGCGTGGACAAGACCGAAGACGAATGGCGCGAGGAGCTCGGCGAGGAGCGATACGCCGTGCTGAGGAAGGCCGCCACCGAGCGCGCGTGGACGGGAGAGCTTCTCGACGAGGAACGCGCGGGTCTCTACACCTGCGGAGCCTGCAACGCCGAGCTGTTCAAGAGCGGGACCAAGTTCGACTCCGGCTGCGGCTGGCCGAGCTTCTACGAGTCGATCCGCCCTGATGCGGTGGAGCTCCTCGAGGACGACAGCCTGGGCATGGTGCGCACCGAAGTCCGCTGCGCCAACTGCGGCTCGCACCTCGGCCACGTGTTCCCGGACGGGTTCGGCACGCCGACCGGCGACCGCTACTGCATGAACTCGATCGCGATGAACTTCACCCCCGACGCCTCGTGAGCGCCCTGGACGCCGTTCGCGCGCGTCAATCTTGGTCGAAGGTGGAAGACGCGGCCCCAGGCCGCGAGGAGTTGCTGACCTTCGTGGCCGCCGCCGGTCGCGTGGCCGATCATTCCTCGTTGCGCCCGTGGCGGCTCATCGAGCTCCGGGGCGCGGACCGCGAAGTCCTCGGCGCCGCCATCGCGAAAGCCCAGGGCGACTCCTCCCCCTCCACCAAGCCGCTGAGAGCTCCGCTGCTGATCGCCGTCGTCGCGAGCTACCGCAAGAGCGAGAAGGTGCCGCGCTGGGAGCAGGAGGCCGTCGCCTCCGGCGTCGCGCACATGCTGAGTCTGCTGCTCGATGAGGCCGGGTGGGGCGTGATCTGGCGCACGGGTCACTACACCCGCGCCAAAGCCGTGGCGAAGGCTCACGGCCTCGGCAAGGACGAAGAACTTCTGGGCTGGCTCTACGTCGGTGGCAAGCCGGAGGGCAAGAAGGCGGGACGCCGCAAGATGGTCGATGCGCGGAAGCTGCTCACGCGCATGCCCGCGCCCGGGTCGGCTTCCCCGAAGAAGTCGAGCAAGAAGAAGAAGAAGAAGAAGGCCGAGAAGAAGAAGTAGCGCGTCAGCGGCGCCACAGCCGCGGGACCGCGATGAGCACCGATGCGACCGCGACGGTGACCATCGCGATGACCTGCCAGAGGGCGGGCCCTGCCGCAGCCGGCCAGATCAGGTCGATGACGACCGAGGTCAGAAGCTGCCCGAGCACGGACCCCAGCCCCATCAGGAGCACTCCGGTGTGCCCGACGATGAACGCCCCGAGGAGGATGTAGCCGGCGCCGAGGAACCCGCCCAGATACAGCCACGGCTCCGTGGGGAGGGCATCGGGCATCCCCCGGAACGCGATGCTGGCTCCGGCCGCGAGCATCAGCACGACCGTTCCCGTGATGAAACTCATCAGGGTCGCCGCGAGCGGCGAGCGCACGCGCTGGGCGAGGCGTCCGTTGGTGGCCGCCTGCCATGCGATGCCCACGCCCGCGGCGAACGGCAGCAGCAGCATCCACAGCGGAGCGGCGGCGAGCACGTCCCCGGACAGGGAGATTCCGACGGCGGCGAGCGCGAGCACCCCACCGGCGACGCGCCCCGGCGTGACCGCCACGACACCGGCCGGCCCGAAGCCGATCCGATCGAGCACGAGTCCGTGCAGTGTCTGGCCCGCGACGACGCCGACGCTGAACAGGGAGACCCCCAGCACGCCGGCCGTCAGCCCCTGCGTCGAAACCGTGAGCGCTCCGCACGCGCCGCCCAGCAGCATCCAGAACGGGATGGTGTTCTCACGGATCCCGCGCCACAGACGCCCGACACCACGACGGGCCGACGGGATGCAGGAGATCACCGCGACGAGGGCCAGCAGGCCCACCGAGAACGAGAGCAGTCCCGCGACGATGCCGTCGTCGACGCGCACCCCGAGCACACCGTTGATCCGCGCCTGGACGGCTGTCATGACCCCGATCGCGACAGCTCCGCCGAGTGCCAGCGGAGCGGGGAGGCGGCGGGGTTCTGGCACCCATCGACCCTACCCGAGCACGCCCGCCTCGCCCGGTCGCCAGCGCGATGTCGGAGCCCGGGTCTACGCTGACGGCATGTGCGCGAGCTATGGCCTCGATCCCCGGTTCACCGACGACGCCTATCGGGATGCGCTCGATGCCGACGTCCTCGAGGGGCTCCGCTCGTGGGCAGCGGGCAATGACGGCGAGATTCTGCGCCCCACGGGAAAGAACCTGCGCAACCTGAACCCGATCATCACCGACCCCTCCACTGTGCAGCTCGCTTGGTGGGGGTATCTGGTCAACGGTGCGCCCGCGAGCTTCGCGTCGATCAACACCCGATCGGAACGACTCGCCACTGCCAAGGGAGCACTCCCCGATCGCGCGATCGTGCCGGTCTCGTTCTGGCGAGAGATGGCCAAGCCGTCCCGCATCTGGCACCACTTCACCGCGCCCGATGACGGTCTCCTCGGGCTGGCAGCGGTCACTCGGCCCGGACGCACCGCCGACGGTGTCGACTACACCTGCTACAGCATCGTGATGCAACCCGCTGCGGGGCATCTGGCGCACATCCACGACCGGATGCCCTTGCTCATCAATCCGGGTTTCGCCGAAGAATGGCTCACGACGCCGAACGCACCCGGGGAGTTGATCAACGCGGCCGTCGCGGCTGCCGCTCCGATCAATGAGCGGATCCGTGTGGAACCGGCCGACGGGCGATCCTCGTGATCTGACCGCCACGGTGACGAACAGGTGAACTCTTCCGGCGCCGGTTGCGCTTGATATCGACAAGCATCAATATAGACACATGTCGATTCAAGAGGTTGAACTGGTCATCATCGGGTCCGGCCCTGCCGGATACACCGCCGCCGTGTACGCGGCGCGCGCGGGACTCACCCCCGTGGTGCTTGCCGGTTCCGTGACGGCCGGCGGCGCGCTGATGACCACGACGGAGGTCGAGAACTTCCCCGGGTTCGTCGACGGCATCCAAGGACCCGAGCTGATGGAATCGATGCGCGCGCAGGCCGAGCGCTTCGGTGCCCGCATCCTTCTCGACGACGCCGTTCTGGTCGACCTCGACGGCCCCATCAAGACGGTCGAGACGGGGGCTGGGGAGACATTCCTCGCTCGCGCAGTCATCCTGTCCATGGGCTCCGCGTACCGCAAGCTCGGCATCCCCGACGAGGAGCGACTCACCGGACGCGGGGTCTCTTGGTGCGCCACTTGCGACGGTTTCTTCTTCCGTGAGCAAGAGGTCGTCGTGGTCGGCGGCGGGGACTCCGCCATGGAGGAGGCGCTGTTCCTCACTCGCTTCGCGTCGAAGGTCACCGTCGTCCACCGTCGCGCCGAGTTCCGGGCCTCGAAGATCATGGCACAGCGCGTACTCGACCACCCGAAGATCGAAGTGGCATGGAACAGCGAAGTCGCGAGCCTCATCGGCGCCGAGAAGGTCGAAGCAGTCGCACTGCGCGATACCGTCTCGGGCGTCGAGCGGGAGCTGGCGGCAACGGGAGTCTTCGTCGCGATCGGTCATGACCCGCGCTCCGAGATCGTCACCGGCCTCGTCGGCACCGATGCTGACGGCTACGTGCTCGTCGAGCACCCCTCGACCCGCACAAACCTCGCTGGAGTCTTCGCCGCCGGCGATCTCGTCGACCACACCTACCGTCAGGCGATCACCGCCGCAGGTACCGGCTGCGCGGCAGCGCAGGATGCTCAGCACTACCTCGCCGCGCTTGACGAAGTCGCCCCCCTTTCGCGCCGGACCGAGGAGGTCTTCGCGTGATCGCGCCGATCGCCGAGGCCACCCTGCCGGCCTCCACGCCAACCGCCCGCCGACTGTCGACCCTCGATCGGTGGCTGCCACTCTGGATCGGACTGGCCATGATCGGCGGCATCGTCATCGGCCGCTTCATCCCCGGGGTCTCCGACCTCCTGGCCCGCCTCGAGGTCGGTGGGATCTCGATCCCGATCGCCCTCGGCCTGCTGGTGATGATGTACCCGGTGCTCGCGAAGGTCCGCTACGACAAGGTCGCCGCCGTCACCGGCGACAAGAAACTCCTCATCTCGTCGCTGGCGCTCAACTGGCTCGTGGGCCCGGCGCTGATGTTCGTCCTCGCGTGGGCTTTCCTGCCCGATCTGCCCGAGTACCGCACCGGCCTCATCATCGTGGGGCTCGCGCGCTGCATCGCGATGGTCGTCATCTGGAACGACCTCGCCTGCGGCGACCGCGAAGCCGCAGCCGTGCTCGTCGCCATCAACTCGGTCTTCCAGGTCATCGCCTTCTCACTCCTCGGCTGGTTCTACCTCACTGTCCTCCCCGGCTGGCTCGGACTCGACTCGCAGGGCTTGGACATCTCGCTCGGACAGATCGCGCTCAATGTCCTGATCTTCCTCGGCATCCCCCTCGTCGCGGGATTCGCCTCCCGCTTCTTCGGAGAGCGCACGAAGGGACGCGACTGGTACGGAGACAGCTTCCTCCCGAAGATCGGCCCCTGGGCGCTCTACGGCCTCCTGTTCACGATCGTTCTGCTGTTCGCTCTCCAGGGGGAACAGGTCACGAGTCGTCCCTGGGACGTCGCCAGGATCGCGCTCCCACTCCTGGTGTACTTCGGCGTCATGTGGTTCCTCGGCCTCCTCACGGGGAAGACTCTCGGCCTCGGATACGCACGATCGTCGACCCTGGCTTTCACCGCCGCCGGCAACAACTTCGAACTCGCGATCGCGGTCGCCATCGGCACCTTCGGCGCGACATCCGGCCAGGCGCTCGCCGGCGTCGTCGGCCCGCTGATCGAAGTCCCGGTTCTCGTCGGGCTCGTCTATGTCTCGCTCTGGGCCGCCCGGCGCTGGTTCCATACCGATCCATTCACCGCTGGAAGGATTCCGTCATGAACGTCACCCTGACCACCGCGGACGACACTTGCAGTCCCGTCGCCACCCACGCCATCGGACTCGACGCGGCGTCCTCGGTCGCAGCGACGTTGAAGGCTCTGTCGGATCCGCTGCGGCTGCGGATGCTGTCCGCCATCGCCTCCGACCCGCGCGGGGAGTCGTGTGTCTGCGATCTCGCCGAGCTCGCAGAGGTCTCGCAACCGACGATTTCTCACCACCTCAAAGTGCTCAAGGACGTGGATGTCCTCACCTCCGAGCGGCGAGGAACCTGGGTCTGGTATCGGATCACCCCGAACCGCCGCAGCGCGGTCACAGCTCTGCTGGAGTCGTTCGCGCCCGCGACGCTCGCACCCGGGGGTGTCACCGGCGACCACGATCACCCGCGACCGGACTTCGACGCCCGCGTGACCCGTCTCGCGGACGAGCTCGCGGCGGAAATCCCCGACCTCGACCCCGACGTGGTGCTCACCATCGTCCGTGAGTCGTACACCGCGCTCGCGCGCACCGCCAGGGTCACTTCCGCCCTCGTTCCTCTGACCGAGCGCTTCGCGCGTCAGCGACTCGCGGACCTCACTCGTGACCGCGATGCGTCCGTCCCCCAGGTGCTCTTCGTCTGCGTCGCCAACGCCGGACGCTCGCAGCTCGCCGCCGCGCTCGTCAACACGCTCGCCGCCGGCAAGGTCGTCGCACGCTCGGCAGGATCCGCTCCCGCGGACATCATCCACCCGCACGTCCGCTCGATCCTCGCCGAGATCGAAGGCGACCGGGCTGCCGAGCGCTTCCCGAAGCCGCTCACCGACGACGCCGTCCGCGCGGCCGACGTCGTCATCACGATGGGCTGTGGCGACGTCTGCCCGATCATCCCCGGCGTGCGCTACGACGACTGGGCCGTCGGTGATCCCGCCCTCGCGTCGCGGGAAGGCGTCGAAGCCATCCGCGACGACATCGCCGCCCGCGTGCGCGCCCTCGTCGACGACCTTCTCTCTTGACCACCCCCTCTCACCAGGAGCAACCATGACTGACACGACCACCGCCAAGCCCTCCGTCCTCTTCGTCTGCGTGCACAACGCCGGACGCTCGCAGATGGCCGCCGGGTTCCTCCGCGACATCGCCGGCGACCGCATCGAGGTCCGCTCCGCCGGCTCCATGCCCGCCGACCAGATCAACCCGACCGCGGTCGAGGCGATGCAGGAACTCGGCATCGACATCACCGCCGAGCAGCCCAAGGTACTGACGACCGAGGCCGTACAGGCGTCCGACGTCGTGATCACGATGGGGTGCGGCGACGCCTGCCCGTTCTTCCCCGGCAAGCGCTACGAGGACTGGAAGCTCGACGACCCGGCGGGCCAGGGCATCGATGCTGTCCGTCCGATCCGCGACGACATCCGCGCACGCATCGAGCAGTTGGTGAACGAGCTGGTCTAGGCGAGGCCCGAGCCCGGGATGTCCTCCGCGGGGAGGACGTCCGGAGCAGAAGACGGTACCTGGGGCGGATGCGGAGTCCGGAGGATGCTCCGTAGCGTGGATGTCATGATCACAGCAGAAGGCCTCACGAAGAGGTTCGGAGACAAGACCGCCGTCGACGACGTGTCGTTCACCGTCAAGCCGGGCAGCGTCACCGGGTTCCTCGGACCGAACGGCGCGGGCAAGTCCACCACCATGCGGATGATCGTCGGGCTGGATCGCCCGACCTCCGGCCGCGCCGCCGTCGCCGGTCGTGAGTACCGCAAGTTGCGCGCGCCCCTCACCGAGGTCGGCGTGCTGCTCGACGCGAAGGCCGTGCACACCGGCCGCACCGCGCGCAATCACCTTCGCGCGATGGCGGCTACCCACGGCATCTCCTCCTCGCGGGTGGACGAGGTGATCGACCTCGCGGGTATCGGCTCCGTCGCCCGCAAGCGGGCGGGCAAGTTCTCCCTCGGGATGGGACAGCGCCTCGGCATCGCCTCGGCACTGCTCGGCGACCCGCACACGCTGATCCTCGACGAGCCCGTCAACGGCCTCGACCCGGAGGGTGTCCGCTGGGTGCGCCAGTTCGTCCGGCATGCGGCTTCCGAAGGGCGCACCGTGCTGCTCTCGAGTCACTTGATGAGCGAGATGGCGCAGACGGCGGATCACGTCATCGTCATGGGTCGCGGTCGGGTGCTCGCGGATGCGGCCCTGGCCGACCTCGTGCGTTCCTGGACCAGGAACACCGTGCGGGTTCGCACGCCCCGACCGGCTGACCTGGCCGCGGCCGTGGGCGGCCCGGATGTGGAGATCGTGAGCTCCGCTCCTGATCTGCTCGACATCGTGGGACTGCCCGCCGCACGCATCGGCGACCTGGCCGCCGATCGTGGCATCCCGCTACACGAACTCACCCCCACCACCGGTTCGCTCGAAGACGCGTACCTCGCCCTCACCGGCGACTCCGTCGAGTACCGCACCAAGGAGATCTCATGACCACGACACAGGCACCCGCTCCCACGCGGCCGCGCGTCGACACCGGTCGACGCCTGACGTTCGTGCGCGCACTGCGCGGCGAGTGGATCAAGCTCGCCACCCTGCGCTCCACCTGGTGGTCCATCGGGATCGCCGCGGCTCTCACCATCGGGATCGCCGTGCTCATCGCACAGGCGGTCGACATGCCGGGCTTCGAGCCGATCCAGGCCGTCATCATGCCGATCCAGTTCACCATGCTGCTCGCCGGCATCATCGGCGCGATCTCGGTCACCGGGGAGTACTCCACCGGCATGATCCGCTCGACCCTGACGGCCAACCCGATCCGCGGATCCGTGCTGGCGGCGAAGTCGATCGTGCTCGCCGTGTTCCTGTTCCTGTCGTCGCTGATCATCTTCGCCCTCGCGGCAGCCGCGGTCTCTCTCGTCGTGGCACCGCGCGACCAGAGCATCGATTGGTCAGACCCATCGATGTCGCTGCTCCCGATCGTCGTGGCCTCGCTCTCGATGGCGGTCTTCGCCCTGATCGGTGTGTCGTTCGGATTCATCCTGCGCTCCGGCGCGGGTGCGATCGCCGCGACCGTCGGTGTGCTGTTCGTACTGCCGATCGTGGCGAGCTTCTTCACCTTCGCCGGCGAGACCTGGGCATGGCTCGTCGATGCCGCGAACTACCTCCCGGTGGCAGCCGCGCAGAGCGCCATCCTGCCCAGTGATGGCGCCCCGCTCGATACTCCTGTGGTCTTCCTGACGCTGGCCTGCTGGGTCGCCGGCGGCGCCCTCGTGGCCTGGGCGGTTCTGCGCACCCGCGACGCGTAGAGTCGGGTCCGTGAGGAGAACGCGAAGCCGCAGCGACTCGGTCCGTGAGGACGAGGAGCTGCGGCTTCCGCGTGCGCCCGGGCTCTTCCGGCGCTTCTGGGCGCGGCACCCGGTGCTCGCCGATGTGCTGCTCGCGCTTCTCTGTCTCCTCCTCTCGCTCGTCCCCGCCGGGCGACTCCTGGACGATTCGATCCCCGAGGCGACCGCCATCGCGATCAACATCGCCACGCTGTCGATGGTGGTCCTCGCCTGCAGCACCCTGCTCTGGCGGCGCCGGGCGCCGCTGGCCCCCTTCGTCGCGTCGGTGGTCCTGGGCACCGTGGGCCTGTTCACGGGGTTGTCCGGCGGGCTGATCCTTCTGCTCGTCGCCTGCTACGGCCTGGCGGTCTATCGCTCCTCCCGCGCCGCCTGGACCTGGTACGGAATCGGCGCCGCGTGGTTCGTCGGCCTCACCACTCTGCTCATGCTCTCGGGCGGGGTCGTGCTCCAGAGCGGGCTCGACACCGCCCTCAGTTACATCGTGCTCGGCTTGATCGGCACGCTCATCGGCGTCAACGTCGGAGGACGCAAGCGCTACCTCTCCGCCGTCATCGATCGCTCCCGACAGCTCCTCGTCGAACGCGACCAGCAGGCCAAGTTGGCGGCCGCCTCCGAGCGCGCACGCATCGCCCGCGAGATGCATGACATCGTGTCGCATTCGCTGACCGTGATCGTGGCGCTCTCCGAGGGCGGCGCGGCGACGTCGGACCGCGAGCAGGCGCGCAAGGCCGCGCTCTCGACGGCGGAGACCGCTCGTGCCGCGCTCACCGAGATGCGGTCGATGTTGGGCGTCCTGCGTGGCGACGATTCACCGCTGCCTCTCGCGCCGCTGCAGCCGGTACCGCCCCGGGACACCGTCGAAGCCGCGCAACGCGCCGGCTTTCCGGCCACGCTCACCGTGGTGGGGCAGCCCGATGTCTCCCCCGCAGTCGCACACGCGATCGGTCGCATCGTCCAGGAGGGCGTGACCAACGCGATGCGCCATGCACCGACCGCGTCGGCGATCACCGTACGCCTGGACTACGCACCGGAGACGGCGACGATCGAGATCGTGAACGACGGCGTCACGGGCGAGGTCGGATCCGCCGGTTTCGGTGTCCGCGGACTGTCCGAACGTGCGGCCCATGTGCACGGCACGCTGCAATCGGGGCCGGCCGGTGAAGGACGGTGGGTGCTGCAGGCCGTGCTACCGACAGGGGGAAGCGCTCCCGGCGCCGGGAGCGAGTCGATGGGGGGCGACAGATGACAGACGCGATCAGAGTGCTCCTGGTGGACGATCAGGAGCTCATCCGAGTCGGGTTCCGCATGGTTCTCGAAGCCGAGGGCGACATCGTCGTGGTCGGTGAGGCCGCCGACGGGAGAGCCGCGATCATGCAGAGCAGGAGCCTCGCCCCCGACCTCGTGCTGATGGACATCCGCATGCCGGAACTGGATGGCATCGCGGCCACCGAGACGATCGTGCGCGAACATCCGCAGACGAAAGTGCTCGTGCTGACCACCTTCGACCTCGACGAATACGCCTTCGGCGCCATCCGCGCGGGCGCGAGCGGCTTCCTGCTGAAGGATGCGCAGCGACAGGAGATGATCTCTGCCGTGCGCGCCGTGCACCGCGGAGATGCCGCCCTCTCACCGCGCGTCACACGGATGCTGCTCGAGCACGTGACGCCGCACCTGGGCCCCTCCGCGACCCCGGCGCCCGACGCGGCGGAGAGCGCCGCGCTCGCCTCCTTGACCGAACGAGAGCGCGATGTGTTCCTGGCGATCGGACGCGGCCTCACCAATGCCGAGATCGCCCAGACGCTCTACGTGGGCGAGTCCACCGTGAAGACGCATGTGGGCCGGGTACTGACCAAGCTCGCCGCCCGCGACCGCATCCACGCGGTGATCCTGGCCCACCGACTCGGCCTCGTCGGCGACTAGCCGCCTCGCATCACGCCTGGGCGGGACTCCACTCCGAGACCTGATCGAGCACGGCCACCTCTTCCGGGGAGAGTTCGAGGCGTGCTCCCGCGAGCAGGTCCGGCACCTGCTCGACCGAGCGGGCGCTGGCGATCGGTGCGACGACGGTGGGCTGCGCACGCAACCAGGCGAGCGAGGTCGCCGCGATCGACTCGCCGTGGGCATCGCCGATCTCCTCCAGCGCGTCGATGATCCGCAGGCCGGCCTCGGTGGCGTACTTCGCGGCGCCCTGTGCGCGCGGAGAGGCCTGGCCCGCGGCATCCGTCGAACGGTATTTGCCGGTGAGGAATCCGCTCGCGAGAGAGTAGTAGGGGACGAGCCCGAGCCCGAACTCCTCGGCGACCGGGATGATCGCCTCCTCGACCTCGTTGCGGTGCACGAGGTTGTAGTGCGGCTGCACGGCGACCGGCACGGCCGCTCCGGTGCGTCGGGCGATCTCGATCCATTCCCGGATCCGATCGGCTGAGTAGTTCGAGACGGCGACGTGCCGCACCTGGCCATCCGCGACGAGCTGGCCGAACGCGGCGACGGTCTCCTCCAGCGGGACGGTCTCGTCATCGAAGTGCGCGTAATACAGATCGAGCTCGTCGACGCCCAGGCGCATCAGCGATGCCTCGGCCGCCTTGCGGATGTTGCCCGCGGACAGCCCTCGGAACTGCGGGTGCTGGCTGACCTTGGTCGCGACGACGATACCGGCGGGCTTGCGGGAGGCCAACCATTCGCCGACGATGGTCTCGCTCTCCCCGCCCTCGTTGCCCGCCACCCAGGAGCTGTAGGAGTCGGCGGTGTCGATGAAGTCGCCGCCCCCGTCCACGAAGGCGTCGAGCACCGCGAAGGAGGTGTCGCGGTCGGCCGTCCAGCCGAACACATTGCCGCCGAGCGAGAGCGGGAGCACGTCAAGATCACTACTGCCGATACGAGTCATGTCGGTCATAACCGCCCGCGGTGCCTTGCGCATTCCCGCTCGCCTCCTCCTCGAGCCGGACCTGCGACGGGCGCCCGACGAGACGCGGATCGGGAGCATGAGCGATCAGGGGGTCCTTGCCGGGGTAGTCGAATCGGGCGAGAACGCATCTCATGGCCTCGAGCCGCGCTCGCTTCTTGTCGTCCGAGGCGATGACGATCCACGGGGCGGCCGATGTGTCGGTGTGGATGAACATCGCCTCCTCTGCCGCCGTGTAGTCCGCCCACCGATCGACGCCGGCGAGATCCGTCGGACTCAGCTTCCATTGCGTGAGCGGATCCGCGCTGCGTCGCCGGAACCGGCGCCTCTGCTCCGCCTCGCCGACGGAGAACCAGAGCTTGACGAGACGGATGCCCGATCCCACGAGCATCCGCTCGAACGAGGGAGCCGTCTGCAGGAACTCCTCGTAGTCGGCGGACGAGCAGTAGCCCATCACCCGCTCGACACCGGCACGGTTGTACCAGGAGCGGTCCATCAGCACGATCTCGCCGCCGGACGGCAGGTGTGCGACATAGCGCTGGAAGTACCACTGGGTGCGCTCGGCATCCGTGGGCTTGTCGAGAGCGACGACCCGCGCCCCGCGCGGATTGAGGTGTTCCATGAAGCGCGTGATCGCCCCTCCCTTGCCTGCCGCATCCCTCCCTTCGAACAGGACGAGCACACGTTCGGAAGCGCTCTTGACATGGGATTGGAGTTTGAGGAGTTCGATCTGGAGCAGTCGCTTCTCGCGTTCGTATGCCGCCGCGGAGAGCTTCTCGGTGGGCGGATGGCCGTGCTGCCCCTCCGTCGCGACCGCGGCCACGTCCGATGCGCCCATGAGGTACGTCCCTTCCCGACCGGCCGATCCGAGCGCACCGCGCCTCACCGCGGCGCAGGTGGCCGGACCGGGGAGGCGGCCACCTGCGCCGTCTCCCCCGGTACGACTCCATCGGGCACCGGAGGATCGGCGTGGGTAACATATCACCCACTAAGGTGATATGTCAGGATACGAGATCACGCCGCGAAATCGGCGAAAGGCGCGAATCGCGACTATCGTGCGGGGATGGGAACGATCCAGTACGGCAACGGCGAAGAGATCCACATCGAGGACCGCGCGCTCGCCCATCTGAAGGTGGTCATCGCGACCAAGCTCCGCCGCAACGAGAGCTTCACCCTGTCCTGGCGTCATCCCGATGGCGAACCCGCCGGACGCTCGACGATCTGGCTGCACCCGTCCATTCCGCTGCGTTTCACCTTCGAGGCACCCGAGGCACCGCAGCTGAATCCGACCTGGATCCAGAACCTGATGCACTCCGCGAGCTCGACGGGCGGAATCAGCCTCGTCGACGAGGTGCTCGACGTGCCGCAAGAGGCGTGACACCGTGGCACCGCGCGAAGAGCACGTCGACGGCCTCCCCACGGGGGATCCTGCGACCAGGGAGCGACACGGCGAGGTGAGACGGCGCTCGCTCCTGGCTGGTGCGGCATGGTCGGTTCCCGTGATCGCTGCGGCTGTCGCGACACCGCTCGCCGCCGCATCGGGGGGGTGCGCGTGGGCGGTTCGTGATCGAGTCGATGTTGGGCGGCACCTGGATCGATCCCGAGTACTACGGGGCATCGATCCAGCTGCGCAACGACGACACACAGGCCGTCTCGCTGCCTGTCGAGCCGATCACCAGCGGCGTCGTCGTGGTGACGTTCGCCTCGATCGATGTCGGCGCCGTGGCACCCGCCATCATCGCGAACGCCGGCGGCGGCAGCCCCGTCGTGGGTGCGCTGCCGGCGACCGACCCGACGTGGACGGCCGGAGGCGCGGTCGACAACGGCGACGGCACAGTGTCCTACACACTCGTCTTCGCAGGGTCGGTGGCCGGTCAGGGCGTGACCCACGTCACCTTCGGCATCCTCGGCTCGAGCCCGCTGCATTCAGGCATCACCGTGGAGGTCCGAGCCACAGGCGACCCGACGGACGGGACGACGAGCTCTCGCACGGTGACCCTGTTCTGAGTGCCATCGGGTGAGTGTGCCGCCGGTCACCCCGTCCGGGTGAGAAGAACGGCAGCGCCCGCGTCGAGGGCCGCAGAATCGGCTCATGCACAGAGGCGCCTCGGATGAGCCCACCCCCACGACACGTGTTCTGGACATCGTCACGGTCGTCCTGCTCTCGGTGACCGCGGTCGTGACGGCGTGGTGCGGCTTCGAGGCCTCGAAGTGGGGCGGCGAGATGTCCATCGCGTTCAGCCAGGCCTCCAGCGCTCGCGTTCAAGCGGCTTCCGCCCAGTCCACCGCCCAAGCTGCGCGACAGTACGACCTCACGCTGTACACGGAATGGGTTCTCGCGGAAGCCGACGGGCGGGACGATCTGGTGAGCTTCGTCGAGGAACGCTTCACCGAGGAGTTCGCGGTGGCTTTCGACGCATGGACCGCAGAGGGGCGCGCCGCGCGCGGGCCGTTCGTGATGGAGGAATACGTGCCGCCCGGCACACGGGAAGCCGAGCAGTTGAGCGCGCGAGCGGATGCGAAGTTCGACGAAGCGCTCACCAACAATCAGCGCGGCGACAACTACTCCCTGCTCACCGTGCTGTTCGCGCTCGTCCTGTTCTTCGCCGCGATCTCTCAGCACCAGGCGGTCCCCTGGCGACGCCGGGTGTTCCTCGGCCTGAGCGGCGTCATCGTGCTGTGCGGACTCGCCCTGTTGATCACGTTCCCGATCAAGATCTGACCCGGGTGGACGCCACCCCGACCAGAACCCCGCCGCCGCCATCAGAGATAGGCGATGTGCACGTCGTCGATGAGGCCGTCGAAAGGAAACGGCATCCGATCCGCATACCGACGTGAGACGGGGCCGCCGTATGCGCGCCCGATGTCGAGGCAGTCGTTCGCACTGAACAGCAAGGGCGCGCTGACCGGCACCACCCCGGACGCCACCTCGACGCCGTCGGCCCGGAGCACGACCTTCAGCGGACCGCCTGGTCGACGTTCCACATAGTCCGTCACCACTTCGATCACCGACTCCCCTGGGGCGAGAGGCGACTCTGTCGCGATGGTGGTTCGTTGGATGAGGAAGAGGTTGTACTCATAGGTGAGGACACCGTCATCGAGGAAGCACGTCAGCCCGCCTCCCGAGCCCCCGAGCTTGTACAGAACCCCGTTCGCCCGCTCCGGAAGGGTGACGCCCAACCGGACCACGTTCGGCTTGTTACCGAGAGCGGGAGCGCAGAACTCCGGAATGCGGAACGTGTCGCCCGTGAAACTCCACTCCGTGTACGGCGGCGCGATGCGCTGTTCCGGATGGAGGGCGACGACCCACAGCCCGCCCCCGACGGGCAGCACCTTGTTCTTGGCCGCTTCCATGGCGAAGAGTTCTTTGAGCTGTGCGAGCTTCTCCGGGTGCTCCGACGCCACGTCGTGGGCCTGGCTCCAGTCGTTCTCGAGATCGTAGAGCTCCCACAGGTCCTCATCCGGGGTCCAGGTCCGGATACCCGCAGGCAGGCCTTGCACCCAGGGCAGACGCGGCCCGATCGCGGAGGCCATCCACCCATCCGAGTAGATGGATCTGCTCCCCATGATCTCGAAGTACTGCGTGTGCCGGCGTCCTTCCGCCTCCGCATCGGCGAGCGAGTACGCGAAGCTGACGCCGTCGAGGGGCTCCTGGGGGATCCCGTTCACCACGTCGGGTTCGCTGATTCCCAGGATGTCGTAGATCGTCGGCACGACGTCGATGACGTGGTGGAACTGAGTACGCGGAGTCGCATCGGGCTGGAGCCGCGCGGGCCACTTCACGATGAGCGGGTTCCGAGTGCCCCCGAGGTGCGATGCCAGAAGCTTCATCCCTTGGTAGGGAGTGGAACCCGCCCAGGCCCAGCCTGCGTGATACTGGTTGTCGGTCGCGGGCGTGCCGATCGCGTCCAGTCCTCCGAGCTCTTCGAGTGCGGCGATGTGATCGGAGACGTTGCTCGGGATGCCGTTCTGCGCGAGCAGCTCACTGATGGTGCCGTTCTGCCCCTCGCCGGACGAGCCGTTGTCGCCCCACAGGTAGAGGACGATGGTGTTCTCTCCGTAGCCGAGTCGTTCCACCTCGTCGATGACCCTGCCCGCCTGCACGTCGACGTGCTCGGCGAAACCGGCCGCGACCTCCATCAGACGACGTTGGAATGGCTTCTCGTCATCGGGAATGTCATCCCATGCGGCCATTTCGGGATGGCGGGGAGTGAGCTCGGCATCGGCGGGGATCCACCCTGCGCTCTTGGCCCGTTCATGGACGCGCTCACGGTACGCATCCCACCCGTCGTCGAACTTGCCCTTGTACTTGTCGGCCCAGTCCTTGGTGACGTGATGGGGACCGTGGATCGCTCCGCTCGCCCAATACATCAGGAACGGCTTCTCGGGCGCGAGCGCCTTGTGCGCGCGGAGCCAGCCGATGGCATCATCGGCGATGTCCTCGCTCAGGTGATAGCCCTCCTCCGGCGTCTTCGGCGGCAGCACGACCGTCGTGTTGCGCACCAAGTTCGGTTCATACTGCGACGCCTCCCCCGCGAGGAAGCCGTAGAAGTACTCGAACCCGTATCCGGTGGGCCACCTGTCGAAAGGACCGGCAGCGGTGGTCTCCTCCGCGGGAGTGTTGTGCCATTTCCCCCACGCCGCGGTGGAGTAGCCGTAGTTGCGAAGCACCTCCGCGACGGTCGCCGTGCTCTTCGGAATGTGGCCGGAGTAGCCGTCCCAGTCGTTCGCCAGCTCGGCGATCTGGCCGTTCCCCACCCGATGGTGGTTTCGCCCTGTCAACAACGCCGCTCTCGTGGGCGAGCACATCGCCGTCGTGTGGAACCTGTTGTAGCCGACTCCCTCGTCACGCAGCCGGTCGAATGTCGGCGTGCTCACCTCGCCGCCGAGCGAGGTCGGCAATGCGGGGCCTGCATCATCGATCAGAACGATCAGGATGTTCGGCGCATCCGAGGGAAGATGCGACTCGACAGGCTTCGGGGAATACGTCGATTCCTGCATGATGCGCCCCGCGACGCTTCCCGATGGCGGCGGCGGAAAGGGCAGCACCCTCGCAGGCGGCAACGGTGCCGAACGAATCGGCCGAACTCCTTCGGATCCAGCAACCATCGACTTCTCCGAACTCCCGCCAGAGACGAAGGTCGGATCGATCCGAGCACCGCGCACTGGATGGCGCTCAAAGTAGCGCATCGCCCCCTCGGCGACAAGACCTCGTCGTGCCGACGAGAGGCATCCCATCAGGGCTTTTCACTGCGTGTCGTGAGCCGACTACGGGACTCGAACCCGTAACCCCCGTATTACAAGTACGGTGCGCTACCAATTGCGCCAAGTCGGCGGATGCCATCAGCTTAGCGATGGCATCGACCCCCTCCGAATCAGGGGGCGGGTGTGGAGGTCGGTGTCGGGGTCGGCGTTTCGCGCGACGCGTCGCTGGCGACGCTGAGGACGAACTGCGAGAACTCGGCGGGATCGTCCATGGCGCCGACGTAGGCCTCGCCGTTCGCCACGATCATCGGGGTCGCGGTCAGCACCAGGTCATCGGAACCGGCGAGCGGGCCGTCCAGCGCCCGGGTCGTGGCTTCCTTGGCCCAGCTGACGAAGTCGCCGTCCTCGATGCACGAGCGGACGGCCTTGCCGTTGCCGACGCCGACCGCGAGAGCGAGATTCGCGAGGTCTTCGTCGGAGAGACCATCGCTGCCGACCTCGGGCTGATCGTCGAGCAGCTCGTGGTTGAACGCGTAGAACTGCTCGGGCGAATGCGTGGCGACGCACGCCGCAGCCGCAGCCGAACGCAGCGAGAACTTGGTGCCGTTCGAGCTCGCGGTGAGCAGGGCCACCGGGTGGTAGCTGACCGTGACCGCGCCTTCCTTGATCCATCCGGCGAGCTGGCGGGCGTTGGCACGCTCGAACATTCCGGCGTCGGGCGACAGGTAGTCGACGTAGACGTGGATGTCGACCTTCTCGGACGCCGTCGGCTCCGGCGTCGGAGATTCGGAAGCGCCCGCGTCGCTCGGCTCGGGCGTGGGGGTCGTGGGTACTGCAGCGGATCCGGCGAAGGCTTCGACGTCGGTGACGACGACGCCGTCCGATTCCATGCCGGTCGGCGTGAGCCGCGGCTTGGACACCTGCGATGACACCGCCAGTGTCACCGCCGTGCCGATCGCGCCCACCGCGACCAGCGCCACGGCGCCGATGATGATCCGTCGCATGAGGCGCGCCCGCGACTGCTGGGCGTGCACTCTCTGAGCCTTCTCCCGCACGACCTCGCGGGAATTGCGTGGCGTGGGGACGTTCGGCGTTTCGTCGCTCGACATCGTTCCTCTTGTAAGTCTCCAGGGGGGTCCGGGTTGGCCCCGACCGCCGCTCGGCGACGATCGCCGCAGCGCGCGGCCGAGTTCGATGCTAGCGATTCAGGCTGAGAAATACCCAGGTACCCCGGTTCGTGCCATACTGATTCCGACCCAGAGTCGGGTCACGGCGGGTTCACTCCGCCGCTTCATCACTACGGATCGTCCGGCACGTACCTGCCGGTGAAGGAGAAACAACGATGGCATCTGTGACTTTCGACGAGGCCACCCGCCTGTACCCCGGCGGAACCCGTCCCGCTGTCGACAAGCTGAACCTCGAGGTCGGTGACGGCGAATTCCTCGTCCTCGTCGGTCCTTCCGGGTGCGGTAAGTCGACCTCCCTCCGCATGCTGGCCGGCCTCGAAGAGGTCAACGCCGGCCGCATCCTCATCGGCGACCGCGACGTGACCGACGTCCCGCCGAAGGACCGCGACATCGCGATGGTCTTCCAGAACTACGCGCTGTACCCGCACATGACGGTCGCCGAGAACATGGGCTTCGCCCTGAAGATCGCGGGCGTCGGCAAGGAAGAGCGTGCGGCCCGCGTGCTCGAAGCCGCCAAGCTGCTCGACCTCGAGCCCTACCTGACCCGCAAGCCGAAGGCCCTCTCGGGTGGTCAGCGTCAGCGTGTCGCCATGGGACGCGCCATCGTGCGTCAGCCCCAGGTGTTCCTCATGGACGAGCCGCTGTCGAACCTCGACGCCAAGCTCCGCGTGCAGACGCGTACGCAGATCGCCTCGCTGCAGCGCCGTCTCGGTGTCACCACGGTCTACGTCACCCACGACCAGACCGAGGCTCTGACCATGGGCGACCGCATCGCGGTCCTCAAGGACGGCCTCCTGCAGCAGGTGGGCTCCCCGCGCGACCTGTACGAGAAGCCGAACAACGTCTTCGTGGCCGGCTTCATCGGTTCGCCCGCGATGAACCTGTTCGCTGCCGACCTCGCCGACGGCGGCATCCGCTTCGGGTCGGAGATCGTCCCGCTCGACCGCGACACGGTCGGCCGAGCCAACGGCAGCCAGGTCACGGTCGGTGTGCGTCCCGAGGACATCACGGTCGGACCGGCCGACGGCAAGGGTCTTCCCGTCGTCGTCGACCTGGTCGAAGAGCTCGGCGCCGACGGCTACCTCTACGGCCACACCGAGATCAACGGCAAGCGCAGCGACATCGTCGCCCGTGTCGACGGCCGCAACCACCCGAACGCCGGCGAGACGGTCACGCTCGCGGCGAACCCGGGCCACGTGCACGCGTTCGACATCGAGTCCGGCGACCGCCTGAACGACAAGCCGGTCGTCTCCGTCTGATCGGATCCACAGACGCGGCGCAGGCTGACTTCGGTCGCCTGCGCCGCGTCTCTTTCTGTCTCCGTCGTCACCCCGCGTTCAGGGAGCACCATGCACGATTCACTGCGGATCACCGCGAGCAAGATCGATCCGGGTCTCCTGGCCCTCCCCTGGTCCACCACGCTCGCGAAGTGGCCCTCGGAGTACATCGTGTCGCTCCCGAAGGGTCTTTCCCGCCATCTCGTGCGCTTCGCCGACCTCTCCGGCCGCGTGATCGCGGTGAAGGAGACCACGGCCGAGATGGCCCAACGCGAATACGACATGCTGGGCAACCTCGCTCGGCTCGATGTCCCCTGCGTCGACCGCGTCGCCGTGATCGCCGGACGTACGGACGCCGACGGGGAGCCGCTGCCGGCAGCCCTCGTGACAGCGCATCTGCGCTTCTCCATGCCCTATCGCGCGCTGTTCACCCGCGTCCTCCGTCCGGATACGGCCACCCGGCTCGTGGACGCCTTGGCACTCCTCCTGGTGCGCCTGCACAACGTCGGCTTCTACTGGGGTGATGTCTCCCTGTCGAACACGCTGTTCCGTCGCGACGCCGGAGCCTTCGCGGCGTATCTGGTCGACGCCGAGACCGGGGAACTGCACGAGGAGGGGCTGACCGACGGCCAACGCGCCTACGACCTCGACCTCGCCCGCACGAACATCGCCGGGGAGATCATGGACCTCGCCGCCGGGGGCCGCCTGGAGCACGGTGTGGACGCCATCGCGATCGCCGACGGCATCGTGTCCTCGTATCGGTCCCTGTGGGCGGAGTTGACCGCCCAGGAGTCGTTCTCGGCCGCGGAGACGTGGCGCATCACGGAACGCGTCGAGCGGCTCAACGCTCTGGGCTTCGACATCGACGAGATGTCCATGTCGACGACGGCGGATGGCACGGTCGTCGAGATCCAGCCGAAGGTGGTGGACGCCGGTCACCACCAGCGCCGCCTGATCCGCCTGACGGGGCTCGACGTCGAAGAGAACCAGGCCCGGCGCCTGCTCAACGACCTCGACGAGTTCCGCGCCCGTTCGACGAAGCAGTGGTCCGACGAGGAGATGTACGCGCACGAGTGGCTCACGCGGGTCTTCGAGCCCGTCGTCCGCGCGATCCCGTACGAACTGCGCGCCAAACTCGAGCCCGCGGAGGTGTTCCACCAGGTACTGGAGCACCGGTGGTACCTGTCACAGGCGCAGGGACGTTCCGTGCCCCTCGCGGAGGTCCTGACGAGCTACATCAACGAGGTGTTGCGCCACCGCCGTGACGAGGCCACCATCATGGGTCCACCCACCGAGACGATGAGCCTGCCCGTCATCACCGGGGTGACTCCCGTCACCGACGACGACGAGGACATCGACTGGCGGGACCTGGTCTGAGCGGCGGGACCTGGTCTGAGCGCCGAAACCCCTCTTCATCGTCGATACCCCCGGTGAACGGTGCCGGAGCCCGGGGGTTTCGACACGGCAGGGGGGCGTCGACCGCCCGAGACGTGGTCGCGCCGGTACGCGCGGTTGCGTCGATACGCGCGGTCAGTAGCCGACCGTGAAGCGCTCGCGGTGGTGATTCCCCTGTTCGATCTCGTCGACCACGGCCATCGCGAAGTCCGCACCGGAGATGAACGACTTCCCCTCGGCATCGCGGACGATCACGTCACCGCCGTCGCGGTAGTGTCCGGTGCGCTCACCCTCGGCCCAGGGACCGAAGACCTCTGCGGGGTGGATGAAGAACCAGTCGAGATCCTCATCCGTGCTCTCCAGGAGCGCGAGAGAATCGATGCCGACCTGCGCTTCGTGCTTGTACTCCTCGGGGAAGTCCTGATCGAACAGACGCGGTCCGCCCGGAGCGACGAGGCTGCCACCTGCTCCTCCGACCACACCGAGACGCGTCGGCGTACCGGCGAGCTGAGAGACGACATTGGTCAACGCCTCCAACGCCCGATCGGCCATGTCCCCGCGCGGTGAGAGCGCCGAGACGACGGCGTCCGCACCGACGAAGGCGTCCGCGAGCGACGCCGGCTCCAGCGCGGAGCCCTGCACGTAGGCTGCGCCCGCTACCGGATCGGTCGCCTCCGAGCGCGAGATCGCGATCACGGCATGTCCTCGACTCACCGCCTCGGCGACGATATGACGACCGGCGTACCCGGTTCCTCCGAGGACGATGATGCGAGCCATGGTGGACCTCTCTCTGGGCGTGCGGCTAGGACTGCTTCGCGGCGCGGACCGTCGCCACCTGATACAGCGCGACCGACGTCGCGATACCGGCGTTCAGCGACTCCGTCGCGGCGGAGATCGGGATCGAGACGATCTGGTCGCACGTCTCGGTGACGAGCCGCGACAGCCCCTTGCCCTCCGAACCCACGACGATCACCACGGGACGATCGGCGAGCTGCAGGTCGGGAAGCGACACATCGCCGCCACCGTCGAGTCCGAGCACGAACACGCCCTGCTTCTTGAACTCCTTGAGCTGCGTCGTGAGGTTCGTCGCGAGTGCCACCGGGATCCTCGCAGCGGCGCCCGCACTGGTCTTCCAGGCCGCGGAGTTCACCCCGGCGGAACGGCGCTGCGGCAGGATGATGCCGTGACCTCCGAAAGCGGCAGCGGATCGGATGATCGCTCCGAGGTTGCGGGGATCGGTGACACCGTCCAGCGCCACGAACAGCGGCACCTCGCCCTGGTCGATGACCTTCTCGAGGAGGTCCTGCGGGTGGGCGTACTCGTACGGGGGCACCTTGAGCGCGACGCCCTGGTGCACGCCGTCGAAGCCGGCCATGCGGTCGAGCTCCTGCCGGGTGACCTCCATCACGGGGATTCCGCGATGGGTCGCGATCGACAGCATCTCCTTGACGCGGTCGTCCATCTCCACGCGCTGCGCGATGTAGAAGGCCGCCGCGGGGATCTTCGCCCGCAGCGCCTCGAGCACCGAGTTGCGCCCGGTGACCGTCTCGGTGTCGGTGGTGTTGTCCTTCGCCCTCGCGGAGCGGTTGGGATTGCCGCCCGAGGTCTGGCGCTGTCCACCGGGCTTGCCCTTGCCCCCGGAGGCGGCATAGCGCTCAGCTGCTGCCTTGCGCTTGCCCGCGGGGTGCCAGGCGCGGTCCTCCGCCTTCGGGGTCGGACCGCGGCCCTCGAGTGCCTTGCGCCCGAGTCCGCCCGTGCCCTTGGTCGGGCCCTTCTTCTTACCGTTGCTCGCGCCGGGGCGCTGTGGCTTAGCCATCGATACTCCAATGAGTTCCGGCCGGAGTGTCCTCCAGCGTGATTCCTGCGGCGGCGATCGCGTCTCGGATGCGATCCGCCGCCGCCCAGTCCTTGTCAGCGCGAGCTTGCGCGCGCTGGGTGATCATCGTCTGGACGAGGGCGTCCAGAGTGCGGTGCTCGGCGAGGTCTGCCCCACCGGACGGGAGTTCGTCGAATCCGAGGAGGCGGACCATCGCGTCCACCTGGACGAAAGCGGTCCAGGCCTCCTCCTTCGACCCGGCGTCGAGTGCCGAGTTGCCGCGGCGCACGGTGTCGTGCAGCACGGCCAGCGCCTGGGGGACCCCCAGGTCGTCGTCCATCGCGTCGGCGAATGCATCCGGAACAGCAGCATCGCCCTCAGCGTCATCCGTCATGCCGGGAACGGCGCGGCGGACGCGAGCAGCGAAGATGTCGATGCGCGCCAACGCGGCCTCGGCCTCCGCCCAGGACGATTCGCTGAGGTCGAGGCTCGATCGGTAGTGCGCGGCGGCGAGCGCATAGCGCACCACCCGCGGGTCATGTGCAGACAGGACGTCCGCCGCCAAGGTGAAGTTGCCCAGCGACTTGGACATCTTCTGCCCGGCCACGGTCACGAGTCCGTTGTGCACCCAGTAGCGGGCGAAACCGTCGCCCGCCGCCGTCGACTGCGCGAGCTCGTTCTCGTGATGCGGGAATCGCAGGTCGAGCCCGCCGCCGTGGATGTCGAACTCCGCGCCGAGGTAGCGCTTCGCCATGGCGGAGCACTCGATGTGCCACCCAGGACGACCGGCGCCCCACGGCGAGGCCCACGTCGCGTCCGCCGGTTCCTCCGGCTTGGCGCCTTTCCAGAGCGCGAAGTCCTGCGGGTTCCGCTTGCCTCGGGGGTCGGCATCCTCCGCGGGCTCCATGGCGTCGATGGACTGATGCGTGAGGGAGCCGTACTCCGCCCAGGAGCGCACGTCGAAGTACACGTCTCCCGAGTCGTCGGGGGCGGGGTAGGCGTGTCCGCGGGTGATCAGACCAGCGATCAGCTCCTGCATCTGAGGAACGGATGCCGTGGCGCGAGGCTCGTAGGTCGGAGGAAGGATGCCGACACCGGCATACGCGGCCGTGAACTCCTGCTCCATGCGGTAGGCCAGTGCCCACCAGGGCTCCGCATCCGTCGCATTGGCGAGCACCTTGTCGTCGATGTCGGTGACGTTGCGCACGAAGGTGACCCGACCATAGCGGTGGGCCAACCAGCGACGCAGCAGATCGAAGCTCAGGGCCGCTCGGACGTGCCCGATGTGGGGTCCGGATTGCACCGTGGGTCCGCACACGTACATCGTGATGTTCTCGGGATCGAGAGGCACGAAGTCGCGCAACACCGCAGCGCGGGTGTCGTAGAGGCGGAGAGTCACCGCTCAAGCCTACTCGGCGACTGCTGAGCGACCGCCCCGCGATGACGATTCATGCGGCGTGTGACGATCTGAACGTGGTGGACCGTCACCCGTCGCGCGGATCGACGGCCACCACGACCGCGACCGCCGTCACCGCGATGCCCTCGCCCCGCCCGGGAAAGCCCAGCCGGTCGGTCGTGGTCGCTGTGACGGACACGGGAGCGCCCAGCACGGAGGACAAGACGCCTTCCGCCTCGCGACGACGCACGCTGAAGCGCGGCCGGTTCCCCTGCAGCTGCACGGAGACGTTGCCGATCTCGAAGCCCGCGTCTGCCAGCAGCTCACGGGTGCGCGCGAGGAAGACCTCCGCATGTGCGCCCGCGTACTCCGGGTGCGAGGTGCCGAAGTGCTCGCCGATGTCCCCGAGGCCGGCGGCGCCGAGGAGAGCATCGACGATCGCGTGTGCGACCGCATCCCCGTCGGAGTGTCCGGAGAGGGGCTGCTCCCCCGGCCATTCCACGCCGGCGAGCCAGAGGTTCCCCTCGCCGCCGAACGCATGCACATCGGTGCCGATGCCGATTCGAGGGATGACGGGACCGGTGATCGGCGCCTCCTGCGGCGCGTGCGCCGGCGTTGCAGACGCACCGAGCAGGTGCCGGGCGCGCTCGAGGTCATCGGGGGTGGTGATCTTGAACGCTCGAGCGGAACCGTCGATGTGCCGCACCGTGTTCCCGGCCGCGGCGAACAACGCCGCGTCGTCGGTGTACTCGACCCCCGCGGAGACGGCTTCCGCGTAAGCCGCTTCGAGCGCAGCGCGGGGAAAGCCCTGCGGCGTCTGCGCCGCGGCGAGCTCGGAACGGTCGACCGCGGCCACCACGGCACCGTCCGCCACCTTCTTGAGCGTGTCGACCACGGGGAGCGCGGGCACGACTCCTTCCTGCGCGGTGACGGCACGAGCGACCGCATCGATCTGAGAGGGTGGCGTGAGGGCGCGCGCCGCGTCGTGCACGAGCACGGTCTTCACGTCCCCCCAGAGAGCGTCGAGCCCCGCGGCGACGGACTGCTGCCGCGTCGCGCCGCCCGTCACGACGCGACCGAGGTCTCGCCGGTCTCCTGCGGCGGCTTCGAGTTCCGCCAACGCGTCGCCCTCGTGGCCGGCGGGTGCGACGACGATCACCTGCGCAGGCAGGGCTGCGAACACGCCGTCCAGGGCATGCCGGAGGATCGAATGCGCGTCGATCCCCACGAGAGCCTTCGGCGCCCCCGCCTCCAGCCGAGTGCCGGAGCCGGCGGCGACGACGATGATCGCGATGTCGGGGACAGGAAGCAGGGTCACCCTCTCACGCTACCGCGTGGCAGGGACGACGAAGGGGCGGATGCCACAGCATCCGCCCCTTCGTCGAGAACTCAGGAAGCGAGGACCTCGTCGAGCAGTGCGCCCGCCTTGTCCTCGTCGGTCTTCTCCGCGAGCGCGAGCTCGGAGATGAGTATCTGACGAGCCTTCGCCAGCATCCGCTTCTCGCCCGCCGACAACCCGCGGTCCTGATCGCGACGCCACAGGTCGCGGACGACCTCGCTCACCTTGATGACATCGCCGGAGGCGAGCTTCTCGAGGTTCGCCTTGTACCGGCGGGACCAGTTCGTGGGCTCCTCCGTGAAGGGTGCGCGCAGCACCTCGAACACGTGGTCGAGGCCCTCTTTCCCGATCACATCGCGAACGCCGACCAGGTCGACATTCTCAGCAGGAACCTCGATGATGAGATCGCCCTGGGTGACGTTGAGCTTCAGATATTTCTTCGCCTCACCCTTGATGATGCGCTCCTTGACCTCGATGATGGTCGCAGCGCCATGGTGGGGATAGACGACGGTTTCGCCAACCTCAAAAAGCATAAAAACGTGTCCTTTCGGCAACCTCAAGGATACCACAGGGCAGATGCGCTAAGGTTCGCGCCCCAGGGCCGCAGAGTCGCTCACGACTTACCCATAGAATGGATGCGGATATCCCGCCGGACCTCAGGAGGACCCGTGAAATCGCGCCTTGTTGCGTCTGCAGCCCTCAGCGCCCTCGTTCTGCTCGGCGCGACCGGGTGCACGTTCATCACCCCGCAGTCGACGAAGATCGAGTATCCGGCGTCCGACGGTGTGAACATCTCCGACGCCGACGGCCCGATCGACGTGCGCAACGCCCTCGTGATCGCGACGGAGGACGGATCGATCGGCAACTTCATCGCCGCCGTCGTGAACCCCACCGAAGAGAGCGCCACACTCACGATCTCCCTCGGAGACGGCAACGATTTCAAGGTCACGGTCCCTGCGGGCGAGACGAAGAGCCTGGGCGCCGACGAAGAGCCGCTGCGCATCGTCGGACTCGACACCAAGCCGGGTGCGACCGTCGAGATGCACTTCCAGTCCGGAGACTCCACCGGCGTCAAGGCCGACGTTCCCGTGCTCGACGGCTCTCTCCCCTACTACTCGGACCTCGTCCCCTCGGAGTCGGTGCGCACATCGGCACCGACGCCGATGCCGACCGACACGGCGGCGCCTGCTCCCTCGGAGTGACCCCGCGTCGAACACACAGGAGGCCGGCACCTTACGGGGTGCCGGCCTCCTCTGTGTTCAGCCCTCGAAGCGGTAGCCCAGGCCGCGCACCGTGACGAGCATCACCGGTTCGCTCGGGTTCTCCTCGATGCGCGAACGGATGCGCTTGATGTGCACGTCGAGCGTCTTGGTGTCGCCGAAGTAATCGCTCCCCCAGACCCGGTCGATGAGCTGACCGCGGGTGAGCACGCGTCCGGAGTTGCGCATCAGGACCTCGAGGAGCTCGAACTCCTTCAGCGGCATGTTGATCTGCTCACCCGCGACGGACACGGTGTGCCGGTCGATGTCGAGTGAGACCCTGCCGCCGTCGAGCACGCGTTCGTCGAGCTCGCCGTCGGCCTGCACGACCCGGCGCAGCACGGCGCGCATCCGCGCGAGCAGTTCGCGCGACGAGTACGGCTTGGTGATGTAGTCGTCGGCGCCCAGCTCGAGCCCGACCACGATGTCGACCTCGGAGTCCTTCGCCGTGAGCATGATGATCGGCACGGCCGACGTCGAGCGGATCTGACGGCACACCTCGGTGCCCGGCATCCCGGGCAGCATCAGGTCGAGCAGCACGATGTCCGCGCCCCGCTCCCGGAACGCGGAGAGCGCGCCGGGGCCGTCCTCCGCGATCTCCACCTCGTAGCCTTCACGGCGAAGCAGATACGCGAGCGGGTCGGCGAGGTCGGGCTCGTCCTCGACGAGAAGGATTCGGGTCATGTTCTCTCTCCGTTTCGAACGCGCGCGGATGCCGCAGCCTTGGCGGCCTTGCGCGCACGCTTCTTCTTGCTCTTCTTGCCCGAGTCGCCGTGCTCCGGGGCGTCGATCCGAGGAAGCCGGATCGTGAAGGTGGAGCCGCGTCCGGGGCGGGACCACAGCCGCACCTCCCCACCGTGGCGCTGCGTGGCGTGCTTGACGATCGACAGCCCGAGTCCCGTGCCGCCCGTGCGCCGGGAACGGGCCTCATCCGCTCGGTAGAACCGCTCGAAGATGCGCTCACGGTCCGCTTCTGCGATACCGATGCCCTGGTCGGACACCGCGATCTCGACCACTCCGTCCTCGGCGCGCACGCCGACGCCCACCCGGGATCCCCGGGGCGAATAGACGATGGCGTTGGCGATCAGGTTGCCGACCGCCTCGATGAGGATCTGCGCGTCGCCGCGCACCCAGACGCCCCGGTCACCGCCGCGGGCGAGATCGACGCCGGCGGAATCGGCCTGTACGACATGGGCCTCGATCGAGGAGGCGATCACCTCGTCGATCGCCACGGG
The DNA here is from genome assembly GCF_023101205.1 of Microbacterium aurugineum. Classification (NCBI taxonomy): domain Bacteria; kingdom Bacillati; phylum Actinomycetota; class Actinomycetes; order Micrococcales; family Microbacteriaceae; genus Microbacterium; species Microbacterium aurugineum. The sequence goes on along the minus strand of NZ_CP078078.1, from coordinate 892,633 downwards.
ACCGACCTTGGTCAGACCGTCCTCGGCCTGGAGGCGGGACAGGCTCATGATCCGACCCGTGAGCTGTCCTAGTCGCCCGGCCTCCGCCGCGATGCGGGCGGCGAAGATGCGCACCTGCGCGGGGTCGTCGGCCGCCGACTCGATGGCCTCGGCGAGAAGGCTCACTGCGCCCACCGGTGTCTTCAGCTCGTGGCTCGTGTTGGCGACGAAATCCCGGCGCATCTGATCGAGGCGTTCCTGCTCGGTGACGTCGCGGATGATCAGCAGCACCAGGCGCGTGCCGATCACGCTCGCGCGCGCCGACACGAGTCGCGGATCGAGGCTCAATCCTCCCCGCGTGATGCGCATCGACTCGGTGACGGAACCTCCCGTGTCCCTCACGACACGTACGAGCTGACGGAGCTCCGGGTTGTCGAGCGTCGCCCCGACCTCGATACCGAAGCGGGTCGCGGCCTGCGAGGAGGCGAGAACCATGCCGGAGGTGTCGACGATCGCCGCTGCATCGTCCATGCTGCGCAGAACGTCGGTGATACCGGCCGGGACGGCCAGCGACGTCTCCTCCTGCACACGTGCGCGTGCCCGGTATGCCCAGGCCACGAGCAGGGAGAGGCCGACACCGATCACCAGCCCGATGGCGAGCGAGGACAGCGCGAGCTGCGGCAAGGTCATGTCACAAGCGTAGAGTGCGTTCACCGTCCGTCCGGCGGGTTTCCGCGCCCTGGCGGGAACAGGGGAAGTACTATTCACGTGCTGGGCACCGTTCGTTAACCTTCGAAGCGGACAATCGCTTCGGGCTTGTGCGGGAGCACAGACCTGCTCTCGTGCGGACGACCCGCCGTCTCGCGCTGACACAGCCGAGATCCGAATGAAAGGTTGCGCCCCAACATGCGCGAAGTGTTCCACCAGTCCCTCGAGGATCTTCAGAACCGCCTGGTCGAGATCGCCGACCTCGTCACGGTCTCCATCGACAAGGCCACCCGGGCATTCGCCACGAGCGACGTGGCACTGGCCGAGGAGGTCATCGCCGACGACGCGAAGATCGACGAGCTGGCCGTCGCCCTCGACGAGCAGGCGATCGAGATCCTCGCCCGCCAGCAGCCGGTCGCACGCGACCTGCGCATCGTCGTGACGGCTCTGCGCGTGAGCGCCTCGCTCGAGCGCATGGGCGACATGTCGGAGCACATCGCCCAGCTCGCCCGCCTCCGCTTCCCCGAGCGCGCCATCCCGAAGGGCCTCAAGGGCACGTTCGTGAAGATGGGCGAGCTCGACGTCGAGGTCGCGCGCACGCTGTCGGAGCTGCTGCGCACACAGGACCTGCGTTTCGCCGACGCCATCCGCAACGCGGACGACGATGTCGACGAACTGCACGCCACCGTCTTCGAGAAGGTACTCAGCGACAACTGGAAGGGCGAGGCCACGGCGACCGTCGACGCCACGCTCGCCAGCCGCTACCACGAGCGTTTCGCCGACCACGCGGTGGCCGTCGCGAAGAAGGTCGTCTACCTCTCGACCGGCGACTGGGCGGTCGAGGAGGAGGACATCCCCCTCGCCGTCGAACAGCAGGAGCTGGAGCAGCAGGAACACGGCCACGCCTGACCCGTCTCTCCGCCTCTCCTCCGGTTCCTCCGGACATTTCGGTCGAGACCCCCTCTGCACGTCGGCGCCCCTCCTGATTCGCGTGAATCAGGAGGGGCGCCGACGGTGTGAGGGGGTCTCGACCTACTTCTTGCCCTGCGCGGCGACGGCGGCCGCGCCGGCAGCCGCAGCCTCGGGGTCGAGGTAGCGGCCGGGACCGGTCGGGACGTTGTTCTCATCGAGCTCGTACACCAGCGGGATGCCGGTCGGGATGTTCAGCTCGGCGATGTCTTCGTCGCTGATGCCCTCGAGGTGCTTCACCAGGCCGCGCAGCGAGTTGCCGTGCGCGGTGACGAGGACCGTCTTGCCGGCTTCGAGGTCGGGGACGATCGCGCTCTCCCAGTACGGCAGCAGACGGTCGATGACGAGCTTGAGCGACTCCGTGCGGGGCACCTCGCCGTCGATGCCCTGGTAGCGGACATCGTGCACCTGGCTGAACTCGCTCTCGTCGTCGAGCACGGGCGGAGGCACGTCGAACGACCGGCGCCACAGCTGGAACTGCTCGGGACCGAACTCCTCGAGCGTCTGCGCCTTGTCCTTGCCCTGGAGCGCACCGTAGTGACGCTCGTTCAGACGCCAGGAGCGCGTCACGGGGATCCACAGACGGTCGGCGGCGTCCAGAGCGATGTTCGCCGTCTGGATCGCCCGGCTCAGCAGCGAGGTGTGCAGCACGTCCGGCAGGATGCCGGACTCGGCGAGCAGCTCGCCGCCGCGACGCGCCTCCTTCTCGCCCTGAGCGTTGAGGCGGACGTCCACCCAACCGGTGAAGAGGTTCAGTTCGTTCCACTCGCTTCGGCCATGGCGGAGCAGGATGAGGGTACGCGTCGCAGTCATGCCGCCAGTTTATCCACCTGGGACGTCCCGCCGAGTCGGATCCTGGGAGGATGGTGACATGGCGTCATCTCCCCTCGGCCGGCCGACCCGCGGCACGACGGGGACGAACCGACTCCGACGCAACGACCGTTGGATCGCGCAGAGCGACGCGCTGCGCCGCGCGCACGATCCCCTGGTCGTCGACCTCGGCTACGGTGCCAGCGGAGTCACCGCGTTCGAACTCGCCACACGTCTCGTGCGCGTCCGCGACGATGTCGAGGTGCTCGGGCTCGAGATCGACCCCGCCCGCGTCGCCACGGCCGAGGCTCAGCTCGCGGAGGTGCGGGCCGGACGGACTCCTTTCGCCGCCGATCTCCCCGTGTCGTTCGCGCGGGGTGGCTTCGAGGTCCCCCTCCCCCGAGGACGCAGCGCTGCGGCGATCCGGGCCATGAACGTCTTGCGCCAGTACGACGAGGAAGACGTGCCGGATGCCTGGGCACGCATGACCGCACGCCTGTCCCCCGGCGGCCTGCTCTTCGAAGGGACCTGCGACGAGATCGGGCGCGTGTCGAGTTGGATCGACGTCGATTCGCAGGCCACACCGCTGCGCTTCACGATCTCGCTCCGTCTCGCCGATCTCGAACGTCCGAGCGTCGTCGCCGAGCGTCTGCCGAAGGCCCTGATCCACCGCAACGTCGCCGGGGAGCGCGTGCACGATCTGCTCATCGACCTCGACCGGGAGTGGGACCGCGCGGCTCCCCTGTCGACGTTCGGCGCCACGCAGCGCTTCCTCGCCGCGGTGACAGGACTACGGGATCAGGGCTGGCCGGTGCTCGGCGGGCGCACCCGCTGGCGTCTCGGCGAGCTCACACTGCCGTGGGCCGCGGTCGCGCCGCTGCCCGGCTGAGCTCAGCTTCCGTTTCCGGGGACGGCGTCACGCGGGTCCGGCGCCGTGGGTCTCCGAGACAGCCGGGTCAGGCGCGGGACGTCTGCCGTGGCCCCCGCGTCGGCCGGAACGATGACCTGCTGCGATGCGGCGATGTCGATGCCGTCGGCGCGAACCACCAGGTCGCCGATGGGCGCGCGCCGGGAGAGGATCGCGAGGGCGATCGGACCGTCTTCATGATGACGCGCCACCGAGGTCAGGTGCCCGACCTCGTCGTCGCCGGCGAAGACCGCGGTACCGGGCTCGGGCAGGACCGCATCGCTGCCGTCCAGGTGGAGCGCGGCCAGACGACGCGGCGGGTGCCCGAGGTTGTGGACCTTGGCGACGGTCTCCTGTCCGCGGTAGCAGCCCTTGCTCAGGTGCACCGCGCTGCGAATCCAGTCGGACTCATGAGGAAGCGAGCGCTCGTCGACCTCGGTCGTCCAGCGCGGGCGCCACGCCGCGACCCGCAGAGCCTCTGCGGCGAGAACGCCGGCGAACGCCTCCCGGTCGAGAGAAGCGGCGAGAGCGTCGGCCTGCTCCGCGGTGAGGATCGCCACCCGCCAGGCGTAGTCGGCCGCCGGATGCTCGATGACCTCGGAATACTGGTGTCCGCCGACGCTGATCCGCTGCCACGGGTCGGACCACACGAGTGCGGCGCCGTTCGGGGCGAACGCCGCGGCGGTCGCCGTCGCGGAGATGACGCCGCCGTCGATGTATCCGACCAGCACGAGGTCGGAGCGGAGGTCGACGGTCGCCTGTGTGCGGAACTTCATCCGCGTCAACCAGCCGGCAAGCGCCTCGGCGTCTCCGTCGTCGGCGATGAGCCACGTGGATTCGCCGTCGTCGATGACACCGGCCGCGTGCTCCACCCGGCCCTGCGGGTCGAGCACCAGAAGCTCGGTGCTGTCACCGGGGGCGAGGCGTCCCACGGCCTGTGACGTGATCGAATCGAGCCAGCTCAACCGCTCCGGACCCGCGACCTCGATCACGGTGCGATCGCCGAGCGGGGCGAGAGCCGCGCCGTCGGCGAGGCGCCGCTGCTCTCGGAACACATCGCCGAAGTGGGCGATCAGATCACCCTCGGCGACGGCACCGTCGACCTGGTCGAAACCGGACATCTCAGACCTTGGCCAGCCGGGCGGAGGCGTGGGAGCGCAGCGGGGTGCCGAGCGCGGCGATGTCCCACGCCCACAGCAGGTGTCCGTCGACGAGGCCGTACATGCGCGATGATGCGGTGTGCACCTTGGCGCCGGCACTGCGCACGACGGCGTCGGAGCCGATGTCGATGCGCGGACCGTTGATCTCGCCGATGTACAGCTCGAGGGCACCGTCTGCGTGCGCGAGCGACACCTCGATGGGGAATCCGCCGCTCGGCGCGCGCAGCTCCTCCACGTCGTCGACCGTGCGTGCGACGGCGGGCGCGGTGGGCGGGAGCAGCGCGGGACCGGGATCCGAGTCCGTCGCCGGTCGCGCGAGTCGCCAGAATCCCGTCTCGGCGAGCAGTGCCGCCGCCGGCGCCCCCTCGTCGGTGAGGAAGGTGGCTGAGCCGGAGTAGTTCAGGAACGGGCCGCCGTCATGGCTGAAACTGACCCGATGGGTGAACTCACCCTGCAGGCGTTCGTCGCCGACCGGGTAGTCGATGACACCGGTACCCTCCCAGACGCCGATCAGCCACGCGAAGGGGACGAGATCGGCCGGAAGGTCGACGGGCAGTTCGATCACGATCGCGTCAGCGCTGGCCGCGGAAGAGGTTGCGCAGCACCACTGCCGAGACGAAGACGATAGCGAGGCTCGCGAGGCCCAGCAGGCCGATGAAGAAGATTTCGAGCGCCATGAGGTCCATGTCCCCCACCTTACCGCGCCCCGCCGTCGTCAGGACGGGATCAGCGCCGCGAGACCGAAACCGACCGAGATGAGCCCCATCAGCATCAGGGCGCCGATCACGCTGCTCGCCACCCGGAAGATGAATCCCTGGGTGCGGCCGTACCAGAGCTGCACGGCGAAGGAGAGCAGGACGACGCCTCCGAAGCCCACCAGCATCCAGGGGACACGCCACTCCTCCGGCACGAAGATCCCGATCGCGACGGTCGCGACGAATGCCGCCGCCCACACGACGATCACACCGACGAACGCGTTGCGTGGTGCGAGTGCTGGTTCCGTCATGACAACCATTGTTGCGCATCCGCCCCGGTATCATGGCGGCACGACGTCGATCCCCCGTCGGTGAGGAGTGCGCGTGGCCCTGGTCCTGGTTCTGACCAATGCTCCGCTCTCGGAGCAGGTCCTGCCCGCCCTTGAGCTGCTGAGCCATAGAGCGCGCCAGATCCCTGCGGAACCCGCACAGCTGGTCAACGCTCCGGAGTACGACGTCGTGATCGTCGACGGACGCCATGATCTGGTCGCCGCGAAGTCGCTGTGCCGGCTGCTGCGCGCCACAGGTCAGGACGCCCCTCTCCTCCTCGTCGTCACGGAGGGAGGCATGAGCGCCCTCTCGGGCGACTGGGGAATCGACGACGTGCTGCTCGCGACCGCGGGCCCGGCGGAGATCGACGCGCGCCTCCGCCTCGCGCTGGCCCGCCGCGATGAGGTCGCCGAGCCCGCGAGCGTGCAGGCTTCCGGAGTCACGATCGACGAGCAGTCGTACTCGGCGAAGCTGCGCGGCAGGCCGTTGGACCTCACCTACAAGGAGTTCCAGCTGCTGCACTTCCTGGCCACCCATCCTTCGCGTGTCTTCACGCGGGAGCAGCTGCTCAGCGAGGTGTGGGGCTACGACTACTTCGGCGGAACCCGCACGGTCGACGTGCACGTGCGGCGCCTCCGGGCGAAGCTCGGCGACCAGGAACAGATCATCGGCACGGTGCGCAACGTCGGCTATCGCTTCAACGTCAACGAAGAAGAGAGCGTCGCCGCGGGCCACTGAGGATCGACACCGTTCACACGAGCGTCACCTGGCGGTGCTTAGATGTACCCCATGATCGATCCCGCACTCGCCGACGCCGGTCTCGGTGACGCCGAAGACGACGACTTCGACGCCATCGAGTCCCCGGACTCGATGCTGCCCGACCACCGCTACCTGGATCGCGAGCTCAGCTGGCTCGCGTTCAATCAGCGCGTGTTGGAGCTCGCGGAAGACCCGTCACTGCCCGAACTCGAGCGGGCGAATTTCCTGGCCATCTTCGCCAGCAACCTCGACGAGTTCTTCATGGTGCGCGTCGCAGGGCTCAAGCGGCGCATCATGACCGGTCTCGCGGTGCCGACGAACATCGGCCGCTCCCCGGTCGACGCGCTGGCCGACATCTCCCGTGAGGCGCACGCACTGCAGCTGCGCCACGCGGACGCGTGGAACTCGCTCGTGCGCCCCGCCCTCGCCGAATCCGGTATCGAGATCACGGACTGGTCCGAGCTCACGGACGGCGAGCGCTCCGCGCTGTCCGACTACTTCCAGGCGCAGGTGTTCCCGGTGCTGATGCCCCTCGCGGTCGACCCGGCGCACCCGTTCCCCTACATCTCCGGACTCTCGCTGAACCTCGCGATCCGCATCCGCAACGCCCGCACCGGGCGCCAGGAGTTCGCGCGCATCAAGGTCCCGCCGATGCTCCCCCGCTTCGTGGAGGTTCCCGGCGCCGGCGAGATCAAGCGCTTCCTGCGCCTGGAGGAACTCATCGCCAACCACCTGGGCGACCTGTTCCCGGGCATGGAGGTGCTCGACCACCATGCGTTCCGCCTCACCCGCAACGAAGATGTGGAGATCGAGGAGGACGAGAGCGAGAACCTCATCCAGGCGCTGGAGGCCGAGCTCCTGCGCCGCCGGTTCGGTCCGCCGATCCGGCTCGAGATCACCGATGACATGGATGACGTCACGATGGATCTGCTGGTCCGCGAGCTCGACATCACGGATCTCGAGGTCTACCGCCTCCCCGGGCCTCTCGACCTCCGCGGACTCTTCGACCTCTCGCGCATCGACCGCCCCGATCTGCGCTACCCGCCGCACCTGCCCACCACGGCGGTGGCCTTCCAGCCCGCGGGATCGAGCGCACGGGCCGACATCTTCAAGGCGATCCGCAAGTCGGACGTGCTCGTCCACCACCCCTACGAGTCGTTCACGACGAGCGTGCAGGCCTTCCTCGAGCAGGCCGCCCGTGACCCGCATGTGCTCGCCATCAAGCAGACGCTGTACCGCACCTCCGGAGACAGCCCCGTCGTGCAGGCCCTGATCGACGCCGCTGAGGCCGGCAAGCAGGTCCTCGCGCTGGTCGAGGTGAAGGCCCGGTTCGACGAGGCCAACAACATCGTCTGGGCGCGCAAGCTCGAGAAGGCCGGCGTGCACGTCGTGTACGGCCTCGTGGGACTCAAGACACACTGCAAACTCGCCCTGGTCATCCGCGAGGAAGAAGGGATGCTGCGGCACTACTCCCACGTCGGGACCGGCAACTACAACCCCAAGACCAGCCGCATCTACGAGGACTTCGGGCTCTTCACCGCCGACGCACAGGTCGGCAAGGACCTGACGCGCCTGTTCAACGAGTTGAGCGGGTACGCCATCGAGAAGAAGTTCAAACGACTCCTCGTCGCCCCGCTCCACCTCCGCAAGGGACTGATCCGCCAGATCGACGCCGAGCGCAAGAACGCGGAGGCCGGGATCCCCGCCCACATCCGCATCAAGGTGAACTCGATGGTCGACGAGGAGATCATCGACGCGCTGTACCGCGCGAGCGCCGCGGGCGTGAAGGTCGACGTCTGGGTGCGTGGCATCTGCAGCCTGCGCACCGACCTGGACGGCATCAGCGACAACATCACGGTGCGCAGCATCCTCGGCCGCTATCTCGAGCACTCGCGGATCTTCGCGTTCGAGAACGCCGGTGACCCGCAGGTGTACATCGGCAGCGCGGACATGATGCACCGCAACCTCGACCGTCGCGTCGAGGCACTGGTGCGCGTGACCGACCCCGCCCATCTCAAGGAGCTCCGGACCTTCTTCGACCTGGCGATGAACGACGGCACCTCGTCGTGGCACCTCGGCGCCGACGGCGTCTGGGAGCGCCACGCCGTGGATGCCGACGGAAAGCCCCTGATCGACCTGCAAGATAAGACCATGGGGTTGATCCAGCGGCGCCGCCGCGCACGGGCGGTTCGATGATCCGGCGGCAGCTGCAGCTCCCGCCCGACTCCGAGACGGGGTCGAAGTGGGCCGACAAGGCGGTGTACGCCGCAGGCGCCGTGGTCTGGCGGATCATCGACGGCAAGTTGCGGATCCTCCTGATCCACCGCACCAAGTACCGGGACGTCACGCTGCCCAAGGGGAAGGTCGATCCGGGAGAGATGCTCGCCGAGACCGCCGTGCGCGAGGTGCACGAGGAGACCGGCATCCGCGTCTCCCTCGGCGTTCCCATCGGAGTGAGCCGCTACCACCTCGCCTCCCGCAAGCAGAAGGTCGTGCACTACTGGGCGGCCGAGGCGACGGACGACGCGATCCGCGAGTCCACGTTCGTGCCCAATCGGGAGATCGCGGCGCTCGAATGGGTCAGCGTGAAGAAGGCACGCAACCGACTGAGCTACCCGGTCGACCTGGAGATCCTCGACTTCTTCTCCAACCTGGTCGATGACGGCGTGCTGCGCACCTTCCCGGTGATCGTGCTGCGCCATGCGAAGGCGCTCTCGCGCTCGGACTGGGACCGCTCGGACGCCGCGCGCCCGCTCACCGAACGTGGCCGCACCCAGGCGAAGTCCATCGTCGGGCCGCTCCGCGCCTTCGGTGTGCGCAAGATCGTCACGAGTGACGCGGTACGTTGCGTCGCGACCGTCACCCCGCTCGCGAAGGCCCTCGGCCGGAAGCCGGTCCAGACGGAGAAGATCAGCCAGGACGCCTGGGAAGACGGCGCGGCCGATCTTCGATCCGTGGTCGGCCGACGGGTGCGGTCCGGAAAGCCGGCCGTGCTGTGCAGTCACGGTCCCGTGCTCCCCGGGCTGCTGTCGGAGATCGCCCTCGCGACCGGCACCGTCACCGGGTCGTATCTCGGCAGCGCCGCCGACCTCGAGCCTGCCGCGTTCTCGGTCGTGCACCTGTCGTCCACGAACCCCGGTTCCGGCATCATCGCGATCGAGACGCACATCCCGAAGGTCTGACGCGTCGACGGATTCCGGACACCACCGCCGGAATCACGCGGGAGCACCCCAGAGAGTCGCCCGTCGTTCACCTGCCGTTCACCTGCTCGGGAGAGTCTCGTTAACCGTCGCCCATAGCGTCACTGTGTGCCCTGCACCGGGCCCCACCCATCCAAGATCGAAGGATCCACAGTGAAGATCTCCCGAATCGCACGAATCGGCGCCATCGGCGCCGTCGCCGCTCTCGCTCTCGCCGGTTGCGCCGCGAACGAAGGCGGCTCCGGTTCCACCGAAGCTCCCACCGATTCCACACTCTCCGGAACGATCGACGCCACCGGCGCGTCCTCGCAGGCGGCCGCTCAGGAAGCCTGGGTCGCCGCGTTCCAGACCGCGAACCCCGACGTGACCGTCAACTACGAGCCCACCGGATCCGGTACGGGTCGCGAGAACTTCCTCGAAGGCGGCAGCAACTTCATCGGCTCCGACCGCGCGTTCAACGACGAAGAGGTGGCCGCCGGCGGCTTCGGCGCCTGCACGACCGACGACATCGTCGAGGTCCCGCTCTACATCTCGCCGGTCGCCGTCGCGTTCAACCTCGAGGGCGTCGACTCCCTCAACCTGGACGCCGCGACCATCGCGGGCATCTTCGCCGGCACCATCTCCAACTGGAACGCCCCGGAGATCGCCGCGCTGAACGACGGCGTCGAGCTGCCCGACCTGGCCATCTCGCCCGTGCACCGCTCCGACCCCTCGGGGACGCAGGAGACGTTCACCAAGTACCTCAACGCCACGGCGGGTGACGTCTGGACCTACGAGCCGGCCGACGTGTGGCCGATCCAGGGTGGCGAGGCAGCGCAGGGCACCTCCGGTGTGAAGCAGGCCATCACGGCAGGCAACGGCGCCGTCGGCTTCCTCGACGCTTCGCAGGCCGAGGGACTCGGACAGGTCGCTGTCGGCGTGGGCGGGGACTTCGTCGCCTACTCGGCCGAGGCTGCCGCCAAGCTCGTCGAGAACTCGCCGCTGGTCGAAGGCCGCGGCGCAGGGGACCTCGTCTTCGACGTCGACCCCGCCACCGCTTCGGACGGCGCCTACCCGATCGCCCTGGTCAGCTACCTCATCGGCTGCGAGCAGTACGAGGACAGCAACGTCGCGGAGCTCGTGAAGGAGTACTTCACCTACATCGCGAGCGCTGAGGGCCAGGACGCTGCGGCCGAGAACGCCGGCAGCGCACCGATCTCGGACGGCCTGCGCGATCAGGTCCTCGCCGCGATCGACCTGATCCAGGTCGGCTGATCACGCCGACACGCTGACACGGTGCCCCCGCGTCCCGACGGGGCGCGGGGGCACCTCCCGGTCAGTATCCGATCCATATCGACCCGGCCCGAAACAGGGAGATCATGAGCACGACAGCCCAGGCGCCGACACCGACGCCGACCAAGGCGCCACCTGCGCCTATCAAGGCGAAGCAGCGACTTGGCGACCGGGTCTTCTCCGGCACCGCGCTCGGGGCGGGGATCGTCATCCTCGTCGTCCTCGCGCTCGTCGCCGCCTTCCTCTTCATTCAGAGCCTCCCCGCCTTCGAGCTCGACACCAGCGACAACCACATCCTCAAGGGTGAGTCCTTCTGGTCGTACGTGTGGCCGCTCATCTTCGGAACGCTCTGGGCCTCATTCATCGCGCTCCTCATCGCCGCTCCCATCGCGATCGGCATCGCGCTGTTCATCTCCCACTACGCCCACCGGCGTCTCGCCGCGGTCCTCGGCTACATCATCGATCTGCTCGCCGCCGTCCCCTCCGTCGTCTTCGGGCTCTGGGGCGGCCTCGTGCTCGCCCCGCTCCTGCAGCCGATCTACGCCTGGCTGAACGAGAACGCCTCCTGGGTCCCCTTCTTCGGGGGCCAGGTGTCGTCGACCGGGAAGACGATCCTCACCGCGGCTCTCGTGCTGGCAGTGATGTGCATCCCGATCATGACCGCCATCTGCCGTGAGGTCTTCCTGCAGACCCCGAAGCTCCACGAGGAGGCAGCCCTCGCCCTCGGTTCCACCCGATGGGAGATGGTGCGTATGGCCGTCCTGCCCTTCGCTCGCGGCGGCATGGTCTCGGCGGCGATGCTCGCCCTCGGCCGGGCACTCGGCGAGACCATGGCTGTGACCATGGTGCTCTCCCCGTCCGCAGTGGTCACCTTCCTGGTACTCACCGCGACGAACCCCACGCCGATCCCGGCCAACATCGCCCTGGCCTTCCCCGAGGCACACGACACCGGAGTGAACACGCTGATCGCCACCGGCCTCATCCTCTTCGTCGTGACCTTCGCCGTCAATGCGCTGGCGCGATGGATCGTCGCCCGCCGCGCCGAGTTCTCGGGAGCCAACTGACATGACCGTCCTGACCGCCGCTCCCGCGAGCACCGCGTCGCTCACCTCGGGCAAGCTCCCCAAGTGGGCTCCGTGGGCGCTGCTCGCGGCATCTTTCACCATCTCGGCCGCGATCTTCGCCGTGGCCGCTGCCGGTTCCAGCCTCGCCGACTTCAACATCGTCGGTACCGTGATCTGCGGGATCCTGATCTACATGGTGATCATCACCGTGATCTCGTCCATCGCGGAGAGTCGCCGCAAGGCGATCGACAGGCTCATGACCGCACTGGTGGCGACAGCCTTCCTCATCGCGCTCCTGCCCCTCATCTCGTTGCTCTGGACGGTCGTCGCCAACGGCATCGAGCGCTTCGACCTGGAGTTCTTCTCCTACTCGATGCGCAACGTCGTCGGCGAAGGCGGCGGAATCGTCCACGCCATCTGGGGCACTGTGCTCATCACGCTGACAGCCACCGTCATCTCCGTACCCATCGGCCTGATGACCTCGATCTACCTCGTCGAGTACGGCCGCGGGAAGATCGCGAAGGCGATCACCTTCTTCGTCGACGTGATGACCGGCATCCCCTCGATCGTGGCGGGTCTGTTCATCTACGCAGTGTTCTCGCTGCTGGTGCGCCCGGGCATCTCGATGGGATTCATGGGAGCTCTCGCGCTTGCCGTGTTGATGACCCCCGTGGTCGTGCGAGGCAGCGAAGAGTTGCTGCGCATCGTCCCCAACGAGCTGCGAGAGGCGTCCTACGCCCTCGGGGTGCCGAAGTGGCTCACCATCCTGAAGGTCGTGCTGCCGACGTCGATCGCGGGCATCATGACGTCGATCATGCTGGCCATCTCGCGGGTGATCGGAGAGACGGCGCCGCTTCTGCTCACTGCCGGCTTCACCCAGAGCCTGAACACGAACATCTTCAACGGGCAGATGATGACGCTGCCGGTGTTCGCCTACAACCAGTACATGAACCAGGGCACGAACCCGGACGCGGCGATCGCCCGCGCCTGGGCGGCGGCCCTCACCCTCATCCTCATCGTCATGCTGCTGAATCTGCTCGCCCGACTCATCGCGAAGCTGTTCGCACCCAAGCTCGCCGGCCGCTGAGCGGCGGCCCACCCGGAATAGGAAACACGTGTCCAAGAGCATCGAAGTCAACGACCTCAACGTCTACTACGGCGACTTCCTCGCCGTCGAAGGCGTCTCCCTCGACATCCAACCGCGCAGCGTCACAGCCTTCATCGGCCCCTCGGGCTGTGGCAAGTCGACGTTCCTTCGCACCCTCAACCGCATGCATGAGGTCATCCCCCGCGCACGCGTCGAGGGCGAGGTCCTGCTCGATGGCAAGGACCTCTACGGCCCCGGAGTCGACCCGGTGCTCGTGCGCCGCCAGGTGGGCATGGTATTCCAGCGGCCGAACCCGTTCCCCACCATGTCGATCAAGGAGAACGTGCTCGCCGGGGTCAAGCTCAACAACAGCCGCATGTCGAAGAGCGACCAGGATGCCCTCGTCGAGAAGTCCCTCACGGGTGCGAACCTGTGGAACGAGGTCAAGGACCGGCTCGACAAGCCGGGTTCCGGGCTCTCCGGCGGCCAGCAGCAGCGACTGTGCATCGCCCGCGCGATCGCCGTGTCGCCGCAGGTCCTGCTGATGGACGAGCCGTGTTCGGCCCTGGACCCCATTTCGACCTACGCGATCGAAGAGCTCATCAGCGAACTCAAGAACGAGTTCACGATCGTCATCGTCACGCACAACATGCAGCAGGCCTCGCGCGTGTCGGACAAGACGGCGTTCTTCAACATCGCCGGCACCGGCAAGCCCGGCAAGCTCATCGAGTACGACGACACCATGTCGATCTTCACCACCCCCTCTGTGCAGGCCACGGAGGACTACGTCTCCGGCCGCTTCGGCTGACCCCTCGCGCGGGGACTTCGAAAACCCAGACCATTCGCGCTCGTGACGGCGTGTCCCCCAGCGACACGCCGCTCTGAGTCCCGATGGTCTGGGTTTTCGCATATCCGAGGGTCGTGGGCGACGACTGCACCGGGAGGGAACACAGCGACTTCGTTCCTTCCGTCCACCACGTCTGGATGGGGAACGCGGGAACCCCCCGGTCGGCGTGCGAGGACTGCGTGATGCACAGGGATGAGGGCCGCGTCCGCGTCGGCGAGGCCGCGCCGGTACACGACTCTCCGGTTCACCTACGAGCTCATCATCGACGACTGGCCGCTCGTGGAGGCCGCGATCCGGGGTGCTCTCGCACGCGGAGCACACCTCGCCCCGGCTCTCCTCTGACGACTGCGTGGCTCCGCCGACACGGGGTGTGGCGTGCCAAAACAGAGACGTCTCGCGCACGTCAGGGCGTGTCTGGTGGGGCGCACCGCAGTGCGGACGGATGCTCTCCGTTTCGGCCCAGCGAACCGGACCGAGGAGAGGCTTCAGTCGCGGGGAGAGAGCAGGTAGCGGTTCAGGTCGGCTGTCAGGCTCGGGTCCACCGGGAGAGAGACACCGTCGATCGCGGTGATGGCTGCGGCGAGGCGGACGCTCGACACCAGCCACGCCGCATCCGCTCGCGGGAGATCCGCTGCCGGGATACGGTCGTAGGCGGTCTCGAAGCCCTGCGCCGCGAGGTGCTCGTACATGCTGAGCTGGGTCGTCCCGTGCAGGATGCCCCCGTTCGGCGCCGGGGTCACGAAGCGGTCCCCGAACCGCAGGATCAGCGAAGCCGTCGGTGCCTCGAGCACGAAGCCGTCGCTCGAAAGGAAGATCGCATCGTCCGCGCCGCGGCGGTGAGCCTCACGCAGGGCCGCCATGTTCACGGCATACGACAGGGTCTTGGCGCCCAGCAGCAACCACGGTGCCCGCTCGGCCGCACCGAGGTCGTAGCCACGGTCCAGAGTCACGACGCGCACCCCGTTCTCCCGCACGGCGGAGAAGTCGGGCGCCGGTGCAGCCGTGACCCAGGCCGTGGGAGTGGGCCCGTGCTCGACGCCACGACTGAGGATGAGCTTGATGACGGACTCACCGGATCCGAGCTGCGCCGCCGCCTCGTCGATGGCCTGATGCCACTGCGCGAGGTTCGGTGCGGGGAGATCGCACAGGCGCGCGGAGTGCGCGAGCCTCTCCAGATGCGGGACCACTTCCTGCGCGTGCCCGTCGACGACGCCGATGGACTCGAACACGCCGTCACCCCGCTGGGTACTGAGTTCACCGACGCTGAGCGCCGGCGCCGCCGCATCCACCTGGGTGAACGTGTCGGCGTAGTCGGAGCGCTGCTCCTCGATGTCCACGGGATCGATCATGAATGCGAAGCGCCCGGTCATGATCCGAGCCTAGAGGGCGGGAATACCCACGGCTGCATCGCGTTACAATTGAATGGCCGGGCCGCATAACCCCGGGCTCCATTTTTTGCCGCTACGAGCGGCCTTCCGCCGAGAGGCGTTCTTGCGGCCCGGTCTTTTCTTGTCCAGGCGCCGAACGCTGCGGAAGCACCAGCGCTCCCCGGTGAGGATCCGCTCAGCTGAGGGCTCCTGTGCGCCACAGCACGGCCGAAGCTGCCAGATCCTGCGCGTAGCTGCTCAAGCGGAGTGCCCGCGTCGTGAGCTCGCTGGCGCGCGCAGGCTCCGTCGGCTCGTAGTCGTCGGCGGTATGGGTCGCACCGGACGCCTGTACACGACAGAAAGCGGCGGCGCGATCGAGTGCCACGGCGAAGTCGCCGCGGAAGGCCCCGCGCAGGATGGTGTCGATGAGGGCGACGAGTTCCTCCGGACCCGCCGGCACCGGAGCACCCGCGATCACGGTGTCCGCCGACGACAGTTCGACGCGGCCCCGGTCGTAGAGCAGTGCGGCCGTACGAGCGTCGGCGTGGATCGCGAGCTGCAGCACGTAGAGACGCCACAGTGCTCCGGGAAGCGTGCGCGACGGCGCCTTCGACCAGAGCTCGGCGATCTCGTCGATGCCGTGCTCGGCCGTGAAGGCCACGAGTCGCTCGGCGCTCGCGCCGCTCTCATCCGCGCGCACACGGGTCAGCAGCGCGGAAGCCGTGGCGTGCGCGACACGGGTCTCCTCGGCGGGATCGTGTGAACCGACGATGTTGTCGAAGGCGGTGGTGGGGCGACGCACGGGGCGGTGGTGCTGCTCGGGCATCCCTCCAGGGTACGCGCGATCGACGACGATCAGGCCGTGGGGATGACGATGACCGGGTCCGTGGTCGGCTGGCCTGTCGGAGATCCACCGGCCTGCTCGACGGTCACGGCGATCGCGTCGCCCGCCTGCATCTCGCCCGTCAGGAGCGCCGTGGCGTCGCCGCCGTCCACATCGAACACACCCGCCGAGACCGGGGCATCACCGCGGACGAACCAGAGCTCGTACGTCTCCCCCTCTGCAGGGGTGGGGATGCCGTCGGCGACCAGCACGGCCTTGCCGACCGAGGCGGACCAGTGCGCGGTCGCCGATCCCCCGTCATCGAGGGCGACGGTCGCCTGCTCGGCGTCTCCCGCGGCCTCGATCTCCTGCAGCGCGACCACGCTGGCGGGAGGATTCAGTTGCTGGTTGAGGGCGACCGCACCGATTCCGACGCCGACCAGCACGGCCAGGCACGCCGCCAGGGCGAACACGCTCCGCGTCCAGCGGCGCTGCTTCGGCTTCTGCTCGGCACGAGCGTCGATGGCGTCGCTCTGGGTGGCGACGGGGGCGTCCGTGATCGCCGACGTGGCATCCGGATCGGACCGCGTTCCGCCGTCCTGGGGCAGGTCCGCGATCTGTGCGAGCAGCGCGGATCGGATGTGCGCGGGAGCGGTGACCGGTTCGACGGGGTCCGCGAGTGACGCAGCGGTCGCAGCATCCTCATCCACGGTGTCCTCCCATTCCGGGTGCTCCGCGAGGGCAGCGAGATACCGACGCTCATCGTCTGCAGACAGCGAGTGCAGCGCGGCACCTGCCGCGAGCTCTACGAAGTCCTTCTCGTTCATGCCGTCACCCCCATCGCCGTGCGCAGACGGGTCAGCCCGTCTCGCATCCGTGTCTTGATCGTCCCCAGCGGCGCGCCCACGAGGGCCGCGATCTCGTTTTGACTGTAACCGCCGTAATACGCGAGGACGAGTGCTTCGCGCTGCGCTTCCGGAAGCCCCGAGAGCGCTTCGACGACCTTCCCTCCCTCTATCCCCAATTCGACCTGCTCCGCGACACTGTCGTGCGCGACGCCGATGTCCTTGAATCCTGCTCGTACGTCTCGGTCGGCGCTCGACTGCGATGCACGCACCCGATCAACGGCCCGGCGATGAGCGATCGTCATGATCCATGCTCGTCCCTGACCTCTGTTCGGAGCGAAGCGCGAAGCGGATTGCCAGATCTCCAGAAAGACCTCTTGAAGCACTTCTTCGCTCTGCGAGCGGTTGACCAGCACACGGAGGATGAGGCCGAACACGCGAGAGGAGAGCAGATCGTAGAGAGTCGCGAAGGCAGCTTGATCACCTGACGCGACGCGGACGATGAGGTCGGCGACAGCATCCTGCGTCGCTCCGTCCTCGGGAACGTCGAACCCATCGATGACCATCCCTATAAGCATGCCGTATCTCCGCCCCGGTCTCGCGCAGACGAGGCCGCTGCCGGAGCGATTTCAAAGATTTCTGAGATTCTTCCCATCCGATGCCGCAGGGGCTCCGAACAGCACTCGACGCCACGGAGAGGCCGTGGCTCAGTTCTGAAGGAGCTCGACATGTTCAGCACCAAGAAGAAGGTCACCGCGGCAATCACCCTCGGCCTGGCGAGCGCATTCCTGCTCTCGGCCTGTTCCATGGGCAGCGGCAGCACCACGGACGAGTCGTCCGAGCCGAAGGCACCGGAGACGTCGGAGTCGACGCCGACGGAGATGGACCCGGCGGCGAACCTGGTCGGTCCCGGCTGCGCGGCATACGCCGACGCCGTGCCGGACGGCGCAGGATCCGTCGAGGGCATGGCCCAGGACCCGGTCGCGGTCGCAGCCTCGAACAACCCGCTGCTGACCACGCTGGTTTCGGCGGTGAGCGGACAGCTCAACCCCGACGTCGACCTGGTCGACACCCTGAACGGCGGCGAGTTCACCGTGTTCGCACCGGTGGATGACGCCTTCGCGAAGATCGACCCGGCCACGATCGAGGCCCTCAAGACCGACAGCGCCACGCTGAGCTCGATCCTGACCTACCACGTGGTCCCCGGCCAGATCGAGCCGGCCGACATCGACGGCATGCACAAGACCGTGCAGGGCGCCGAGCTCGAGGTCACGGGCAGCGGAGACGACCTGATGGTCAACGACGCGAAGGTCATCTGCGGTGGAGTCCAGACCGCGAACGCGACCGTGTACCTCATCGACACGGTCCTGATGCCCCCGGCATCCTAAGCCGGGCGCTGTCGGGTGGGAGGACACCCGACGCACGCCCTTCTCGGGAGTAGGGGGAGGATCCTGAGAAGGAGAGAAGGGCCGTCAGCGGAGTCATGTCGCTGACGGCCCTTCTTCTTGCGCACTAGACTTGACGCAGGGGCCTCTAGCTCAGTCGGCAGAGCATCGGACTTTTAATCCGCGGGTCGTGGGTTCGAGCCCCACGGGGCCCACCGCAGCACGAGCGCACCGAACCCGTTCAGGATTCGGCGTCGTGCACTCCTGCCAGCAGCTCGTCACGGATCTCGGCCACGCCGCTCGGCAGCGTCTCGCCTTCGAGGTCGAACACCGGAGCGTCCGGGGTGCCGCCGATCGCGCACACCGCGACACTGTCCTGGCCGTCCAGGGTCTTCGGGATCACGACGAACCAGAGCGACTGCCCGCCGAGCCACTCCGTGGTCGCCATGTCGGCGAAATAGGTCGCATCCGGCGCGAGACTCCGGGTCTTCTGCGTGCACAGTTCCACCAGTTGGGCGGTCGCGAATGCCGTCGCAGACTCGGTCGGCTGGGGTGTCGCCGTGTCGGTCGGAGATGACGTCGGCGAAGGCGAGGCGGTCGACGCGGTCGGCGAGGGGCTCGGCGCGGGCTCAGGAGCGCAGCCAGCGAGCAGCACGAGCACCGGCACGAGGACGAGGGCAGAACGGAAGCGCATGGCTGGATGCTACTGCCTCCCCACTCCGATCCGACGGGAGCGCTCCGCGACCGCCCGACTCCGCCTCTAGCATCCTGCCCCGCTCCCCGGCCACCCCCTTCACTCCTCGCTCGTTCCGGGAGAGGGTCGACTCGTCCGCATCCGCGGGCGACTCCCCACGAAAGGATGAACGATGACCCTCACCGGCAACCGAGTGGCGTTCCTGGCGACCGACGGATTCGAGGACAGCGAGCTCACCAGCCCGTGGGAGGCGGTCACCGCCGCGGGCGCGAGCGCGACACTGATCGCCCCGGCGGGAGCGGCGATCACAGGGAAGAACGGTCACGAGCAAGCCGTCGACCTGCTCGCCTCCGAGGCGGCGGCCGACAGCTTCGACGCCCTCGTCCTTCCCGGCGGTGTCGTCAACGCCGACCACCTGCGCCTCGACAAGCCGTCGATCGCGCTCGCCCGCGCCTTCTTCGACCAGCACAAGCCCGTCGGCGTGATCTGCCACGGCGCCTGGATCCTCATCGAGGCGGACGTCGTGGACGGCCGGACGCTCACGAGCTACCCGAGCCTGACCACCGACCTCCGCAATGCCGGAGCGACCTGGGTCGACGAAGAGGTCATCGTGGACGAAGGACTCGTCTCCAGCCGCACACCCGACGATCTCCCGGCCTTCAACGCGAAGCTCGTCGAGGAGATCGGCGAGGGGAAGCACGCAGGCCAGACGGCCTGATTCCGCGCCTCTGAGGCCGAGACCTCGACCTCAGAGGCGAGCCCGATGCCGACGGACGGCCGCACGGTTGGCGCAGCGCACGGAGCAGAACCGCTGGCTACCGTTGCGCGTCACGTCCGCCACGACATTCGTGCACGGCGCGGCCTGGCAGCGCCCGAGCCTGCTCATTCCCCGGGTGACGAGATGCAGCGACGTGCCGAGGCTGATGATCGCCCGGAGCACGTAGGGCAGCGACGGCACGTCATCGCGGTAGTGCAGGTGCCAGCCCTCGCCGTCGTGGTTGGTCAGCCGCGGGTACGCGGCGGCGGCGGCGAGCTGTGCGTTCAGCAGCAGCGCCCTCGCGTCGGCATCGGGCTCGTCGACGATCGCGAGCCAGTCGTCGATGACCGCTCGGACTTCCGCATGGTCCTCGGGCGCCGGCGGGAATGTCTGCGTCATCCCGAGGGCGAGGGTGCGCTCCTCGATGCCGGCGCGATCCTCGGGCCAGTCGTTCGCCAACGACGCGGCCAGCAGGACCGCATACTCGCCGTAAGGGTTGAGATGCATAAGACCATTACATCACGCTGGATGCATGACCTCGCCGAACACCCTCCCGATCCCCCGCCTCCGACCGGAGACCGCGACCCATGAACACGGCTGGCGGGTGGAATCCCGACACCCGACGAGCGAGGGCGTCGTGCTCTACGTGCGCTGTGCGGACTGCGGATCCCGACGTGTCGACCTGCAGGCGCACCCTCACACACCGCCGGTCGGGGTGAGCGCGGAACTCGGTGGTGCAGGGCACTGAGGCTCAGACGTCGACGATCACGCGGCCAGCTCGATGAGCGTGCGGATCGTGCGGAGGTTGCGCGCTGTGCCCGCCACGCCGAGCGCACGGTCGAGCACCGCCTTCGTCAGCTTCGTGGAATGCACGCCACCTTCGCCGTAGTCGATCCACAGGTCGTCGTCGACGAGAGCGAGGCGCTCTGCAGGGAGCAGGCGTTCCTCCAACGCTCCGAGCGCACCACTCGCAGGCCGCCCCTCGAGGAACATCGCGTGCACGAAAGTCACATCCCCTTCGGGAAAGGGCTGCGCGGACTCCGACGAGACCAGCTGCTCATGGGTCCGATGGATCACGGGCGTGTCCACCCCGAACTCGCGCTGGATCACGGAACGGACAGCAGCGCGTGCGGCCTCGGGATCCGGTGGAGTCGCGCAGACGATGTTCCCGCTGGCGATGTAGGTGGAGATATCGGCGAGGTCCGTCTCGGCTGCCAGCACGTCGCGCAGCCGCCCCATCGGAACCCTGTTGCGCCCGCTGACGTTCACGGCCCGCAGCAGGAGGACGCTACGACTCACGCGTCCGCGCTCTGGACCAGTTCCGCGCCGGCATGCACGAGCTCGGCCAACGCGGTCTCACTCGCCTCCGGAGCGACCCCCGCGACGAGGTCGGTCAGGATGCGGACGTGGACACCGTGGGCGATCGCGTCGAGCGCTGACGCACGGACACAGTGATCCGTCGCGATCCCGACGACATCCGCGCTGAGCACGCCGGCCGCCGCCAGGACCTCACCGACGGTCTCCTGTGCTTCGGTCTCCCCCTCGAACATCGAGTAGGCGGGCTTGCCCTGACCCTTGCGGACGTGGTGGGTCACGGAATCGGTCACCAGGAGCGGATCGTAGTCGGCCCCCGGGGTCCCGGCGACGCAGTGCACCGGCCAGGAGTCGATGAAGTCCGGCGTCTCGGCGAAGTGACCGCCGTTGTCCCCCTCGGCGTCATGCCAGTCGCGGGAGGCGATGATCACCTCGTAGTCCGTGGCGTGCGCGGCGAGGTAGCCCGTGACGGCGGAGGCCACCGCATCACCGCCCACGACCTCGAGCGCACCGCCCTCGGTGAAGTCGTTCTGCACATCGACGATGAGAAGCGCTCTACTCATACTTCGAGGTTACGCCGTGGGGACGGGAAAGGCCCCGTGATGTTCTTCGCATCACGGGGCCTTCGGAGCCGCTTGTCAGAATCGAACTGACGACCTTTTCATTACGAGTGAAATGCTCTGCCGACTGAGCTAAAGCGGCGTGCGACGCGTGAGCGGCGCGATCACCGATATTACCCTGTCTCGCGCTCGCTCGCGAATCGGGCCGGTCTCACTCGCAGCGGAGGCCGTCTTCGGGCACCACGTCGTCGAGCAGGAACGCCTCGACCGCGTCGTCGACGCAGATGTTGCCCTTGTTGTAGCCGGTGTGCCCCTCGCCCACGCGAGTGATGAGAACGCCCTCCTCCAGTTGATCCGCGAGCGATTCGGACCACTCGTACGGGGTCGCCGGGTCGTTGGTCGTCCCGATCACCAGGATGGGTCCCGCACCTTCGGCCGTGATCTCACCCCGGGTTCCGGTCGGCGGATAGGGCCAGACCTCGCAGGAATCCGGACCGCTCCAATACGGCGCGATGGTCGGGGCACCCTCGGCGATCTTGGCATCGATGGCGGCTTCCGCGGCGGGGTCGTCCTCCACTGGGTAGTCCATGCAGTTGTATGCGCGGAACGCCTCGGTGGAGTTGTCGATGTAGACGCCGTCTTCGCGGCTGTTGTAGAAGTCGGCGAGGAGGAACGCCGAGGTCGGGTCGCCCTGCAGAGCCTCATCGAGCGCCTGCGTGAGGAATCCCCAGTTGTCCTGCGAATAGAGCGCCGCGATGATGCCCGTCAGCAGGGTGTCCGCGCCCATGAGTCGACCGTCTCCGCTCTGCAACGGCGTGCGATCGACGCTCGCCAGCAGCGCTCCGAGATCGGCCATCGCTTCATCGACCGTTCCGGCGAACGGGCACTCCCCGGAGTCGAGGCAGCTCTGCATGTAGGCGCGCAGCGCCGATTCGAAACCGAGTGCCTGCGTCGCGCCGACCTCGAGGCCGGGGACAGCGGGATCGATCGCACCGTCGAGCACCAGACGCCCGGCCTTCTCGGGGTAGAGCTTGGCGTAGGTCGCGCCGAGGAATGTGCCGTACGAGTAGCCGAGGTAGTTCAGCTGCTTGTCGCCCAGCACGGCACGGATCAGATCCATGTCGCGGGCGGCGTTGACGGTGGTGACGTAGGGCAGGATCCCGCCGCTGTTCGCATCGCACGCTTCGGCGAACGATTTATGCGCGTCGAGCAGTTCGGCCTCCCACTCCGCGGTACCGCGGGCGGCGGCGGGGATGCCGTAGAGGTAGTCGTCCATCTCGGGGGCGTCGTAGCAGGTCACCGCGGTCGAGTCGCCGACTCCGCGCGGGTCGAAGCCGATCACATCGAAGTTCTCGATGAGGTCGGCCCCGACGGCGAATCCGAGGTTGTTCAGGACGAGGTCCACACCGCTGGCACCAGGGCCACCGGGGTTGGTCAGCAGCGAGCCGACCGGGGTCCCCTCCGCCCGGTGGCGCACGACCGCGAGCGTGATGTCGCCCGCTGCCGGGTTCTCCCAGTCGAGCGGAGCCGTGACGTCGGTGCAGTCGAAGCCGGTGCCGCACTCGGTCCAGGTCAATTCCTGCGAGTAGAACGGCAGCAGGTCTTCTGCCACACCCTCGGTATCGGGAGCGGCGGTCGTGGACGGCCGCGAGGACTGCTCGGGGATCATCGCGTAGAGGCAGCCGGAGAGGGCGACGGAAGCCGCGGCGAGGCCGGCGATGACCCCGAGGGCACGCCGGAAGCGGGAAGTCGATCGGTTGTTCACGGTTTCCTCCCGCTCGCGATCGTCACGAGCAAGCTCTCCAGGGCGAGCAGCGGAGCGACATTGCGCTCCAGGGACTGCCGCGTCTCGGCTAGGTGGTCAAGTACGACAAGAGTACGGGTCACGGGCCAGACGGCCGCGAGCTCCTCGAGTTCGGGACGGAGTTCTCGGTTGATGAGGTCGCCGCCACGGTCGAACTGCAGCATCACGACGTCACGGAACAGCGATTGCAGGTCGGTGAGCACCCGGTCGATCCCGTCGCGCAGACTCCGGGTGGCGCGCTTCTTCTGATCGTCTTCGAGCGCGGACAGCTGGGTGCGCAGCGCCGGCGGCACCGCCTGCCCCTCCGCGATGCCGATCGTGCGCAGCAGGGAGGCGCGTTCGCTCGCATCACGCTCGGCCGTGAGCGCCTTCGCATCCTCCGTCGCGGCCTGGATGATCCGGCCGGCGACCTCGACGGCATCGCCGACACCGCGTACACCGAGGACGGATCGCAGCGTCTCGTCGCGGCGACGGCGCGCCGCATCGTCGGTCGCGAGCCTCTGGGCCATGCCGATGTGGCGCTGCGCGTGCCGAGCGGCCTGCTCGGCGATGGCCTCGTCCGCCCCCGTGCGCAGGCTGATGAGACGCGCGACATCGTCGACGTCCGGTTCCGTCAGCCGCAACGACCGCACGCGAGAGCGGATCGTGGGCAGGAGGTCGGCCTCGCTGGGGGCGCACAGGATCCAGACCGTCTGCTCCGGCGGCTCCTCGAGCGCCTTCAGGAGCACGTTGGACGTGCGCTCGACCATGCGGTCGGCGTCTTCGACCACGATCACGCGATATCGCCCGGCGGAGGGGGCGAAGTAGGAGCGCTCCACCAGGCCTCGGGCCTCGGCGATCGTGATGATGACCTTGTCGGTGCGCAGCGCGGTGACGTCGGGATGCGTGCCCGCCAGCACTTGCCGCATCACGTTCTCGTCGTCGGGGTGATCGGCAATCAGCGCGGCCGCGAAGGCATAGGCCAGGGTCGATCTTCCTGATCCGGGTGGACCGGTGATCAGCCAGGCGTGCGACAGCGCGGCGGGATCGGAGGCGGCGGCACGGAGCGTGTCGACCGCGGCGTCCTGCCCCCACACATCCACCCACGGGAAGGGAGCGGGAACGGTCTGGGGCATGTACTCAGCCTAATCGGGACCACCGACCTCGTCGGGACCCTGACCTCCCCGCGCGGAGAGCCGCGGCCTGATCAGCCGAGCAGCTCTCCGACCCGCGCGCGGATCCGTTCGACGATGCTCTCGGGAGAGGCAGCGGCGTCCAGAACCAGGAACCTGTCGGGCTCGGCGTCGGCGAGCGCGAGGTAGGCATCGCGGACCCGGCCGTGGAACTCTTCCTGCTCGGCCTCGAGGCGGTCGAACGGCTTGTCCGCCGAGTCGAGACGGGTGCGTGCTGCCGCGGGATCGAGGTCGAGAAGCACGGTCAAGTCGGGAAGGGCACCTTCCGCGGCCCAGAGCGACAGGTCGCGGATCTCTTTCGCATCGAGCACGCGCCCGGCTCCCTGATACGCCACGGACGAATCGAGGTAGCGGTCCTGCAGCACGACGTCGCCACGCTCGAGCGCCGGTCGCACGACGGTCGCGACGTGATGCGCACGGTCGGCCGCGTACAGCAGCGCCTCCGCGCGCGGCGCGATGTCACCACGGTGATGCAGCACGATGTCACGGATCAGCTGGCCGACCTCGGAGCCGCCCGGTTCCCGCGTGCGCACGACCGTGCGACCCGCAGCCACGAGCCACTCGGCGAGCAGGTTCGACTGCGTGGTCTTGCCGGACCCGTCGCCGCCTTCGAGTGTGATCCACACCCCGCGGCCTGAGGTCACGAGTCCGCCTTCTCGGCGGCCTTCGCGGCCGCGTTCGCCGCACGGGTGGCCGCCGCCTTCTTCGCCGCCGCCGACCGCGCGGCCGATGTCGCCGCTGTCGTCTTCTTCGCCGGGGCCTTCTTCGCCGGGGCCTTCTTCGCGGGAGCCTTCTTCGCGGAGGTCGCCTTGGCCGCCGCCTTCTTGGCTGGCGCCTTCTTCGCCGGAGCCTTCTTCGCTGCTCCCCGCTTGGGGGCCGGCCCCTTGGCGCGCTTGTCGGCGAGCATCTGCACCGCGATCTCGAAGGTGATGTCTTCGACGGTCTGACCACGCGGGATGGTCACGTTGGTCTCTCCGTCGGTGACGTACGCCCCGAAACGACCGTCGCGAATGCGGATCGGCTTGCCGCTGACGGGATCGGCCTCGAACTCGGCGAGCGCGCTCGACGCCCGTCGACCGGCACCGTATTTCGGCTGCGCGTAGATCTCGAGCGCCTGCTCGAGCGTGATGCTGAAGATCTGCGACTCGCTCTCGAGGGAGCGGGAGTCGGTGCCCTTCTTCAAGTACGGACCGAAGCGGCCGTTCTGCGCCGTGATCTCATCACCGGATTCCGGGTCGACACCCACCACGCGCGGGAGGCTGAGCAGCTGCAGCGCCGTGTCGAGGTCGATCTCATCGACGGACATCGAACGGAAGAGCGATGCCGTCCGCGGCTTGGGTGCCGCGTCCTTCTTCGCTCCGCGCTTCGGCTTCGGGGCCTCGACGACCTCTCCGGTCGCTTCATCGATCGCGGCGTCTTCCGCCACCGGATCGTTCTCCTGCACATAAGGCCCGAAGCGGCCGTCCTTGACGACGACGATCTTGCCGTTCGCCGGGTTCTCCCCGAGCACACGGTCGCCCGCGACAGGAGCATCGATGAGCTCCTGTGCCTTCTCCGCTGTCAGCTCGTCGGGCGCCAGCTCCTCCGGCACGTTCACGATGCGCGGCTTCGCCTCCGGGTTCTCGGGGTCGGCGACCTCGAGGTACGGGCCGTACTTGCCGAAGCGGAGAGTGGCCGTGTCGGTGATGCGCGTGGAGTTCAGCGCACGCGCATCGATCTCGCCGAGGTTGTCGACGACCTGACGGAGACCGACGTGCGAGTCCGAGCCGAAGTAGAACGACTTGAGCCATTCGACACGGTTCTGTTCACCGCGCGCGATGGTGTCGAGGTCGTCTTCGAGCGCTGCCGTGAAGTCGTAGTCGACGAGGTCCGCGAAATGCTCTTCGAGCAGACGCACCACGCTGAACGCCAGCCACGTCGGCACCAGGGCCTGGCCGCGCTTGACGGCGTAGCCGCGGTCGAGGATCGTCTCGGGGATCGACGCGAAAGTGGAGGGACGACCGATGCCCTTCTCCTCGAGCACCTTGACGAGCGAAGCCTCGGTGTAGCGCGGCTTCGGCGTGGTGCGGTGGCCCTTCGCCTCAGCGTCCGACACCGCGAGCTGATCGCCCACGGCGACGGCCGGGAGCGACTGGTTCTCTGCGGCATCCGCGTCACCGCGCTTCTCGTCCCGCCCCTCCTCGTAGGCCTCGAGGAAGCCCTTGAAGGTGTAGACGGTTCCGGACGCCGTGAACTCGGCCTTCTTCCCCGCGGCATCGACGGCGATGGTGACCGTGGTGGTCTCGTACTTCGCGTCGGCCATCTGGCTGGCAACCGTGCGCTTCCAGATGAGGTCGTAGAGGCGCTGCTCATCGCGATCGAGCTCGGACGACAGCGATGCCGGCGTCCGGAAGTTGTCGCCCGAGGGACGGATGGCCTCGTGCGCCTCCTGCGCGTTCTTGCTCTTGGACTTGTAGACCCGCGGCTTCAGCGGCACGGCGGCATCACCGTAGAGGGCCACCGCCTGGCTCCGCGCCGCCTGCACCGCCTGGGTGCTCAGCGACGTGGAGTCGGTACGCATATAGGTGATGTACCCCTTCTCGTACAGCCGCTGGGCGACACCCATCGCCTGCTTGGCTCCCATGGAGAGCTTGCGCCCGGCCTCCTGCTGCATCGTCGAGGTCGTGAAGGGCGCGTAGGGGCTGCGCGTTCCCGGCTTGGCCTCGACCTTGGTGACGGAGCCGGAGCCGACCGCGTCGATCGCCTCGGCGAGAGCGGAAGCCGCGGCTTCATCGAGGACGACGACGGCCTTCTTGAGCTTCCCGTCGTCGTCGAAGTCGGCGCCTCGTGCGAGCTGGCCGCCGTCGACGCGGACGAGGCGGATCTTGAAGGACGTGCCGGTCGCCGCGGCTGCGGCGTCGACGTCCCAGTACTCGGCGGAGGTGAACGCCATGCGCTCACGCTCCCGGTCGACGATGAGTCGGGTCGCCGCCGACTGGACGCGTCCTGCGGAGATTCCGGTCTTGACCTTGTACCAGAGCACCGGGGAGACGTCCCAGCCGTACAGACGGTCGAGGATGCGGCGGGTCTCCTGGGCATCGACGAGGTCGTGGTCGAGCTCGCGGGTGTTGCCGACGGCCGCCTGGATCGCATCCTTGGTGATCTCATGGAAGACCATGCGCTTGACCGGGACCTTGGGCTTGAGGGTCTCCAGAAGGTGCCAGGCGATCGCCTCGCCTTCGCGGTCCTCATCTGTCGCGAGCAGGAGTTCGTCGGCACTCTTGAGGGCGCGCTTGAGCTCGGCGACCGTCTTGGTCTTGCGATCGGACACGACGTAGTACGGGTCGAACCCGTTGTCGATGTCGATCGAGTACTTCCCGTAGGCCTGCTTGTCCTCCGCCGGAATGTCCTTCTTGTCGGCGAGGTCGCGGATGTGGCCGACGGAGCTGAGCACCTCGTAGCCGTCGCCGAGGTATCCCTGAATAGACCGCATCTTCGTCGGGGACTCGACGATGACGAGCTTCTTGCCTTCAGCCAAGGGTGCGTCCTTTCTTCGAAGCACACCATACACACCACTGTGTGGGGTCATTCACAGTGAGCGAGGTCGCGCGGCCGTCACTGTCCCTCGGGTGGCCCGGCACGGGCTCGGGAGACGGCTGCGAGTCCAGCGTACGCCGCCTGCACCTCCACGGTCGCCACGAAGCCCTCCAGAACGCATCCGGTGAGGTCGGCACCGGCCGCCTCTGCGACCGTCGCGGCGAGGGCGCACGGCTCCGTCGAGGTCGGCACGGCGCCGCTGGCGGCATCGGCCGCGGCGAGTGCCGCGGCATCCGCAGCGGCCGCCGCCCGCTGCCCCGTCACCGAAGCACCGGCCACGGCCGCCAAGCCGAGGGACAGCGCGGCCGCCACGGCGAGGACGCCCGCAGCGAGCGCCGTGCCCGCCATCAGAGTCCTCCGTCGAGCGCGCAGCTCGACGCCCGCAAGGGCATCCGCACCGCCGCACCCCACGAGACCTCCACCGACGAGGTGACGCAGACGAGCTCACCGCGGCGCGACGCGGATACCCCGGCGCCGGGGACCGCCGCACGCACAACCCCCTCCGCGGCGCCGAGTCCTTCTCCCCGACCGAGCAGGCGAGCGGCATCGGCCGACGCATCCTGCAGCGCGACCTGACGCGACGCCGCTCCGAGCGCACCCGCGCCCAGCAGCAGCGCCAGCACCACAGCGGGCACGGCGAGCGCGAGCTCTGCCGCGACCGATCCCCGCTCTCCCCCGATGGTGATGAGCGATGTCGTCCGTCGTCGCCGCCGGGCCATGATCCGCAGCCTCCTCACGACACGGTCAGGGCGCGCCGCACGAGATCCGTCAGGATGCCGCGGACTTCATCGGATCTCATGATCACGACGAGGAGACCGGCGAACGCGACAGCCGCCATGGTCGTGATCGCGTACTCCGCTGTGGCCGCACCGGTGTCGTCGCCGAACAGCATCGCCGCCCTGCGCCGGTCGAGTCGGGGAATGGTCGTCATGGTGTTCCTTCTTTCTCTGAGATGTTCGTATGGAGGACGGATAGCCACGGGGGCGATCACAACGGCAAGGGTGTCGATGACAGGACGCTCAGGAGCATCGGGGCCACACCGAGCAGGAGGAACGCCGGCAGGGTGCACACTCCGAGAGGGATCAGGAGTCGTGTCGAGAGCTTCGCCGCGCGGAGACGGCCTCCGACCCGAGCGGCATGGCGGTCCTGCGCCGCGGACGCGCGGAGCAGTTCCACCGCGGGCACCCCCGCCGCTCGGGACAGATCGAGCACGGCGCGGATCCGCTCGTCACTCCCTCCGGAAGCGGAGCTGTCGTCCACGAGTGCAAGCGCCCGGTCGATGGACGCTCCTCCGGCGAGCGCGACGGCCACGAGTTCCGCGCGCATCCCTGGCGTGCCCGGCCCTGGCTTCGCCTGCCGCAGAAGTCCCTTCGTCCACTGTCGCGCCGCCAGCACCAGGAGCAGGCCCACGACCACGCACCCGGCGCCGAGGGGGTTGCCGACGATGACGCCGAGGGTGTCGAAGCCGAGCGCGAATCCGAGAAGGAGCCCCGCGAGCGGCATCCAGAGCAGCAGACGGGCTGTTCCGGCGGGTTCCGCGAGGGCGATGCGGACGTCGTCGGCTGCCGAGGCGGCATCGCGCAGCGACTCCGCGATGATCCGGAGCACCTCCGCGAGAGGTGCGCCGACGGTCGTCGCGATCTCCCACGCGGCTGCGAGATCGGTCCACGCCCCCCGCTCGGCTTCGATCGCCGAGAGGAGAGGGACGCCCTCGTCGACCCGCCCGACCACGGCCACCGCATGCGGGTCGCCGGTGCCTGCGAGATGTCGCCACGCAGTGAGAGGAACCGCGCCCGCCTGCAACAGCACCGCCAGCGTCTGCACCGATGTCGCGGCTTCCGCGGCGCCTGCCGACTCATTGCGGTGCGCCTGCCTGAGTCGGATCACCACGGAGACACCTCCTCGATATCCAGGCGATCGGCCACGAGCACGAGGCGACCGGCCTGGCGTATCCGACGGACACCATCCGGGGTTCGATCGAGATGGAGAACCACGGAGAACGCGCTCACCGCCTGCCGTGCGAGCGCGGTGGCATCCATTCCCGCGAGCGCACCGAGCGCCTCGAGTCGGGCGGGCACGTCGCGCAGACCGCTGGCGTGCATCGTGCCCGCTCCCCCGTCGTGCCCGGTGTTGAGCGCGCTGAGCAACTCACGCACCTCCTCCCCTCGACACTCCCCGACCACCAGCCGATCGGGCCGCATACGCAGGGACTCCCGCACCAGGCGAGCAAGGGTGATCCCGCCCGCCCCCTCCAGATTCGCCTGGCGGGCTTCGAGCGCGACGTGGTGCGGGTGCCGGGGACGCAACTCCGCCACATCCTCGATCGTGACGATGCGCTCGGTCGGCGGGACCTCGGAGAGCAGCGCGGACAGCAACGTCGTCTTTCCCGTTCCGGTGCCCCCGGTGATGAGGATGTTCGCCCGGTCGGCGACGAGCCCGAGCAGCCAGGCCTGCTGGCGCGCGTCGAAGGCGCCGACGGCGGCGAGCGCCGCGAGATCCGCCGCGCGCACCCTCGGGATGCGGATCGAGAGCGCCGTTCCCGTCGTCGAGACCGGCGCGAGCACGGCATGCACGCGGATGCCGGAAGCGAGACGGACGTCCACGCACGGCGCTTGATCATCGAGGTGTCGTCCGCCAAGACCGACGAGAGCGACCGCCAGATCCCTGACTTCTCGCTCGGAGGCCCGCCACTGCGTCGCCGGTTCCGCGCCGCTGCCGCGGTCGACGAACAGCCCGGCCGTGCCGTTCACGAAGACATCGGTCACGGTGTCGTCGATGTGGGCGAGAAGGGGACCGAACGCGGGATCGAGGTGCAAAGGGTCGAGGAGGGAGTCCGTCCGGGCGGAGGCCGCTCCCCGGGGCTGGATGACGAACGAATCGGGCATACAGCGACGCTAGGCGGCACCCCCGGCACGAGAACGTGGTCGAGTACGGGCGGAGCGAGGCCTGTGTAGAAGTGCCATCCGGCAACGCCCGTGCAGGAGTCGATCGGGCATCGCGGGAGCCGTCACGCGGGAGCGCTCCCAAACGAAATGGGCGACACCTCACGGGGGGAATGAGATGCCGCCCACGGTGGGCCACGATCGGGGGAATCGGGCGCACCAAGGCCGGAATGAGATCTCGGCTGTCGTCGAGTGTACGCAAGGCAACCGTCCTCACAAAACCGAAACCACTACCGACTTTCGGCAGTATTCGAGGGGAGTCCGCGGGGATAGATTCACCCTGACCTGGTCGTCCACCCCACGACCATGCTCGAACGACCGAATGCCGCAAAGGAGCGCCTGCCGATGAGCAGCCAGATCGACCACCTTCTCGATGAGACCCGGCGATTCCCGCCGTCGGAGGAATTCATCGCCCAGACCATCTCCTCGCCGGAGCTGTACGAGCGCGCCGCGGCTGATCGCGAGGCCTTCTGGGGAGAGCAGTCCCGCGAACTCGTGCACTGGCACAAGCCGTTCACGCAGGTGCTCGATTGGACGAATCCGCCGTTCGCGAAGTGGTTCGACGACGGCGAGCTGAATGTGGCGTACAACTGCCTCGACCGTCACGTCGAGGCCGGCAACGGCGACCGCGTCGCGCTGCACTGGGAAGGAGAGCCCGGCGACTCCCGCCGCATCACCTACGCCGAGCTGACCGACGAGGTCAAGCGTGTCGCCAACGTGCTCGAAGGGTTGGGAGTGGGGCAGGGCGACCGCGTCGCGATCTACCTGCCCATGATCCCCGAGGCGATCGCCTCGATGCTCGCGGTCGCGCGTCTCGGCGCCATCCACTCGGTCGTCTTCGGCGGATTCAGCGCCGACAGCCTGCGCTCACGCATCGACGACGCCGGAGCGAAGCTGGTGATCACGGCGGACGGCGGATACCGCAAGGGCCGTGTCTCGGCGCTCAAGCCCGCGGTCGACCAGGCACTGGCCGATCGGGGCGACGGTGAGCAGCAGACCGTCGAGCACGTGCTGGTCGTCAAGCGCGGCGAGAACGACGTCGACTGGGTCGAGGGCCGCGACGTCTGGTGGCACGACGTCGTCCCCGCAGCGTCGTCCGAGCACACCGCATCGGCGTTCCCGGCGGAGAACCCCCTCTTCATCCTGTACACCTCGGGGACCACCGGGAAGCCGAAGGGCATCCTGCACACCTCCGGCGGCTACCTCACCCAGGCGGCGTACTCGCACAAATACGTGTTCGACCTGCACCCCGAGACCGATGTCTTCTGGTGCACGGCTGACATCGGCTGGATCACCGGGCACAGCTACGTGGCCTACGGCCCGCTCGCGAACGGTGCGACCCAGGTGCTCTACGAAGGCACGCCGGACACCCCGCACCCCGGCCGCTGGTGGGAGATCATCGAGAAGTACAAGGTCTCCATCTTCTACACCGCGCCGACCGCGATCCGCTCCTTCATGAAGATCGGCCGCAGCGTCCCGCAGAAGTTCGACCTGTCGTCGCTGCGCCTGCTCGGCTCGGTCGGCGAACCCATCAACCCCGAGGCGTGGATGTGGTACCGCGACGTCATCGGCGCAGGCAAGACCCCGATCGTCGACACCTGGTGGCAGACCGAGACCGGAGCGATCATGGTCTCCGCCCTCCCCGGCGTCACCGAGACCAAGCCCGGGTCCGCCCAGGTGCCGCTGCCCGGGATCTCGATCGATGTGGTCGACGAGAGCGGTGTCGAAGTCGGCAACGGCAACGGCGGCCTGCTCGTCATCACGGAGCCCTGGCCGAGCATGCTGCGCGGAATCTGGGGCGACCCGGAGCGCTACCGCGAAACCTACTGGGAGAAGTTCGAGGACCAGGGCTACTACTTCGCCGGAGACGGGGCCCGCCTCGACGAGGACGGCGACCTGTGGCTGCTGGGGCGCGTCGACGACGTCATGAACGTGTCGGGCCACCGCCTGTCCACCGCCGAGATCGAATCGTCGCTGGTGGCGCACGAAGCCACCGCCGAGGCCGCCGTGGTCGGGGCATCGGATGAGACCACCGGGCAGGCCGTCGTGGCGTTCGTCATCATCAAGGAGAGCTACCTCGCGGCGCATGAGCCCGCCGGACTCGCCCAGCTGCTGCGGCTGTGGGTCGGCGAGCAGATCGGCGCCATCGCGCGTCCGCGTGACGTCTACATCGTCGGCGAACTCCCCAAGACGCGATCCGGCAAGATCATGCGCCGTCTGCTGCGCGATGTGGCCGAAGGCCGCGAGGTCGGTGACACGACGACCCTCGCCGACACCGCAGTGATGAGCATCATCTCGGCCCAGGTGAAGTAAGCCCCTGAAAGATCGAAAACGCGCCTCCCGGGCTTCCGGGAGGCGCGTTTTCGATCCCGCACGCGGGCGGGGCGGCGGGTCAAGCGAGGCGGAAGGCCACCTCGACCTCGACCGGACTGCCGAGGGGAAGCTCCGCGACGCCGACGGCTGCGCGGGCGTGGCGTCCGGCGTCCCCGAAGATCTCGCCGAGCACATCGCTGGCACCGTTGATGACCCCGGGCTGCCCGGTGAAGCCTTCGGCGGAGGCGACGAATCCGCCCACGCGCAGCACACCGGCGATGCGGTCGAGTCCACCCGCGGCATCCGCTGCCGCGGCGAGGGCGTTCAGCGCACAGGTCCGCGCGTAGGTCTTCGCATCCTCGGCGGAGACCTCCGCACCGACCTTGCCCACGGCGGGGAGCGCGCCTTCGACGAACGGCAGCTGGCCCGAGGTGTACACGAGCCCGCCGTGCACGACCGCGGGCACGTAGGCGGCCACCGGTGCGGCGACCGCGGGCAGCTCGATGCCGAGCTCGGCCAGGCGGGAAGCGACGGTCATGCCTGCTCCCCCTCGAACTGGCGGGCGGCCTGTTCCGCCGCAGCGAGGCCGGCGTTGGCAGAAGCCTCGGCCGTGACAGGGCGCTTGAGGTAGGCGACGAGCCCACCCTCGGGGCCCTGCACGACCTGGACGAGCTCCCAGCCCTGCTTGCCCCAGTTGTTGAGGATCGCGGCGGTGTTGTGGATGAGCAGCGGCGTGGTGAGGTACTCCCACGTGGTCATGGCACTCCTGTCGATCGGGGCGCGACGCCGTGATTCCGCGTCGGGCTCGTCAAAGGCGGTATTCAGGGAACTCCCCTACGATCAAGCGTATGCCCCAAAAGAATCGCACGGTGAGAGGCGTGCTCGGCGGACTCGTCGGGCTCGTCGGGCTGAGTGCCGTCGCCGGACTCCTGGTCGCAGCGAGCGTCACGCCCGTCCTCACGATGACCGGCCTCGCCGGCACCCAGGCCCTCACGCTCTTCGACCAGCTCCCCGAGAACCTCAACCCGGGTACGCCGATGGAGCAGTCCACGATCTACGCCACGACGCCCGACGGCAAGAACGTCGCCCTCGCGTCGTTCTACGAGCAGAATCGTGTGCCCGTGACCTACGAGCAGGTCTCCCCAGTGCTCTACGACGCGATCCTGTCCAGTGAGGACAAGAGCTTCTACAGCCACGGCGGCGTCAACGTCGGCGCGACGGTGAAGGCGCTGATCGACAACGTCCGCGGCACCTCCAGCCGCGGTGCATCGACCATCAGCCAGCAGTACGTGAAGAACGTGCTGATCCAGGAGTGCGAGCAGAAGGTCGACACGACCTCGGAGACGCACAACGAGGATCTGCAGCAGTGCTGGAAGGACGCGACGAACGCGACGGGCGCCGACGGCATCGAGCGCAAGCTCCAGGAGATGCGCTACGCGATCCAGATCGAGAAGGAGTTCTCGAAGAACGATATCCTCCTCGGCTACCTGAACATCGCGAACTTCGGCGGAACGGTCTACGGCATCGAGGCCGCGGCCAACTACTACTTCAACACGACCTCGGCGAAGCTCACGGTCGCGCAGGCGGCGACGCTGGCGGGCATCGTGCAGAACCCCAACACGTACCGCATCGACAAGCCCGAGGGCACCATCACGAATTCGAAGGGTGAGGCGCTCAACACTGCCGAGAGCGGCTACGCCCTCACGAAGGATCGGCGTCACTACGTGCTCGGCCGCATGCTCGCGGACGGCAAGATCACCCAAGCGCAGTACGACGAGGCCGACGCCTCCGAGATCACTCCCTCGCTCAACCCGCCCACGCAGGGTTGTGCCTCCGCGGGCGCCAACGCCTACTTCTGCCAGTACGTGAAGTCGATCGTGCTGAACGACGAGGCATTCGGCAAGGAGCCGCAGGACCGGGCCGACCTGCTCCGTCGCGGGGGCCTCAAGATCTACACCTCGCTGGACTACCGCATCCAGGACCCCGCCGCGCAGGCGATGAAGGACATCGTGCCGGCCAACTACGACAACGACTACTTCGGTGCTGCCGGAGTATCGATCGAGGTGGGCACCGGACGCATCCTGTCGATCACGCAGAACACGCAGTTCGATGAGACCACGACGGACGACCTGGCGAAGAGCTCGCTGGTCTTCGCCGGAGACACGACGCACGGCAACTCGGGCGGGTTCCAGGTCGGATCGGTCTACAAGCTCTTCACCCTGATCGACTGGCTCGAGAAGGGCCACTCCGTCAACGAGGTCCTCAACGGCCGGGTGCAGACGAACCTGAAGATCCCCGTGTGCGAGAGCCCACAGACCACCAACACCAAGGAGATCGGCAACTTCGGCGGCGGCGGCGGCTACACCGCGAGCGTCATGGACTTCACCCGACAGTCCCTGAACAGCGGCTACTTCGCGATGGCCTCGAAGCTGGACATCTGCGAGATCAACCAGGTCGCCGACCGCATGGGCGTCACCCTCGCGAGCGGCAAGAAGGTCACGGACGAGAACGTGCCGTACGACGTGCTCGGCCCGAAGAACATCTCCCCGATCGCCATGGCCAACGCCTACGCCACGGTCGCCAGCGGCGGCAAGTACTGCACACCGCGTGCGATCGACCGCGTGGTCGGCCCCGACGGCAAGGACCGCGAGCTCCCGAAGTCGTCCTGCACCGACGGCGTCATCTCGAAGGAGGTCGCGGCGACCGCCGCCTACGCGCTTCAGGGTGTGATGTCCGGCGGCGGCACCGGTGCCCGCGCCAACCCGTTCGACGGAACCCCGCTCATCGGCAAGACCGGAACCCACGACCGTTGGTCGACCATGATGATCGAGTCCAGCACCAAGGTCACGACCGCGGTGTGGGCCGGGCGCTGGAAGGGCCAGTCCGACATCTACCAGAAGCGAGCCGGTGACCACCTGCTCAACAACATGCGGTACCCGCTGGCGAAGGCAGCGCAGGCTGCGGCCAACGGCGCCTACGGCGGAGACGCTTTCCCCCGCCCCGACAACAACCTGACCCGGCGGGTACTCACCGAGGTGCCGAACGTCGTCGGGATGACGATGGACGAAGCGCGGTCGACGCTGGAGAGCCGAGGCTTCTCGGTCACCGACGGGCCGGCTGTCGACAGCGACCAGCCGACGAACATCGTCGTCGCCCAGGACCCCTCCGGGCAGGCCGCAGGAGGCACGACCGTGACGATCTCCCCCAGCAACGGGCAGGGGACCACGGTTCCGGGGAACCTGGCCGGGATGTCCCGTGCGGACGCGGCGGCCGCGCTGGGTGCCGCCGGCTTCACGTCGATCGACTTCGACAACTCGTGCAACCCGCCGAACGCTGTCGTGAGCTCCACGGATCCGGCACCCGGCACCGCCACGAGCAAGTCCACCGCCGTGCGAGTGACGTGCGAGTAGCCTCGCGCCGCACGGCCCACCCGGCCCTCATCGCGCTCGGCGCGGTGGGGGCCGTCGGTGCTGCTGCCGCCGTCTGGGGCATCGGCATCGAGCGCTACCTGTTCACGGTGCGCGAGGTCACCGCCCCCGCCCTCCCCGCCGGTTCAGCTCCGATCCGCATCCTGCACCTCTCGGATGCGCACATGGCGCCGTGGCAGCATCGGAAGCAGGATTGGCTGGCATCGCTCGCGGAGTTGAAGCCCGATCTGATCGTCAACACCGGCGACAACCTCGGCCACCTCGACGGCCTCGCCGGCATCCGCCGGGCGTTCGATCCGCTCGCCGGTATCCCGGGCGTCTTCGTGCACGGGTCGAACGACGTCACCGCTCCCTCCCCGCGCAACCCGCTGCGTTACTTCCTCGGTCCGTCGAAGAAGCACCATGAGCCGACGCCGCTGGACACTGCGGCGATGGACCGGTACTTCACCGACGAGCTGGGGTGGACCGACCTCAACAACTCCGCAGCGCGCCTCACGGTCGCCGGCACGGTGGTCGACGCCTTCGGCGTGAATGACGCGCACCGGGACTGGGACCGCCTCGATGTGCTCCCCGACGCGATCGGTGCCCTCGGTCCGCGCGACGCATCGACACCGTTGCTGGGCGTCACCCACGCCCCCTACCAGCGCGTGCTCAACGGATTCACCGACCTCGGCGCCGATGCGATCCTCGGCGGCCACACACACGGCGGTCAGGTCTGCCTGCCCGGATACGGTGCGCTCGTCGCAAACTGCGATATCCCGCTCAAACAGGCCAAGGGCCTCAGCACCTGGTCGCACGGCAGGCGCACGGTCCCGCTCAACGTCAGCGCGGGGTGCGGTCACTCGATCTACGCCCCGGTCCGCTTCGCGTGCCGCCCCGAGGCGACGCTGCTCACCCTCACGGCCCGGAACTGATCCCGGTCTCGATTCGGCGCACGGAGCATTTCCCTGTAGACTCGGAGGGTTGCAAACGGGGTGTGGCGCAGCTTGGTAGCGCGCTTCGTTCGGGACGAAGAGGTCGCAGGTTCAAATCCTGTCACCCCGACCAGTGACACCGGAAGGCCGCCCTCAGGGGCGGCCTTCTCTGTATCGGCTTCGCGCACGAAGGGAACGAATGGGGTCTCTGCTCCCGCCGCCGCGCCGGTTCACCCGCGCCTGGGCTCTCGCCCTCGG
This sequence comes from Microbacterium aurugineum, assembly GCF_023101205.1. NCBI lineage: Bacteria > Bacillati > Actinomycetota > Actinomycetes > Micrococcales > Microbacteriaceae > Microbacterium > Microbacterium aurugineum. The sequence goes on along the minus strand of NZ_CP078078.1, from coordinate 854,694 downwards.
CATCCCGTTCCTCCTCGTCCTCGCGGCGCTCACGCTGACGCCCTCACGCGTCGAACACACGATGCCCAATCTGCTCGACGTGATCCTCGGCATGGCCCATCGCCTCGGCTGGGCGTCGCTCGACTTCACCCGCCTCGAGATCCTGGCGAACATCCTCGTCTTCATCCCGGTCGGCATCCTCGCCTTCGTGCTGCTCCCCCGCCGTGTCTGGCCTCTCGCACTGCTCGTCGGACCGGCGCTCTCCCTGGCGATCGAGACAGTTCAGCACCTCGCACTCCCCCATCGTGCGGCGACCCTCACCGATGTCCTGGCGAACTCCACGGGCGCCGTGTTCGGCGTGGCCCTCGCTGTCATGTGCACCCTGCTGTTCGCCCCGCGAGCCTCCCCGCGCCCACCTTCTAGGCTGGAGACACCATGACCACGCCTGTCCTCGTCGCCTTCGATCTCGACGACACGCTCGCGCCGTCCAAGGGAGTGATCGACCCGCGCATCGCCGAACAGCTGCGGGCCCTGCTGCGCACCGTCGACGTCGCGATCATCTCGGGCGGCAACGAGGCGCAGTTCCGCTCGCAAGTCGTCGCCCGCCTCGGTGACGCGGACCCTGCTGCGCTCGCACGACTCCATCTGCTGCCCACCTGCGGCACGCGGTATCTGCGCCACGACGGGGCGGACTTCGTGCCCGTCTACGCGCACGACCTCAGCGATGACGAGAAGCAGGCGGCCCTGACCGCTCTGCGCGAAGAGGCCGAGCGTCTCGGGCTCTGGGAAGCGGACCCCTGGGGCGAGATCCTCGAGGACCGCGGATCGCAGATCACCTTCTCTGCGCTGGGCCAGCGCGCCCCGCGCGAAGCCAAGCACGACTGGGATCCGACCGGGGCGAAGCGCGCGGCTCTGCGGGATGCGGTCGCCGCCCGCCTCCCCGGCCTCGAGGTGCGCTCCGGCGGATCGACCTCGATCGACATCACCCGCGCCGGCATCGACAAGGCCTTCGGGATGACGCAGCTCGCCGCTCACACCGGGATCCCGCTCACGGACATGCTGTTCTACGGCGACCGGCTCGACGAGGGCGGGAACGACTACCCGGTGCTGGCCATCGGCGTGCCGTCGGTCGCCGTCGACGGCTGGGAAGACACCGCCGATAAGCTCGACGAGCTCCTGCGCTCGCTCTGAGCCGCCGCGGTGTCGCACGGCACGACGTCACCGCGTGGCCCTAGCATGGCGACATGGACGCCTTGTTGATCGTGATCATCGTCGCCGCGGCCACCAGCGCGGCCTGCTGGATCCTGTCCCTGGCCACCCGCGACACCTCGTGGGTCGACCGCGCCTGGTCGATCGTGCCCGTGGCCTACGTGTGGATCTTCGTCGCCGGTGCCTTCGCACAGGGCGACGGATCGGCGCGCGTCGTGCTGATGGGGGTGCTCGTGACCGCCTGGGGAGCCCGCCTGACCTTCAACTTCGCGCGCAAGGGCGGCTACACGGGCATGGAGGACTACCGCTGGGCGATTCTTCGCGCACGCATGCGGCCCTGGCAGTTCCAGATCTTCAACCTGCTGTTCATCATCGGCTATCAGATGACACTGCTCGTCCTCATCACCTTGCCGGCCCTCGTCGCCGCGCAGAACCCCTCGGCGCTCACGGGGTGGGACGCGCTCTTCATCGCGGCGTTCCTCGCCTTCCTGGTCGGCGAGACCATCGCCGACCAGCAGCAGTGGGCCTTCCATCAGCGCAAGAAGCGGGCGGGCGGCTCCCTCTCCCCCGGCTTCGCGACCACCGGGCTGTTCCGCTACAGCCGACACCCGAACTTCTTCTTCGAGCAGGCACAGTGGTGGGCCCTCTACGCGATCGGTGCGACGGCCGCCACTGCGGCGGGCGCGGGTGTGCTCGGTGGCGTCCTGAATCCGACGATCATCGGCCCTGCCCTGCTGACGGTGCTCTTCATCGGCTCGACGGTCTTCACCGAGTCGATCACCGCGTCGAAGTATCCGGCCTACGCCGAGTATCGCCGGACGACGTCGATGCTGGTGCCGTGGCCGCCGCGCCGCAGGGCCGTCGCCCCGCAGGCCTGAGCCTGTCCGGGGGTCGCCCCGCCACTCCCGCTCAGCGCGTGCGCGTGCGCGCGTCCGCAGCCGCCCTCGCCACGGGCACCAGGCGCGTGAGCTGAGTGACGTGTCCCGGTTCGAGCTCCGCAAGTGAGGAGACCCCCAGCAGACGCATCGTGCGCTCGATCTCACTGCGCAGGATCGCGATCGTCCGGTCGACCCCCTGGCGCCCGCCGGCCATCAAGCCGTAGAGGTACGCGCGCCCGATCAGGGTGAAGTCCGCCCCGAGCGCCACGGCGGCGACGATGTCGGCACCGTTCATGATGCCGGTGTCGATCATGACCGTGAAGTCGTCGCCGACGGCCCGTCGCACCTCGGGCAGGAGATGGAACGGAATCGGCGCACGATCGAGCTGTCGTCCGCCGTGGTTCGAGAGCACGATGCCGTCGACTCCCGCATCACGCAGGCGCACCGAGTCCTCGACGTTCTGCACGCCCTTGATCACGATCTTCCCTGGCCAGATGTCACGGATCACGTCGAGATCGTCGTAGCTGATCGTCGGGTCCATCGCGGCGTCCAGCAGCTCACCGACCGTTCCGCCCGTGGTGCTCAAGGAGGCGAACTCCAGCTTCGGAGTCGTCAGGAAGTCGAACCACCACCACGGCCGCGGGATCGCGTTGATGATCGTGCCGAGCGTGAGCTGCGGCGGGATGCTGAAGCCGTTCCGCTTGTCCCGCAGACGGGCACCCGCGACCGGGGTGTCCACTGTGAACTGGAGGGTGTCGAAGCCGGACGCGGCGGCGCGGCGGGTGAGCTCGTACGAGATCTCCCGGTCGCGCATGACGTAGAGCTGGAACCAGTTGCGCCCATGCGGGTTGGCGGCCGTGACGCCCTCGATCGACGTGGTGCCGAGGGTGGACAGCGTGAACGGGATGCCCGCAGCGCCGGCGGCTCCGGCACCGGCGACCTCGCCCTCGGTCTGCATCAACCGGGTGAAGCCCGTGGGCGCGATCCCGAAGGGCAGCGCGGAGGGGCCGCCGAGGATCTCGACGCTCGTGTCGACGTCGGGAGCGGGCCGCAGGATGCCCGGGTGGAACTCCACGTCCTGGAACGCCTGCCGGGCGCGCGAGAGCGAGAGTTCGCCCTCGGCGGCGCCATCGGTGTAGTCGAAAGCCGCCTTGGGCGTGCGGCGCTTGGCGATCAGACGAAGATCGTCGATCGTGAGCGCGGCATCGAGACGGCGCTTGCGGCCGTCGAACTCCGGCTTCTTGAACTTCATGAGGTCGAGGAGTTCGACGGGATTCGGGAGCTGGCGCTGCACCATGGTGTGCCTCTCAGTTCAGGGGATGGAGGTCGCGGGTCAGCCCCGCGGACGTGTAGTAGCCGGTGATGTGCGAATGGACGAGAGCGCGAGCGGCATCGCCATCACCCTCGTCGATCGCGGCGACCAGGGCCCGGTGTTCGGTGCGCAGCCGCTCCGCCATCGCTTCCCAGTCGGGGATCGCGGCGACGCCCGCCTGCACGTAGGACTCGATGGATGAACGCAGGCCCGCCATCATCGCGGCGATGACCGTGTTGCCGCTGGCTTCAGCGAGGGAGAGATGCAATTGGGCGTCGAGGGCGAGGAACTCCGCGGCAGCAAGGCCTGTCGCGTCCATCGCCTCGAGCAGCTGGTGCGCGCGTGTCGTGTCGCGATCTGCGGATGCGGCGAGAGCCGTCACCACCGCGTCTTCGAGGACCAGGCGCGTGCGCACCACGTCGTCCAACGGGAAGCCCTGCGCGGCGACCTGCAGCCGGAGGAGCGCGGACATCCCTCCGGTCGGGGTCGCGATGACGATGGCGCCGGACTGCGGACCCGAACCTGTCGCGGTGCGGATGAGACCCATCACCTCGAGCACACGGAACGCCTCACGGACGCTGGAGCGCCCGACACCGAGCTCGCTCGCGAGGTCACGCTCCGAAGGGAGCCTGTCCCCCGGGCCCAGACGAGCGTCGAGGAGGTCGCGCTCGATGTGTTCGAGCACGAGCTGCCAGGCGCGCGCCGGCTGTTCACCCATCGATCCTCCTGTGGTCTGACCACAGCGTATCCTCCTGTGGTCAGACCACGCAACACAGGCAGCCTCGGGTTCGTTCAGGTGCACAACTCCGCAAGGAATTCACGAAACCCCCTGCGGAGCGGCGTCACCGCAGGATCCGGTCGAGGATCTGCGGAGTTGTGAACGCGAGGGGGCGGCGAAACCACCGCGGGAGCAGGACCGGGAGGGGGCTCAGCCCAGGCGCCCACCCGATTCGTCGAGGTAGCACGTCCCGCACAGCGACTCGTAGGTCGTCAGCTCGGGGGAAGCCGTTCCGACCGCGCCCTCGTCGATCGCGACCTGATCGCCGTCGAAGACGAAGCGCCCGCCGACCACCCGGCCGTTGAACACGGCCTTCCGCCCGCACCGGCAGATGGTCTTGAGCTCCTCGAGCGAGTGCGCGATCGCGAGCAGCCGCGCGGATCCGGGGAAAGCGTGCGTGAGGAAGTCGTTCCGGATGCCGTATGCCATCACCGGCACCCCGTCCTCCACAGCGATCCGGAAGAGATCGTCGACCTGCGACGGAGTGAGGAACTGTGCCTCGTCGACGAGGAGGCATGCCACATCCACGGGCCCGCCGGGGAGCAGTTCTTCATCCGTGGAACGACGGAGGCGGTCACGATGCTGGGTGAACAGCTCGCGGGCGTCGTCGGCCTGCCCGACGAGGAAGTCGACCTGACGGGTGACGCCGAGCCGACTCTCGATCTCGGCCGCACCCTTGGTGTCGATCTCCGGCTTCGCGAGCAGCACGTGCTGTCCGCGCTCCTCGTAGTTGTACGCGGCTTGGAGCAGGGCGGTCGACTTGCCGGAGTTCATCGCGCCGTAGCGGAAGTAGAGCTTCGCCACGGGTCGAGCTCAGGCGTTGATGCCGAGGGTGGCGGCGGTCGCCTCCGTGGATTCCTCCGCGAGCGCCGCATCCGTGTTCAGCTTCTGGCCGAACGTGGGGATCAGGGCGCGAAGCTCGGGCTCCCAGGCGGGGTACTCCGACGGGAAGCAGGTCTTCAACAGACCCAGCATGATCGGGACCGCCGTGGACGCGCCGGGCGAGGCACCGAGGAGCCCGGCGATCGAGCCATCCGCAGACGAGACCACTTCCGTGCCGAACTGCAGGATGCCGCCCTTCTCCGGGTCCTTCTTCATCACCTGCGCACGCTGACCGGCGTCGATGAGGGTCCAGTCCTCATCCTTCGCCGTCGGCATGAAGGTCCGCAGACTGTCGACCTTCTTGGTGTGGTTCTTCAGCAGCTCGCCCACCAGGTAGGTGATGAGGTCGGGGTTCTTCACCGCCACCTGCAGCATCGGGAGCAGGTTGTGCGCCCGCACCTGCGACACGATGTCGAGCATCGATCCGTTCTTCAGGAACTTCGGACTGAACGTCGCGAACGGCCCGAACATGAGCGAGGACTCCCCATCGACGACGCGGGTGTCGAGGTGCGGGACCGACATCGGCGGCGCACCGACCGAGGCCTGCGAATACACCTTCGCCTTGTGCTGCGCCACGATCTTCGGGTTCGTGGTCTTGAGGAACTGTCCGCCGATCGGGAAGACACCGTATCCCTTGATCTCGGGGATCCCGGAGTTCTGCAGGAGCTTGAGGGCCCAGCCACCGGCGCCGACGAACACGAAGCGCGCCTTGACCTCGTTCGGCGTGTGGCCGATGCTGTTGCGGTACTTGACCAGCCAGGTCCCGTCCTTCTGCTTCTTCAGGCTGCGCACCTCGTGGTTGGTGCGCAGCGTCACGCCCGACTCGGTGAGGTGGTCGAAGAGCTGGTGGGCGAGCGCGCCGAAGTCGACGTCGGTTCCTGCGGGAACGCGGGTCGCGGCGAACGGCTCGCCCTTGCGGCGCTGCTGCATCAGCAGAGGCGCCCAGGTGTTGATGACGCGCGAGTCCTCGCTGTACTCGATGCCCGCGAACAGCGGCTGCTCCTTGAGCACCTCGTAGCGTGCCTTGAGGTAGGCGACGTCCTTCTCACCGCGGACGAACGTCATGTGCGGAGTCGCGTTGATGAACGTCGACGGCGCATCGAGCACACCACGGTCCACGAGCGACGACCAGAACTGGCGACTCTGCTGGAACTGCTCGTTGATCGACACCGCCTTGGCGGGGTCCAGCGGGGCATCCCCCTGCTGCGGCATGTAGTTCAGCTCACACAGGGCGGCGTGACCCGTGCCGGCGTTGTTCCACGGGTTCGAGCTCTCCTGGGCCACATCGGAGAGTCGCTCGAAGGCGACGATCTTCCACTCCGGCTGCAGTTCGTGCAGCAGAGTACCCAGGGTGGCGCTCATGATGCCACCGCCGATCAGGACGACATCGACGTTTTCAGTCACCGAACCAGTCTAGTTCGCGGGCACGCCACCGCGGACCATGCGACGGTGTCCGCGGCGAAGAGATCAGCGTACGACGGCGAGACGCTCCGCGAGGACCTCGGCGATCTGCACCGCATTCAGTGCGGCTCCCTTGCGGAGGTTGTCGTTGCTGAGGAACAGCACGAGCCCCTTGCCCTCCGGCGCGGACTGATCGGCCCGGATGCGACCGACGAAGCTGGGGTCCTTGCCGGCAGCCTGCAGCGGCGTGGGGACCTCGTCGAGGACCACGCCGGGAGCCGCGCTCAAGACCTGGCGCGCACGCTCAGGCGAGATGGCACGGGCGAACTCGACGTTGATCGAGAGGGAGTGACCGGTGAAGACCGGGACACGCACGCAGGTGCCCGCGACCCGGAGATCGGGGAGTTCGAGGATCTTGCGGCTCTCGTTGCGGAGCTTCTTCTCCTCGTCCGTCTCGTTGTCCCCGTCTTCGACCAGATTGCCGGCGAACGGGATCACGTCGAAGGCGATCGGAGCGATGTACTTCTCGGGCTCCGGGAAATCGACGGACGAACCGTCGTGCACGAGGCGGAGGGTGTCGCCCTGCGCGAGCACTCCCTCGACCTGGCCGAGGAGCTCCTGGGCGCCGGCGAGTCCGGAGCCGGAGACCGCCTGGTAGGTCGACACGATGAGCCGCTCGAGGCCGGCCTCGGCGTCGAGGGCCTTCAGCACCGGCATGGCCGCCATGGTGGTGCAGTTCGGGTTCGCGATGATGCCCTTGGGGCGATCGTCGATCGCGTGCGGGTTGACCTCGCTGACCACGAGGGGAACCTCGGGGTCCATCCGCCAGGCGCTGGAGTTGTCGACGACCACGGCGCCGGCGGCGGCGAAACGCGGCGCATAGGCACGGCTCGCGGTGGCTCCTGCCGAGAACAGGGCGATGTCGATGCCCGAGGCATCCGCCGTCTCGACGTCTTCGACGATGACGGTCGCGCCGCCGAACTCGATGGCCGTGCCCGCGGAGCGTGCGGATGAGAACAGCCGCAGGTCGCGGATCGGGAACGACCGCTCGGCGAGAATCTCGCGCATCACGGTGCCCACCTGGCCGGTGGCGCCGACGATGGCGACGGAGAGTCCTGATTCGGAGATGCGGGTCATGATGTTCCTTGGCGTCGTGCGGTACTGCGTACGAGGCTTCGGGCGCGGCGTCGGGATGTGGATGCTGCGCCTGGCGCCGGTGTCAGGGTTTCGGTGAGTCTACCGTGCCGCGACGGACCGTCGGCTCTGCGCTCCGAGACCACTCACCTGTGTCAGGAAAACGGCGACGATCGGCAGAGATCAGCGGCCGGTGCCGGCGTGGACCGTGGCTTCGGCGTCGCCGTCGAGTCCGTAGGCGGTGTGCACCGTCCGCGCTGCCTCGGTCAGGTCGGTGTCGCGCAGCACCACCGAGATGCGGATCTCCGAGGTGGAGATCATCTCGATGTTGATGCCGCCGGCCGACAGCGCCTCGAAGAGGGTCGCCGAGACCCCCGAGTGCGTGCGCATTCCCGCGCCGACGACCGAGAGCTTGCCGATCTGATCGTCGTGGATCAGGTTCTGGAACCCGACTTCGGTCTGATCGCCGGCGAGCGCCTTGAGCGCAGCCGCCGCATCCGCCTTGGGAACCGTGAAGGAGATGTCGGTGCGTCCGGTCGCAGAGACGTTCTGCACGATCATGTCGACGTTCGCGCCCGACTTCGCGACGATCTTGAAGATCTCCGCGGCCTTGCCCGGCACGTCGGGCACGCCCGCGACCGTGATCTTGGCCTGGCTGAAGTCGGTGGCGACACCGGCGACGATCGGTTCTTCCATGACTGCTCCCTCGGCTTCGCGCGGGTTCTTCATGCCCTCGCCCAGAACGTATGTGCCCTCGGCCGACGAGAAGGTCGACCGAGCATGAATGAGGACGCCGTGACGGCGTGCGTACTCGACGGCGCGGATGTACAGCACCTTGGCGCCGTTGGCGGCCAGCTCGAGCATCTCCTCGCTGGAGACGTGATCGAGCTTCTGCGCCTTCGGGATGACGCGCGGGTCCGCAGTGAAGATGCCGTCCACGTCACTGTAGATCTCGCACACGTCGGCATCGAGCGCGGCGGCGAGAGCGACGGCCGTGGTGTCGGATCCTCCACGGCCGAGCGTCGTGATGTCCCTGGTGTCGCGGTTGAAGCCCTGGAACCCGGCGACGATCACGATCGCCCCCTCATCGAGGGCTTCGCGCAGACGAATCGGCGTCACGTCGACGATGCGTGCGGCACCGTGCTGGGAATCCGTGATCATGCCCGCCTGGCTGCCGGTGAATGACCGCGCCTCGAATCCCATCGAGTGGATCGCCATGGCCAGCAGCGCCATCGAGATGCGTTCTCCGCTGGAGAGCAGCATGTCGAGCTCACGCGGTGCGGGGATCGGGGCGACCTCGTCCGCGAGCTCCAACAGCTCATCGGTCGTGTCACCCATGGCGCTGACCGCCACGACCACGTCATGACCGGCACGACGCGTGTCGACGATGCGCTTGGCGACGCGCTTGATGCTCTCTGCGTCGGCGACGGACGAGCCGCCGTACTTCTGCACGATGAGGGCCACGATCACTCCCTGGGATGTCGGGCGGATCCGCCCACGCTCATTCTATGATCGGCGCGTATGCCCTGCTGCGCATGTGTCATCGCTTCCGACGGCGAGGAACGGTGCCTCGGCGATCAGAGCGTCGGTGGGAGCGCCTGCGCAGACACCGGGCGCAGGCGACCGCCCGTGGCGGCGAACCAGCACCCGACGATGATCAGCGGGAACCCGAGGAGCAGACCCGGCGTCAACGGTTCGGCGAGGACGATCGCCCCGAGGACGATCGCGACCACCGGGTTGACGTACGTGAACAGCGGAGCACGTACCGGCCCCACCTCGCGGATGAGCGCGAAGAACGCGAGGAACGCCACCGCCGTGCAGATCACGGCCAGCGCGAGCAGCGCCCCGATCGACGGCAGCGTGGGCACCTGATGCTGCGTGAGCAGGCCGATCGGGAGGTAGAAGATCCCGATCATGAGCAGCGACAGCGTGATGGTGCCCAGAGACGGGACGGCGTTGAGCTTGCGAGCGACGATGAAGGGAGCCGTCGCGTACAGCACGGCCACCAGGAGCACCTCCCCCGCAGCGAGAAGGCTCACTTCGCCCCCGAAGAGTCCCGGGCCTGCGACCACGACGGCGACACCGAGGAATCCGACGAGCAGGCCGATTGCGCGGGCGGGCCGGAGCACCCCGCGGTCGCCCCCGCCGAGGGCGATCAGAGCGGCGAACAACGGCACCGTTGCCACCAGCAGCCCGGTCATCCCGGAGGTCAGCGTCATCTCGGCATGGCCCAGCAGGAGGAAGGGACCGGCCATCTCGACCGCGCCGAAGGCGAGGACCCAGGGCCAGTGCTTCAGAGCGGCCCGCAGCGCGCCACTCCGGATCGCGAACGGCAGCAGCAGCACCGCGGCGATCAGCGTGCGTCCGGCCACGATCGCCGGCGGGGAGATCGACTCGACCGCGACACTGATGAACAGGTACGGCACGCCCCACAGCAGGGCCATGGCCCCGAAGAGCAGCCAGCCGCGACGCGAGAAACCCGCGCTGGGCGTCACAGGACGCGCCGGCCCTCGAACGCGCGCCCGAGCGTGACCTCGTCGGCGTACTCCAGGTCGCCGCCGACGGGCAGACCGGAGGCGAGACGGGACACGGTGATCTGCATGGTGGTCAGCAGTCGGCTCAGGTAGCTCGCCGTCGCCTCCCCCTCGAGGTTCGGGTTGGTGGCGAGGATCACCTCCTGCACCGTGCCATCGGCGAGACGCGTCATGAGCTGCGCGATCCGGAGGTCGTCGGGACCGATGCCGGCGATGGGGCTGATGGCCCCGCCGAGGACGTGATAGAGCCCGCGGAACTCCCGGGTGCGCTCGATCGCGGCGACATCCTTCGCGTCTTCGACCACGCAGATCAGCGCCTGGCTGCGACGCGGATCACGGCAGATCCCGCATCGCTCCTGCTCGGCCACGTTGCCGCAGATCTCACAGAACCGCACGCGGAGTCGGATCTCGCTCAACAGCTCGGCGAGACGCGCGACGTCGAACGTCGGCGTCTGGAGGATGTGGAACGCGATCCGCTGTGCGGACTTCGGGCCGATGCCGGGGAGCCGACCGAACTCGTCGATCAGCTCCTGAACGATGCCGTCATACATCAGGAGAACCTCGTCGGGGGCTCGTAGGGCTCTTCGCGCAGGAACGTCGCGCCGAGCACCTGGCGGATCACGGCCTCACCGTAGCGCTGCACTCCCCCGGCAGTGGGAGCGCGCTCGATGACGACCGGAGGGGCTGTCGCCGTGCGCTGCGCCGGTGCCGACCGTTCGGGCGGAGCCTGACGCGCCACCGGCGGTTCGTACGACGGGTCGTAGGGCGGCTCATCGTCATATGCCGGGGCCTCGTCATCACTGGGAAGCGGCGGTGCGTCGCGATCGACAGCACCATCGGACGGCGGCAGGGGTGCGGCTGCCGCCGCTTCGACCTCTTCGGGCTCGTCGTCGACCGGAAGCGGAGCGGCGGCTGCGGGCGGCACGCTCGGCTGCTCCACGGCGGACGGGATCGGCGCGACGGCCCACTCCGTCACGGTGGAGGCCGACGCGCTGCGGACCTGCGGACGGGAGGAACCCGCTGACGCAGGCTCCGATGCGGGAGCAGGATCGGCGGGTGCCGACGGGCCGGACGCCGCGGACTGCCGCGGAGCTCCACCGGTGGGCATCGGTGCGGGCAGGTACTTGACCCGCACGCCCAGCTCGCTCTCGATCGCCGACCGCAGATGGTCCGAGGGTCCGGAGCCCGGAGTGGTGCCCTTGAACTTCGCGACATCATGCTGGCTCGTGAAGCCGAGCGTCAGGACCTCGGTGTCGGTGGCGTAGGCGAGCGGTTGCACCGCGGTCGCCAGCAACCAGGACGTGCGGCTGATGCTCTCGAGCCGGGTCAGCACGGCGGGCCACGAGGCGGTGATGCGTTCGAGGGTGACGGGACCCTGCGCGACGGCGGGCTCCGGTGCGGGTGCCGCCTCGGGTGCGGGTGCGGGTGCCGCCTCGGGTACCGGTGCGGGGCTCGGCGCTTCGTTCTCGGTGCGCGCGGCGGGCTCCTCGGCGGGGGCGGTCTGCGCAGCAGCGGGGGCAGCGGAGGCAGCAGCCGGCGTCGCCACCGGGGCAGCAGCCGGGGAGCCCGTGGCGGGTGCCGGGGGCGAGACGGCGGCAGGAGTCGCGACAGCTGCAGGAGTCGAGACAGCCGCGGGAGTCGAGCGGGCCGGTGCGGCCGCGCGCTCGGGCGCGGCCGCGGGGGCCGGATCCGACGTCGACGCCTCCGCCGCAGCGGCGAGCACGCGAGCCACCATGAGTTCGAGGTGAAGGCGCGGAGAGGTCGCACCCGACATGTCGTCGAGGGCGGCGCTGACCACATCGGCCGTGCGCGAGAGCCGCGCCGACCCGAAGGTGGCCGCCTGGGCACGCATGCGCTCCAGATCGTCTTCGGCGATGCCGCGGAGGACCGCCGAGGCGCCGGCTCCGACCGCCGCGATGACGATGAGGTCTCGCAGGCGTTCGAGCAGGTCGTCGACGAAGCGGCGCGGATCCTGACCCGTCTGCACCACACGGTCGATCGCCGGGAAGGCGGCGGCCGCGTCTCCTGCGGCGAGCGCGTCGACGATCTCGTCGAGGAGGGCGGCATGTGTATAGCCGAGCAGCGACACGGCACGCGCGTATCCCACCGTCACCGTCTCGGAGTCGGCCGGGGCGTCGGATCCGGCGATCAGCTGGTCGAGCAGCGACAGCGTATCTCGAGGCGAGCCACCACCGGCGCGGACCACGAGCGGGAGGACGCCCTGTTCGACGATCACGCCCTCTTCGGCGCACAGCTTGGCCACGTATTCGAGCATGGCGGCGGGCGGCACGAGCCGGAACGGGTAGTGATGCGTGCGGGAGCGGATCGTGCCGAGGACCTTCTCGGGCTCGGTGGTCGCGAAGATGAACTTGACGTGCTCCGGCGGTTCTTCGACGAGCTTGAGCAGCGCGTTGAAGCCCTGCGGCGTCACCATGTGCGCCTCGTCGAGGATGAAGATCTTGTACCGGTCGCGGCTGGGGGCGAACGTCGCCCGTTCACGCAGATCTCGTGCGTCGTCGACACCGTTGTGGCTCGCCGCGTCGATCTCGACGACGTCGAGGGATCCGCCGCCGGCACGCGACAGCTCGACGCAGCTCGGGCACACGCCGCAGGGAACATCGGTCGGCCCCTCAGCGCAGTTCAGGCAGCGCGCGAGGATGCGGGCAGAGGTCGTCTTGCCACAGCCGCGAGGACCGGAGAACAGGTACGCATGGCCGACTCGATCGCCGCGCAGAGCCGTCATCAGCGGATCGGTCACCTGGGACTGCCCGATCATCTCGCCGAAGGTCTCGGGTCGGTAGCGGCGGTAGAGGGCTGTGGTCACCTCAACAGCCTACGGCGTGCCACCGACCTTCGCTTCGGGAGACCGGCATCCTGGCCCGATCCGTCCACACACGCCGCCGAGACCCCCGCTGGTCGTCCGCGCCCCCTCGCTTCGGCGCACGCAAGCGGGGGCGCCGACGACCAGCGGGGGTCTCGGCACAAAAGAGAAAGGAGAGGAGGAGGGAAGGTCAGTCGGTCGGTTCGATCACCGGGACCGCGGTCGTGATCACCGGAACGGATGCCGACATGCGCGTGCCGTCCTCGCGTCGTGCATCGGCGAACTGCCGCAGGGTCGGGCGCCCCGGGAGCATCGGCCCCTGATCAGCGAGGGGCACGACGGCGGCGTCCTCCACGGTGGCGAAGTAGGCGGTGTCGCGCACGCTGAACGGCACCGGCGGACCACTGCGCACCTCCACGCGGAGCTCGTCCCTCGTCACGGTCACCTGCATCGTGGACCCCTGCCACTGCAGCGGGAACGAGAGAGAGGGCCAGTCCACCGGAAGCCGCGGATCGAAGCTGAGGTCGCCCGCGTAGTCGCGCATGCCGCCGAAGCCGCACACCAGCGCGGTCCACACCCCACCGGCGGAGGCCACGTGCACACCATCCGCGGCGTTGTGGTGCAGGTCGTGCAGGTCGACGAACAGCGACTGCTCGAAGTACTTCCTGGCGAGGTCCTGGTAGCCCACCTCGGCGGCCATGATCGACTGCACGACCGCCGACAGGGTGGAGTCGCCCGTGGTCAGCGGGTCGTAGTAGTCGAAGTCGGCCTTCTTCTCCTCGGGCGTGAAGTGGTTGCCCTGCAGGAACAGCGCGAGCACGACGTCCGCCTGCTTGAGCACCTGGAACCGGTAGATCACCAGGGGGTGGAAGTGCAACAGCAGCGGCCGCTGCTCGGAGGGGGTGTTGGCGAGATCCCAGACCTCGCGCTCGAGGAAGAGCGAGTCCTGCGGATGGATGCCGAGACCCTCGCTGTACGGGATGAACATCGCCGACGCCGCCCGCTCCCACGCCTCGGCCTCACCGGGACCGAGCCCCGTCCGGTCGACGAGCTTGACGTAGTCCTCCGGGTGGCTCTCCTTGATCTCGCGCACCACCTTGGCCGCATAGCGGAGGTTGTAGCGCGCCATCACGTTCGTGTACAGGTTGTCGTTGACGACCGTCGTGTATTCGTCCGGGCCCGTGACGCCGTGGATGTGGAAGGTCTCGATGCCGTCTCCGGAATCCACCTCGTCCACCAGACGCGAGGCGCGCCAGAACCCGAGGGTCGCCCACAGCCGTGCGGTCTCGATCGCGATGTCGGCGCCCTCGCGCCGCAGGAACTCCTCGTCCCCCGTGGCCCGCACGTACTTGCCCAGCGCGAAGCTGATGTCGGCGTTGATGTGGTACTGCGCGGTGCCTGCGGCGTAGTAGGCGGAGGCTTCCTCGCCGTTGATGGTGCGCCAGGGGAAGAGCGCTCCCGCCTCGTTGAGCTGTGCCGCACGACGACGCGCAGCGGGGAGCATGCCCGCGCGGGCGCGGAGCGCGTTGTACGCCCACCGCGGCGTCGTGTAGGTCAGGAACGGGAGCACGTAGATCTCCGTGTCCCAGAAGTAGTGGCCGCTGTACCCCGACCCGGAGACGCCCTTGGCGGGGACCCCGGCGCCGTCGGCGCGCGCCGATGCCTGCGCGAGTTGGAACAGGCACCAGCGAGTGGCCTGCTGCAGGTCGTCGCGCCCGCCGATCTGCACGTCGCTGCGCTCCCAGAACGCGTCGAGCCACTCCCGCTGACGCCGGAACACCGTCTCGACGCCCTCATCCGCCGCACGGTCGAGCGAACGACGGCAGCGGTCGACGAGTTCACGCGGCGGCACCCCGCGTGAGGTGTGGTAGCTGACGAGCTTCGTGACCGTGATCGGGACGCCGGCCTTGGCCTGCACGCGGAACACGTTCTTCGCGATGTCGGGCTCCACGAGCGTGCGTGCGTTGTACTCGTTCTCGGTCTCGACGATGTGGTCGGCGACCACGGCGACGGTCATCCCGGAGTCTGCGACCCGGTACGACAGCGCCGAGCGCAGTCCGTCCTGCCAGTGCTCGGCCGGCTCCAGCACGCGGTCGGCGATCTTCTCGGCCTTGCGCGGGTCGAAAGCGGCCGCCTTCGTGCCGATCGGCGTCCCGGCGTACACACCGGCTCCGTCCTGGCGGTTCAGCAGCTGGCAGCTGATCGTGACCGGGGCATCGGCGTTCTCGACGACGACCTCGAGCCGGAGGACGGCGAGGTGGCGCTCCTCGAAACTCACGATGCGCTCGTCACGCATGCGCACGCGCTTGCCCGACGGGGTCTCCCACACCACCAGGCGCTCCAGGACACCGGTGCGCATGTCGAGGGTGCGCCGGTATTCGCGCACGTCGGCGTCGTCGAGCGAGATCGGCTCGTCGTCGACGTACACACGCATGACCTTCGCGTCGGGGGCGTTGACGATCGTCTGCCCGACCTCCGCGAATCCATAGGCCTGCTCGGCGTGCCGGATCGTCCAGGTCTCGTGCAGTCCGTTGATGAAGGTCCCGTGCTCCTGGGCACCCCGACCCTCGATGTGGTTGCCGCGGAGGCCGAGGTAGCCGTTGCCCACGGAGAACAGCGTCTCGCTGACGCCTTCCTCCGAGTAGTGCGTGTCGATCAGACGCCACGCGTCGACGGGGAAGCGGTCGCGGTCGATCATGCGGTCTCCGGGATGTCGGTACGGGTGGCGGGGACGAAGACGGCGAGGTCGTCGACGACGATCGTGGCGCCGGCGGCTCGCAGGGCGTCGGCACCGGCCCCGCGATCGACGCCGATCACGGTGCGGTAGCCGGCTGCGGAGGCGGAGGCGGCACCGGAGGTGGCATCCTCGACGGCGACGGAGCGGCTCGGGTCGACCCCGAGGGCCGCGGCGCCGGCGGCGAACATGTCGGCGGCCGGCTTGGACGCGAGACCATCGCGCTCCGCCACGACGCCGTCGACCACGACCCGGAAGAGGGAGCGGATGCCGGCGGCGGCCAGCACCTCCTCGGCGTTCTTCGAGCTCGACACGACGCCGAGCGGGATCCCGGCGGCACGCAGGCTCTCGACGAGCGCGAGCGACCCCGGGTACGCAACGATGCCCTGCGCGCGCAGAGACGCTGCGAAGGCGGCGTTCTTGCGGTTGCCGATGCCGCAGATCGTCTCGGCGGACGGGTCGTCATCGACGTGTCCCCAGGGGACTTCGATGTTACGGCTGCGCAGCAGACTCGCGACGCCGTCGTAGCGCTTCTTGCCGTCGACGTAGTCGTAGTAATCGGCATCCGTGTACGGCGGGGTGATGCTCCACCGGGCGAACACATCGTCGAACACGGCCTGCCAGGCGCGCATGTGGACCTCGGCGGTCGGGGTGAGGACGCCGTCGAGGTCGAAGAGCACGCCGTCGGCGTGGAACAGGTCGGGCAGTGCGTCTGGCACAGAGCCTCCAGGAGAAGGGCGATCAGGGGGCCGGCACCTCTCCGTGCCACCGCTCAAGCGTAATGCGGCATCGCGTCACGGGGTAACCCCCGCGAGCGGATCAGAGGAGCTCGGCCGTCTGCCTGGCGATCTGCAGTTCCTCATCGGTCGGCACGACGAGCACCGGCACCGCGGAGGCGTCCGTGGAGATCCGACGGATGCCGCGCTCACGAGCGTCGTTCCTCGCCGGATCGATCTCGACGCCCGCGAAACCGAGCGTCGCCAGCGCAGCGGCCCGCACTGGCGCGGCGTTCTCGCCCACACCGGCCGTGAACGAGATGACGTCCACTCCGCCGAGCTGTGCGATGTACGCCCCGGCGTAAGCCCGCAGGCGGTGCACGTATACGTCGAAGGCGAGCACGGCGGACTCGTCTCCGGCATCCACACCGGCGAGGATGTCGCGCATGTCGCTGCGGCCGGCGAGTCCGGCGAGACCGCTGCGGGTGTTGAGCAGCGAGTCGAGGTCGTCGATCGAGTACCCGGCACGGCGGGAGAGGTGGACGAGGGCCGCCGGATCGATGTCTCCCGACCGCGTGCCCATCACCAGGCCCTCGAGCGGGGTGAGCCCCATCGACGTCTCCACCGAGCGCCCGCCCTCGATCGCGGTCACGGAGGCGCCGTTGCCGAGGTGGAAGACGAGCTGCCGGAGCTCGGCGAGGTCGCGCCCGAGGAATGCCGCCGCCGCCTCGCTCACGTACTGATGGCTCGTGCCGTGGAAGCCGTATCGCCGCACCCGATGCTCGGCGGCGAGCGCTGCGTCGATCGCATAGGTGTACGCGGCGGGCGGAAGCGTCTGATGGAACGCGGTGTCGAACACGGCCACGTGCGGAACCTGATCGAACACGGCGCGTGCGGCCTGGATCCCGGCGAGGTTCGCGGGGTTGTGCAGGGGGGCGAGCACCGCGAGCTCGTCGATCTGACGCTCCACGTCGGCGTCGATCAGGGTCGGGGCGTAGAAGCGCGCACCGCCGTGGACCACGCGGTGTCCGACCGCGACAGGGCGACGCTCGTCGAGCGAGGGCCCGTGCGCGGCGAACTGCTCCCGCATCACCTCGAAGGCGGCGGCGTGGTCGGCGATCGGCTGCTCGCTGCGGTACGTCGCGTCGAGCATCGTCGGCACGGCGGCGGCGTCCACGGCGGGGCGGACGGTGTGCGCCACGGGACTGGACTCCTGCCCGATGCGCTCGATCAGTCCGCTCGCGAGCAGGTCCTCCTGTTCGATGTCGATCAGGCTGTACTTCAGCGACGACGACCCGCTGTTGATCACCAGGATCGCGCTCATGCCTCATCTCCCTGCGCCTGGATCGCCGTGATCGCGACCGTGTTGACGATGTCATCGACGAGCGCGCCGCGGGACAGGTCGTTGATGGGCTTGTTGAGCCCCTGGAGCACCGGTCCGATGGCGACGGCTCCTGCTGAGCGCTGCACGGCCTTGTACGTGTTGTTACCGGTGTTGAGGTCGGGGAACACGAACACGGTCGCCCGGCCGGCGACCGCCGAGTCCGGGAGCTTGGCCTTGGCCACCGCCGCATCCGCCGCCGCGTCGTACTGGATCGGCCCTTCGACCGGGAGCTCGGGGGCACGCTCGCGGACGAGCGCGGTCGCGGCGCGCACCTTGTCGACGTCGGCCCCGGAGCCGGACTCCCCGGTCGAGTACGACAGCATGGCCACGCGCGGATCGATGCCGAACTGGCGGGCGGTCTCGGCGGAGGAGATCGCGATGTCGGCGAGCTGCGCGCTCGTCGGATCGGGGATCACCGCGCAGTCTCCGTAGACGAGCACACGATCGGCGAGCGCCATGAGGAACACGCTGGAGACCACGTTCACGCCCGGCTTGGTCTTGATGATCTCGAACGACGGACGGATCGTGTGCGCCGTGGTGTGCGCCGCGCCGGAAACCATGCCGTCGGCCAGACCGAGATGCACCATCATCGTGCCGAAGTACGACACGTCGGTCACCGTGTCCGCCGCTTGGGCGAGGGTGATGCCCTTGTGCGCCCGCAGCCGCGCGTACTCGGCGGCGAACCTCTCGACCAGTTCAGGGTCGGTGGGGCTCAGCACCTGGGCCGCCGCGATGTCGATGCCCAGCTCGACGGCGCGGGCACGGACGGCCGCCTCGTCGCCGAGGATCGTCAGATCCGCGACCTCCCTCGCGAGAAGCGTCGCCGCGGCCCGCAGGATGCGGTCGTCGTCGCCCTCGGGGAGGACGATGCGACGCCGATGTGCGCGTGCACGCTCGATGAGGCCGTACTGGAACATCAGCGGGGTCACCACGTGTGCCTCAGCGAGCCCGAGCTGCTCGGTCAGCTCCACGATGTCGACGTGCGCCTGGAAAAGGCCGAGCGCGCGGTCGTAGCGGCTGCGCGAATCCACAGAGAGGCGCCCGCGGGTGCTCATCACACGCACGGCGGTGTCGTAGGTGCCCAGATCGGTCGTGATGATCGGCACCGACGACGCGAAGCCGTCGAGCAGGCGCACGATCTGCTCGGGAAGAGGGAACGGGCCGTTCAGGATGATGCCGGCGATGCGGGGGAAGGTGCCGGACGCATCGGCGAGCAGGGCGGCCAGCAGCACCTCGGTGCGGTCGGCCGGGATCACCACGACCGCCTCCTCGGTGAGCCGGGGCAGCACGTTGACCATCGACATGCCGGCGACGACGATCGTCAGCGCCTCCCTGGTCAACCGGTCCTCGTCGCCCGTGAACAGCGTGCCGTCGACGGCGGCGAGGATGTCACGGATCGACGGGGCCACGAGCGCACGGTCCTCGGGGATCGCCCACACCGGCGTGCGGTCCTCGGGGAGCACGGCGTGGACCGCGTCGATGACGGCGTCCAGCGCATCGGGGTCGGCACGGTTCACCGCGACGGCGAACAACTCCGCACGCTCCTCCGAGAGCTCGGACAGCGCGAGTGCGGCGATCTGTCCGATCGCCGCGGCCTCACGGGCGGTCGTGGTGCCGAGCTGTTCGGCCTGGCGCTGCTGATCGCGACCGCTGAGCACGAGCAGCACGGGGACACCGAGGTTGGCGGCGATCCGCGCGTTGAACCCGAGCTCGGCGGGGCTCGCGACATCCGTGTAGTCGCTGCCGATGACGACGACGGAATCGCACTGCGCCTCGACGGACTTGAACCGCGCGACGATCGTCGACAGCGCGCTCTCCGGGTCGGAGCGCACATCGTCGTACGTCACGCCGATGCAGTCCTCGTAATCGAGGTGTACGCCGTCGTGGGCGAGCAGCAGTTCGAGGATCTCGTCGCGCTCGGTCGTGGACCGCGCGATCGGGCGGAACACCCCCACCCGCGGCGAGACGCGCATCAGGGCGTCGAGCGCCCCGAGGGCGATCGTCGACTTGCCGGTATGACCTTCGGCCGAGGTGATGTAGATGCTCCGCGCCACGAGCCCAGCTTAGGCGCGGCGTTCGGGAAGCCGCCGGGGAAACCACCGGGAGAAACGCAGGGTCTCACTCGCACGGACCGGACAGTGCGTCGACGACGGCGGCGGCATCTTCCTGGAAGCGCGCGTAGTAGTCGCGATCGGTGTTGATCTGCACCCGGTGGATCGCGTGCGAGGGCTCCAGCTCCTGCCATCCGGGCAGGCGGCCCAGCCGGTCGTAGAACAGCGTCGCGGCGGTCTGCGGATCCATGCGCTGCTCGACGCTCCCCCACCACTCCTGCTGCTGGAAGAGTCCGATGCTGGTCGTGCGCGATCCGTCGGGGTTGGTGAACCCGCTCGTCTCCCAGTCGCCGTAGTCGATGTTGCGCAGGCTGCTCTCGCCCATCGCCGTCATCACCCCGAGGATCTGCCCGTCGCGGCGGAACCCGAGGTCGCCCGCCGTCCGGATGATCGTCGCGGCATTGTCGAGCTGTTCCCCGCTCCAGCCGCGGATGCCCGCCTCCGGGAACGTCCGGGGTTCGTCGAGGCAGAACGGGGCGGGATCGCGGGCGAGCCCCAGCGGGATCAGCGCGAGCAGTCCCCCGAGGACGACGACCGCCGCCGCGGAGAGCAGCACCCGTTGCAGGATCTTCCTCCGGCGCGCCCGGATCGCGGCACGTCTGCGCGCGCCGGTCTTGCGTCGCCGCGTCGCGCTCTTGCGGCTCTTCGCGGTCTTCTTCGTCGCCGCTCGACCTTTCGGCCGGGAGGCCGTGCGCCCCGGGGTCATGTCGCCACGCTGCCGCGCGCCGTGCGGGGGCGACCGGCGAACGCCGCCACACCCCCGCCGATCGCGCCGAACAGGTGCCCCTGCCAGGAGATGCCCTCTGCGGCGCCGAACACTCCGGCCACCATCGAGCCGCCGTACAGCGCGATCACGACCAGCGCGATCACGGCGTAGAGGATGCGGTGGGCGACGCGTCCGGGGGCGAACACCCGCATCACGACGTATCCGAAGTAGCCGAACACGAGCCCGGAGGCGCCGACCGTCAGCGTCCCCGGAGCGTTCACGACCCAGGTCCCGATGCCGCCCACGATCGCGACGATGGCTGTGACGGCCCAGAACCTCCGGGCACCTTCGACGGCGACCAGGCATCCGAGCACCAGGAAGGGTACGGAGTTCGCGATGAGGTGCTGCCAGTTCGCATGCAGGAGCGGACCGAGCACGATGCCGCCCAGACCCGAGACATCCCAGGACCTCAGGCCGAAACCGGTGAACGACCCCGGAAGGACCGCATCGGCGAACTGCACGATCCACATCGCGACGAGGAGGAGCACCGGCAGGGCGAATCGGCCGAGCGGATGCTGCGCCTTCGGAGGCGGCGAGACGGTCACCGGACGATTGTCTCAGGTGCCGCTGACGTTCGAGTGGGCGTCACGACAGGGCACCCGCACATGAAAAAGACTCTCCGCGCACCCAGCAGAGCCCGGTTACCCTTGCTGCGTTTCCGCCCTGGGGGAATTGGCCTGGATGCTGTCACGCGGAGAGCCGTCAACCATCCTAACCCGAGCACGTGGGGTGCGACGACACCGCTCGAGCGCGCTCGACGGACCGGGTGGGTCACGGACGCCGCCGACCGCCCTCTCAGGGGAAGCTTCCAGAGCGGGGACCGCGCCGCCGGGTTACGATCGAGTAACGCGCACCGCAGCGCCGATGTGAGAGGGAACGCATGCCAGAGAACGCCCCCCTGATCCCGGTGATGATCGATGCCGAACGGTTCGCCGCGCAGACCTCTGCGATCCTCGGCTCCATCGGACGGGTCATCGACGGGAAGCCGGACGCCGTGCGCAGCGCCCTCGTCTGCCTCCTCGCCGAAGGGCACCTGCTCATCGAAGACGTCCCCGGTGTGGGCAAGACGATGCTCGCCCGTGCCCTCGCCGCGAGCGTGGACGCGACCGTGCGCCGCATCCAGTTCACGCCCGACCTGCTGCCCGGCGACGTCACGGGTGTCTCGGTCTACAACCCGGTCGACCAGGAGTTCGAGTTCAAGCGCGGCGCGGTCTTCGCGCACATCGTGATCGCCGATGAGATCAACCGCTCCTCCCCCAAGACGCAGTCGGCCCTGCTCGAAGCGATGGAGGAGGGGCAGGTCACCGTCGACGGGTCGACCCACATGCTGCCGACACCGTTCCTGGTGGTGGCGACCCAGAACCCGCTCGAGATGGAGGGGACGTACGCGCTCCCCGAGGCGCAGCGCGACCGCTTCATGATGCGCATCTCGATGGGGTACCCGGACGCGGAGGCCGAGACGCTCATGCTCCGTCAGCGCGATGTGGTGAACCCGCTCGCCGCGGTGTCACCCGTCGCCGACGCGACCGCCATCTCCCAGCTCATCGCCTGGGCGCGCTCGGTGCACGTCGCCCCCGCGCTGGAGGAGTACACGGTCGCCCTCGCACAGGCGACCCGCTCCGACCCGAACCTGCACCTCGGCGCCAGTCCGCGGGCGACCCTGCAGCTGATCCGCGCCGCGAAGGTGTGGGCGGCATTGGACGGCCGCGACTATGTCATCCCCGACGACATCACGGCCCTGCTCATCCCGGTCCTCGCCCACCGGCTGCTGCCGGCGCGTGGTGCCCACCGTGCGGGCGCACAGCCCGTCGAGGCCGCACTCACCCAGATCGTCGAGCGGGTGCGCGTCCCCGTCGCGACGCGTTCCTGATCGGGTCGGTCATGCGAAGACGCCGACCTCTCACCGGCCGTGGAGCCGGCGCGCTCGTCGCCGCCCTGTGCTGCGTGATCGCCGCCAACGTCTTCGGCACCCGCATCCTGCTCTACATCGGGCTGCTCCTGGCCGCCCTCACGCTCTTCTCGCTCCTCGCCGTCCGCCTGCCCCGCCGCTCGGGGACGGTCACGCGTCAGATCTCCACCGATCTGCTCACCGTGTCGGAGACGTCGCGCGTGACGGTGCGGATCTCACTCCGCGCACTGCGGGTGCCGCACGGGCTCTGGCACGACATCCTCCCCGCGGCGGTCGCCGGCGATTCCGGCGGTGAGTATCCCCCCGAGTCCGGTCAGCTGACGTACCCGATCACCGGTGTGCGACGGGGTGTCTGGCCGCTCGGCCCGCTGATGCTGCGCACCGTCGATCCGTTCGGCCTCGCACAGCGCGAGCAAGCGTTCGGCGAGACCCGCAGCATCACCGTCGTCCCCGAGGTCTTCGCCCTCGCCCCGCTGGCCGTGCGCGTCGGAGCCGCCGGCGGAACCGCCCACACCTCATCGACGCGCCTCGGGCAGGGCAGCGACAACCTCTCGCCGCGGGGGTACATCCCCGGAGACTCGATGCGCCGCATCCACTGGCGTGCGACCGCCCACCGCGGACAGCTCATGGTGCGCCAGGAGGAGGAGGAATCCAGCCCCGACGCGGTCGTCGTCCTCGATCGCAGTGCGGGCCGCTGGGATGCGCCCGGCGCCGATGCCGACCCGGCCTTCGAAACCGCCGTGTCGCTCTGCGCCTCCGCGGCCGTGCACCTCGCCTCCGAGGGGTACAGCGTCGACGTGATCGACAGCGCCGGCACGCTGCTCGGTGCGCTCCGCGGGCACGAGGACGATCGCGACGGACTGCTGGTGGCGCTCGCGATGGTCGCCCCCCGGGGTGAGGGCCGTGATCTGGCGGCACTCATCGGCGGCACCCCGCCCGGGCCTCTGGTCTTCATCACCGGTCGGCTCGATGAGGAGGATGCCGCCCGGCTGCGTCCGGCCGGAGCCGCCGCGCCGATGCTGTTCAGCACGGAGCTTCTCCCCGGCGCCGCGGAGGCGGCCACTCCACACGGCTGGACGGTGGCGACGCTCGGGCCCGTCATCGCGGACGCGTGGGAGGACGCCGTCTCGGCGCGGATCGGAGTCGGCGATGTTCCGCGCTGAGCAGCGCCCGAAGGCGACCGCGCCCCCCGCGCACACGGCGCCGACGTGGCACCGCGACGAGGAGGAGCCGACCGGTGTCGTCGGTCCCGGTGTGCTGGCCGCGACGGCGACGATCGTGGCGATGTGGCCGTACACCTCGGTGATCTCCCCTGGAGCGTGGTCGTCTTCGGTCCTCATCGTGATCCTCGCCGTAGCGGGTGGGGGCATGCTCCTGCGGCGACTGCTGCGCCGACGGACAGCCTGGCTCCGGGACGCCGGGACGTTCCTCGGTCAGATCATCGTCGCGGTCGCGATGGTCACGCTGCTGGTGGCCGGCGATACCGCGCTCTTCGGCGTGTTCCCGACACCGACGACCGTCGCCGTGTTCGGCACCCTCGGCGCTGCGGCCCTCGAAGCGATCGTGTTCGGCTCCGCGCCGTTGGATGCCTCGCCGGCTCTCACCGCCGCCATGGCCTCCGGCTTCGCGGGCGTCGCGCTCCTGGTCGATCACCTGGTGACGCATCGCTCCGCGGTGCTGGCGACCCTGCTGACAGGGATCGTCGGCGCCGTGCCGATGATCATCACCCTCGGCGACACGAACGTCGTGTGGTTCGTGCTGTTCGCCCTCGTCGCACTCTTCCTCTTCCGGTACACCGCGAGGCGGCATCCGGAATCCCCCCGCAGGTCCTCGCTCTCGGTCGCCGTCGGTGTCGGAGCCGCCGCTCTGGTGACGACCCTGGTGATCGCTCCCGCACTACCGGTCGCGACGAGCATGGCGGGCACCGGCGTCGGGGTCACGGTCGATGCCTCGTTGCGTCTGGGCGATGATCTGCGTCAGCCCAATCCGGTCGAAGTGCTGACCATCGCGGCGAAGACCGACGTGGCCCCGTATCTGCGGCTGACGACACTCTCTCGATTCGACGGCCGGGTGTGGCAGCCGGACCGGGGCGATCTGCAGTCGCAGGACGACGGGTTCGGCACTCCGGAGTGGGGACCGGAGATCGCGACGGAGGAGGAGAACACGTCCATCCGCGTGCTCCGCATGTCGAGTTCGTGGCTGCCGGTCCCGTACCCGGCGACCGACGTGCAGGGGCTCAGCGGCTCGTGGCGGGTGTCCCCGCTCAACCGCACCCTCTTCTCGCGCAGCGCCGACGCGGTGGGGAACGACTACACCGTCACCTCCTCCCGCCTCGTTCCGACGCTCGAGCAGATCCGTGCGATCGATGCGGCATCGCCCGTGGTCGATCCCGACGCCGAGCCGGTGGAGCTGCCCGAGATCATCGCGGAGCGTGCCGCCGAGGTGACGGCCGCCGCGAGCACCGACTACGACCGGCTGATCGCCCTGCAGAACTGGTTCCGCTCGCAGTTCGCGTACTCGCTGGAGACGCCGGTGGAGGAAGGCTTCGACGGCACCGGCGCCGAAGCCGTGGCGCAGTTCCTCGACGTGCGATCGGGGTACTGCGTGCACTTCGCAGGGGCATTCGCGCTCATGGCGGAGAGCCTGGGGATGCAGGTGCGCATCGTCGTCGGCTATCTTCCCGGCTCGCTCACCGACGAGAAGCGCGGCAGCGAATCGGTCTTCTCCGTGACCAGCGATCAGCTGCATTCCTGGCCGGAGGTGCTCTTCCCCGGTATCGGCTGGGTGCCGTTCGAGCCGACCGCATCCTTGGGCGTGCCCACCGCGTTCCGTGCGGGAGTGACGCAGGGCGGCGAGTCCGGATCACCCGCCACCCCCGCACCGACCACGGCCCCGCAGAGCGAGGAGACCTCGGGACCGGAGATCGACCGTGCGGACGCCGGGGGCGACTCGGCCGACGGCGCCGCGCAGCGTCGTCTCGATCCGACGCCGGTCGTGCTCATCGCTTTCGGCGCCGTGGCGCTGCTCCTGGTACCGGCACTGATCCGCATCATCGAGCGTCGCAGACGATTCACGCAGGCGAGGCGCGGCGATCCCGCGGCAGCCTGGGCCGAGCTCCGCGACACCCTGATCGACCTGCAGCTGCCGGTCTCCGACGCCGACACCCCGCGGGTCCGTGCTGCCGGCCTGGTGCGCGACCGTCATGTGGACGCGGAGACGATGCGACGGCTGACGGATGCGGTCGAGCAGACGAACTACGCGCGATCGGCCGAGCTGCAGACGGATCTCACCGAACCGCTCAGCGAGGTGCTGCAGGCATTGCGCCGGAGTGTGGATGGGCCGACGCGTGTGCGGGCGACGCTGCTGCCCCGGTCACTGTACGCTCCCCGCGCCGCGGAACCCGGGGTCGCCGTCTGAGCATGCCCGCACGCGGGCGCGTCTCCTGCGCGGTCACGTGGCATGGGCCGTGCAGGGCACGGCCACGCAGGTGTCGCACACCACGAACTGCGAGCGGCACGACAGGTCGGGGCAGTTCGCGGTGCGCTTGGTCGGCACCCCGCATCCGACGCACTCCCCGATGACGCGCGCATGGTCCGAGAAGTCGACCGAACCGCGGCCGTCGAACACGTAGAGCGATCCGTCCCACAGCCCGTCGTCGCCGTACTTCTCGCCGTAGCGGACGATGCCGCCCTCGAGCTGGTACACCTCGCCGAAGCCGCGCGCCGTCATCAGGCTCGACAGCACCTCGCAGCGGATGCCGCCGGTGCAGTAGGTGACGACGGGTTTGCCCTTGAGATCGTCGTAGGCGCCGGAGTCGAGCAGTCTCACGAAGTCCCTGGTCGTCTCGGTGTCGGGCACGACCGCGCCGCGGAACCTCCCGATCTGCGCCTCGAGGGCGTTCCGGCCGTCGAAGAAGACCACCTCGTCTCCGCGCTCGTCGATCAGTCCGTGCAGCTCTTCGGGCGTCAGCCGGGTGCCTCCGCCGACGACCCCGTGTTCATCGACGCGCAGTTCACCGGGCGCACCGAATGAGACGATCTCATCGCGCACCTTCACGCTGAGCTTGGGGAAATCGAGGCTGCGCCCCTCAGCATCCAGCCCCGTCCCCTCACTCCACTTGATGTCCGCATCGGCGAACGGGCCGTAGGAGCGGAACGATCGCAGCCACTTCTTCAACACGCCGATATCGCCGCCGAGGGTGCCGTTGATCCCGTCCTTCGAGATGAGCAGGCGCCCACGCAGGCCGAGCGCCTCGCCGAGGTCGCGTTGCCAGACACGGACGGCCTCGGGATCGGCGAGGGGCGTGAACGCATAGAAGAGGACGATCTTGGGGGTTGCCACCTAGGGATCCTACGTCGTCACCCCGAGCGGTTCCGAACCCCGGTGCGGCTCGAGACCGCTACGTCACATCGCGTTTCATGAAGGTGACTCCCCCCGCGACGAGAGCCGCCAGCATCCATCCGACGGCGACCGGCACAGAGCCACCGGATCCGTCGGCTGGCGACACCCCCACGGCCGTGACGTCGAACCCGAAAGCGTCGAGCAGCGCGATCAGCGGGAAGCCGTGGGCAGCGGCGCTCCAGAACATCGCGACGAGGACGGCGCTGCCCAGAGACATCGACGCGACGAAGAGCGCCACGAGATGGTTCTGGACGACGATGCCCGCCCCCAGTCCCCAGAGGCCGGCGCCTGCGCCGACGGCCAGTGCGGATCCCACCGATGCCCAGCCCACCGGGACACCGCCCATCGCGACGGCCAGCGCGATGTGGCCACCGGCGAGTCCCGCGAGAGCGACGACGGCGCCGCCGAGAGCAGACCCGAGTGTCCGGCTGAGCAGCGTCACCCACCGGGGGTGCAGCATCAGCCGCTGCGCGATGACGCCATCCCGCCGGTCGACGGTGTAGCGGAAGGAAGCGTAGACCGCCGCGAGCACCGCGCCATAGGTCGCGAGCACCGCGCTGAACGGCGCACTGAGTGCGGCGCGAACCCCGGCCGGTGCCTCGGCGAGCTCCGCAGGAACGCTCGTCGCCATCGAAGTCGACAACACGAAGGCGGCCGCGACCACCCAGAGGAGGACGATGTCGCCGGTCGCACCGCGCGCGTGGGCTCGGAGCGCGCGGACGATCATCCCGCCCTCCTGCGACCACCGGTCCACGCCACCGCGACCAGCCCCGCGGTCAACGCGAGTGCGACGACGAGCGCCGGGCCGAACTCGAGCAGGCGACCCTGATACCCGGGCACGCCCAAGGCCGCGAGCGCCAGCCCGGGCGAGAACTTCGCCACCTCCGGCACCGTGCGCAGCAGTGCGAGTTCCCCCACCATCGGCAGGACGAGGACGAAGACGGCCGTCACGTAGTAGTTGCGGGTGATCCAGCCGATGGCGCCCCCGATGAGCGCACCGAGCACGCCGCCGACCAGAGCTCCCGCGCAGAGGCGCCACCCGTCCGGCGTCAGAGTGAGCGAGAGACCGCTCCGGCTCAAGAAGACGGCGACACCCGTGGTCCACACGGCGAAGAGGCCGACGGACAGGGCGAGCGCGACGAGGACGCCCGCGACGAGCTTTCCGGCGAACGCACGCCGGAATCCGACGCTGGTGAGGGTCCGGTCCATCGAGCCGTAGTAGTACTCACGAGTGACGCCGTACGCGCCGACGAACGCCGCGGAGACCGCCGACCAGGCGAGAGGTTCCAGGAGACGAGTGGTCGCCGCGGCGGGATCGAGGCCGGCCACGTCGAGGCGCGATCCGTCGGAGAACAGCACGAAGGCGGGCAGGAGGAACGCGACGAGGTAGACGGCGAGGAGGGAGAGCCCGCTCACGCAGCGCAGGGCCTCGCTCTGGATCGTGCCCCTCATACCGGCACTTCCTCGACGAGTTCGAAGTACTTGCTCTCCAGGGAGTCGCCGTTGCTCGTGACCAGGTCGCCGAGTCGTCCGGCGAAGAGTGCTCGCCGTTTGATGACCACGACCTCATCCACGATGTGTTCGAGCTCTGACAGCTGATGACTGGCGACCAGCACGGTGCCGCCGCGTTCGGCGAAGCGGCGGAGGAACCTGCGCAGCCAGCGGATCCCGTCGGGGTCCAGGCCGTTCGCCGGTTCGTCGAGGATGAGCGTGGGCGGCGCCCCGATGAGGGCGGCGGCCAGGCCGAGCCGCTGAGCCATCCCCGTCGAGAACGTCTTCACGCGACGACGCGCGTCGGCGGTGAGCCCGACCTCCTCGAGGACCTCGTCGGTCCGGCCGCGCGGCGCACCGGCCGCGAGCCGACAGATCTCCAGGTGCCGCCGTGCAGTGATGCCCGCCTCGAAACCGAAGCCGTCCATGTGCACACCGACGTGCGATGCGGGGTTGTCGAGCGCCGAGAACGGAACACCGTCGATGAGGCTCTCGCCGCTCGTCGGCCGGAGCAAGCCGACGATCGTGCGCAGCGTCGTCGATTTGCCCGCGCCGTTCGGCCCCAGGAGCCCGACGATCGTCCCGCGCGGCACGACGAAGGACAGGTCTTCCACGGCGGTCCGGCGGCCGTACCTCTTCGTGAGGCCTCGGACCTCGATCGCGTGTTCAGTCATCTTCCTGCCTCTCGTGCTTCTGGTCCAGAAGGGCGGACAGCGGCGACACCACGCCGGTCGCCCAGAGCGTCTGCCACAGACTCCTCGTGCCGAGCGCGACCTGCGCCCGTCCGGTCGGCGGCGTGCTCCCGCCGCCGTCGTCCACGTCCACGCCGGCGATGACCGTTGCGGGGACGTCCACGCCGTCCGCCGCGACGGGGACGAGCACCGCCCAGGGGACCTCCGTCGGCATCGGCGGCTCCGGCCTGATGGTCCCCCCGCCGACCCGCGCGCTCGCGAGGAGCCCGGCGCTCATCAGCTCGACCGGGGCGCCGTCCGGCACCTCCGCCTCGGCGGCGGTGCCCGGCTGCACGAGGAGCACACGGTCACCGCGGGTGACGAAACCGTACGTCGCCGTCACCGGCAGCGGGATCACGGCGCCCACGACCACGATGCTCGCGATCAGCGTCGCACCGACGGCGACGAAGCGGAGCCGGGAGACGCCTGACCGAAGGACGCGGCGCAGCGCCGTCGAGAGGATCACGATGCCGACGAGCACCACGGCAGCTTCCAGGACGACGACGAGGACCCCCAGCACCGGTCCGCCTCCGGCGAGCGCTCGCACCACGCGGGAGACCGCGAACAGCACGAGCGCGATCGGGGCGACGAGACAGGCGAGACCGAACGGCACGCTCCACCACCGATCGAGGCTCCGTGCGGTCCGCGGACCGCCGAACAGGATCCGGGTCAGGAAGTCCACTCCGTCGTGAATCGTCCGGTCCCGGAGGTTCGGTTCGTCGAGCGCACTCATGAACGCGATGTAGCCGTCGAATCGCACGAACGGAATCAGGTTGACCAGCACGATCGCGACGCAGGACACGGCGAGGAGCAACAGCGCCTGGTGGATCAGAGGGTCCGGAAGGGCGAGCGCGGCGAGGAGGGCGACCGCGGCGGCGACGGCGTGCACGGCCGGCCCGGCGAGCGCGACCGCGACACGTTGCCACCGGTCGGAGAGGCGCCAGCCGTCGGTCACATCGACGAAGAAGGCGGGGGTGAGGTAGTAGAGCATGAAACCTGCGCGGCGCGGTTCGCCGCCGAAGCGTGTGAGCGCGAGCCCATGAGCGCTCTCGTGGAGCAGCGTCATGACGGACAACGCGATGACGACGCCCACGAGTCCGGGCAACGACACCGGCATGGTCAGGACGTCCCACACCTCACCTGTCTGCAGGGCCGCAGCGCCGAGGCCGAGGCAGAGCACCACCAGAAGGGATGCCAGAACCCCTCGGCGTGAGAGCGGGACGATCAGGCGATTCCAGCGGTCGAAGAACGCGGGTGCACGCAGCGTCGCGAACTGCAGCGTGAACGGGGGCCGGTAGGTCACTCTGCCGGGCGGGGGCTTCGTGTCACCGGCCAGGAGCCCGCTGGCGCGGAAGCGCTGGACGAGCAGGAGGAACTCCTCCCGCGGCTCGGATGCGGCGAAGCGCGTGCGCAGGTCGCGGAGCGTGGTCTCGCCGTCCATCGCCGTCAGCAGATCGACGACGGCCCGCGAGACCCTCGACGAGGGCACCCCCTGCAGCAGCGCGATCCACACCCCGGCCTCCCCCACTTCCTCGAACACGACACCGGGGGCGAGAAGCGGACGATCCTCGGCCGTGAGCGGCACCGGGGCGCGAGAGTCTCGCCGCCGAGCGAAACTAGGCGGTGTCATCGTCACGCGCCCGATCCCGGGTTCCGGCCCACGTCGTCGTGAGGAGAAGGATGTCCGCTCCGGGGTGCGTCCGCACGGGCGAGACGGCAGGTTCAGCGAAACCGGCGTCCACGAGCTCGCTGGAGAGGAGCTCATGGCTGAGCACACGCAGCCGACTCGTGAGCACGCGCACGTCGCCGCCCGCCACGACGTCGGCGAGGCGCACCCAGTTGACCAGGCGAGCCGCGCCGTCCTCCTCCATCTGCTGCGAGAACAGATAGGTCTCCTCGCCGCCGGGTCCGGGACCGGGCCCGGGGACACGGATCTCCTGCTCGCTCGGCACCGTCAGGCTCTCCGCTGCGGCGCCTCCGGCGACGGAGAAGGCGAAGACCCCTCCCGGCGCGAGGTGGCGTCGCACACTCGCGTAGAGGCGCGCCCTCCCCTCCCTGTCCAACAAGGTGATGGAGGTCGCACCGAGGACCACGAGGTCGTACGGACGCGGCAGGCTGAAGTCGCGCATGTCGGCTATCACACAGTCGAGCCTCGGATGGTAGGGCAGGGCACGACGAAGGTGCGAGAGCATGTCGTCGGAGAGATCGAGCGCGGTCACCGATCGGCCGGAGCGCACCAGCGGGATGGTCAGCCTCCCGCTGCCGGCGGCCACATCGAGGACCGGACCCGCGGCTTCTCTCGCGAGCGCCAGCACCTCTCGGATCTCCGCGGCATCGGCGCCGACCAGTCGCTCGTAGAAGTCGGTCCCCTCGCCCGTGTACAGGTCCTGTTCCCGAGGGACCGCACCCGCCCGGTCGAGTCGCGCCGCGATGGCTTCGGTTATCGTTCCTGACATTCACCACACCTCTCCGCGGGAGTGAGGGGGTGCGGGCGCGCGGAACCGCCCGCACCCCGACCGGTCACGTCGCGATCGCCGCGGCACCGCCGACGATGGCGATGATGTAGCTGACGTGCTCCCACCACTCGAGTGGCGCGTCGATTCGTTCGAGTTCCTGGAACTCCAGCAGATCAGTCTGCATTTCGTACCTCCTTCATCACGTGGCGATGCGCTTCCTAGGTCAGCGCGAGAATTCCGATGATGACGCCGACAGCGAAGCCCCGCACGAAATCATCGGTGTTGTTCAGAGCGTCCATCGCCTCGAGCTCAGTGAATTCGAGCCTCTGCACTTCGGTGTTCATACCTCTCTCCTTCCTCGTCTCGATCTCCGTCGGGCGACGGGATCACGTCGCAGCGGCAGCGCCGATCCCGATGAGGATCAGCGCACTGATGGCGCCCTGATAGAAGCTCTCCCAGCTGGGAGCCTCCATGTCGTCCAGCTCCTGGAACCGGAGTCGCTCTTCCACGTCCTTGATCATCTCTTCACCTCCTCTGCACGGCAGTCGAGGGCCGACGTTGATCGCCGGCACACGGATCGCTCCACCGGGAACCGCGGAGGACCTCACGGATGTCGTCGGCGACGAGGCCGGTGAGCATCGGGCGGCGATCTCCCCACGACGCCTCGGTGGACATCGAGATGCGGCCGACCTCCCGCGTGGTCGGTCGCGGCGGAAGCGGGATATCCCAGCGTTCGAGGAGGGCGGCGATACCCGCGGCCGGTTCGAGCGGCAATGCCACCCCGCTCGCGACCCTCGACCAGAAGTCCTCGAGACTCTGCCGATCTCCCCAGCGGGTGTCACCCGCGCAGATGCGACGCCAGACCGCGGCGATCACCGCTGCCGTGGCGACCATCTTGCGAGTCCTGAGCACGAAGGCCACTTCGTTCGCGACATACCAATGGCGAGCGCTGTAGGGATCCTGTCCGCGCAGAGCAGCACCGCGTTGGGTGGCTGCGCTCAACCGTGCGAGGCGCAACCGCCCCGCAGGCGAGCCGGCGTCCTGGGTGGCGGTCTCGAGGAGGGCTCTCCCGAGGATGACGGCCTCGCTGTTCCCCCGGGCGCTTCGTCGCGAACTCGTCGACGTACCGGCGAGACGCAGGAACGCCTCCAGCGCTCCCTCACGGACGGCGCCGTAGGTGAGGGACGCCAGGTTGCGTGGATCGATGACGGCATGACGGGGTCTGAGCGAGCGTCCGACGATGAGCCGATAGCCGCTCCCGTTCTTGAGGATGCCGACGCTGTTCGTCTCCGACGAGGTGCCCAGAGTCGTCGGCACGGCGATGATCTCCACGGGCGGCGGCGCATCCGGCAGCACGGTCAGCGCGGACTTCTCCGCATGACCGATGGCATAGTCGAAGACCTTCCCCGGAGCGAGCGCGAGCGCGGCGATCTTGCTGGCGTCGAGCACGCTGCCCCCACCGACGGCCACGACGACCTCGGGCGACCGACGAACGATGTGCCGCGCGATCCTGGAGACCGACGTGACATCCACCGACGGCGCGTCCACCGTGATGGTCCTCACCGCAGCCCCGGCCCGGAAGGGAACCGTGACCGCCGAGTCCGCGATCACGAGGACCTCTCGTCCCGCGGTGAGGTGCGTCATCACGTGATGCGCGACGCCGGGGCCGTGCCACAGGGTCGGGACGCGTCCGGTGAAGTGCGTGGTCATGCTGCCGCTTCCTGCACTCGCGCGAGGCCGGAGCGCACGGCCGCATCCACCGTGCGGAGTTCCTCCGAGGTGAATCCGTAGGCCGGGATCAGCTCGATGGAGCTGGGGCCGGGCTGCACCAGGACGCCGTGGTCGGCGATGGCGGAGACCACACGGAGAACCTCGGAGGAGGACAGCCGGCGCTCATCGTGGTGGCGGAGCCCCATCCCCACGAAGCAGCCCCGCCCCGTGACCTCCGTGATCAATCCGTCGGACTTCAGCGCCGTCGCCAGACGGAACAGCTCGGCCCCGAGTGCCTTCGTCGTCGTCTCCACGTCGATCCGACGCAGCTCTTCCATCACTGCGGTGATGGCCGCCGCGCACACCGGCGTTCCCGCCTGCGTCTCCCCGTGGACGAAGGTCCACCCGCCTCGCGCGAACTCGGAGGCGACACGGGGACCCACGAGGATCGCGGCTGCACCCGTCGCGCCGTTCGTCAGTGCTTTCGAGAGGAGGAGGACGTCGGGAGCGGCCGGCCACTCGTCGGTGGCGAGCATCGCGCCGGTGCGCCCGAATCCCGTCGCGACCTCGTCGGCCACGAGCAGGAACCCGTATTCCTCACGCAGCAGCACGAGGCGATCGATGAACGCCTCGGTCAGCGCATATGCGCCACTGCCCAGGACGGGCTCCACGACGACCGAGGCGACTCGGGACCCTTCCCGCTTCAACAGGGTGGCGAGCTCTTCACCCTCATCGCTGGACGAAACGTGGCGCACCGACCTGCGATCGACGGAGTAGACGGACTGCAGGAGGTCGTCTCCGCTGAGCGCGTGGCTGCCGTACATCGTGCCGTGGTAGCTGCCTTTCAGCCCGACGATGAGGGATCGGGATCCTGCGCCCTTCTGCGCCCAGTACTGTCGTGCGAGCTTCATGGCGGCATCGTTCGCAGCGCCGCCCGAGGTGGAGAAGATGACGCGGCTGTACCTGGTCGGGTCCGCGAGGTCGAGAAGACCTTCCGCGGCGGCTTCGGCATACCGATGCGACGCGCGGAACAGGGTCAGGTACGACGCATCGTGTGTGGCTCTGGCCACGGCCTCGCCGACGACCGGATTCCCGTACCCGAGCGGAACGTTCCAGAGCCCGCTCGTCGCGCACAGGCGTGTGGATCCGTCGGCGAACTCGATGCGATGTCCCGCGGCGCGGACGGCGACGCGATCGGGAGGGAAGGTCGCATCCGCGGGGAGCATCGAGCTCCACACGGCGTTCGGCACGCTCAACGCCGGATGCCGTTCGCCGGGCGAGCGAGGCCCGCTCGGGTACCGAAGCGGATGTTGAGGATGGTGACGGCCTCGAGGCACAGGGCTCGCGCGTCGGCCACGGAGCCGCCCAGCTGCCGAGCCACGCGCTCCGCCGCGACCTCCGGCGTCGTGGACGTCTGTGTGACGGCGACCACCTGCGCGGCCACCGGGGACAGCAGCTGTCGACGCAACGTCCGCGTGTCTGCGAGGACGAAGCCGTCCGCGGTCTCGATCAGGAACGGATCCGCGGCCCAGGGGGCGGCATCCGCGAGGCCGTCGTCGACGAGCGCCCACCCGAACCCCGAGATGCGGGCCTCGCCGTTGCCCAGGCGGAGCATCTTCACGAGGTCCGTCGCGCAGAGGTATCGCGTCGTCCCCTCGCGCAGCGTCCGATCGGCGACGAACGCCTCTCGAGGCACCGATCCTCCCAAGGCCACGGCCCGGGGTCGCGGCACGGCGAGCACGGCGGGCAGCTCGTCGACGGTTCCGAGGGGATCGCCCTGGACCCCGACGCTGACGGCGCCGTCAGCCCGCACTCTGATCGCGCTCGGGGTCGCGAGCTCGCCCGGTTCCGTGAGTGCGCCGCGGTCCGCCAGGAGGACTCGCGGATCGATCAGTGCCGAGGGAAACACGCCCGTCCGTCGCGCGAGCTCGGCATCGTCGAGGAGAGCCTGCCAGCTGACCGCGTCGAAGAGGCTGAGAGCGGTCGGCCCGGTGAACTGCAGGAATGCCGCAGCGACGTAGTCCTGGAGTTCGACGCCGCGCTCACCGAAGAACAACTCATCCCCGATGTCCTGCAGCGCGCCGGTGTACGGGACGACACGGGCCGGTCCGGCACAGGGCCCGCTCCCCTCGGGCAGAAGAATCACATCGTCTCGTCCTGCTGCGCCTGCGACACGATCCGCCTGCGCGCCGCTTTCGACCAGGAACACCCGCGCGTACCGGTCCGGCATCCCGGTGATCCACTCCCGGAGCGCCCGGGCTCCGACCAGGTCCGCCCCGGGCCCGCGGTGTGCGTCGCGCATCAGACGCGGTCCCGTCGACTCGCCGTCACGAGCGACACGTACAACTCGATCCACGGCCGATCGTCGAGATCCGCCTCGAGGACCCGGGGGTCCACGATGCGCGCGAATGCTCGACCACGACCGGCGTTCTCGGTGGCCACGGCCTCGATGTCTGCGCGCCCGTCGCCCACCCGTCCGAGCAGGAGTCCGTCAGGGCCGTCCCGGTACTCGCCGTCCGCGGTCACGTGCACGCGCACCAGAGAATCCGGTACCGGATACGCGCGGGTGAACGACGCGGCGGAATCCAGCAGCAGGGCACCGTCGAGGAGCCGTTCGGCGAAGATGCCGGTCGCCCGGGCCGTGTCGGCATCACGGAGGAATGCAGCGAGTCCTTCCGCAGACCCCTGTCGGACGACCGTGAGCCCTCCGCGGAAGCGGAAGCGACCGGCGAGGTAGTCCTGCAGCTGGAACGCGTGGCGCCCGCCGAAGCTCATCTCGTCGCCGGGCGAGTGAAGCGCTCCGGCGAACGGGACGACCCGCGGATCCACTTTCGGGAGGGACCCCGCAGGGACGAAGATCACATCGTCGCGTTCGGCGAGCGCCCGCACCTCGTCGAGGTGCACCGCGGACTCGAGGAAGAACACCGCGCACCCCGGAATCGCGCGCTCCGCGGTCACGTACTGCTCGAATGCCGCCACCGTGCGGTGACTGTCCGGTCGTGCCGTGGTCGAGCTGGCGCGCATGGTCTCCCCCAGTAGCGTCGGATGCGGTACGGAGTTGATCCGTCCTCATCTGAGGCTATTGAGCACTCACACAACTAGCAATATATTCCATACGCGTCATACTGGTCAGGAGAGGACCGCATGCCGGGCTTCGCCACAGCGCTCTGTCACGTCGCGCTCCGCCGATCGGATAGGATGGACAGGTTGTTCCTTGGTGACGTGTCCGAGCGGCCGAAGGAGCACGCTTGGAAAGCGTGTGTTGTGCAAGCAACCGCGGGTTCGAATCCCGCCGTCACCGCCAAACATGAAAGAGCCTCCGCGCCAGCGGGGGCTCTTTCATGTTTAACCGGCACCGGGGATTCGGGGAGGAGCGAGCGCGGTGAGCACCGGTGTCCCGCCGTCACCGCGGGATGCGGTGTTCAGGCGTCGAAGCGCACGCCGTAGGTCTGTCCGCCCGGTTCCGCCGGGAGTCGCGTCATTCCGAGGCGTTCGTAGAACGCGGCGGCCCCCGCGTTGTTCGGGTCGATGCCCAGATGCAAGCCCCGGATGCCCCGACGCGTTAGCTCGGCGAACAGGGTCTCGATGAGGGCACGGCCGAGCCCTTGCCCCTGCGTCTCCGGAAGAAGGTCGATGTGCAGGTGGGCGGGGTGGTCTGCGGCATTCGGCTCGATGCCGGGCGCGCGACTGTAGCCGTAGTCGACCATCCGATCCTCGCGGGTGACCACCTCGGCCGGCCGGGGGTACCGCTCCTGACGCGTCGGCCACCACTCCTCGCGGAACCAGGTGTAGAAGGCGTCGGTGTCGTCGGTCGCCACGATGTAGCCGATCGTGCGCCCGTCGTCGCTCTCGACCACCCAGGAGAGGTCCGGATGCCGCTCGGCGTAGGGGACCGCGAACAGGTCTCCCCAGAGCGCATCGTCGGAGAGCACCCCGGTCGCATCGACGCCGGCGTCAGCCGTCTTCACGCAGATCTCGTACAGCGCGGCGCGGTCGGCGGGGCGGTAGGGACGGATGCGCGACACGAAGGACTCCTCTGGACGACGGGCCCGTTCAGCCTATCGGCGCCGCGACCTCGGACCTCGGTTGGCGCACCCACGGGAGCAGCCACGCGGCCAGGACCAGGACCACCCCGGCGCCGACGAGCGCGCCGCCGAGCGTGTCGCTGGCCCAGTGCACCGACAGGAAGGTGCGCGAGAGTGCCATCGCGAGCACCCACAGCACGCCGAGAATCGCCGTCCAGACCCGCGGGAACAGCACCCAGACCACGAGCGCGATCGTCGCGGCGTTCGCCGTGTGGCCCGAGGGGAAGGAACCGTAGTCGCTCGCCACCAGCATGTCGTCGGGGCGGGCCCGTCCGAAGAGCAGCTTGAGCAGTTGCACCGCACCGGCACTCGCGGCGAAGCAGAGGGCGGCGAACGCCGCAGCCCGCCATCGGCGAGCGAGCACGAGAGCGATGATGGTCAGCAGCGGCACCGCGAAGATCGCCACCCAGCCGCCGCCGATCCAGTTCAGGACGAGGGCGAAGTCGACCATGCCGTCAGCACGGGCTGCGGCGATCATCTCGTTCCACCACCGGTCGAACCCCGGCGTCTCCGGATACGCGAACACGACCAGCGCACCGAGCGCTGTTGCGAGCGCGAGGAGGCCCACTCCCCACCACAGCAGCATCCGCCTGTCCATCGTCCTATTCTGTCGGACGATGCCTGGGCACTCAGGGAGTGAGCATCCCCACGGTGCGCGGACGCACGACGAACCACAGCGACAGGACGCCGATCGCGGCACAACCGACCATCACGGAGGCCATGGTCGTCGCCGTGATCCCGGCGTCGTGCGAGAGCCAGCCCGCGAGCGGCGAGATGAGCCCCGCCACGCCGAAGTTCGTCGCCCCGATGATGGATGCCGCCGTCCCCGCAGCCTTGCCGTGCCGGTCGAGCGCCAGCACCTGCACGTTGGGGAACGTGAAGCCGCAGGCCGTCATGAAGACGAACAACGGGACAACCGTGCCCCACAGTCCGAGTCCGAGCTGGTCGGTGACGATGATCGCGACACCCGCCAGGAGCAGCACAGCGGTCGAGTAGGCCATGACCCACTGCGGTCCGAAGCGGGCGGCGAGCCGTGAGGCCGTCTGCACCCCGGCGACGACACCGAGCGAGTTCACGGCGAACAGCAGACCGTACTGCTGGGCATCCAGCCCGTGGGTCACCTGGAAGAGGAACGGCGACGCGGAGAGGTACGAGAACAATCCGGAGAAGGTCATGCCGCCGATCACGAGCACGCCGAGGAAGACGCGATCAGAGAGCACCGAGCGGTAGCGCTGCGCCATCGTGGCGCCGCCGCCCTGCCGACGCGCGACCGGAAGCGTCTCCGGGATGAACAGGAGCGTGGACAGCAGCATCACGACGCCGTAGGCCGCGAGCACGCCGAAGATCCCCCGCCAGGGCATCAGGGTCAGCAACCAGGAGCCGATCAACGGTGCGATGACCGGTGCGACGCCCGACACCAGCGCGAGACGCGAGAGCATGATGACCAGTCGCCGCCCGCCGAACAGGTCGCGCACGATCGCCATGGCCACCACTCCACCGGCGGCCGCTCCCACCCCCATCAGCACCCGAGCCGCGCTGAGCAGGCCGAGGTCCGGCGCGAGGGCCGCCCCCACGCTCGCGAGGACGTGCAGGGCGGTGACCACGATCAGCGGCACCCGGCGCCCGACCTTGTCGCTGAGGGGCCCGACGACGAGCTGACCCAGGGCGAAGCCGATCATCGTTCCGGTCAGGGTCAGCTGGATCGCGGCAGCCGTGGTCTGGAAGTCCTCCTCCAGCACCGGGAAGGCCGGGAGATAGAGGTCGATCGTGAACGGACCGAGCGCGGTCAGAGCTCCGAGCAGGACGATGTAGAGCGTCCGCCTGCCGAGGGAGATCGCATCTCCCGGGTGCAGCATGATCGGTGCCGTCGCGGGATTCGCGCCGAGGGTGCGGATCGCCCCGGTCGCCGTGGAGGTGCGGATGCTCCCGGTCGCGGTGCGCGCGGGCTGCGGAGTCTCTTCGGTCTGCTGCTCCGACGGTGCGACGGGGATGGAGTCAGTGCGGGGCGCGTCGGACACGACGTCCTTCCAGCGTTCGAGGGGGTGGTCTTGTCGAATCGTTTCGCCAAGGGGGAAGCCCCCATGCTAGCGCGTCCGTCTCCCCCGTCGCGGGATCAAATACGTCCCTCGCGACCACCCCGCAGGCACGTTATTGCTCCCGCACGCGCCTCACGCGCGCCAGCGCCTCGTCCAGATCGGCGATCAGATCTCCGAGGTCTTCGATGCCGACGGAGAGCCGCACGACGTTCTCCGGGACGGCGAGCTCCGTTCCGCGCACCGACGCATGCGTCATGTCCGATGGATAGCCGATGAGCGACTCCACGCCGCCGAGCGACTCGGCGAGCTGGAACACCGAGGTGCTCTCGGCGAAGGCACGGGCAGCGTCGACGCCGGCAGCGAGCCCGAGCGACAGCATGCCGCCGAAACCGCTCATCTGCGCGGCGGCGATCTCATGCCCGGGGTGCGAGGCGAGTCCCGGGAAGTACACCTGCGAGAACTCCGGCTTCGCCGCCGCCCACTCCGCGATCGCCTGCGCGTTCTCGGAATGCTGCCGCATGCGCAGCGCGAGTGTCTTGATGCCGCGGGTCGTCAGCCACGCATCCATCGGAGCGGACACCGCACCGACGGCGAACTGCTGGAACTTGACCTGCTCGACGTAGCGGTCATCGCCGAACACGACCGCACCGCCGAGCACGTCGGAGTGCCCGCCCAGGTACTTCGTCGTGGAGTGCACGACCAGATCGGCACCGAGCGCGAGGGGCTGCTGCAGCGCAGGAGAGGCGAAGGTGTTGTCCACGACCACGATCGCACCGGCCGCATGCGCGAGCTCGGTGATCACGGCGATGTCGACGATCTTCAGCAGAGGGTTGCTCGGCGTCTCCAGCCACACGATCTTCGTCTCCGGACGGATCGCGGCACGGAGCAGGTCCACGTCCGAGAGCTCGACCGTCGTCGTCTCCACACCCCAGGGAGCCAGCACCCGGGTGAGCAGACGGTAGGTGCCGCCGTACACGTCGTTCCCGAGCAGGACGTGATCCCCCGGCTTCAGGATTCCCCGCAGCAGCGCGTCCTCCGCCGCGAGCCCCGAGGCGAAGGAGAGCGCGCTCACTCCGCCTTCGAGAGCCGCGAGCTGGGTCTCCAGGGAGGAACGCGTGGGGTTGCCCGCACGGTTGTACTCGTAACCCTCGCGGAAGCCGCCGATACCGTCCTGCACGTGCGTGGAGGACTGGTAGATCGGCGGGATGATCGCCCCCGTCGTCGGGTCGGCAGCTTGTCCTGCGTGGATGGCGCGGGTGGCGAAGGCGTGGTCGGACATGACCTCAGCCTACGTCCGCGCCCGGAGCCGCGGACGTCCCGTTACGCCACGGGTCGCCGCTCCTCGGAAGACGTCAACGGGACAGGTACGCGAGCAGGTCCTGGCGGGTCAGCACCGTGTGCGGCTTGCCGTCCTCCGTCACCAGCAGCGCGTCGGCCTCGGCGAGCGCGGCCCGCGCCTGTGCGACCGAGGCGTGGATGCCGACGAGCGGAAGCCGCTCCCCCACGTGCTCCCCCACGGCGTCGGTCGCGTTCGCCTCGCCGCGGAACAGCAGGTCGAGCAGCCCCTTCTCGTCGACCGCGCCGAGCACCTCGCCCATCATGACGGGCGGCTCGGCGCTGAGCACGACCAACTGCGAGACGTCGTACTCGGTCATCATGCCGATCGCCTCGAGCACGGTGTCGGTCGGGTGGGCGTGCACGAGGTCCGGGATCCCCGCTCCCCGTCTGTGCGGACGTGCCGCGAGCACGTCGGCGACGGTTTCCCCGTCCTCCACATCGCTGAACCCGTAGGAGCGCATCCATCCATCGTTGAAGATCTTGCCCAGGTAGCCGCGGCCTCCGTCGGGAAGCAGCACGACCATGACGGCATCCGCCGGGAGGTCCCGTGCGACGCGCAGCGCACCGACCACCGCCATCCCGCTGGATCCGCCGACGAGGATGCCCTCCTCGCGGGCGAGGCGCCGCGTCATCGCGAAGGCGTCGGCGTCGCCCACCGCGACGATCTCGTGCGGCACGGTGGGGTCGTAGGCGCCCGGCCAGATGTCCTCCCCCACGCCCTCGACGAGGTACGGCCGTCCGGTACCCCCGCTGTACACGCTGCCCTCCGGGTCGACACCGACGATCCGCACCCGGCCCTCCGAGATCTCCCGCAGGTAGCGACCGGTGCCCGTGATCGTGCCGCCCGTGCCGACCCCGGCGACGAAGTGCGTGACCCCGCCGTCGGTGTCGCGCCAGATCTCCGGACCCGTGGTCTCGTAGTGGCTGCGCGGGCCGTTCGGGTTCTCGTACTGGTTCGGTTTGAACGCGCCGGGGATCTCCCGCGCCAGCCGATCGCTCACGCTGTAATACGACTCCGGGCTGTCGGGCGCGACCGAGGTCGGCGTCACCACGACCTCCGCCCCGTACGCGCGCAGCACGTCGATCTTGTCCTCGCCCACCTTGTCGG
Source organism: Microbacterium aurugineum (assembly GCF_023101205.1). Lineage (NCBI taxonomy): Bacteria > Bacillati > Actinomycetota > Actinomycetes > Micrococcales > Microbacteriaceae > Microbacterium > Microbacterium aurugineum. The sequence goes on along the minus strand of NZ_CP078078.1, from coordinate 812,790 downwards.
GCAGCACGAACACGCACTTGTAGCCGCGCTGCTGGGCCACGAGCGCCAGACCCACACCGGTGTTGCCGCTGGTCGGTTCGACGATCGTCCCGCCCGGCTTCAGGTCGCCGGCGGCTTCGGCGGCGTCGATGATCCGCGCGGCGATCCGATCCTTCGACGAGCCACCCGGGTTCAGGTACTCGAGCTTCACGAGGACCGTGCACGCGACGCCCTCGGTGACGTGACGGAGCTTCACGAGGGGCGTGTCGCCGACGAGGTCGACGATGGAGTCTGCGTACTTCATGCCTTCAGGGTAGACGCGCGGATGCCGCGGGCGGGGTTGTGTTTCTCCCGACCGCGGCATCCGTTCTCACGAAAGGCCCCTCTGTCTTCCGAAGTGTGTCAGCCCTTCGTCGATCCGGCCAGCAGGCCGCGGACGAAGTAGCGCTGGAGGGCGAAGAACACGATCAGCGGCACGATGATCGAGACGAAGGCGCCTGCCGTGAGCAGGTACCAGTCGTTTCCTCGCGTGCCCGTGATCTCGGCCAACAGCTTCGTGATCGGCGCCGCGGCTCCGTCGGCGAACACCAGCGCCACGAGCAGGTCGTTCCAGACCCAGAGGAACTGGAAGATCGCGACCGAGGCGATCGCCGGCATCGTCAGCGGAAGCACCACACGGAAGAAGATCTGCCCGCGGGATGCACCGTCGACGCGTGCGGCCTCGATGATCTCGCCGGGGATCTCCGACATGAAGTTGTGCAGCAGGTAGATCGCCAGCGGAAGCGCGAACATCGAGTGCGCGATCCACACCTGCGCGTAGCCCTGGGACGCATCGAGCGGCAGTGTGACCTGCAGCCCGAAGAGGTTGAGCCCGCGGGAGAACGAACTCAGCAACGGCACCAGGGCCATCTGGATCGGCACGATCTGCAGCGCGAACACGAAGATGAACAGCGCGTTGCGGCCCTTGAAGTCGATCCAGGCGAACGCGTAGGCCGCCATGGAAGCGATCATCAGCGGCACGATGGTCGCCGGGATCGTGATCGCGATCGAGTTGACGAACGACTCCAGGATGGTGAGCTGCGTCGTGCCGGACTGCAGCACGTCGACGTAGTTCTCGATCGTCACCTGCGGATCGGCGAAGAACGTCCACCATCCCGTGGTCTGGATCTGATCCCGCGGCCGGAACGACGAGATGAACAGTCCGAGCGTCGGGATCGTCCACATGAACGCGATGACGATGGACGCCACCGATGCCCACGGCCGGGACAGCTTCTTGCGAGTGCGGCCTGCGGCGCCCTCGAACCCGCCGCCGGTGGTGATCGCGCGCGTGCTGAGGGCGGCGTCTGACTTCACGGTGTCGGTCATCGGATCTCCCGCTGCTTCTTGATCTGGCGTGCGTTGTAGATCACGATCGGCAGCACCAGGATGAACAGGATGACGGAGAGCGCGGCACTGCGCCCCGCCTCGAACTTCGAGAACTGCGTGTACATCTCGTTCGCGAGAGTCGAGGTGCCGTAGTTGCCGGCGGTCATCGTCCGCACGATGTCGAACACCTTCAGCGATGCGATCGAGATGGTCGTGAGGACCACGATGAGCGCGGGGCGGATCGCGGGGACGGTCACCGACACGAACCGCTGCCAGGCGTTCGCGCCGTCCAGCTCCGCCGCCTCCAGCAGTTCCGCCGGCACTCCCTTGATCGATGCCGACAGCACGACCATCGCGAAACCGGTCTGCACCCAGATGAGCACGACGATCAGGAACAGGTTGTTCCACGGCTCATTGAGCAGCCATTGCTGCGGCGTGCCCCCGAGCCACACGAGGATCTGGTTGAGGAGACCGATCTGCTCGTACTGCGGCCCGCGGTACTCGTAGATGAATCGCCAGATGATGCTCGCCCCGACGAAGGAGATCGCCATCGGCATGAAGACCAGGACCTTGTAGATCTTCTCGCCGCGGGTGCGGTCGATGAACACTGCGTAGGCGAGGCCGACGATCGTGGAGACCGTCGGCACCAGGAGCACCCAGACGATCGTGTTGATCACGGCCGTGATGCCGTCGGACTGCGTGAAGATCCACAGGTAGTTGTTCAGACCGACGAACTCGTTGCCCGAGGAGTTCATGAACGACGAGAACATCGTCTGGATCGACGGCAGGACGAGGCCGACGAGCAGCAGCAGCAGCGCCGGAGCCATGAAGGCCACGAGCTGGATCAGATACCCCGCGCCATCGCGGGAGCGATAGTCGAGCCAGAAGAACAGAGCGCCGACGGCGACGGCCACTCCCATCGCCCAGTAATAGGAGTTGAAGAAGAACATCACCACGAGGGGGATGAGCAGGCACATCGCCAATCGGACGAAGGTGTAGAGCTTTCCCCTGCGCGGAGCGATGTCCACCAGGAGCAGGATGATCGCCACGACCACCGCGAAAGCGATGACCACGGCGACGGCCTGCAGGACCGGCGGGAGCGAGCCGATCCAACGGAAGAAATTAGTCGCGTTCACGGATTCCCCTTCATCACGCGGACCGGATCACCGGCGCGCACGTCGGTGTGCGCGCCGCGGGGGCTGAGGGGCCGCCCCGTGCGGGACGACCCCTCCCCCGGATCAGCTGCTCGGCCAGCCGGTCTCGATCTGCGTGAGCACCTCATCGGTCGAGGTGCCGTTGACCCACGCGACCATGCCCTTCCAGAAGGTCCCGGCGCCGACGGCACCAGGCATCAGGTCGGACGCGTCGAAGCGGAAGGTCGTGTCCGGGTCCTGCAGGATCTTGATGGTCTCCTGGAGGATCGGGTCCTTCGCGTTCGCAGGGTCGAGTCCGTTGTTGGCGGACGTGACGCCACCGAGGCTGACGCGGCTGTTCGCCCACTCGGGGCTGGACAGGTACGCGAGCACCTTCTGAGTCGCCTCGGAGTCGCTGAACCCGCCGACGATCTCACCGGCACCGGTCACGGCCGTGTCACCCTCGGACTCACCCGGGAGCATGAACGCCCAGATGTCGCCGTCCTCAGCGATCTCCGTGCCCTCCGGGAAGAAGCCGGAGAGGAAGGACGCCTGGTGGGTCAGTGCGCACGTGCCCTCGGCGAGGGCGGGAGCGACGTCACCGAATGCGGTCGAGTTGATCGAGCGCACGTCACCGAAACCGGCGTTCACGTTCGCCGGGTTCAGCAGGATCTCGCCGACCGAGTCGAACGCCGACTTGATCTGCGGGTCGGTGAACTTGACGTCGTTGGTGACCCACTGGTCGTAGACGTCCGGGCCGGACTGACGCAGCACGTAGTCCTCGACCCAGTCCGTTCCCGGCCAGCCGGTCGCCGTTCCGGACTCGAAACCGGCGCACCACGCGGGAGTACCGGTCGCCGTCTGGATCGTCTCGGTCAGCGCGGACATCTCGTCGAGCGTCTTGGGAACCTCGACGCCCCACTCCGCGAACTTCGCCGGCGAGTACCAGATCCAGCCCTTGACGTTGGCCATCAGCGGCGCCCCGTAGAAGGTGCCGTCGACGGTGCCGTAGTTCACCCAGTCCTCGGTCCAGTACTCGTTGGCGTTCTTCTCGACCTCTTCGGGAGCAGGCTTGAGGAAGTCGCGCTTGGCGAAGTCGGCGAACAGACCGGGCTGCGGGAAGATCGCGATGTCCGGCGGGTTCCCGCCCTGTGCGCGGGTACCGAGCTGCGTCTCGAAGTCCTGGCTGCCCTCGTACTTGATGGTGATGCCGTTCTCGTCGGCCCAGTCCTTCCAGGACTCCTGGAGGAGCTCCGCCTCCGAGTCGACGATCGTGCCGTAGATCGTGACAGTGGCGTCGCCACCATCACCACCGTCTGTGCCCGGCGCACCGCCGGGAGCCCCGCAGCCTGCGAGCGCGATGCCCGCGACCCCCAGGGCGATCGGCGCGTAACGCCGGGAACGCTGTGACAGAGCCATGTGAATTCTCCTCTTCGAGTACAGGTTCCCTCCTGGTGCGACGCCACCCCGCGGCATCGTTAGGGAACCGATTCCAGGCCAACCTACTGTCCCTGTGCGCCCCCGCACAACACGCAAGGGTCACAAGCTCGCAACCATTCGGCGCGTGGAACCTCCGGGCTTGGGAGCGCTCCCTCACCTCAGGCCTGGAACCGGTTCCTTTTTCCCCGTCCGCGGGCTACGCTGACACCCGGCGCGCGCTACGCCGCCGCCCACGAAACCGCGTGATCAGGTCGAGGAGGACCGATGAGCACGATCGCGGATGTCGCGTCGCGTGCCGGGGTGTCGAAGGCCACGGCGAGCCGCGCCCTGAGCGGACGGGGCTATGTCTCGGACGAGACGCGGACGCGCGTCGAGGTCGCCGCCCGCGAACTCGCCTACGTCGCGCACTCCTCCGCGACGAGTCTCGCGACGGGGCGGACGCAGACGGTCGGGATCGTCATGCCGCCCGTCGACCGCTGGTTCTTCGCCGAACTCCTCGCCGGGATCCAGGAGTCGCTGTTCGCCCTCGACTACGACCTCTCCCTCTACGGTGTGCCCGAGGGGTCGCAGACCAGGGAACGGCTGTTCGAGAACGTGCTGCCCGGCCGTCGTTTCGACGGGATCATCGCCGTCGGCATCCAGCCGAGCGCGCATGAGCTCGAGCGCCTGCAGCGCACGGGAAGGCCGCTGGTGAGCGTCGGGCCCTACGGCGAGGGCTCGAGCGCGGTCTCGATCGATGATGCGGCGGCCGCACGCATCGCGACCGAGCATCTGATCGAGCTCGGCCACACCGAGATCGCCTTCGTCGGCGGCCCGACAGACGCGATGGGACGGAGCTTCGGTGACACGCGGCGGCTCGACGGCTACCGCGACGCGTTGAGCGCCGCGGGACTCGCTTCGCACGCCCGGGTCGCGGGCACGGCCCCGACCATGCCCGGAGGCTACTCCGCGGCGGCGGGGCTGCTCGGCGATCGGCGAAACCGACCGACCGCGATCGTGGGCGTGTGCGACGAGGCCGCGATCGGGGCGATCATCGCCGCCCGACGCCTGGGCATCGCCGTACCCACCGAGCTCAGCGTCGTGGGTATCGATGACCACGAGCACGCGGACATGTTCGCCCTCACCACGATCGGGCAGTCCCCGAGGGAACAGGGTCACGAAGCCGTTCGCCTGCTGATGCAGCGGATCGACCGGCCGGACGCTCCGCAGGAGCATGTGGCTGCCGCTTCCGCCCTCGTGGTGCGCAACTCGACCGCTCCCCCGCGCTGACGACGGCCACGCACGGCCCGGAACGCACGAAGGCCCCGGGCGAACCCGGGGCCTTCGCAGAAAACGCTGAAGCGTGATTACTTGAGGGTAACCGTCGCGCCGGCCTCTTCGAGAGCAGCCTTGGCCTTCTCGGCGGTCTCCTTGTTGGCGCCCTCGAGGACGGCCTTCGGGGCACCGTCGACGACGGCCTTGGCCTCGCCGAGACCCAGCGAGGTGAGCTCGCGGACGGTCTTGATGACCTGGATCTTCTTGTCACCAGCGGCCTCGAGGATGACGTCGAAGGAGTCCTTCTCTTCCTCAGCCTCTGCAGCGCCTGCGCCACCCGCAGCGCCGGCAACGGCGACGGGAGCAGCAGCGGTGACCTCGAACTTCTCCTCGAACGCCTTCACGAACTCGTTGAGCTCGATGAGGGTCAGGCCGGCGAACTGCTCGAGCAGTTCCTCGGTGGAAAGCTTCGCCATGATGTATCTCCTAGATAGATGGGGTTTGTAGACGAGATCGCAGGTCGCTTACGCGGCCTCTGCGGTCTCCAGCTTTTCGCGAAGAGCGTCGATGGTGGCGGCAGCCTTGCCCATCGTCGCCTTCATCATGCCCGCAGCCTTCGCCAGCAGAACCTCACGGCTCTCGAGCGCGGCGTACTTGTTGACCTCGTCCGCGGTGAGGGCGTTGCCCTCGAAGATGCCGGACTTGATCACGAGAAGCGGGTTGGCCTTGGCGAAGTCACGCAGAGCCTTGGCGGTGGCGACGAAGTCACCGTGCACGAACGCGACAGCCGACGGACCCTTGAGGTCGTCGTCCAGCGCGGAGATGCCAGCCTTGTTGGCGGCGATCTTGGTCAGCGTGTTCTTCACCACGGCGTACTCAGCGTCCTGACGGATGCTGTTGCGCAGCTCCTTGAGCTGGGCAACCGTCAGACCGCGGTACTCGGTCAGCAGAACGGCAGTCGAGTTCTCGAATGACTTCGTGAGCTCGGCGACCGATGCATCCTTCTGCGCCATGGTCACTCCTTGGTGTGTACGAGGCGCCGCACGGTGGTGGGGCGCCGACCTGGACCACCTGCATAGAAAAAGCTCCGGCGCAAGCGCACGGAGCTTTGGAAAGTTCGTGTCCTGCGCGGGCCCCTGCTGTGCAGAGCTTCGATCGTTGTGCGCATGTGCTCACGACGATGACCAGCGGTCTTCGGTTACGACAACTGTACCCGACGCATCCCCCTCCCCCAAATCCACCCCCTCCCCCCTCCCGGTCCCCGTCCCCGGTCTCCGAATGCCGACACCCCCGCTGAGCGCCGAGGCCCCTCCTGCGCCCCGCGAACCCGACGGGGTCTCGGCGGCGTGCGGGGGCGTCGACGCGGGCTACCCGGGAGGGCGGATGCCGTACGCGGAGAGCGTGGCGCCGAGCGCATCCGGGGAGGCGATGTCGGACGACCCCCACCGGACCATCCGCCATCCGGTCACCCCTCGGATCGCGTCTTCCCGGCGCTTCTCCTCGAGCACGACCTCCTCGACGCTCCGTCCTCGGCGAAGGATGGCGTTGCGGTACTTGTCCTCTCCGTCGAACTCGCCGAAACAGTGCGAACGACGGAACCCGAAATCGACCCAGTAGTTCTCCCCTCCCGGCCCGCGCACGAGCACCTGCAGTTCGGGCGCCGCGAAGCCGAGCCTGTGCAGCTGCAGGCGACTGACGCTCTCACCCGGCAGCTGTGCACGTCCGTCGGCGAACTCGATCACCCGTCGCGCCCGGCGCACGCCCCGCGAGTGCGAGCGGAGCGCTCGCACCATCATCCGTGCCCGCCAGCCCTCGACCGCCCCGGAGTCCTGGACCTGACCCGAGACGGCCTCGCGACGGAGTGCGGCATCCGCGGCGGACAACCCGACCTCCTCGCGGGTCAGGCAGGCCAGGTCGAGGATCGTGCGGTCGAGCGACGTGCACCTGATGCCATCGACGTCGACGACCTCGGCGGGAGGAACCTCGACGTCGTGCCACATCACCCCGGACCGGGTCCTCCCATGCCGGGCCCCGGCGATGACCACATGCACCTTCCGAGGTGCCAGCCGATACAACGGAAGGCCGTGCAGGACCGCGGCGGACGGCCCCCAGAACACCGGCCCCGGACCGTCGGAGTTGAGAGCGGTCGCAACCACCTCGACGAGATGACGCCCCTCGTTCCAGAGCCCGTCCCATCGGTCGGCCTCGACGTAGCGACCCCGGCGCACTCGGCGGAGGGACCCCGCAGCGACACGCGATCCGATCTCCCGTTCCGTGTGCCCCTTCACGAGCAACTCGCCCCGCGTCCTGAGGAGCGAGCGGACGTCGGTGACATCGATCCTGTTCGGCATCCCGTCATCGTGAGGCCTCCGACACCCCCTGCCACCGTCACTCACAGGGCCGATCCCAGGTCTCGACGTCGACCGATCGGTGCAGGAACAGTCGCCACCGCCCCACACCCCCGCTGACCGTCCGCACCCCCGCTGAATCGCGCAGGCACGCGGGGGCGCGGACGAGCAGAGGGGGCGTCGACCGAAACGGGCGGGGAGGGACGGGGAGAGACGGGACGGGAGGGACGGGGAGAGACGGGACGGGAGGGGCGGGGCGGGAGGGGCGGGGCGGGAGGGAGGACGGCGTGTGGGAGAGGAAGGGTCGGCGAGCGGGGTTAGGGTCGAAGGGTGACCCCGGAACTCGCTGCACGCATCGTCGCGGACTCTCGCGATCGCGTGGCATGGATGCGGGCTCGCTCGCGCGGGATCACGGCCACCGACGTGGCCGGACTCACCTCCGAGAGGTCGATCGCCCGGGCTGCGGACTCGAAGCTCGGCGGCGGCCCGCGCTTCGGCGGCAACGCCTACACCGACCACGGTCGCCGTCGCGAACCCGAGATCGCCGCCTGGGTCGCCGCGACCCACGGCATCCTCCCCTCCTCCGCCCTCTTCCGCGCCGAGGTCGAGCACCGCCACCTCGCCACGCCCGACGGGATCGCGGTCGATGCCGAGGGCCGCGTGAAGCTCGCCGAGATCAAGACGACGAACAAGGCGTTCCGCGGGATCCCACGCACCTACCTGCGCCAGGTGTGGTGGCAGCAGCACGTGCTCGGCGCCGAGCGGACGCTGTTCGTGTGGGAGGAGCACGTCGACTTCGCCCCGATCCACGACGAGCCCCGGTGCGTGTGGATCGACCGGGACGACCGTGAGATCGCCAAGCTCGTCGGCCTCGCGACCGATCTCATCGACGAGCTCTATCGGCGCACGACCGGCCAACAGGTCCCGAGCCGGACCGCGGACCCTGCGATGAGCCGCCGCGAGCAGCTGCGCGAACGAGACGCCTTCCGCGCGCTGGCCCTCGCCGACTGACGCTCGCCGACGGCCCCTCGCGCACCCCTGCGCGGGAGAGCAGGGTCCGGCTCAGGTGCAGGTGTTGTTGCCGCCGAGCCCGAGCAGTCCGCCGACGGACAGGGAGCGCGTCGCCGCCGGCGAGACCCACGATGTTCCGGGGTAGATGGTCTCGACCTTCACCGTGTTGGTCGAGCCCAGGAGGCTTCCCAGGAGCGTGTTCAGCAGTCCGGAACTGATCGTCGACGAGTACGTGTACGGCCCGGTCCCGGTCTGCGTGACGTTCGCGTTGTCCACGATGACGCCGTTGATGGAGAAGCGCTGTCGGAGCTTCACGGCGGGCGATGTCCACGTGATCGTGAACCCGGTGAAGGTCCCGAGGAAACTCGTCACCGTGCAGGATGCGACCACCGGGGTCGGGAGGGTCGCCGCGGTGAAGGCTCCCGCGCCGTACTCGCTGTCGGTGAACCTCGCCTCGGTCGACTCCACCGGCGGGAACGACGCGATTCCGACCAGGATCGCGACGCCGACCGCGCCCGCGAGGATCCGCCGGCGCCCGCCTCTCATGGCCGCTCTCCCAGTTCTGCCTCCGCCCGGCGCCGGCGCAGGACGGCGAGCGCACCGCCCCCACCGCGAGGAGCACTCCGCCGACGACCGCCCAGCGAGCCCCGGGCGCCGGGCCGGTGCTCGCGAGGCCTCCTCCGGGCCCGACGTCCGCGGTCTCCCCCGCCCCCGTCGCGATCACGCGCAGGTCGGTGCTGCCCGCGCCATCGGCCGGGTCGAGGGCGACGGAGAGGCGCAGATGGGCGGTGTCGGCGTCGCTGATCTCGGCGAGCGGGACCACCGCACCGTCCCGCGGAATCCGCCACTCCGTGCGCAGCACCGTCTCCGACCCGGGGCATCCGGCATCGCGCCAGGCCCGCGAGCACGTCGAGATGTCGACGAGCAGTCGGGCCGTGCCGGTCGCACTCACGCCGATCCGCACCACACCGGGGTCGGGAGCATCCGCGCTCACAGCGACGTCCCATCGCACCGGCGCCCCGGGAAGCAGGCCGGCCGCGGCATCCCAGTCCGCCACCGAGACGAGGCGGAGCACCTCTCCCTGGATGACCTGCGTGGTCGGCGCCGCCCAGGCAGCGCTGGGCGTCATGACCGCGGCGGCCGCGATCGTGAGGATCCCGAAGACACGCCTCATCCGCCCCTCCCGCCCGCTCCGATTCGACCGCTCCGATCCGCACGACGATGCGTGCGGGGCCAGAACGCCCAGACGACCAGCGTCGTCGCCGCCAGGGTCAGCGTGCCGAGCACGACGGGGTTGCCCATGCCGACGATCAGCGTCGCGACGTCGGGGACCGAGCACAGGACGATCCGCACGCTGGAGACCGTGTACGGGAAGGGATCCTCCGAGGCGTTCGCGTCTCCGCGCATGATGATGATCCGCTCTTCAGGCACGACCCCGGGTGCGATGGTCGTGACGCGGTGCGTCACCGGAAGCTCTCCGACGCGGTCCACGGTCACGACGTCTCCGACCTCGATCCCACTCGCCGGGATCCGCTGCACCACTGCGACGGATCCGGCGGGGATCGTGGGCGACATCGACCCCGTCCGGAACAGGATCAGGGTGATCTGCGCAATGAACGCCAGGACCACGAGCACGATGCAGATCACGCCGGCCAGCGCGGCGAGCCAGAGGAGCGCATCGCCGATCGTCCGACCGGGCCGTGTTCGGACACGTGCCGGGGTCCGGACGTCGGCGCCTTCGTCCGCGCGAATCCCTTCCGCCTGCGCGCGCGCACTGCGCCGGGTCAGCTGCGTCACGACGACGTCCCCTGGATGTGCCAGGTCTGGGACATCGTGAGCCCCTGCGCGGCGTTGAGCGCGGTGGTCGGCAGCGTGACGGCGATGCAGTAGTTGACCTGCGCGGCACCGTTGGCGCTCACCGCCTGGGTCGAGGCGCCTCCTGGTGTCCCCCTCAGGAATCAGGCGATCGCGTGGATGTCCGAGAACGGCTGCCCCTCAGAAGCCTCGCATCCCCGCTGTGCCCTCATCCTCATCCACGCCTCCGAACAGGACAAGGCGATTTCGCGCATGCTCCGCGCTCATCGCGCGCAGTCCCTCCGCGGTCGAAGATGGTTGACGTAAATCAACGATCGACGTATAGTTGACCCAGTTCAACCATCTCGTGCGCGCCAGAGCCGTCGCCGCGTCCCCGTTCACGACAGCGAAAGGTCCCGCATGACCACGGACTCCCCCGTCAAGATGACGCACCGGCAGGTGCTCGAAGCCCTCACCGGGCTCCTTCTGGGCATGTTCGTCTCGATGATCGCGACGACGGTGGTGTCCACCTCGATGCCGGTCATCGTCCACGACCTCGGCGGAGACCAGGCCGCCTACACCTGGGTCATCACCGCAACGCTCCTCACCACGGCGATCTCCACACCGATCTGGGGCAAGCTCGCCGACCTGTTCAACCGCAAGCTGCTGATCCAGCTCGCCCTCGTCATCTTCGTGGCCGCGACGGCCGCCGCCGGCTTCGCGCAGGATACGAACACGCTCATCGCGTTCCGCGCCATCCAGGGCATCGGCGGTGGCGGACTGGCCGCCCTCAGCCAGGTCATCATGGCCGACATCATCAGTCCGCGTGAGCGCGGCCGCTACATGGGCCTGTTCGGCGCCGTGATGGCCGTCGCGACCGTGGGCGGCCCCCTGCTCGGCGGGTGGATCACCGACGTCGCGAACTGGCGCTGGAACTTCTTCGTCGCGCTCCCCTTCGCCGTCGCCGCCCTGATCATCCTGCAGAAGACGCTGCGCATCAGCACCGAGCGCACGCGCAAGGTCTCGATCGACTACGTCGGCATCGTGCTGCTCTCGGCCGCCGTCTCGCTCATCCTCATCTGGATCACCAACGCAGGCTCGACCTTCGACTGGTGGGGCACCGAGACCGTGCTGATGGTGGGCGCGGCGATCATCGCGACCATCGCGTTCATCATCGTCGAGCTCAAGGTGCGCGAGCCGCTCATCCCGCTCACGCTGTTCCGCGGCCGCACGTTCACCCTGTCGGTGCTGGCATCGATCTCCATCGGCGTCGCGATGTTCGGAACCTCGGTCTACCTCGCGCAGTACATGCAGCTGTCGCGCGGCGCCACCCCCACCGAGGCCGGACTGATGACGCTGCCGATGATGGCGGGCCTGCTGATCTCCTCGATGGTCGTCGGTCAGCTGGTGACCCGCTTCGGCAAGTGGAAGGGGTACCTGATCCTCGGCTCGGTGCTGCTGATCGCGGGCTCCGTGATGCTGTCGACGCTGCACTACGACACGAACTTCATCCTCGTCTCGATCTACATGTTCGTGATGGGCGCGGGCGTCGGCATGACGATGCAGAACCTCGTCCTCATCGTCCAGAACGTCGCGAAGCCGAGCGAGATGGGCGTCTCCAGCTCCGGAGTGACGTTCTTCCGCAGCCTCGGGGGTACGATCGGCGTTTCGGTCATGGGCGCCGTGCTCGCGAACAGCCTCACCGGACTGTTCTCCGACGGCAAGGAGCGCATCGGCGCGGCGATCGCGAAGCTCGGGGACAAGGGCGCCGAGGTCGCCGCACAGCTCTCGTCCGGCACTCTTCCCCAGGTCCGGCTCCTCCCCGAGCCCGTGCGCTCGATCATCGAGGACTTCTACGCGCAGGCCATCTCGCACGCGTTCCTGATCGGCATCCCGCTCGCGGTGATCAGCCTGATCGCGATCCTGTTCCTTCCGAACCGTCCGCTCACCACGATGACGACCTCCGAGCGCGCTCGGGCGGATGCCTCCGGGAAGCAGGCGGCCGACGGTTCCGTGGAGGATGCCGCAGACGTCGCGATCGCCGACGCGGAGGCGCTCTCCGGAGCATCCACCGGTTCCGTGACCGTGGTCAGCCGATCCGGCGACGACCGCGGCGATACGGCATCCGATGCCGGCCGCTGACGACGTGCTCGACACTCCGGAGGCGCGGGCCGAGGCGGTCCGCGCCCTCGAAGCGGAGTTCGGCGAACTGATCACGCATTTCCGTCGTGTGATCACCGAGAACGCCAACCGGGTGAGCCCCGGGATGCTGCCCGGGGCCTACAAGATCTTCACCACGATCGCGCGCTGCGAGATGGTGACGGTGTCGACCCTGTCCGAGCGGATGCTGATCGACAAGGGGCAGGTCAGCCGGACGGTGCGGGAGCTGGAGGAGCTCGGCCTGATCGAGCGCTCGGCGGATCCCACCGACGGCCGTTCGTTCCTGCTGCAGCTGACGGCGATGGGTGCACAGCGCCTCGCTGCCGCCCGGCTTCCGCAGGAGGGCCGGTTGCTCGAGACACTCGCGGAGTGGAGCCTCGCCGACATCGGGAGCCTCACCCGGCTGCTGCACGCCCTGGCCTCCGGGGCGGCTCCGGACGAGAAGCCGTCTGCGTGACCCCGGTGCCGCCGAGCACACGGCGGGCCTCGGCGGCGACTTCCCCGGCGATGGTGTCCAGCAGTTCCGAGCGCAGGTTCCACTGCTGCCAGTAGAGCTCCACTCGCAGAGTCGGCCCGCCCAGCGGAACCAGGCCCGGTCGCTCTTGGAGCAGCGGGACCATTCCCCAGCCGAGGCCCAGACCGACCGCGAGCGCGTAGTCGTTCGAGGCGGGGACGTAGTGCCGTGGCACGCCTTCCTGCCCGACCGACATCGCACGCAGCCACTCGTGCTGCAACGTGTCTCGACGGTCGAAGTCCACGAAGGGGGCCGACCCCAACGCCTCCGTCGTGACCCCCTCGGGGAACCAACGCGCCGCGAACCCCGGCTCCGCCATCGCCCGGTATTCGAGCACGCCGAGCGGCGACACCGAGCACCCGGCGACGGGAGCCGCCTCGCTGGTGACCGCAGCCATCACGGTGCCCGACTCCAGCAATCTGGCGGTGAAGTTCTGATCATCACGATGCAGATCGAAGTCGATGTCGTGCCCGGCGGACAGACGCGCGAGCGGAGCGAGGAACCACGTCGCCATCGAGTCGGCGTTCACGGCCAGCGGGATGCTGATGCGACGCGTCCCGCCGGCCTCGTCGATGCCCACGCCGAGCAGAGCATCGTGTTCGAGCAGGGCGACCTGTCGCGCCAGCCGCACGACCGCTTCTCCCGCCTCCGTCACCCGCGCGGGCTTGGCGCGCACGAGCAGGATCCGGCCGAGCTGCTGCTCGAGCATCTTCAGCCGCTGACTCACCGCGGACGGCGTGATCCGCAGACGCCTCGATGCAGCGTCCAACGTCCCCTCATCGACGATCGCGGCGAGGGTGGCGGCCAATTCCGGGTCGATCCTCACATTAGTGATACTAATGGTTCTGAAGAAACCATCGCTTCCTCTCATGTCCAACGGTTCCTAGGCTGAACCCGTGCTCACCGTCCTCGCCGGGCTCGGACTCGGACTCTCCCTCATCGTCGCCATCGGCGCGCAGAACGTCTTCGTGCTGCGCCAAGGGATCCGCCGCGAGCACGTGCTCGCCGTCGTGATCATCTGCGCCGCCTCCGACGCCGCCCTGATCGCCGCCGGGGTGGCGGGGCTGGGCTTCGTCCTCTCGGCCGCCCCGTGGCTCGTGGTCGTGGCCCGGTGGGCGGGCGCACTGTTCCTGCTGACCTACGGCGTCCTCGCCGCACGCCGTGCGTGGCGCGGCGGGGAAGAGCTCCGGGTCGACGGGACGGAAGCCGTGGATCCGAGCGCGCCGCTCCCCCACAGCGCGACGTCGACACTCGTCCGCCCCCGACTGGCACCGGTCATCCTGACGACCCTCGCGCTCACGTGGCTCAATCCGCACGTGTACCTCGATACGGTTCTGATGCTGGGATCGATCGCGGCCACGCACGGCGACGACCGCTGGCTGTTCGCCGGCGGAGCGATCGCCGCGAGCATCCTGTGGTTCACCGCGCTCGGCTTCGGCGCGCGCTATCTGGGGCGCTGGCTGCGCACCCCGCTCTCCTGGCGCATCCTCGATGCCGTGATCGCCGTGGTGATGATCACGATCGCGGTCAGCCTCGTGCTTCCGGTGCTTCGAGGCTGACGGCGTTCACGCTCCGTCGATCTGTGCGAGCCGCGCCCGCACGAGGCTCTCGAGCACCGCGGTCGGGATCGGATGCTCGGGCTGGAATCGGATGGTGCCCTTGTCGACGCTGATCCCGGGACCGCCCTCGAGCAGGCCCGCGACCGCCGCGACCGCGTCCGGGCTGAACGGGTAAATGCCGATGTGCTTCTTGGCGCGCATCACCGAGAGGAGTGCCTTGCCGCGGTGCACGAGTGCCGGCATGCCGTATCCCTTGCCCTGTTCCGCATCCGGAACCTCCCGGCGGGCGACCGCGTAGACCCGGTCGATCGCCTCACGATCCGCGGGGTCGAGTTCAGCGAGGTAGTCGTCGATGGTGCCCATCACGTCATCCTTCCAGCCGTCGCCCGCGACCGCGAGTGGTCAGGCGCCGTCGAGCGGGCGGAGGATGCGCGTGAGGAAACGCTGCGTGCGCTCGTGCTTCGGCGCGCGGAAGAGCTCGGCAGGAGGCCCCTGTTCGACGACCACCCCGCCGTCCATGAACAGCACATGATCCGCGGCCTCGCGGGCGAAGCTCAGCTCGTGGGTCACGACCGCCATCGTCCAGTTCTCGTCCGCGAGCTCCTTGATGACCAGGAGCACCTCGCCCACCAGTTCCGGGTCGAGCGCGCTGGTCGGCTCGTCGAACAGCAGCAGGTCGGGCTTGAGGGCGAGGGCACGCACGATGCCCACCCGTTGCTGCTGCCCACCCGAGAGCTGATGCGGACGCGCATCGGCCTTGTCGCTCAGCCCCACCCTGTCGAGCAGCACGAGCGCCTCGGCGACGACCTCGGCCTTCGGGCGCCCCTGCACCCGCCACGGCCCCTCGATGACGTTCTCGAGCACGGTGAGATGCGGGAAGAGGTTGTGATGCTGGAACACCATCGCGGAGCGGTCCCGGAGCGCGAGCCGCTTGCGTTTCTGCTCCCGCGGCGATGGCTTCGCCGACGGGGCGAAGTCGAGGTCGGGGCCACCCGCGACCACGATCGTGCCGGCATCCGGGGTCTCGAGTCCGTTGAGCGCTCGCAGGACGGTGGTCTTGCCGGAACCGCTGGGGCCGATGAGCACGACGACCTCGCCGCGGTGCAACGTCAGATCGATGCCCCGCAGCACCTCATTGTCACCGAAGCTCTTGCGGAGACCGCGGGCGGTGAGAAGGGCGTCGGTGGTGTTCTCAGTGGGCGACACGGCTGTCAAGCCTCCTCTCGAGGGCGCTCTGTCCGAAGGAGAGCACCAGGCAGAACACCCAGTAGACCAGCGCGGCCGCGAGGTACACCACCATGAACTCGAGGGTCGTCGCGGCGATCTGCTGCGCCACCTTGAACAGTTCCGTGACCAGGATCAGCGAGGTGAGAGAGGTGTCCTTGACGAGGGAGATGAAGGTGTTCGACAGCGGCGGCACCGACACCCGCGCCGCCTGGGGCAGGATGATGCGCGTGAGCGTCCGCGTGCGATTCATGCCGACCGTGTAGGCGGCCTCCCACTGCCCCTTCGGGACGGAGAGGATCGCCGCACGCACGACCTCGGCACCGTAGCCGCCGACGTTGAGCGACAGTGCGATGATCGCGCTCGGCCACGGGTCCAGCGTGATCCCTACCGACGGCATGCCGTAGAAGATCACGAACAGCTGCACGAGCATGGGCGTGCCCCGGATCACGGAGATGTAGAAGCGCGCGACCCCCGCGACCACCGGATTCACCGAGATCCGCATGAGCGCGACACCGACCGCGATCGCGAGTCCCAGCGCGAACGACAGCAACGCGAGCGGCACCGTCGCCGTCAGACCCGCCCAGGCGATCGGCCCGAGCGCATCGAGGAACAGCTGCCAGGGACTCTCCATCGGCTACTTCGTGACGTCTTCGCCGAAGTACTTGTCGCTGATCTCGGCCAGGGTGCCGTCGGCGCGGAGCTCCTCGAGCGCGCCGTCGACGGCCTCGACCAGCGCTTCCTTGTCCTTGGTGAAGACGAAGGCCTGGGTGCCGGCCTCGTCCGTCTCGGCCGCGATCTTCAGGCCGGTGGGGCTGTTGGTGGTCTCGTAGTCGAGGAAGGTCAGCTTGTCGTTGACCGTCGCATCCACACGCCCCTGGCGCAGCAGCTCGACGGCTTGAGCCCAGCCCTCGACCGCTTCGACCTTGGCCCCCGAATCCGTGGCCAGCTCATACCAGTTGCTCGTGAGCGACTGCGCGGTGGACTTGCCGTCGAGATCAGCGAAGGACGAGATCGAGTCGTCGTCGTCCGCCACCACGATGACGCCGGGCGAGACCGTGTACGGCGTGCTGAAGAGGTACTTCGCCTCGCGCTCGTCGTTGACCGACACCTGGTTCGCGATGACGTCGAACCGTCCCGCATCCAGCCCGGCGAAGATCGCATCCCACTGCGTCTCCTGGAACTTCACCTCGAGGCCCAGCTTGTCGGCGACGGCCTGGATGATCTCCACGTCGAAGCCCGTGAGGTCGCCCGCGCCGCCGTCGTCGTGGAAGCTGAAGGGCCGATAGGTGCCTTCGGTCGCGACTGTGAGGGTGCCCTCCTGCACCAGCCCGAAGTCGGCGTTCGCGGATCCCTCTCCGCCGCCCGGAGTACTCGCGGGGGTGCTCGACCCGCTGCAGGCGGTGAGCACCGCGGCAGCGGCGACGAGTGCGGTGACGGCGATGAGACGACGGGACATGGACCCTCCTGGGGTGTGAAGCGCGGTGCGAGTTTACGTGACCGGCGCGGGAACTTCCTCACAGTACGCGGGGGCCGCCGGTTTCCCTCATCCGATGACGTTTCGTTTCACCGCGCACGCGGAGCCGGGTGCAGGGACGCGAAAACGCCCCCGGGCGAACCCGGGGGCGTTCTCTGCGAGTCAGACTCAGATGGCGTTGACGTCCAGCGGGATGCCGGGGCCGAACGTGGTCGACACGGCGCCCTTCTGGATGTAACGGCCCTTCGAGCTCGACGGCTTGAGGCGGACGATCTCCTCGAGCGCTGCGCCGATGTTCTCGCCCAGCTGCTCTGCGGTGAAGGAGGCCTTGCCGACGACGAAGTGCACGTTGGCGTGCTTGTCGACGCGGAACTCGATCTTTCCGCCCTTGATCTCCTCGACGGCCTTGGCCGGGTTCGGGGTCACGGTGCCGGTCTTCGGGTTCGGCATCAGACCGCGCGGTCCGAGCACCTTTCCGAGACGACCGACCTGGCCCATGAGCTCCGGGGTGGAGACCGCGGCGTCGAAGTTGGTCCAGCCGTCGGCGACCTTCTGGATGAGCTCGGCGCCGCCGACCTCATCCGCACCTGCGGCGATCGCTGCCTCGGCCGCGGGGCCGGTGGCGAAGACGATGACGCGGGCGGTCTTACCGGTGCCGTGGGGCAGGATGACGGTGCCGCGCACCATCTGGTCCGCCTTGCGGGGGTCGACAGCGAGCTTCAGCGCGACCTCGACGGTCGAGTCGAACTTCGACGAGCCGGTCTCCTTCGCGAGGGCGACGGCCTCGGCCGGGGTGTAGAAACGGTCTGCCTCGATCTTCTCGGCGGCAGCCTTGTAAGCCTTGGACTTGGTAGCCATGATTATTCTCCTCAGCCCTCGACCGTGATGCCCATGGAACGGGCGGTGCCGGCGATGATCGAGATAGCAGCCTCGACGTCGTTCGCGTTCAGGTCGGCCTGCTTGGTCTCTGCGATCTGACGGACCTGGTCCTTGGTGATCTTCGCGACCTTGACGGTGTGCGGGGTCGAAGAGCCCTTGGCGACGCCAGCGGCCTTCTTGATGAGCTCCGCGGCGGGCGGGGTCTTCAGGATGAACGTGAAGCTGCGGTCCTCGTAGACGGTGATCTCGACGGGGATGACGTTGCCGCGCTGCGACTCGGTCGCGGCGTTGTACGCCTTGCAGAACTCCATGATGTTGACGCCATGCTGACCGAGCGCGGGGCCGATCGGCGGCGCCGGGTTGGCTGCACCGGCGTTGATCTGAAGCTTGATCAGGCCGGTCACCTTCTTCTTCGGTGCCATTCTCTTTCCTTTCATCGAATCGGATGCCGGAGCATCCGCTTCTCCCACAGATCCGGCGTTTCCGAACCGTGGTCGTCTCTGCGCACGCCGAAGCGGCACACAAACCACACAATCTTACCTCATCCCCCGCCCCGTCCCGTCCCCGTCCCGTTCCCTCCCGTCCGTCCCCGCCCGTCCCCTCCCGTCCCTGCCGGTTGCGGGATCGAAAACGTTCCTCGCGGAGGGTTCCCGGGCGCGTATTTGATCCCGCAACCGGAGGACGGGGGGACCGGGGGACCGGGGGACCGGGGGACGGGGGGACGCGAGAACGGCCGCCCCGAAAGGGACGGCCGTTCTCGTGAAGGATGTGTGCGTCAGACCATCTTGGTGACCTGGTCGAACGACAGCTCGACCGGGGTCTCGCGCTCGAAGAGCGAGACGAGGACCGTGAGCTTGCCGCTCTCGGGCTTGATCTCGCTGATCGAACCGGGAAGCCCCGCGAACGAGCCTTCCTTGATCGTGATGGTCTCGCCGACCTCGAAGTCGACCTCGGCGGGGAGCGGACGAGCGACGGCGACGCCGCCCTTCGACGCGATGTTCTTGGCCGTGGGGACGTCCTTGACCTCGACGAGCGACTTCAGCATGTTGAAGGCCTCTTCGAAGCGCAGCGGCGTCGGGTTGTGAGCGTTGCCCACGAAGCCGGTGACACCCGGGGTGTGACGCACGACCGACCAGGTGTCTTCCGTGAGCTCCATGCGCACCAGCACGTAGCCGGGGATGCGCACGCGGGTGACCATCTTGCGCTGGCCGTTCTTGATCTCGACCACGTCTTCCATCGGGACCTCGACCTGGTAGATCTCGTCCTCGACCTCGAGCGTCGACTTGCGCTGCTCGATGTTCGCCTTCACCTTGCGCTCGAAACCGGCGTAGGAGTGGATGACGTACCACTTGCCGGGGAGCATGCGCAGGTCCATACGGAAGGCCTCGTACGGGTCTTCTTCCGCACCCTCGTCCGCCGCGGAGTCCTCGTCGCTCTGGACTTCATCGGCACCGACCTCGGGACCGTCGTAGGGGGTGACCTCTTCGGCCGCAGCCGCGTCGTGGTCGGCGGCCTCTTCGGCCACAGATTCGTTGAGGACCTCAGCGGCAGCCTCAGACTCTGCCGCTTCGTCCAGGTTGAGAGCGTCGTTCACGATCGCGTCCGCCTCCGGGTCGTCGATGTCGATGTCGATGTCTTCCGTGCCGTCTTCTTCGCCGTCTTCGCCTTCGACGTGGACCGCGACGTGCTCGGCCGAGGTGACCGAGAGCTCCTCCGCGGCGAGGACGTTGCCCTCCTGGGCCTCGTCCTCCTCGCTGGACTGCTCTGCGGCGGTCGCCCAGTCGGCGTCGTCGGAATATCGTTCAGACACGTTGCTTCTTCTCCATAGCTGCGGCGTGAGCCGCGGGGGTCATCAGCCAGGGATTCCGAACACCCAGTGCGTCACGAATGCGAACAGCGTGTCCAAGCCGTAGACGATGCCCATGACGATGATCACGAAGACGAGCACGACACCGGTGAACTTGAACAGCTCCTTGCGAGTCGGGGTGACGACCTTGCGGAGCTCGGCGATGACCTGGCGGATGAACAGGGCGATGCTCCCGAAGAACCGGGAGAAGGGGTTGCCCTTCTTCTCGCGGGTGGCGCCGGCCGCGACGACCTCGCCGCGCGGTTCGTCCTGATCCATCCTGAATGTACCTTTCGTGTGTCAGCGTTGCGCTGACGCGCAGGGCGGACAGGAATCGAACCTGCAACCTGCGGTTTTGGAGACCGCTGCTCTGCCAATTGAGCTACCGCCCTAGAGACCGGGAGGTCTCGGGGTGTTCTCCCCATTCTGCCGCCGTGACCGTGATCGGGAGACCCCAGGCATGGCGAAAGAATGCAGACAACAACTGCCCCACAAGCATACGGCATCGATCCGGTCGCGCCGAACCGGGGATCGCGATGGCGTGTTCTTGTTAGGCTCGGCGAGCGTGTGCAGGAGGAGGGAGCGCCGGTGAGCGCTGAAGTGCAGCAGTTCCAAGTGGATCTGCGCGGAGTCGTCGATCTGCTCAGTCGACACATCTACTCCAGCCCCCGGGTGTACCTGCGGGAGCTTCTGCAGAACGCCCGCGACGCGATCACGGCGCGTCGCGAGGTCGACGGCGGGGGCGGACGCATCCGGATCACTCCGCTGACCGCCGAGAGCGGCGAGTTCGTGCTGCGCGACGACGGCGTGGGGCTCACCGCGACCGAGGTCGCCGATCTGCTCGCGACCGTCGGCCGAAGCTCCAAGCGCGACATCTTCGACCTGCCGCGCAGCGACTACCTCGGACAGTTCGGCATCGGACTGCTGAGCTGCTTCATGGTCGCCGACACGATCGTCATCCGCTCCCGCAGCGCCCGCGGCGGGGCCTGCGTGGAGTGGACGGGAAGTGCGGACGGCACGTTCCAGGTGGCCGAGATCGACGAGGACCTGCCGATCGGCACCAGCGTGCACCTCGTCCCGCGCTTCGACGCCGGAGACCTGCTGCGCCCGGCCAGCGTGCACGAGCTGGCGACGACGTTCGGGGAGTTCCTGCCGGTGCGGGTCACGATCGACACCGCCTCCGGCGACATCGACATCACCCGCGACGCGCCCTTCCTCGACGCCGCGCAGGACCCGGAGGCCGCCGTGAGCTACGGACGCGACCTCCTCGGGGCCGGCCCTCTCGATGTCATCGAGCTGAGCGAGCCGGCCACCGGCACCCGCGGCCTCGCCTACGTGCTGCCCTACGCCCCGCCTCCCGGTGCACGTCAGGCGACGCGCATGTATCTGGGACGGATGCTCCTCTCCGAGCGCGTCGACGACGTACTGCCCGAGTGGGCCTTCTTCGTCCGCGCCGTGGTGGATTCCACCGGGCTCGCACCCACCGCGAGCCGGGAGTCGCTCGTCGAGGACGACGCCCTGGAGCGCGTGCGCGAGCAGCTCGGCGCCGGCATCCGCCGCTGGGTGCTCGAGCTCGGACTGAGCGAGCCGCACCGCCTGGCGCAGTTCGTCGCCGTGCACGAGGTCGGGCTGAAGTCGCTCGTCCGCCACGACGAGGAGTTGGCCCGTTTCATCTCCCGCTGGCTGACCGTCGAGACGACGCACGGCACCCTCCGGATCGGCGACCTCGTCGAGCGTCACCCGCACATCCGGTACGCGAACACCGTGGACGAGTTCCGCCAGGTGGCCGGCATCTCCCCCGGCGGCGAGGTCCTGGTCAACGGAGGGTATCTCTACGACGCCGATCTGATCCGGATGCTTCCCGACCTGTACCCGCACGTCACGGTCGAGCAGGTCGATGTGACCGCCGAGCTGGACCGCCTCGATCCTCCGCCGCTCGACGACCGCGATGCCGCCGTCGCACTGGAGGCCCGCGCCGAGGCCGTGCTCACGGCATCCGGATGCTCCGTGGTGGTGCGCTCCATCGACCGCCCCGACCTCGCAGGACTCTACGTCGCCGACCCCGAGGTGCTGCGCGCGATCGACCGCGGCCGCACCAAGGGCGTCACCGGGGCGCTCTGGGGCGGGGTGCTGGACCGCATCGACCGGACGCTGTCGTCCGGACGCCAGGAAGATCTCCGTGCCCGTCTGTGCCTGAACTGGTCGAACCGTGTCGTCCGCGCGCTGGTGCGCGTGCACGACGACGCCGTGTTCGCCCGCACGGTGCAGCTCCTCTACATCCAGGCGCTGCTCGCCGGGCACCATCCGCTCGCCGACGCCGACCGCGCGCTCATGACGAGTGCGCTCGCCGATCTCGTCTCGCTCTCGGCCGGCCTCGAAGGGGATCAGATCCCCTTCGACGACGTCCGCTGACT
Source organism: Microbacterium aurugineum (assembly GCF_023101205.1). Classification (NCBI taxonomy): domain Bacteria; kingdom Bacillati; phylum Actinomycetota; class Actinomycetes; order Micrococcales; family Microbacteriaceae; genus Microbacterium; species Microbacterium aurugineum. Next base: position 790,393 of record NZ_CP078078.1, on the reverse strand, counting down.
CTCCATCGAAGGGTTCCGTCCATGGCACGTCCGAAGAAGCGCTTCCAGCAGCTGATCGAGGAGATCGATCGCACGCCCTGGGGCCCCGCCGAGCAGGCCCTCGTCGCGGAAGCCGTGGCGTTGGCGGTCGAGGTCGGCGACGAGCGCCTCGAGTACGAGGCGCGGATGCGGCAGACCGCTTCGGCCAACATGGGCGGCGCGACCGACGTGATGCTGAACTCGTTCGCGTGGTGCCTCGCGCACCATGACGCGGATCCGCAGCGGTTCCCCGCCGACCTCGACAACGGCGGCGCCGACCTGATGTGGCAGTTCAAGTGGATGGCCTCCTCGTTGCGGTCCTCGCCCGCGTTCTCGCAGGAGCAGATCGCCGCCGTGCTGGACGACATGGAGGCACACTACCGCGCCGCCGGACTCGGCCTGAGCGGCGTGCTCACCGCACGCTTCGAGGATGCGTGGGACGCCGGTCGCATGGACGATGCCGAGGCGCTGCGCGTGCAGCTCGAGGCCACTCCCCGCGACGACCACAGTCACTGCGACGCCTGCGGTCGCAGTCAGGTCGCCGGCTTTTATGCGGACACCGACCGCGACGACGAGGCGATCCAGCTGGTCGAGGAGATGATCGAGGGCGGCTTCTCCTGCGGCGAGGAGCCGGAGCATGCGCTCTCCCGGGCCCTGCTCCCCTACCTCCGCGCCGGCCGCCCGGCGGAGGCGAAGACCGCCCACCTGCGCAGCTACCGCCTGGCGAAGGACAACCCGGACAACCTCCGCATCGTGGCCAACAACATCGTCTTCGCCGCGATCACGGGCAACGAGGCGCGGGCACTCACCATGGTGGAGAAGCACATCGCCTGGCTGGCGCACGACGGACTGAACGTCGACGCGCATTTCGCCGCCCTCGCCGCCCTCGCCGTGGCCCTGGACCGGGTCACCGCCGCGGGGCACGGCGACACCCCCGTGCGCGGTGCGGACGCTCCCTCCCTCGTCCCGTTCTTCGGCGCGCACGACGGCCCCTGGAGCGCGACCGACCTCGCCGCGGCGGCCTGGTCCGCCGCAGAGCGGATCGGCGCCGCGTTCGACGAGCGGGACGGGACCCGGGGACACGCCCGCAGTCTGGACCGGATGCGCGCCCTCGCCACGGAGCAGTACGACGTGCCGATCCGCTCGGACGCGTTCGTCGCCCCGACCCCGTCCGCCGCCCCGGTGGATGCGGACGGATGGTTCGAGCGCGCGATGCAGCTCGCCCAGTTCGGGGCCGAGCACGAGACCCTCGACGCTCTCCCCCTGGCTCTCGCGGTGGAGGACCCCGACAAGCGCGCCCAGCTGCTGTCGATGCGTCTGGGCATCCTGATCGCCCTCGACCGCGCCGAGGAGGCCCTGCAGCTGCTGCCCGAGCGCATCGCCGCGCTCCGGGCCGCCGGTCGCGAGGAGCAAGCCGCGCTGGAGGAACGCCTGGAGCTCGCGACCTTCGGGCTGAACACCCCCGAGACGACCGCCGCGCTGGAAGAGGCGATCTCCGACGCGGCTTCGCTTCCGGCCTGGTCGCGCGGTGACCTCGCGATCAGCCGCGCCGCACTGCACCTGCAGGCGGGCGAGGCGGATGCGGCACTGGATCTCGCAGAGGTCGCCGCCCGCTCGTTCGCCGAGGCCGAGGACGTGCGCCTCTCGAACACCACGACCCTGCTGGCGATCTCGGCGGTGCTGAGCAAGGGCGACCTGGAACCGGCGATCACGTTGCTCGACCGCTTCCTCGCCCAGGACGACCTCAGCACCGGGCACCGGGCACAGGCCCTGCAGATCAGGGCGCGGGTGCGCGGCGGCACCGACAGCTACGTCGAAGGCGCCACCGATGCGGACGAGGTCTGCCGGCTGCTCGCCGAGCTGGGAGCGACCCGCGCGCTCGGCGATGCGCACCTGCTCGCCGGGGCCCTCTGGGAGGACGCGGAAGAGCCTGAGAAGGCCGTTTCGCGCTATCGTCTCGCGTCGCGGATCGCCGGAGAGGCCGGGGGCGACTCCACCGGGGTCGACTTCCGTCTCGCGCGCGCCATGCTGCGGGTCGGGGATGCGGAGGAAGCGGCGGAGCTGTTCGGCGATGTGCTGCAACGGGAGGAGATCGCGGAGGTGGCCGCCGGTTCCCGTGCGATGACGGCATCGATGCTGGCCCGCGCCCTGGGCGCGGCCGGTGAGTTCGGCCAGGCCGTCGGTGCGCACGGCTACGCCTCCGAACTGTTCGGCCAGGCCGAGGAGCACGCCGATCAGGCGATGTCGATGACCGAGCAGGCAAAGATCCTCGCACGCTTCGACGAACAGGAGGACGCGATCGGGCTGCTGGAGGCGGCCGCCGAGATCGTGCGCCGCGCACCCGACGCCGTCGGAGCGCTGACCGAGGTGCTGCACAGTCTCGGGCAGGCGTACGGCGGTCGTGGTGACGCGCGGGCGTTCGCGCTCTTCGACGAGGTCGCCGCGCTCGCGCAGCAGCACGAGGCGGGGTGGCTCCTCGCCGATGTCACGGATTCGCGCGGTCGCGCTCTCGCCGAGCTCGGCCGGATCGACGAGGCGGTCGCGGCCGCGCTCACCGCCGCCGATGGGTTCGCCGCGCTCGGAGACCTGGGCTCTGCAGGGAGCTCTGAGCTGTTCGCCGGACGCGTGCTCGCCGGAAACGACAGGTCAGCCGATGCGGTACCCGTCTACCGCAGTGCGATCGAGCACGCCGCCGGCCACCCTCCCCTGCTGCAGGTGGCCGCACTCGAACTCGGCAACGTCTTCGAGTCGCTCGGTCGGCACGGTGAAGCCGCCGAGATCCGTTCGCATCTGGAGAGCTGAGCGCCCGCTCAGAAGAGCTGGCGCCAGTTCGCCCTGGCGAGGTCGAGGAGCTCGTCTCCGCGCCCGGACATCACCGTGCGGATCGCGTACAGCGCGAAGCCCTTGACCTGGGCGGCCTCGATCGCGGGCGGCATCGACAGCTCCTGCCGTTCCGTCACCACGTCCAACAGGGCGGGGCCGTCGTGGGCGAGCACCTCGCGCACGGCCTCCGGCAGATCCTCGCTGCGCTCCACACGACGGGCGAAGATCCCCATCGCCTCGGCGATCGCGGCGAAGCTGGGGTTCTCCAATCCGGTCCCGTACGTCACGAAGCCCGCGGCCTTCATCTCGAGCTCGACGAAGTTCAGCGACGAGTTGTTGACCACGATGGTCTTCACGGGCAGTTCGTTCTGCGTCAGGGTCAGCAGCTCACCGAGCATCATCGAGAGACCACCGTCACCCGCGAGGGCCACGACCTGTCGGTCGGGGTGAGCCACCTGCGCCCCGATCCCGTGCATCAGCGCATTGGCCATCGAACCGTGCGTGAACGAACCGATCAGCCGGCGGTCCTGGGTCATCGACAGGTAGCGGGCCGCCCACACGGTCGGTGACCCCACGTCGGCGGTGAAGATCGCGTCGTCGGTCGCGTACTCGTCCAGGAGCCGAGCCAGATACTGCGGATGGATGGGGCGGTCGCCCTTCGCGGGCACCGCCAGCTCGTCGAGCTTCTTGCGCGTCTTGCGATAGTGGGCGGTGGCGTCATCGAGGTGGCTCCGGTCGTCCTTGCGTGCCAGACGCGGCCGCAGGGCATCGGCGGTCGCGCGCACGTCACCGACCAGCCCCAGATCGAGGGGATGCCGCTTCCCGAGCTGTGCACCCCGGATGTCGACCTGGATCGTCTTCGCACCGTCCGGATAGAACTGCTCGTAGGGGAAGTCGCTGCCCAGCACGAGCAGGGCGTCGGCGGCCTCCATCGCGCGGAATCCGGAGGCGAAGCCCAGAAGCCCCGTCATCCCGACGTCGAAGGGGTTGTCGTACTCGATGAACTCCTTGCCGCGGAGGGCGTGCACGATCGGCGCGCCGAGCGTGTCGGCGAGGGCGATGACCTCGTCGTGGGCGCCCTCCACACCGGCACCCGCGAGGATCGTGACGCTGTTCGCCGCGTTCAGCAGCGTCGCCGCCTTCTCGAGCTCCGCAGCGCTCGGCACGATCACGGGATGGCTGCGCTCGATCACGACGGTGCGATCGTCGGCGATGTCGGCGAGGGCGACGTCCCCCGGGATCACGAGCACCGCGACGCCGCGCTCCTCGATCGCGGCGCGCATGGCGATCTCCAGCAGGCGCGGCATCTGTGCGGGATCGGCGACGTACTCGACGTACACGCTGCACTCGCGGAAGAGCTCCTGCGGATGCGTCTCCTGGAAGTACCCCGTGCCGATCTCGGTGGTGGGGATCTGCGCGGCGATGGCGAGCACCGGCACACGCGAGCGGTTCGCATCGTACAGTCCGTTGATGAGGTGCAGGTTGCCCGGTCCGCAGGATCCTGCGACGACCGCGAGCTCTCCCGTCGTGGCGGCATCCGCAGCGGCGGCGAACGCGGCGGACTCCTCGTGGCGCACGTGCACCCATCGGATCGTGCCGTCCTTGCGCAGGGCGTCCGTGAAGCCGTTCAGCGAGTCCCCGGGGATGCCGTAGACCCGGTCGATCCCATTGGCGTGCAGAGTCTTGACGATGTTCTCAGCGACGTTGGCCATGCTTCGACCCTACGCCCGGGCACCCACACGAAGGAGATCTCATGCTCTGAAGGAGCGAATGCTGTCTTCGCTCCTTCATCCTGTGACATCTCCTTCAGAACGGGAGATCTCCTTCAGGACACGCGCCGCGCAGTGCTGGTGCGGTCAGTACTCCTGGGGACCGTCGCGCTCCGGCTCGGCACTGCGGCGGAACGCCCGCCCGGAGACCGAGGTCGGGGCGATGCGCACGAAGACGCGCTTGAGAGTGGGGATCCAGGGCCGAAGCCCCGCGGCCTCCGCGCGCTGCACGTCGGCATCCGACTCCAGTGCGGTGGCGTACCCGCGGATGATCACGCTCCAGGCATCCGTGTCGGTGTGGTCGTCGACCTCGAACAGCACGTCGGTGTTGACGGTCAGCTCGAACAGCTTGCTGCCCGGCGCGGTGCGGAACAGGATGCCTTCGCCGTCGACCACGTAGTTCACCGGGAAGATGTCGATCGTGTCGCCCACATGGGTGACGAGGCGTCCCAGTTCCTGCGTGCCGAGCAGCTCCCAGCTCCGGTCCGAGGTCAGGGTCTCGATGGGGTCGGTGTGCGCGCTCATGCCGCCATTGTCTCCCACTCGATGTCTCCACCGACAGGCCATTCGTCACGCGTTCCGATGACGGCACGCGAACGGCCCCTCGCGGTCTGCGAGGGGCCGTTCATCGTGGCGCTCAGCCGATGCGGATGAGCTTCTTGTTGACGAACTCGTCGGCGGCCAGGTGGCCCAGCTCGCGGGCCGTGCCGCTGCGCTTGACACCGCCGAAGGGCAGCTCGGGGCTGTCAGCCAGCACGAGGTTGACGTAGACCATGCCCGCCTCGATCTTGTCGGCGACGCGCTCGGCCTGCTCGGCATCCGTGGTGAAGACGTACGAGCCGAGACCGAACGTGGTGTCGTTCGCGAGCTCGACCGCAGCGTCCTCGTCCGCGACACGGTAGACGACGGCAGCAGGCCCGAAGAGCTCCTCGCGGTACACGTTCATCTCGGGCGTCACGTCGGCCAGCACGGTCGGAGCGAAGAACGTGCCCTCGCGCGTTCCGCCGGTGAGCAGGGTCGCCCCCTGCTCGACGGCCTGGTCGATCTGCTTCTGCAGGGTGACCGCGGCCGTCTCGGAGGACACCGGACCGAGGACCGTGTCGTCGAGCATGGGGTCGGTCGCCTCGACCGCCGCCATCGCCGCCGTGAACTTCTCGACGAAGGCGTCGTACAGCCCGTCCACCACGATGAACCGCTTCGCGCCGTTGCAGGCCTGTCCGTTGTTGTCCAGACGAGCATCGACGCCGGCTTGCACGGTGGCGTCGAGGTCGTCGGTGGAGAGCACGATGAACGGGTCGGAGCCACCCAGTTCCAGCGCGACCTTCTTGAGGTTGCGGCCGGCGATCTCGGCGACCGCGGCGCCGGCGCGCTCGGAGCCGGTGAGCGAGACACCCTGCACGCGCGGGTCGGCGATCATCGTCGCGATCTGCTCGTTCGTCGCGAGCACGTTCTGGTAGGCGCCCTTCGGGAAGCCGGCATCGTGGTAGATCTTCTCGATCGCGGTCGAGGACTCCGGGCACTGCGGCGCCGGCTTCAGCAGGATCGTGTTGCCGACGATCAGGTTCGGGGCGGCGAAGCGGACGATCTGGTACGCCGGGAAGTTCCACGGCATGATGCCGACGAGCGGTCCGAGCGAGGAGCGGCGGATGACGGCCGAGCCCTCCCCCAGGATCGCGATCGGCTGGTCCGCCATGATCGACTCCGCCTGGTCGGCGTAGTAGTCGGCGATGTCCGCGGCGAAGTCGACCTCGCCGAGCGCGGCCTCACGGGGCTTCCCCATCTCGCGCACGAAGATGTCGGCGAGCTCCTCCCGTCGCTCGCGGTGCAGCTCGGCCGCGCGGTGCAGGAGCGCGGCGCGCTCGGCGACGGTCGACGAGCGCGACCACTCGCGGTGGGCTTCGTCGGCGGCGGCGACGGCCTCCTCGATCTGGGCGTCGGTGAAGGTGTCGAAGGACGCCAGCGTCTCTCCGGTGGCGGGGTTGATGACGGCGTAGTCGGTCATGACATGTCCTCTCGTGTGGTGGGGCGGGGCCCGACGGCGCGGGCCCCGCGCATCGGAATCAGGAGACCGGGATCAGCGTGTACTTGGTGGACAGGTACTCGTGGATGCCCTCGAACCCGCCCTCGCGGCCGACGCCGGACTGCTTGACGCCGCCGAAGGGGGCAGCCGCGTTGGAGACCACGCCCACGTTGAGACCCATCATGCCGGTCTCGAGCTTGTCGATCATCCGCTGTCCGCGCTGCAGGTTCTCGGTGAAGACGTACGAGACGAGCCCGTACTCCGTGTCGTTCGCCAGGTGCACGGCTTCGTCCTCGGTCTCGAAGGTCGCGATCGCGAGCACCGGTCCGAAGATCTCCTCGCGGAGGATCGCACTCCCGGCGACGACATCGGTGAGCACGGTGGGTTCGTAGAACGTGCCCGTGCCCTCGACGGCCTTGCCACCCGCGAGGAGGGTCGCACCGCGTCCGACCGCGTCGTCGACGAGCTCGCCGGCCTTGGCGACGGCATCCGCGTCGATGAGCGGACCGATCGCGACGCCGTCCTCCGTGCCCCGACCGATCTTCATGCTGTTGACACGCTCGGTCACGCGCTTCGCGAACTCGCCCGCGACGTCCTTGTGCACGATGAAACGGTTGGCCGCGGTGCAGGCCTGTCCGATGTTGCGGAACTTCGCGGCGAGCGCCCCGTCCACGGCCTTGTCGAGGTCGGCGTCGTCGAACACCACGAACGGCGCGTTGCCTCCGAGCTCCATCGACACGCGCAGCACGCCCTCCGCCGCCTGGGCGATCAGCTTGCGGCCGACTTCGGTCGAACCGGTGAACGACAGCTTGCGCAGACGCGGGTCGGCGATGATGGGCGCCGAGAGCGCGCTGGACTTCGACGTCTGCACGACGTTGACCACGCCCGCGGGCAGTCCGGCCTTCTCCAGCAGCGAGACGAAGAAGATCGTGGTGAGCGGCGTGAGTGCCGGGGGCTTGATCACGACGGTGCAGCCGGCGGCGAGCGCGGGGGCGATCTTGCGCGTCGCCATCGCGAAGGGGAAGTTCCACGGCGTCACGAAGAAGGACGGTCCGACCGGGCGCTGCGACACGACCATGTGGCCGGTGCCCTCCGGGTTGATGCCGTATCGGCCGCTGATGCGCACGGCTTCCTCGCTGAACCACCGCAGGAACTCGCCGCCGTAGCCGACCTCACCCCGGGCCTCGGCGAGCGGCTTGCCCATCTCGAGGGTCATGAGCAGGGCGAGATCCTCCTTGTGCTCCTGCACGAGGTCGAACGCCCGACGAAGGATCTCGCTGCGCACGCGAGGAGCCGTCGCAGCCCAGTCGTCCTGAGCAGCGACCGCCGCGTCGAGCGCACGGATGCCGTCCGCGGGCGTCGCGTCGGCGATGGTGCGGATCACGGCACCGGTCGCGGGGTCCTGCACGTCGAAAGTGCCGCCGGTCTCGCCGTCGATCCACTGACCGCCGATGAAGAGACCGGTGGGGATGCTGTCGAGGAGGGCCTGTTCGGTCTGGGTGCTCATGATTCTCTTTCTGTGAGGAGGGCTAGGAGCGCGGGCGTCGGCTGGGCGGTGCGTCGATGCTCAGCGTCTGTCCGCGGAAGAACGCGGGCCGTCGGACCGCGTTCCAGATCATGACGACGATGCCGACGACGATGATCAGCATCCCGAGGATGAAGACGATGCCGACGCCGCCGATCTGCGAACCGGACCCGTAGGCGGGGTCCATCGAGTCGATCAGCGTGGTGAAGAACAGCACCGCGAGGATCGCTCCGCCGACGAGCGGGAACAGGAACGTGAAGAAGAAGTTCCGCGTCGAGTCGAACCACTGCTTGCGGAAGTACCAGACGCACGCGAAGGCGGTGATCCCGTAGTAGAAGCAGATCATCATGCCGAGCGTGAGGATGGTGTCCCACAGCGTGTCCTCGCTGACCACGCGCATGACGGCGTAGAAGGCCGATGCCACGATCGCCGAGACGATCGTCGCGTACCCGGGCGTGAAGAAGCGCGGGCTGACCTTCGCGAACGACTTGGGCAGCGCGCCGTAGTGCCCCATCGCGAGCAGCGTGCGCGCCGGTCCCACGAACGTCGACTGCAGCGACGAGGCCGAGCTGGTGAGCACGGCGAGCGAGACGAGGAACGCGAGCGGACCGAGGATCGGGCCGGAGAGGTGGAAGAAGACGTTCTCCTGGATGTCCTCGTTGCCGAGTCCCAGTGCACCGGTTCCGACGCCGGCGAACATGATCATCGCGACGGCGAGCAGCAGGTACAGCGAGACGATCGTGAGCACCGTGAGGGTGGCCGCACGCCCCGGGGTCTTCTCGGGGTCCTTGGTCTCCTCGTTCATGGTGAGCGTGACGTCCCAGCCCCAGAAGATGAAGATCGAGAGCGAGAGCCCGGCCGCGATCGCGCTGAACGACGAGATCGCGAAGGGGTTGAACCAGTTCAGATCGAACGGCTGGTAGTCGAAGCCGTTGCCGCCGACGGCCTGGACGATCGCCGAGATCGCGAAGAAGACGAGGACGAGGATCTGGAAGCTCACCAGCCAGTACTGCAGCTTCTGCGTCGTCTGCATGTCGCGGTACGAGACCCAGGTCGCGCCGAGCATGAACAGCAGGCACACGCTGATGTTGATCCAGGTGACGCTCGCCAGCCCGGCGATGTCCGGATTGCCGGTGATCTGCGAGATCAGCAGGAACAGGAAGTCGACCGCGATGCCGGCGAGGTTCGACAGCACCAGGATCGTGGCGACCACCAGGCCCCAGCCCGCCATCCAGCCGACCCACGGTCCGAAGGCACGGGCAGCCCACGTGAAGGAGGTGCCGGAGTCGGGCATCCGGTTGTTCAGCTCGCGGTAGCCGAAGGCGACCAGGAGCATCGGGATGAACCCGACGAGGATGATGGCGGGGATCTGCGACCCCACCGTGGACGCCACCGGGCCGACGGCCGCGGTGAACGTGTATGCGGGCGCGATGCACGAGATGCCGATCACGACCGCGCCGATGAGGCCGACCGTTCCGGCGCTCAGGCCCTTCGTGGAGATACCGGTGGTGACACCGGATTCGGGCTCCGTCGCCCGGTTGGTGCTGCTCATCAGCGTTCTCCTGCCTCGTTGCGGGTGCGCGGGACGACGATCATGGGGACGGGGAGCTCGTGCAGCATCTTCGCTGCCGTGGACCCCAGGAAGAGACGACGGGGCTGGGCCAGGCGGCTGGAGCCGACGAGGACGACCTCCCCGGGAAGCCAGTGGAGCTGCGCGACGGCATCCTCGACGGAGTCGCCCGGTGCCTTCTCGACCGCGGCGGTGCGACCGTCCGGCAGCAGCTCCGTCGCCACCGCCAGCACCTCCTGCGCATGCGTCTCGCCGACCGTGCGGATCGCGCCGGTGTCGAGCCCCGGAGGCACGTCGAACGGCACGAGGGACACGAGTCGGAGATCGACACCGCTGTCGCCGGCGATGGCCACGGCCTCGTCGAGAAGGGCGTCGGCGCCCGGTCGCGAGCCGACCGCGACGGTGACGCGCGGGATCACGTGGTCGTCCTGCTGCGCGGTCCCCACGGGGGCGAGGGCCACCGGGATCGTCGACGAGTGCAGGAGCTCGGAGGCGACGCTGCCGAGACGGTGGCGTCCGAAGATGCCACCACCCGCTGCGCCGATCACGATGACCCTGGCGCCGAACTCCTCACCGGCGGCGATCAGCCCTTCGGCGAACGACTCGGAGAAGCGCACGTGACCGCTGCGGGTCAGCTCCTGCGGGAGGCTGACCACGGCCTCGCCGAGCCACTTCCTGGCCTGCGCCCTGATGTGCTCCTCGTAGGCCCGCTCCGGCGGCACCGCGGCGTTGCGCGTGCCCTCGTTGGGAAGCACGATCACCAGGTGCAGCGTCGCGCCGAGGCTGCGGGCGAGCCGCGCACCGAGGGCGGCAGCATCCGCTCCCGCATCCGTCGCCGTGTACCCCACGACGACCGAGCCGCTCATCAGCCGACGCTCTCTGCGGAGCCGTTCTCACGGCTTGCTTCGACGATGTTCGAGGCCACCAGGTGCCCCATCCGGATCGCGCCGTCCACGTGCTGGTACCCGGCACCGGCGATGTCGCTGCAGGCGAAGTGGATCGGGCCGACCGAGGTGCGGAGGTCCGCGCCGTACCGGTGCAGGCCACCCATGTCGAAGCTCGCGGCATAGGCGCCGCGTGTCCATTCCTCGCTGCCCCAGTCGCTCTCGTAGTAGACGACCGGGTTCTTGGCCTCGGGACCGTAGTAGTGCGACAGCGACTCGAGGATGCGCTCCTTGCGCTCCTCGGCCGAGAGCTCGAAGACCCCGTCGGCGTTGGCGTCGGACACGAAGCCGACCAGGGTGCCGCGCTCATCGCCATGGTTCGTGTTGTCATAGGCCTCGTGCGAGAGCTCGTACGGGCTGAACGCGGTGCCACTGAGGCCCTGCTCGCGCCAGAACGGACGGTCGTAGACCGCGTGCACCTTGATGACGAAGCCCATCGAGAGGTGCTGGTGCAGCTGGTGCTGGCGGCGCGGCAGCGGCGGCACGAACGAGATGCGGCTGTACAGCACCGGCGCGTGGGCGAGGATCGCGTGGCGGGCACGGACCGTGAGGTCGTCGGTGGTGGCGACGACGCCGGCATCCGACCACTCGAGGCTGCGCACGGGCTGGTTGAGGAGCACATCGTCGCCCAGACGCTCGGCGAGACGCAGCGGCACCTGCTGGAGCCCGCCGACGACCCGCTTGTCGAGGATGAAGTCGGCATCCACGAGGTTCGAGTAGGAACCGGCGGACGAGGCCATCAGCAGCGACTGGAGCAGGGAGAACGCGTGCGTCGGCTTGGTGAGCATCGCGGATCCCGTGGCGAAGGCCAGGTTCCGCACGGCCTCGTCATCGTCGGTCTGCTGACGCAGCCACGCGTCCCAGGTGATGGAGTCCCAGTCGGCGGCGCTCGGGTGCGCCCAGGGACGATCCGGGTCGATCTCGGCGACGAGCGCATCCAGGATGTCGGTGATCCGAGCGATCTCCGCCTCGGTCTCCGGGGCGACGGGGAACATCTCGCCGGTGAAGCGGTGCACCTGCCCATCGGGTCCGATGTAGACGCTGTCCCCTTCGCGGTAGCGGCTGTAGGTCTCGAGCCCCAGCTCCTCGATCGCGTCCTTGAGTGCATCCTGATCGGGCGAGACCCACTGGCCGCCGATCTCGAGCATGGCGCCGTCGATGACGTCGGTCCACAGTCGTCCGCCGACGCGGTCGCGGGCTTCCAGCACGGCGACCGACAGGCCGGCCTTCCGGAGGTCGTTCGCCGCCGTGAGCCCTGCGGCTCCGGCACCGATGATCAGTACATCGCGGGTGATCTCAGACATCTGCAACTCCTTCGTTGGGAAGTAGTGCCGGTCGCGACCCGAAATCCCCCGATTGGGGTCGCGACCGGACAGGGGGTCAGGCCACGCGGAGGCGCGGCCTGCACATCATTCCGTGGCCGCGGCGAGGGCGGCGGCCACGACGTCGAGGCCTTCGTTCAGCAGGTCGTCGCCGATCGAGAGCGGAGGAAGGAAGCGGATGACGTTGCCGTAGGTTCCGCAGGTGAGGACGATGACGCCCTGCGCGATGCAGGCCTTGGCGACCGCGGCCGTGAGAGCGGCGTTCGGTGCCTTGGTCTCGGGGTCGACGAACTCGGCTGCGATCATCGCACCGTGGCCGCGGATGTCGCCGATGCGAGGATCGCTCTCCTGGATCGCGGTGAGGCGGTCCATGAGGATCGTGCCGATCTCCCGGGCACGCTCGATCACCCCGTCGTTCTCGAACACGTCGATCGACGCGAGCGCCGCGGCGCACGCGATCGGGTTCCCGCCGTAGGTGCCGCCCAGACCACCGGAGTGCGAGGCGTCCATGATCTCCGCGCGGCCGGTGACGGCGGCGAGCGGAAGACCGCCGGCGATCCCCTTGGCGGTGGTGATCAGGTCGGGCTCGATGCCGAAGATCTCGCTCGCGAACATGTGCCCCGTGCGGGCGAATCCGGTCTGCACCTCGTCGGCGATGAAGACGACGCCGTTCGCGCGGCACCAGTCGACGATCGCCGGCAGGAAGCCGTCGGCGGGGACGATGAAGCCGCCCTCGCCCTGGATCGGCTCGATGATGACCGCGGCCAGGTTGTCGGCGCCGATCTGCTTCTCGAGCTGGAGGATCACGCGGGCAGCGGCCTCGCCACCCTCGAGCCCGTCACGGAACGGGTACGACATCGGCGCGCGGTAGACCTCGGGGGCGAACGGGCCGAACCCGCTCTTGTAGGGCATCGACTTGGCGGTGAGCGCCATGGTCAGGTTGGTGCGGCCGTGGTAGCCGTGGTCGAAGGCGACGACCGCCTGGCGACCGGTGTGCTTGCGGGCGATCTTGATGGCGTTCTCGACCGCCTCCGCTCCCGAGTTGAACAGGGCGCTCTTCTTGGCGAATCCACCGGGAGTGACGCGGTTGAGCGCTTCGGCGACGTCGACGTACGACTCGTAGGGCGAGATCATGAAGCAGGTGTGGGTGAACTGCGCGGCCTGGGCGGCGACGGCGGCGGCGACCTTCGGGTGCGCGTTGCCGACCGTGGTCACGGCGATGCCCGAGCCGAGGTCGATGAGGGAGTTCCCGTCGGCATCGACGACGACTCCGCCGCCGGCCGCGACGGCGGCGATCGGCACGGTGTGGCCGACACCCGCTGCCACGGCATCCGCCTTGCGCGCGAGCACCTCGGCCGAGCGGGGCCCGGGGAGGTCCGTGACCAGACGACGCTCCTGCGGGAGGTCGGGTCCGCCGAGAGGGACTGCGGGGGCTGCGGTGTCGAGGAGTGCCATGTTCGCGAGCGTACGGCGGTGCCGAAGACCCCCGCACTCGCCGACGCGTACAATCTGAGGAGAGAATTCGCCACGTTGTACATACGGGAGGACGCGCCGTGCCCACGACCGAGCAGCCGACACTGCGCGCCCTGCTGCGTCGCCGCGATCTCGGACTCGCACTCGTCCCCCGCGAGACCGAGCTGGCGGACGGAGCTCTCGACCGTCCCCTGCGCTGGGTGCACAGCTCGGACCTGGCCGATCCGACACCGTTCCTCTCGGAAGACCTCGCCCTGCTGACCACCGGCACACAGTTCGACGAGGCCGTCGGCATCGACACCTACGTCGGTCGCCTCGCCGATCGCGGTGTCCTCGGACTCGGTTTCGGCACCGAGGTGCACCGCTCGGGCGTTCCGGACGAGCTGGTCGCCGCCTGCGCCACGCACGGCATGCCCCTGTTCACCGTGCCGTACCGCACACCGTTCATCGCGGTCGCCCGCGCCCACTCCGAGGCGATCGCCGCGCAGGCCTATGCCCGCCGATCCTGGGCGCTGGACACACAGCGCGCCCTCGCCCTCGCAGCCCTGCGCCCGAGCGGTCTCGATGCGACGATCGCGGAACTCGGACGACGGCTCGAGGTCTGGGCGGGGATGTTCGACGCCGCGGGAACGGTCGTCGCCTCCCACCCCCGGGACCGCCTCGACACCGAGGTGCGCGACGCCCTGGGCGAGCGGGTGATGGAGATCCTCACCCGTGGGCTCGAAGCCGGGCAGTCGCTGGTCCTCGGCGAGCACACGTTCATGCTGTTCACCGTCGGTCGCGGCGGGCATCTGCGCGGGGTGATCGCCCTCGCCATCGACGCGCTGGACCCGGAAGCACGGTCGGTCGTGACATCGGTGATCGCGATGGCCGGACTCGCGATGGAGCAGAGCGAACAGCTCGCACGGAGCCGCCGACGCCTGCATGCACAGCTCCTCGGCTCGCTCCTCGCCGACGACCCGGGCCTGGCCAGAAGAGTTCTGGGGAGCATGCCGCCCGCTCCGGTGGTCGTGGCCGTCGCCGCCGATGCCCCGGCCGGCCCGCTCGCGGACTGGTGGGAGCGGAACCGGGTCGAGCACGGCACCGCCGTCTTCCTGGCCGAGTCCGAGGACGGCGTGACGATGTGCCTCTCCGTCGGTGATGAGTCCCTGCTCGATGAGGCGGCCGCGCGCTTCGGCATCCGCATCGGCGTCTCCGAGCCCGAGGGGTACGGCTCCTTCTCCCGGGCGCACGCTCAGGCACTCACCGCACTGCGGCAACAGGGCACCCACGGCGTCGCACGCTATGCCGACACCGTCGGTTCCCGCATCCTCACCGCACTCGCGACGGATGAGGCACGCCTGGTCGCGGAATCACGCCTCGCACCGATCCGCGAACACGATGCCCGCACCGGCGCCGAGCTCGAGCGCTCGCTGCGCACCTGGTTGGAGCACGACGCCAAGGCCGAATCCGCCGCGATCGCACTCGGGGTGCATCGGCACACGCTGCGCTCCCGCATCGCCCATGCGGGTGCGCTGCTCGACATCGATCTGTCGACCTTCCCCGCGCGCGCGGAGCTCTGGACGATCCTGCAGACGGCTCGCGACTGAGCCCTGGCAAGTCGTTCCGGTCGCAGTTCGTGCCGCCAATCCGGCGCTTTTCCGAGAGAGAGTGCGACCGGAACGATCAGCCAGGACCGATCGGCGGCGCGCCCAACACGGAGCGGCAGCGGACCACATCCTCCGCGGTCTGGGCGATCAGGTCGTCGACGCGGTCGAATCGGAGCATCGGACGCAGCAGCGCGATCAGGGTCACATCCAATCGTCGGCCGTACAGGTCGATGTCCGCGTCGTGCAGATGCACCTCGACCCGCCGCTCACGGTCGCCGTCGAAGGTCGGGTTCGCTCCGACGCTGACGCTCGCCGCCCAGGGATGCGCGGCTCCATCGATCCGGACCCATGCCGCGTAGATGCCGTCGTCGGGGAGGCTGTCGTCCGCGAGCTCCAGGTTCGCCGTCGGGAAGCCGAGCTCCCGTCCCCGACCGTCACCGGGGACGACGAGGCCGGCGATCGCCCCGAGCGGCTGAGCGCTCACGCGCTCTCGGGGGCGGCGATGGCGCGATAGCGGCTCTGGTGGAAGACGAGGGGCTCGACGTCGTCGAACAGCGTGAGATCGGTGATCTCGTACAGCGCGATCTCGTGATCCCCGCCGTCGAATGTGCTGTGCAGGCGGCAGGTGAGCCAGAGCGCGGCATCCGAGATGAGCACGGCCCCACCGTCGGTGCGCTGCCACTCGTGACCGCCGAACCGGTCTCCCTCACGCGCCGACAGCGAACGACTGAGCGGCTCGTGGTGCGAGGCCAGCACACTCATGCCGAGTTCGGGGACCTCGCGCAGCACCGGCCAGGTCTTCGAGGTGCGCGCCGCGCTGATGGCGACGAGTGCCGGTTCGAGCGAGATCGACGTGAAGGAGTTGACCGCCATCCCCACAGCCCGATCGTCGATGTGCGCAGCAAGGGCGACGACGCCGGTCGGGTATACCGAGAACGCCCGGCGGAGGGCGAGGTCGCGCGGGAGGGCTTCGGTCACGGCAGACGTCATTTCGGCTTCCTTTCGTTAGTCAACTTTGACTAGTTTCGATAATAGGCAACTTTGATCATGCAAACAACCGGAATCTTGGACCCCAGCCGTTAGCATGAGGGGCATGTCGACCACCCGCCTCGTCGTCCTCGGCGCCGTGAAGCAGTTCCAACCCGTACACGGGTATTTCCTCCGCCGAGAGCTCATGACGTGGCATGTCGACGAGTGGGCGCACATCCAGCCCGGATCCATCTACAACGCCCTGCGCGCCCTCGAGGTCGACGGCTACATCGCCGAGAGCGGCACCGAGGCCGAGGGCAAGCGCCCCGCGCGCACGACCTATCGCATCACACCGTCCGGCGAGGTCGAGCTCCAGCGGATGCTGCGGGAGAACCTCTGGAACGTCGCCGCCTTCGACACCCAGGCCATCATGACCGTCGCCTCGTTCATGTTCGTGCTGAGCCGGCAGGAGGTCATCGCCGGCCTCGAACATCGCCTCATCAAGAGCGACGCGATCATCACCCAGAACGGCTTCGACGTGCAGGACACGCTGCGCTCCGAGACGACCCCGAAGTACGTACGCGAGATCTTCGACCTCTCCACCGCCCGCCTCACTGCCGAGAAGCAGTGGCTGCTCGACCTGCTGGAGCGCCTCCGCGGCGGCGAATACACCTTCGCCGGAGAGACGGTGAGCACGGACGACGACACCGCCCGCACGGAGTAGCGACTCAGCGCGAGGCGACGAGCGTCGCGATCGACTCGGCGGACAAGGCCGCGGTGGTCGCCCCACGGTGCTGGGCCACGATGGCTCCAGCCGCGGAGGCGCCGATCAGGGCTTCCTCGATCCCGTCGCCGCGGGCGAGGGACGCAGCCAGGGCCCCGCAGAACGCGTCGCCGGCCCCGGTCGTGTCGACCGGGTCGATCCGGAAGGCCTCGGTGTGCAGGGGGTCGCGCCCCGCGCGGTGGAGGACCACTCCCCCGGCGCCCTGGGTGAGCACGATGGTCTGTGCACCCGCCGCATGCAGCCGGTCGATACCGCCGAGCTCGGCGCACTCCGTCTCGTTCACCACCAGCACATCGACATCGGGGAGCATCTCGACCGCGGCGGGGTGGGCGGGCGCGGCGTTGAGGATCGTCAGCGCACCGGCGATCCGTCCCGCATGCAGCGCGGCGGACACGCTCGCGGCCGGCACCTCCAGCTGGGCGAGCACGACCGCGGCGCCCTCGATCCCGGCGATCGCATCGTCCGCGTCGAGCTCGGCGTTCGCACCGGCAGCCACGATGATGCTGTTGTCTCCGTCAGCGAAGGCCAGCACGTGGGCCACCCCGGTGGGAGCTGCGGCGCTGCGGCGCAGGACAGTCGTCACGCCGGCGTCCGACAGCGTCCGCTCGAGCACGTCAGCGGCCTCATCCTGCCCGACGACCGCGCAGAAGCGGGTGCGAGAGCCGCTGCGCGCGGAGGAGACGGCCTGATTCAAGCCCTTCCCTCCGGAGAAGCGTCCGCCGGCGCGACCGAGCAGGGTCTCACCGACGAGCGGGGGGCGCGAGACCTCGACGACCAGGTCGAGGTTCGCGCTCCCCACCACGGCGACACCGGTGCGGGTGTCAGACACGCGACATCGTCCGCCGGTACTGCGAGCCCGTGTGCGAGTCGGCGAGCGCAGGAGTGGGCGTGCCGATCAGACGCTCACGCAACGACTGCGGCTCGGACGAGGGTTCGACGACCGCACCGCGCTCCTTGAGGATCGGCAGCACGTGCTCGATGAAGTCGACGGTCGAGGCCGGCGGGATGACGGGGGCGAACAGGAAGCCGTCGAGGTCGGCGCCGTCGGCGAGCTCGATCATCCGGTCCGCCACCTGCTCGGGGGTGCCCACGATCGGGCGGGCACCGACGCCGTGCGCGTGCCAGTCGCCGAGCACGTCGCCCACGGTCTTGTCGGCGAAGCGGGCCACCTGCGTCTGCGACAGCTCGGTGCTCAGCTCCGACATCGGGGTGCTCGGCGCGTAGGCCGAGAGGTCGAGCCCGGTGAACCAGGCGTACGAGGCGACCGTGACGTCGGGGTTCTGCGCATCGGCGACCTCGGCGTGCTTGCGCTGCGCCTCCTCCTCCGTGCTGCCGACGATCGCGGCGAACGCCGACATGATCTTCACCTCGTCGGCCGCGCGGCCGTTCTTGACCGCCTCCTCACGGATCGCGGCCGAGTGGGCACGGAGCTGCTCGACCGAGCCGCTGCCGACGAAGATCGCCTCCCCGTGCTTGCCTCCGAACTCGCGGCCTGCGGGTGACGCACCGGCCTGGAACAGCACCGGGGTGCCCTGCGGCGAGCGCGAGGTGTTGCCGTAGCCGTGCGAGCGGAAGTAGGGGCCGTCGTGCGCGATGCGGTGCACCTTGGACGGATCGGCGAAGCGGCCGGACTTGTCGCGCTCCAGCGCGCCCTCCTCCCAGGCCTGTTCCCACAGCTTGTACACGACCTGCATGAAGTCGTCGGCCATGAGGTAGCGCTCGTCGTGGCCGACCATCGGCACACCGAAGCCCTGCACCGCGGTGTCGGCGGTGCCCGTGGTGACGACGTTCCAGCCGATGCGTCCGCCGGAGAGGATGTCGAGCGTCGCCATGCGGCGCGCGAAGGCATAGGGCGGCTCCAGCAGCGTCGACCCCGTGGCGACGAGTCCCAGTCGCGTGGTCTCCGGGATGAGGGCGGCGAGGATGATCGCGGGGTCGAGGCGCGGCAGGTCCAGCCCCTCCACCGAGCAGATGTCGGGACGCTCGCCGGCGACGTCGGCCCAGCCCCAGGCATCCGCGAGGAAGAGGAAGTCGAACCCCGCGTCCTCGACCATCCGCGCGGTGTCGCGCCAGTACTCGAGCTTGTCGAACAGGTAGCGCCCGTTGTCGGGGTGTCGCCAGGTCGCCGTGCCGGAGTCGTTCGCCTGGGCGTTCTCGAAGAGGCCGAGACGCAGCGGCTTGACGGTGTTCTGATCGGTCATGTGCGGGTGCCTTCCTTGTGGGTGGTTCTGGTCGTTCTGGGGTGGTTCCGGGCACGCCGGAGGAACCCCGGGACGGGTCGGGGGTCCCCGTCCCGGGATGGGGGTGCGGCGTCAGCCCTTGGCGGTGACCTCGCCGTCGCTCCACCAGAGCACGCGCTTGCGCACCAGGGCGAGGACGATGATCAGCAGCACACCGAGCAGACACAGCAGGGCGATGCTGGCCCAGGTGACGGGCAGGTTCGCCTGCGCGGCCGAGGTGGTCACGAGCGAACCGAGGCCGGCCTGCTGACCTGCCGCGACGAACTCGGCGACCGCCGCGCCGACGACCGCGAGCGGCAGGGCGATGCGGAGCCCCGCGAACACGTAGGGCATGCTGCCGGGGAAGCGCAGCTCGCGGAAGATCTCCCACCGCGAGGCGTGCAGCGTCTTGAAGACGTCGAGCGCCTTCTGGTCGACATCACGCAGACCGGCGAGCGAGTTCACCAGCATCGGGAAGAAGACCACGAGCCCGGTCACGATGAACTTCGGGACCATCCCGAAGCCGAAGGCCACGACCAGCGCCGGGGCGATCGCCACGATCGGCGTCACCATCACGATGATCACGAGCGGCATCACGGCCCGTTCGATGATCTGGAACTCCGTCATCACCACCGCCAGCAGGAAGCCGGCGAGGATGCCTGCGGCGGCACCGACCACGACCTCGAGCAGGGTGACGAGGAAGTTCGACCAGTACATGCCGGCATCGTCGACGAGACTCCCGCCGATCGCCTCGAGCGTCGGAAGCACATACGGGTTGGTCCAGGCCACGATCTGCCACAGCAGTGCGGCGATCACGAAGGTGATCAGGGTGGGACCCCACGCCCCCCAGCGCAGCCACGGCGGGACGCCCCGGCGCGGCTGGGCCTTCAGGCGGGCGGTCGCGAGGGTCGCGGTGGTGTCTCTCATCGTCAGCTCAGACATGGGCCTTCTCCGTCTGCGCGCGCAGCGCACCGCGCACGACTGCCTCCAGCTCGCGGAACTCGTCCGTCGCATAGGCCTCCTCGGTGCGCGGCCGCGGGAGGTCGACGTCGATCACCTGGGCGATGCGCCCCGGGTGGGCGGCCATCACCACGATGCGGTCGGAGAGCATGATCGCCTCCGGCACGGAGTGCGTGACGAACATGACGGCCTTCCGGTTGGACTGCCAGAACTCCAGGAGGGCGATGCGCTGCAGGTCCCGGTTCATCTCGTCGAGGGCCGAGAACGGCTCGTCCATCAACATGATGGCGGGGTCGAACACGAAGGCCCTGGCGATCGCGGCACGCTGCTGCATGCCGCCGGACAGCTGCCCGGGGTACTTCGTCATCGCCTGGCCGAGACCGAACGTCGACAGCAGCTCCGCCGGGTCGCGCAGAGCCCTTCCGGCGTTCGCCTTGGCGTTGATGCGCACCGGGAGCTCGACGTTCTCGCGCACGGTCTTCCACGGCAGCAGCGCGGGCGACTGCGGCACGAGGCCGATCTTCTTGTCCCGCGATGCCGCCGTGACGCTCTCACCGTCGATCGTGACCGTGCCGGAATCGGCCTCGAGGAGACCGGCGACGACCTTGAGCAGCGTGGACTTGCCGCAGCCGCTCGGGCCGATCACCGACACGAACTCGCCCATGCCGATCGTGAGGTTCACGTCGTCGAGCACCGTGACCTCGGCGCCGTCGACGCCGAACGACTTCGAGACGTTCCTGACCTCGACGCCCGTGCCCTGTGCGACCGACATCACTTCGCCGGCCATGTCAGAGTGTCGCCGTCGTAGAGGTCGGCGACCAGGTCGGCGTCCATCATGTCGGCGATCGCGGGCAGGTCCTTGACGCCGCCGTACTTCTTCACGAGGGCGTACTCGGGCTCCCACATGGACTCGTTCTGCACGCCGGGGTTACCGCCGGCGCTCTCCCGGACCCATGCGGACTCCACTTCCCACGTGCGGGCGAGCTGATCGCGCGGGAACGCGGCGCCCTGATTGTTGTCCTCGGCCAGCTTCGCGAGTGTGTCGATGCAGGCGTCCGACTCGTCCAGGCAGTACTGCAGCGCCTTGAGACTCGCCCGCATGAAGTCCGCGGCGACCTCGCGGTGCTCGTCGAGGAAGCGGGAGTTGACCTCCATCACGTTGTACGTGCCCTCGACCCCGAGGTCGGAGGGGAGGAACTCGCTGAACGGCAGACCCTGCGCCTTGAGCGACTGCGGCTGGTTGGACGCGTAGCCGACGATGGCGTCGACCTGCTCACGCACGACGACGGTCGGGTCGTAGTTGGTCATCTTGACCATCTCGACCTTCGAGACGTCGACACCGGCCTCATCGAGCATGGCCGAGGCGATCGGGGTCAGGTTGATGAAGTATCCGAGCGATCCCCCCTCGAGGTCGGTGAGGCTCTCGAGCTTCTCGTTGCCGAAGATCGAGAACGGCGGGGTGGTGCCGTAGGTCGCGACCGCCGTGAGGTTCTTGCTGTTCGCCGCTGCCAGCATCACATCGGATGCGGAGCCGAGAGCGGTGAACTGCGCCTGGCCGGATGCCACGAGCTGCTGCCCGTTCGCACCGGAGGCGTTGATCTCCACGTCCAGGCAGAGATCGTCGAAGTAGCCCAGCTCCTCGGCGAGGAACACGTCGAGCTGCCCGGCGCTGGCGGAGTAGCCGTAACCGGAGATGTAGGTGATGGTGCCGGCATCCTGATTCCGCTTGCAGGCGTCGGTGTCGCTCGCACTCGTGGGGGCGGTATCGCCGCCTGGCGTCTGCGCGGAGCATGCTCCGAGCGTCAGCGTGGCGGCGAGAACGCACGTCAGGGTGGCAGTGATGCGGAATCGGGTTTCCGCAGAGGAAGTAGCCATGAGGGTCCCTTCTCGGCCGTTCGTCGTTGATGGCTCGATGAAAGTAACATAGTCAAGATTGACTAAGCAAGATCGAACTAACTTTTGACGAACTGCGAAAGGGTGGCAGGGACTCATCGAGGGGCGTGGGCCTCCAGGAACTCGTACACGTCGGTCGTGTCGACGCCGGGGAACGACCCGGTCGGCAGGGTCGCCAGCAGCGTGCGCGGGGTCTTCACATTGGGCCAGGAGTTCTCGCGCCAGCGCTCCTCCAGCTCGGCAGGTGCCCGTCGACAGCAGACCTCGACGGAGTGCTTCGAGACACCGCGGTGCGAGGTGTCGCGCCCGACGAACCACCGCGTGTCATCGAAGCGCACGCCCACGCTGACCGAGTGCAGCCCCTCGCTCGACGCCTCGACCCGCGCGGTGCACCAGTAGGTCCCGTTGCCGGTATCGGTGTACTGGTAGTACGGGTTGAAGCGGTCGTCCTCGTCGAACACCACTCGCGACGTCCACTTGCGGCAGCACATCTGTCCCTCGATCGCCCCGAGACGGTCGGTGGGGAAGTTCACGTCGTCGTTCTCGTACGCCTTCGTGATCGTGCCCGACTCGTGCACCTTGAGGAAGTGCACCGGGATGTCGAGATGCCGCGTCGCGAGGTTCGTGAAGCGATGCGCCGCCGTCTCGTACGACACCGAGTACGCGTCGCGCAGATCCTCGATCGAGATCGCCCGCCGCTGCTTGGCGTCTTTCAGCGCCGGGACCACGTGCCCCTCGGGGATGAGGAGCGCCCCGGTGAGGTAGTTGGTCTCGACACGCTGCCGCAGGAACTCGGCGTAGCTGCGCGGCTCGGAGTGCCCGAGGATGCGGCTCGACAGCGCCTGCAGCACCGCGGTGCGGGCATCGCCCTTGGCCGGCACGCTGCTGGACAGGTACAGCCTTCCGTTCGCGAGGTCCGCGACGCTGCGGGTGGTCTGCGGGAGGTCGGGCGCGTAGTGCAGCGTGAACCCGAGGTACGCCGCGATCTCGGAGGCGGTGCGCTGGGTGAGGGGGCCACCGGGGTGCCCGACGGCGGCGAGGATCTCCGCGGCCTTCGCCTCGAGGTCGGCGAAGTGGTTGTCCTGACGACGCATGAGGTGCCGCAGCTCCACGTTCGCCCGCCGGGCCTCCTCCGGGGTGGCGGCCCGCTCGTCCTTGAGCCGGTCGATCTCGCCGTGCAGCGCCAGCAGCGCCTTCAACGCGTCGGTCGGCACGCTCTTCGCGATCCGGAACGGCTCGATGCCGAGGGCCTGGAACGTCTGTCCCTTCATCGCCCGCTCCAGCGCGATCTCGACCGCGCTGCGTTCGTCGAGCGGCTCCCCCTCCAGCAGCGCGTCGATGGTGACGCCGAGCGCGCGGGCGATCGTCTGCAGCTGCGTGAGCTTCGGCTCTCGCTTGCCGGTCTCGATCATCGACATCTGACTGGGGGCGCGATCGACCGCCGAGGCGAGGTCGTCGAGCGTCATCCCGCGCGCGGTGCGCAGCTGTCGGATGCGTCGACCGATCGTGAGGGCGTCGGTCTCTTCTGCGGTATCCATCCCACTCCTCTTTTGCTCGCCTCTTGCTCGCACCCCGCGCGGGATCAGAAACGCCCCTCCACGAGGCGCTTCCGGCGCGTTTTTGCACTTCGACCGCCGATGGTCGGAGCGAGTGGAGGCGATTCTGTCACAGAAGCAGAAGAATGACGAAACTTCTGCGTGGAATCGGTCGTTCAGATGCCTGAACTTCACGCACAGTGGAACCACGCCACACCGGCACCGCAGCCGGATCCACCGAGGAGACACCATGACGAACACCGCCCACACCCCGACGCCCCGCCCCGCCGGTCTGCGAGCCGGCGACCAGGTTCAGACGGCCGCTGAACTCCAGGAGATCTGGGACACCGATCCCCGCTGGGACGGCGTCGAGCGCACGTACTCGGCGGAGGACGTCATCCGCATCCGGGGTTCGGTCCGCGAAGAGGCCACGCTCGCCCACCGAGGCGCCGACAACCTCTGGAACCTCCTGCACACCGAGGACTACGTCCGGGCACTCGGCGCCTACACGGGCGGCCAGGCCGTGCAGCAGGTGCGCGCCGGCCTCAAGGCCATCTACCTCTCCGGATGGCAGGTCGCCGCCGACGGCAACCTGGCCGGACAGACCTACCCCGACCAGTCGCTCTACCCCGCGAACTCGGTGCCGGCCGTCGTGCGCCGCATCAACAACGCGCTCCTGCGTCAGGACCAGCTCGAGCACGCGGAGGGCGAGACCACCCAGGACTGGCTCGCCCCGATCGTCGCCGACGCGGAGGCCGGCTTCGGCGGACCCCTCAACGCCTACGAGCTCGCACAGTCGCTCATCCAGTCCGGTGCTGCCGGCATCCACTGGGAGGACCAGCTGGCCAGCGAGAAGAAGTGCGGCCACCTCGGCGGCAAGGTGCTCGTGCCCACCCAGCAGCACATCCGCACCCTGAACGCCGCTCGCCTCGCGGCCGACGTGGCAGGGGTCCCGACCGTGATCATCGCCCGCACGGACGCCCTCGCCGCCGACCTGCTCACCAGCGACGTCGACGAGCGCGACCAGGAGTTCACCACCGGCGAGCGCACCACCGAGGGGTTCTACCGGATCCGCCCCGGCCTGGAGTCGGTCATCAGCCGCGGTCTCGCCTTCGCCCCCTACGCCGATCTGCTGTGGGTCGAGACGGGCGAGCCCGACATCCAGCTCGCCCGGGACTTCGCCGCGGCCATCCACGCACAGTTCCCCGGTAAGCTCCTGGCCTACAACTGCTCGCCGAGCTTCAACTGGAAGAAGCACCTGTCGGACGCCGAGATCGCGACGTTCCAGCAGGAGTTGGCAGACCTGGGCTACAAGTTCCAGTTCATCACCCTGGCCGGCTTCCACGCCCTGAACCACTCGATGTTCGACCTCGCCCGCGGCTACGCCGATCGCGCCATGAGCGCCTACGTGGAGCTGCAGGAAGCCGAGTTCGCCGCCGAAGCCCACGGCTACACCGCCACCAAGCACCAGCGCGAGGCGGGCACCGGATACTTCGACGTCATCTCCACCGCGCTCAACCCCGAAAGCGCGACCCTCGCCCTGGCCGGCTCCACCGAGGCCGCACAGTTCCACTGATCCGTCAGCCGATGCCGCCTCCGTCGAGGCCCCCTCTCCCCGTCGAGACCCCCGCCCTCCCACGCGAGCCGGAGGGGGTGTCGACGACAGGAGGGGGCGTCGACCGTCTCTCGGCATCCCCGCAACGCAAAGGACCCACGATCATGACCACTCCCACCGCTCCCCCGACCACGGGCCCGATCCAGACGACCCAGCTGGGCCCTGCGATCGAGGTCACCGGACCCCTCCGCGAACGCTACGAGGAGATCCTGACGCCCGAGGCGATCGCCTTCCTGACCGAACTGCACCACCGGTTCGCCGCCCGTCGCCATGACAGACTCGCCGACCGGATGCGTCGGCGCTTCGAGATCGGCAACGGACACGACCCGCGCTTCCGAGAGGACACGGCACACATCCGGGAAGACCGCGACTGGCGCGTCGCCGGCGCAGGACCCGGCCTCGAGGACCGGCGCGTCGAGATCACCGGCCCGACCGACCCGAAGATGACGATCAACGCCCTCAACTCCGGAGCACGCGTGTGGCTCGCCGACCAGGAGGATGCCACGAGCCCGACCTGGAAGAACGTGATCGAGGGGCAGCTCTCACTGCGCGACGCCATCCGCGGCGAGCTGTCGTTCACCTCTCCGGAAGGCAAGGAGTACCGCGTCACGGCGGAGCGCACCCCCACGATCGTGATGCGCCCGCGCGGATGGCACCTGCCGGAGAAGCACATCGCGTTCACCGACCGTGCGGGTCGTCGCACCTCGGCGTCCGGCTCGCTCGTCGACTTCGGGCTGTACTTCCTGCACAACGCGCAGGCGCTGATCGAGAGCGGTCGCGGACCGTACTTCTACATCGCCAAGCTCGAGTCGAGCGAAGAGGCGAAGCTGTGGGACGACGTCTTCTCCTTCAGCGAGGAGTACATCGGCATCCCGCACGGCACCATCCGCGCGACCGTGCTGATCGAGACGCTGCCTGCCGCATTCGAGATGGACGAGATCCTCTACGAGCTGCGCGACCACTGCGCGGGGCTGAACGCCGGGCGGTGGGACTACATCTTCTCGATCATCAAGAACTACCGGGGTCGCGGGGCGCGGTTCGTGCTCCCCGACCGCAGCGAGGTCACGATGACGGTGCCGTTCATGCGGGCGTACACCGACCTGCTCGTGCAGACCTGCCACAAGCGGGGAGCCTTCGCCATCGGCGGCATGAGCGCGTTCATCCCGAACCGTCGTGACCCCGAGGTGACGGCGCGTGCCATCGAGAAGGTCACGGCCGACAAGAAGCGCGAGGCGGGCGACGGCTTCGACGGCACCTGGGTCGCGCACCCCGACCTGATCCCCACGGCGCAGGCGGAGTTCGACGCCGTCCTGGGCGATCGTCCGAATCAGGTCGACCGTCAGCGCGACGACGTGCACGTGGAGGCGCGTGATCTGCTCGACCTGCACATCGGACGGCCGATCACCGCGCAGGGTGTGCGGGACAACGTCTCGGTCGCCATCCGCTACCTCGAAGCCTGGCTGCGCGGACTGGGCGCCGTGGCGATCGACAACCTGATGGAGGATGCCGCGACCGCGGAGATCAGCCGTTCGCAGGTGTGGCAGTGGATCCACCAGGACCGCACCACCGAGGACGGCACCCCCATCACCGCCGAGTACATCGAGGGACTCATCGCCCAGGTGCTCGCCCAGGCGACGCGCAGCCACGGCGACCGCTTCGACGATGCGGCGGAGATCTTCCGTGAGGTCGCGCTGCGCGAGGAGTTCCCGACCTTTCTCACACTCGGCGCCTACAGCCGGTTCCTGGTCGACGAGGACTGAGCGATAGACGAAGAGCCCTCGGGATCGCGGCGGACACCGCACCCGGGGGCTCTTCCCGATCCCGAGCCGGGCCGACCGGAAAGGCTTGGCCGGGAGCGCGGAACGGCGCCTGACTCGCGAGCCTGCTCAGCGAGCCTCGCCCGGCTCGGCGTCGAGGCGTTCGCGGATCTCCGCGTCGAGCACGAGATCCGCCGCACCCAACGCCTCCTCCAATTGGGCGAGCGACGATACCCCGACGACCGGGATCACCGGCACCTGTGCACCGAGGAGCCACGCCAGGGCAACCTGGTTCGGTGTCGCGCCGATCTCCCCGGCGACCTCGTGCAGCAGCGCACGGCGAGCGTGACTGGACGGATGATCGACGCCGCCCCACAGCGGCTTGTCGAGACGCGCGATCCCTCCCTGATGCAGCGGTGAGTACACGGTGAGGGCGAGCGGCGGACGCTCGGCGGCGCCGGTGGAGGCCGCGTAGTCGAGCAGCCCGGGCGTGACGAAGTTGTTCCGCCCGAGGCGTGGCGCGGGGTACAGGTAGCTGTACTGCTGCTGCACCACGCCGTAGGGCGCGATGCCGAGTCGCCGCGCTTCCTCTCGCGCCTCCACCACCCTCCAGGTCGGGACGTTGGAGATGCCGGTGATGCCGACGAGGCCCTCCGCCTGAAGCTCGCCGAACGCGCCGACCGTCTCAGCGAGCGGAACCTCGCTGTCGTCCACGTGCCCGTACAGCACGTCGATGTGTTCGATGCCCAGGTGCCGTGCGCTCTCGGGAGCCTGCCGTCGGATGACCTCGGCGGAGAGACCCTCGAAGTTCGTCGGCGGCGTGTTCGAAAGAGGCTTGGACGGATCCTTCTGCGCGGCGCCGAGTTTGGTGGCGATGCGCAGCGCGTCACGGTTGCCGCGGTCACTCATCCAGCGCCCGAGCAGATCCTCGCTGTCGCGACCGGTGCCGTTGCCCCAGAGGCTGTAGTTGTTGGCGGTGTCGATGAACGTGCCGCCCGCCTCGACGAAGCGGTCGAGGATCGCACGCGAGGTGGCCTCATCGGTGCGGGTGCCGAAGTTCATGGCCCCCAGGCACAGGGTCGAGACGTCGAACGAGGTACGGCCGTCGGAGAGGGTGCGGTATTGCATGGAGGTCCTTTCTCGGGGGATGGCTCCACGCTAGAGACGAATCGGCTCGGGGATACACTCCAATCACGATGCAGAACACCAGACCGATTCTCGCGTGGGAGACCCTCCTCGACCTGGGTGCCGAGAGCGGGCCTTCCGTGCGCCTGCCACTACGGGATCGGGTGGAGTCAGCCGTACGCCGAGCGATCGACGAGGGACGACTCTCCCCCGGAGCCGCGGTGCCGCCGAGCCGGGCCCTGGCGGAGACGCTGGGAGTCTCACGGTGGGTGGTGACCGAGGCCTACGGGCAGCTCGTCGCCGAGGGCGTGCTGGAGGCGCGGACCGGGTCCGCGACGAGGGTCGCCGAACGGCCGGTGATGCCGAACGCCGCCCGCCTCCCCGATCGTCCGTGGCCGCGCGACCTCGCACCGACTCCCGTAGCGGCCCCCGCGCCACCCATCCGCTACGACCTGCGCCCGGGCATCCCCGACCTCCGTGCCACTCCTCGATCACGGTGGGCGGCAGCCGTGCGCGCCGGTCTCGCCGACCTCCCCGATCGCGACCTCATCGCTGCGCATCCCTTCGGATACGCTCCCGCCCGCGCCGCCGTCGCCGCCTACCTCGCCCGATCGCGCCATGCGGATGCCGAACCCGATCGCGTCTCGATCACCCACGGCGCGACCGACGGCATGGACATCCTCACGCGGGAACTGCACGGGCGCGGGCACCGGACGATCCTGGTGGAGGACCCGAGCTGGCCACGACTGCGCGTGATCGCCGAACACAACGGGCTGCGTCCGGTACCCGTCCCGGTCGATGACGACGGCGTCGACACCGAGATGCTCGCCGCCCTCGCCGCTCGCACGGGAGCACGTGCCGCGCTCGTGACTCCGGCGCATCAGTTCCCGCTCGGAGCCGCGCTCGCGCCCGCCCGTCGCGAGCAGCTGGTCCGCTGGGCACGGGACTGCGCGGGGCTCGTCATCGAAGACGACTACGACGCCGAGTTCCGCTACGACCGGCGTCCCGTCCCCGCACTGCAGCGACTCGCGCCCGACAGCGTCGTGCTGATCGGTTCGCTGTCGAAATCGGTCTCGCCCGCGCTGGGCCTCGGGTGGATGGTGCTGCCGCCGGGCCTCACCCCCGCGCCGTCCCCGAGTGCGCCGTCACTGATCGATCAGGCTGCCCTCGCGCACTTCCTCACCCAGGGTGACTTCGAGCGACACCTGCGCGCTTCGCGCACACGGTTCCGTCGTCGGAGGCAACGGCTGCTCGACGCGCTCACGGCCGAGCTCCCCGAGCTGCGGGTGTCGGGCATCGCCGCCGGCATGCACCTGGTGCTGACGTTGCCGACCCACGCCCGCGCGTCCGCCGTGGTCGATGCCGGGTCCGCCGAGGGGCTCGCCCTCACCCCGCTGCACCGCTACACCGACACGGCCGATCCTCCGGATGCGCTCGTCCTCGGGTACGGACACCTCGATGATGCACTCGTCGAGGAGGCGGTGGCTCGCCTGGCGGCGGTCCTGGACTCCCCGCTCGTCCGCTGACGACTCACTCCGCTCAGTGGAACGACGCGGCCACCGAGTTGCGGTGATAGTCGAACACGATGCTGGTGCGGGTGGAGGCGACGCTGCTCTGGGCCGACAGATGCTCGAGCACGAACTCCCGCATCTCCGACGAGTCGGCGACCGCGATGTGCAGGAGGAAGTCATCGTCACCGCCGAGGAAGAACACCTGGATCACGGGCGGGAGGACACGCACCCGGTCGGCGAACTCGACGATGCTCTCCCGGCGACCGCTCGGACGCAGGGTCACCCCGATGATCGCCTGGAGCCCGGCCCCCAGCTTCCGCTCGTCGACGCTCGCGTGGAACCCGGTGATCACCCCCCGATCGATCAGCGCGCGCAGCCGCGTGTGCGCGGTCGACGGTGCGACCCCGAGCCGAGCGGCGAGCTCCGCATTCGTCATCCGTCCGTCGGCGGTGAGCAGCTGCACGATCCTCGCGTCGATCGCATCGAGCGCGGGCGCCCGAACGCTGTTCGGCCCCGGGGCGTCAGAAGGCATCTCCATACGAAGCATTATTCAGGATTTCGGGCATCGACGAATCATCTTCACTGATTCTGTTGATCTGGCGATGTTTCTGCGATCCTGGGTCAGTCACCTCATCACACCCCTGGAGGATCAATGAAGATCGGCGTCCCCACCGAGGTCAAGAACAACGAGAACCGCGTCGCCCTCACCCCCGCCGGCGCCGATCGGTTGGTCCACGAAGGCCACCGCGTGCTCGTGCAGACCGGCGCAGGGCTCGGCTCCGGCATCACGGACGAGACCTACCGCGCCGCCGGCGCCGAGATCGTCGCGACCGCCGCCGAGGCCTGGGGCGAAGCCGATCTGCTTATCAAGGTCAAGGAGCCGATCGCCCAGGAGTACGGCTTCCTGCGGCCCGACCTCACGCTCTTCACCTACCTCCACCTCGCCGCCGACCGCGCGCTGACCACCGCGCTCGTGGATGCCGGGACGACGGCCGTCGCCTACGAGACCGTGCAGCTGCCCGACCGCAGCCTGCCGCTGCTCGTGCCGATGAGCGAGATCGCCGGACGGCTCTCCGTGGTCATGGGCTCGCACTCACTGCTGCGCTCGCAAGGTGGTCGCGGAATGCTCCTCGGTGGCATCGCCGGCACCCCTCGCGCCAAGACCGTCGTGATCGGAGGCGGCGTCGCCGGTGAGCATGCCGCCGCGAACGCCCTCGGACTCGGCTCGAACGTGACCGTGATCGATGTCTCCCTCCCCCGCCTGCGCGAGCTCGAGCACCGCTACGGCGGCGCGCTGGAGACCCGCGCCTCGAGCCGCTACGACATCGCCGAAGAGCTCAGGACCGCCGACCTCGTGATCGGCTCCGTGCTGATCCCCGGCGCCGCTGCCCCCAAACTCGTCACCGACGACATGGTCGCCGCGATGAAGCCGGGATCCGTGCTCGTCGACATCGCGATCGATCAGGGCGGGTGCTTCGAGGGCTCGCGCCCGACCACTCACGACGACCCCACGTTCGCCGTGCACGACTCGATCTACTACTGCGTCGCGAACATGCCCGGCGCGGTTCCCGAGACCGCGACCCGTGCGCTGACCAACGCGACGCTGCCCTACGTCTCGGCGATCGCCGGCAAGGGCTGGGAGCGTGCCGCGTCCGAGGATGCCGCGCTCGCGAAGGGACTGAACGTCCAGAACGGGCACATCACCCTCCCCGCCGTCGCGCAGGCGCACGGCTTCCCGACCGACTGACCTTCCGGACCCGGAAGAACCTCGGATCTTGGCGACATCCCACACCTCCCGCGCCGCATCGACCCGAGTACGCTCGTAGTCGTGACCGAACGCGCTCCTCTCTCCCGCAAGCTGTCCGCCATCGCCGAGTCCGCGACCCTCAAGGTCGATGCCAAGGCCAAGGCCCTCAAGGCCGAGGGCAAGGACGTCATCTCCTACGCCGCCGGCGAGCCCGATTTCGCGACGCCGCAGTTCATCGTGGACGCCGCCGCGGAGGCCCTCGCCGACCCCGCGAGCTACCGGTACACGCCCGCTCCCGGCCTCCCGGCGCTGCGTGAGGCGATCGCCGCGAAGACCCTGCGCGACTCCGGGTTGGAGGTCTCCCCCAGCCAGGTCATCGTGACGAACGGTGGCAAGCAGTCCGTCTACCAGGCGTTCCAGGCCGTCGTGAACCCCGGCGACGAGGTGCTGCTCCCCGCGCCGTACTGGACCACGTACCCCGAGGCCATCCGTCTCGCCGACGGCACCCCGGTCGAGGTCTTCGCCGGCGCCGACCAGGACTACAAGGTCACGGTCGAGCAGCTCGAGGCCGCGCGCACCGCACGAACCACCGTGCTCGTCTTCGTGTCGCCGTCGAACCCGACCGGATCGGTGTACACCGCGAAAGAGACGCGTGCCATCGGACAGTGGGCGCTCGAGCACGGCATCTGGATCATCAGCGACGAGATCTACCAGAACCTCACCTATGAAGGTGTCAAGGCCACCTCGATCGTCGAGGCGGTGCCCGAGGTCGCCGGTCAGACGATCCTCGTCAACGGGGTCGCGAAGACCTACGCCATGACCGGGTGGAGGGTGGGCTGGATGGTCGGCCCGACCGACGCCATCAAGATCGCCGGGAACCTGCAGTCGCACCTCACCAGCAACGTGAACAACGTCGCGCAGAAGGCTGCCATCGCCGCGCTCAACGGTCCGCAGACCGAGGCCGAGCAGTTCCGCGAGGCCTTCGACCGTCGCCGCCGCCTCATCGTGTCGGAGCTGTCGAAGATCGACGGCCTCGTCGTCCCGAACCCCCTCGGCGCGTTCTACGTCTACCCCGACGTGCAGGGCCTGCTCGGTCGGACCTGGCGCGGCGTCACGCCGACCACCTCGCTCGAGCTCGCCGACCTCATCCTCGACGAGGCCGAGGTCGCGGTCGTGCCCGGCGAGGCCTTCGGTCCCTCCGGCTACATCCGCATGTCGTATGCGCTCGGCGACGACCAGCTGCTCGAGGGCGTGCAGCGCCTCCAGCGCCTGTTCGCCTGACGCGGTCCCGCTCCGTCCGGTCCCGCTCCGTCCGGTCCCGCTCCGTCCGGTCCCGCTCCGTCCGGTCCCGCTCCGTCCGGTCCCGCTCCGTCCGGTCCCGCTCCGTCCGCCGAGACCCCCGCTGACCGTCGAGACCCCCTCGCAGCTGCGGTGCTGCGAGGGGGTCTCGACGTGTGGCGGGGGTCTCGGCGGTCAGTCCTCGGGATGGAAGCCGATCAGCCAGCGGATGCCGTAGCGGTCGACGAGCGTGCCGTCGTAGTCACCCCAGGGTCGCTTCTGCAAGGCGTCGAGCACTCGCCCGTCGGCGGCGAGCTTGTCGAACCACTCGGTCAGGGTCAGAGCGTCGGCCGTGCCGAGGAGGGACAGGAACATGCCGCCCATCTGGACGGCGTCGTCATCGGCACCGGCATCCGCGCCGGCGAGCTCGACGAGCCCGCTCAGCTGCCCGTGCGCGACCGCATCGCCCGGCCCGTCATGACGCCCTGCTGCGGCGTAGTCGAACAGCTGCAGGTCACCCCCGAACACGCCCTGGTAGTGATGGAGCGCCTCTGCGGCGTTGCCGGGGAACAGCAGGTACGGGATCAGTCCGCTCATGCCGCGAGTGTATCCGCGACCGTCGAGGTCCTACAGGTCGACGCCCACCAGCACGGGCTCCGGCTGCAGCACGAGACCGAACTCGGCGTGCACCCTGCTCTGGATGAACCGTGCGAGCTCGGAGACCTCTGCCGCCGTCGCACCACCCCGGTTGGTCAGGGCGAGCGCGTGCTTCGTCGACACCGATGCGCGTGAGCGCGGGAGCTTGAACCCCTTGCGGATGCCGGCCTGTTCGATCAGCCAGGCCGCGCTCACCTTGACGTCGGAGACGGTCGCGGGCTTCGACGGCGGAACCTGCCCGTCGTAGGCGGCGAGAGGGATCACGGTCACCGCATCGAGGTCCGGGGCGACCGGCCAGCGCGGGCACTCGGGCGGCAGCGACCTGGCCACCGCCGCGGTCACGATGGCGTTCTGGAAGAAGGATCCGACGCCGTGCGTGTCAGGATCCGCATCGTCCAGGATCATCCCCTTCGACGCGCGGGTGGCGAGGATCCGCTCCCTGACCCAGCTGAGCGGGACCGGCGTCTCGTCGACGAGGCCGAGCGCACGCCGCAACTGCTCGCCGCGGACCACGCGCTCCCCGGCGATCAGCAGGTCGACGGTCACCGTGAGGATCACGGCACGACGCTGCGGCACGCTTCCGTGGTGGTGCTTGAGCACCGAAGTACGGAAGCCGAGGCCCAGGTCGGCCGCCGGAACGGTCGAGATCTCGCCGGTCGACTCGTCGATCAGCTCGACCTCGACCAGCGTCTCCTGGATCTCCTGCCCGTACGCACCGATGTTCTGCACGGGGGCGGCGCCGACGGTTCCGGGGATTCCACTCATCGCCTCGAGTCCCGCATAGCCGTGGGCCACCGCGTAGGCGACCAGATCGTCCCAGCCGTGTCCGGCCTGCGCGCGCAGACGGATGCGACCCGGGTGCGGGGAGGGAAGCTCTTCGATGCCCTCCGTACGCACTCGGATCACGGTACCTTCGAAGGGCTCGTCGCCGACGAACAGGTTGGAGCCGCCGCCGAGGACGAACCACTCGTCGCCGCGCACCCACGTCTCACGAAGGGACTCGACGAGACCCTCGGTCGTCGTCGCCTCGAACATCCGCTCCGGCGCTGCGCCCGTGCGGAGCGTCGTCAGCTCCGCCAGACGAACCGGCTCGATCTCCCGCATCAGACCGCCCTCATCAGACGGCGACGCGCAGCTGCGCCTTGACGAGCACGGTGGTCTCGCCGAACGTGACCTTGAGGTCGATGCGTGCGACCTGCTCGTCGACCGCACCGACGGTCGCGACGACCTTCACGTCCGCACCGTCGACCGGGTCGACGACGACCGGCTTCGTGAAGCGCACGCCGTAGTCGAGGATCCGCGTCGCGGGGTCGAGGGCCGCGACGACGACCGAGGACGCGATGCCCATCGTGAGCATGCCGTGGGCGAGGACGCCCGGGAGCCCGACGGACGCCGCCACGTCGTCGCGGTAGTGGATGGGGTTGAAGTCTCCGGATGCTCCCGCGTAGCGCACGAGCGATTCGCGGGTGAGGTGCACGGTGCGCTCGGCGATCACGTCTCCGACGGTGTAGCCCATCAGACGGCCTCCCCTTCATCCGTGCTGTCCGCGCCGACCAGCAGCACGCTGGTCGCGGTCACGACGTGGGCACCCGCGGGGTCGGTGATCTCCGCCTCGCTGGTGATCATCGCGTTGCCCCCCATCATCCGGATGCCGGTCACGCGCAGCTGTGCGGTGAGCTCGTCGCCCGCGACGATGGGCCGCGTGTACGTGAAGCGCTGCTCCGCGTGGATGGTGCGCGCGAGCACGATGCCCGAGTCCTCCTGCCCCAGCAGCTGCTGGAGCGTGAGGTCCTGGATGACCATCGCGAAGGTCGGCGGCGCCACCACGTCGGAGAAGCCCGCCGCGCGGGCCGCCTTGACGTCGGTGTGCTGCGGAGCGTCGGCGAAGACGGCACGCGCGAACTCGCGCACCTTCTCACGGCCGACGAGGTACGGGGCCGTCGGCGGGAACTCCCGGCCGACCAGTTCTTGGTTCACTGCCACCCCTCGATCCTACCGAGGGGGTGGCAGTGAAGCCGCCCGCGGGACCCAGGCGGAGCTTTCACGCTGCTCGCGCCGACATCGCCGACCCGAGCAGAACCATCCTCATACTGCGCTCCGCGGCGTCGCGCAGCAACGCCTCGCCGTGCTCCACCGCTTCTTCGAGCGGCATCGGCACGGTGATGATCGAGGCGATCGCGTCGATGCCGATGTCGTGCACGGCCGGGGCGCCCACGCCGAGCGATCCGGCGATGCCGAGGACCGGGACGCCCGCGACCCGCGCGCGCATCGCGATCTCGGCGGGCACCTTGCCGCGGGGAGTCTGGAAGTCGATGGCGCCCTCGGCCGTGATCACGAGGTCCGCGCCCGACATCAGCTCGTCGAGAGGTTCGGGCAGCAGCCCGCTGTCGAGCAGCACTTCGAAACGAGGAGCGAGACGGGCGCCGAGCACCGCGGCCAACCCGGCACCGAGTCCACCCGATGCCCCTGTGCCCGCACCCGTGCGCACGTCCATCGCCGCGCCGAACGGGCTCTGCTCCTCGAGCAGAGCGGCCCAGACGTCGAGAGCCTCCGCAAGCTGCTCCACCTGCTGCGGGGTCGCGCCCTTCTGCGGTCCGAAGACCCTGGCCACGCCGCGCGGCCCGCACAGGACGTTGTGGATGTTGCAGGCGAGCACGATCTCCACCTCACCGATACGGGGATGAAGGCCGGTGAGGTCGAGGTGGACCGCCTCGCCGAGGTGGCGTCCCCCGGCGGCCAGCGGTACACCGTCGCGATCGAGGATGCGTGCGCCCAGCGCTTCGAGCGCACCGGCGCCGCCGTCACTCGTGCCGGAGTCGCCGCAGCCGACCACGATCCGCTCGACACCGGCGTCGAGAGCCGCAGCGATCAGTTCGCCGACGCCGCGGGTCGTGGTCGCCCCCGGGTCCCGCCGGTCGCGCGGCACGAGTCGCAGCCCTGCGGCAGACGCCATCTCGACGACGGCCGTACCCGATGCGTGTCCGCCCAGTCGCGCCCACTGCGCCTCGACCGGATCACCGACCGGGCCCGTGACCCGGAGCGCGATGAGCTCTCCTCCGGTGGCTGCGGCGAGCGCGGCGGCGGTGCCCTCCCCGCCATCGGGAACGGGGTATTCGTCCACCTGCACGCCGGGGATGACCCGTCGCACACCGGCGGCGATCGCCTGGGCCACGGCCTCGGCGCTGAGGCTCTCCTTGAATCCGCTCGGCGCGACCAGGATGCGTTGCGGGGTGTGGATCGACATGGTTCCTCCTTCTGCGCCCGGACGGGCGACGAACGCCCGGTATGCGGGCACGACGAGCACCGGTGCGCCGGCGGCGCACGCGGGAATGCGGCGGATGCGGTGGGGCCGGAGGCTGCGGATCAGAGCAGCAGCGGCAGGCCCATCAGCGGCCAGATCCAGAGGGCGAAGACGGCGACGAGCACGAACATCGCGGGCGCCAGCACCACCGAGAGCCGACGCAGGTCGTGCGGGGTGAAGCCCCCTCTCACGATCTCGGGGTCGGCGAACATCGCGACCGGCTTCGCGGAGCTGGGAAGTGTGTGGCAGAAGCCGGCCGCGGCGGTGGAGGCGAACGCCGCCGCCATCGGGGAGACGCCGAGCGCGGGAGCGAGAGCGATCACGACCGGGATGATGGCGGCCGAGCGCGCCGACCGCGACGGGATCAGCAGGTGCGCTGCGGTCGAGATCGCGATGACCACGAGCACGAAGGCGAAGGCACCGGCAGCGCCGAGACCGCGGAGCGGAGCGAGCGCCGATGAGCTCAACCAGGCAGCGGTTCCCGTCGTGGTGAGCGCGGATGCGAGGGCCAGGGTTGCGGCCAGGAACAGCAGCAGCGACCACGGCACGCGCGTGATCGCGGCGGGGAACGTCACGCAGCCGATGCCCGGCGTCACGGTGGCGACGGCTCCGAGCAGGGCGACCAACGCGGGCGAGAGGTGGTGCAGCGGCTCGGTGCTCCAGAGCACGATCACCCCGGCGAGAAGCAGCGCGGCCCGACGCTCCGCGGCGCTGAGCGGCCCGGTCACCGCCGTCGGTGCGGCGCGACCGATCTCGGCGGCGCTCATCCGGAGTGGTTCCCTGCGGTCTTCCCTGCGGGTGAAACGCCAGAGGATGATCTCGCACGCCAGATGCGACGAGACCACGGCCAGCGGAAGCCCGAGGAGCAGCCAGGTCAGGAAGGTGAAGCCCTCCTCCCCCGCTGCACGCAGCAACTGGTCGGTCACGATGTGCGCCCCTGCGCCGAGCAGGGACCCGACGGCGGAGAGCAGGACCACGGTCGGCATCAGGAGGGCGAGAGCGCGGACCACCCGCTCGCGTCCGGGAAGGACGGCCGAGACCGCACCGTGCACGGGGACCGCCAGCGCGGCGCGCCCGGACGTGGCGGGCACGGCGAATGCAGTGAGCGTCAGGGCGACCGTGGTGAGGTGGAACAGGCTCCGCGGGCCCCGCGCGAGCCGCAGCAGGTGCGAGGCACCACGCAGGGCGAGACCGGAGGAAGACACCGCCGAGGCGATCACGAAGGCGCCGATGAGCAGCCAGATCGTCTCGTCGCCGAGGGAGGCGAAGAAGTCGCTCGGCGGCAGCACCCCGGTGACGATCAGCGCGATCGCCGCGAGGAAGGCGACGAGCGTGTCATCGAGGCCGGTCGAGGTCCAGGCCCACACGGCGAGCAGGAAGACGGTGAGCGTCGCCGCGATCGGCAGGGTCGGCGCGCCGCTGCCGGTCGTCCCGGTCAGCGCGGACAGGGTCATCCCGAGCCCGGCGACGAGCACCAGTCCGAGCACGACCAGGCGGACGGACCGCCCGCGCCCGGCTCGGGGCCGCGCGGACCGGGGTCCGACGGGCACCGGTCCGT
Source organism: Microbacterium aurugineum (assembly GCF_023101205.1). NCBI lineage: Bacteria > Bacillati > Actinomycetota > Actinomycetes > Micrococcales > Microbacteriaceae > Microbacterium > Microbacterium aurugineum. The sequence continues at coordinate 752,431 of NZ_CP078078.1, read as the reverse complement.
GTCGCGGCGGCATCGTGGCGAAGCGTGTGCGCTCGACGGCCGTCGCCTCCGCGCTCGGGCTCGTGGTCTCGTTACGATCGCTCATCGGAATCGATAACCTGCCCCGCGCACGGTCTCGATGCGGTCGACCCCGATCTTGCCGCGCAGCGCCCGCACATAGACGTCGACCACATTGGAAGCCGGATCGAAGTCCATCCCCCAGACGTGCCCGATCAGTTGATCGCGCGACAGCACTTGTCCCGCGTTCTGCAGGAACACCTCGAGCAGGGCGAACTCCCGCGAGGTGAGCTCGCGCATGTCCCCCTCGACGGTGACCGTGCGTGCGCGCACGTCCACGCGCACCTCGCCGTGGGTGAGCACCGGACCGGCCGCGCGTCCCTCACCGTCACCGATGCGCAGCCGCACCCGGGCGATGAGTTCGGCGAACTGGAACGGCTTGGTGACGTAGTCGTTGGCGCCGCTCTCCAGACCCCGCACGGTGTCGATGACCGAGTCACGGGCGGTGAGGATGATGACCGGGGTCGCGACGCCTTCGCCGCGCAGGTTGGCGAGCACGTCGAAGCCGTCCATGACTCCGAGCCCGATGTCGAGCAGCACCAGGTCGAACATGCCGCTGCGTGCCATCAGCAGTGCGGTGTGCCCGTCGGCGGCCTCGGCGGTCTCGTACCCGGCCGCGCGCAGCCCGCGGCGGACGAACGAGGTGATGTGCGGGTCGTCTTCGGCGATGAGGATGCTGCGCATCTCACTCGCTCCTCTCTGTCGCGGCGTCGAACCGCGTAGGGGTGGGCGCGGGGAGGTCGATACCGAAAGTGGCGCCTTCGCCGAGCACGCTGTCGACCCACGCCGAGCCGCCGTGTCCATCGGTGATCGCCCGCACGATCGCGAGCCCGAGCCCCGATCCACGGCGTGCACCGGAGCTGTCCCCGCGGGCGAAGCGTTCGAAGATGCGCTCGGCATCGGTCACGGCGACTCCGGGACCGGAGTCTCGCACCCAGAGTCGCAGGCGCCGCTCGGAGCCCTCGCCGTCGAAGCGGGAGCCGATGAGGATGCGATCGCCCGGCTCGGTGACCTGCACCGCGTTCGCCGCGAGCTGGAGCACGGCCTGGGTGACCCGCTGGGGGTCGAGCGGAACCGCTCCCTCCGCCACCTCCATGAGCTGCCACCGGCGGTCACCCAGGTTCTGCGCTTTGGCCTCGATGTCGAGGGTGAGGGCGGCGATGTCGCAGTCCGCGACGCGCACGAAGTCAGGCTGCTCGGCCCGCGCGAGCACGAGGAGGTCCGTGACGATGCGGCTCATGCGGTCGAGCTCGTCGCTGACGAGACGCAGGGTCGCGGCGCGCTCCTCGGGGTCTTCACTGAGCAGCTCGAGCTGTCCCCGCACGATCGTGATCGGGGTGCGCAGTTCGTGCCCTGCGTCGTCCACGAACCGTTGCTGCGTGGCGTGCACGGCTTCGAGGCGGTCGAGCATCTGGTTGAAGGTCGTGGCCACGGCGGCGATGTCATCCGTCCCCTCCACCGGCACCCTGGCCGAGAGGTCGTGCTCCCCGATGTCGCGCGCGACCCGGTACACCTCTCGCACGGGTGCCAGGATCTGGCCCGCCACGAGCCAGGCGACACCGGAGCTGAGCACGATGCCGACCAGCGCCACCCACGCGATCGTCGCGAAGCCGGCATCGACCTGCGCCCGCGCGTCCTGCGTGTACTGCATGATCAGGACCGAGCCGTCGCCGTCACCGGTCGTGAAGTCCAGCCGGCCCCAGCGCAGGGGTCCGGCTTCGCGCTCCTCCTGAGCGCCGGAGGTCTCCGTGGCGCCGAGGAGCTCGGCCACGAGCGCCTCCCCGCCGGGCACGTCCGAGACGGCGGAGGGATCCGTCGTTGTCGCCGAGCCGTTCGCGACCGCGATCACCGTGCCGCCGACGGTGGCGACGACGACCTCGTTCTCGTGCGCGGATTGCCGGGCGACGTACTCGGTGACGAGCTCCTCTGCCGTGGTGTGGCCGCTCGCCGCCGCATCCTCCGCGAAGCGGGCGAACTCGGCGGCTTCCTGCTCGATCTCGGCGTTGGCGGACTGCTCGACGCCCGCGATGAAGATGCTGCGGCCGATCATCCCGACGGCGAAGAGGGTCACGGCGGTGCTGAGGATGATCCACAGGGTGATCCGCCAGCGCGCAGGCAGCGTGCGGCGACGCAGGGTGCGCAACGGGACACCGGTGGCCGTCGGCCCGTGCGCCACCGCGCGCGGGTCGGGACGAGGCGTGTCCTTCGCGTCGAGCTCCAGCGGGAGCGTGGGCGCGTCAGTCATCGTCGCCGTCGTCATCGTCGTCGTCGCCCGCGGGCGGCGCGGGCACCGGCGCCGGTTGCGGGGCGGGTGCCGGAGCAGGAGCAGGTGCGGGCGCCGGGGTCACACGTGGCGCCGGCTCCTCGGTCGGCGGCGCGAGCTGCACCGACACGGGTTCCGTGGGCAGGTGGGGAGACGGAGGCATCTGCGCCAGCACGACGCTCCCGACCGCGAAGGCGACCGGAACGGCGATCAGGGCGCCGGTGAGGAGGAGGCGTCGTGGAGTGGGCATGACCCCATGATGCCGGTCGATCATGATGTGCAGATGAGCCGTGGATGAAGATCCTTTCATCCACCTCTCGGTCAGGCGCGCTTACGCCCTCTGACCGCCTTGATCGCCATCTGCACGGCGATCACCACGAGATATGCCGCGAACAGCATGTTGCCGAGGGTCGGATCGACGATCGTCGCCAGCCACGCCCCGAGCGCGGTCGTGGTGCACGCGGAGACGCCGATGAGCAGCGCGGCGAGCAGGTCGACATTGCGGTTGCGCAGATTCCCCACCGTGCCCGAGATCGCCGTCGGGATCATCATGAGCAGCGAGGTGCCCTTCGCGACGAGGTCGCTGGTGCCGAAGGCCAGCATCAGCACGGGGACGACGATGACGCCGCCACCCACCCCGATCAGACCGGCGAGGATGCCGGTGCCGATGCCGACGCCGACCAGGGCGATTCCGGTCAGCCAGGTGAGCTCGAACGCGGCGTCGCGCGAGGGGATGACGAGGAAGAGACTGACGATCACGACGAGGAGGAAGCCGACGAAGCCCCAGCGCAGGGCTGTCTGCGAGATGCGCGGCAGCAGGCGCGTACCGATCTGCGCGCCGAGCACGGCCCCGGCCGCCAGGATGATGGCGGGGATCCAGGCGACGGATCCGGTCGTGGCGTACGAGATGACGCCGACGCTGGCCGTCGGGACGATCGCCGCGAGCGAGGTTCCGGCCGCGAGGCGCTGGTCGAACTGGAGCAGGAGAACCAGCAGCGGGACGATGACCGTGCCGCCGCCGACGCCGAAGAGGCCGGAGAGGAGACCGGCGAGAAGGCCGATCCCGATGAACGTGATGTAGGCGCGAGGCCCTCGTGCCCTGGCCTGTACGTCACTCACCGGATCAGCCTACTCCCGGCCTCCTCCCGTCCCGAACTCAGACCTCCGAGTCCGCCTTGATCGGCACGGCGATCGACTCGGTGAGCGCCTGCTCGTAGCGACGCTGCCGCCGACGCAACCACAGCCCACCGATGATCAGCAGAGCGAGCACCCCGTAGGCGATGGCTGCGAACGGCTGCATCACCAACGTGCTCAGGTCTCCCTGGCTCAGCTGCAACGCCTTGCGCAGCTGCTCCTCGGCCATCGGCCCCAGGATCATCCCGACCACCAGCGGCGCCACCGGGTATCCGTACCTGCGCATGAAGTATCCGAGGATGCCGACGATGAGCAGGATCAGGATGTCGATCGGGGAGCTGTGCAGGGCGTACGCCCCGAAGACGGCGAACAGCAGGATCCCCGCGTACAGGTACGGCCGCGGGATCTGCAGCAGCTTCACCCACATGCCCACGAGCGGCAGGTTGAGCACGATCAGGATGACGTTGCCGATGTACAGGCTCGCGATCAGCGCCCACACCAGGTTCGACTGGTTCTCGAACAGCAGGGGTCCCGGTTGGATGCCGTACGACTGGAACGCCGTGAGGATGATCGCCGCGGTCGCGGTCGTCGGCAGCCCGAGTGTGAGCAGAGGCACGAGCACACCGGCGGCAGCCGCGTTGTTCGCGGACTCCGGACCGGCGACGCCCTCGATGGCACCTCGTCCGAACTCCTCGCGGTGCTTCGACAGCTTGCGTTCGGTCGCGTACGAGAGGAACGTCGCGACGTCCGCACCGCCGGCGGGGATCGTGCCGATCGGGAAGCCGATCGCCGTTCCTCGCAGCCACGGCTTCCACGACCGGCGCCAGTCCGCCTTCGTCATCCATGAACGCCAGCCCCGGGTGACGGGGATGACGTCGACGCCGCCGTGACGCAGCCGCGCGGCGATGTAGAACGTCTCCCCCACGGCGAACAGTCCGACCGCGACCAGCACGATGTCGACGCCGTCGGACAGCGCCGGGATCCCCAGCGTGTAGCGCTGCTGCCCCGAGAGCCAGTCGGTGCCGACGAGTCCGAGGAACAGCCCGACGCCGAGCGAGAGCATCCCCCGGGAGATCGAGCTGCCGATCAGCGCACCCACCGTGACGAACGCGATGACGATGAGGGCGACGTAGTCGGCCGGTCCGAGGTTCACCGCGAACTGTGCGAGCAGCGGCGCCAGCAGGGTCAACCCCAACGTGGCGAGCGTGCCGGCGATGAACGAGCCGATGGCCGCCGTGGCGAGTGCGGCTGCGCCCCGCCCCATTCTGGCCATCCTGTTGCCTTCGATCGCGGTGACGATCGACGCCGACTCCCCCGGGGTGTTGAGCAGGATGCTCGTCGTCGAGCCGCCGTACATGCCGCCGTAGTAGATGCCCGCGAAGGTGATCAGCGCCGCCGCGGGGTCCAGCGTGTACGTCAGGGGAAGCAGCAGGGCGACCGTCATGGCGGGGCCGATCCCCGGCAGCACGCCGACCGCGGTACCGACGAAGACGCCGAGGAAAGCGAAGGCGAGGTATTCGGGTTGCAGCGCCGTCGCGAAGCCTTCGAGGAGCAGCATCCAGCTGTCCATCAGAACATCCTTCCGAGCCAGCCGAGGGCAGGACCCCACGGGAGCGAGAGACCGAGCAGGCCGCCGAAGGCGATCTGGATCACGACCGCGACGACGATCCCGATCAGGAAGGCCATCCACCAGCGCTTCGCGGCGAGGGACCAGGCGACGCCGCCGAACAGGAGTGCGGCGGCCGGCGCCCAGCCGAGCGGCTCGATCAGCAGGAGGTGCGCGACCACCAGACCCACCAGCTTGGCGAGCGTCACCCAGTCGGTCGGCAGTGTGGTGTCGACGTCCTCCGCCTCCTCGGCGCCGCCGCGCTCACCGCGCAGCACGCCGATCAGCACGGCGACTGCAGAGGCGAGCAGGATGACCGACACGAAGATCGGGAACACGGTGGGGCCGGCCTTCATACCGACGGGGACATGGATCAGGAAGATGCCGACGACGGCGAAGACGCCGAGCGCGACCATGATGCCGGCGAACACGAGTTCGCCGAGGGCGACCCTCATGTCACTGCACCAGCCCGATGTTCTTCAGCGTCGCCGTGACCTCCTCGATGTTGCCCGTGAGGAACTCGTCGAACTCGTCCCCGACCAGGAAGGCGTCGGTCCAGCCCTTCGTCTCCAGCTGTTCGGTCCACGCCGCCGATTCGTGCAGCTCGGTGATGACGCGCACGAGCTCGTCCTTGGCGCCGTCGGAGATGCCCCCGGGGGCGATCACACCACGCCAGTTGGTGAGGACGACGTCGTACCCCTCTTCGGTGATGGTCGGGACGTCGGGGAGCTGTTCGACCGGCTCCTCGCTGGATACGGCGAGCGCCTTGAGCGCACCGCTCTCGACATGCTGGGCGAACTCGCCCACGCCCGAGATGCCCGCGGACACCTTGCCGCCGATCAGCAGCGGCACCGCCTCACCGCCACCGGAGTTGGGGGTGTAGTTGAGCTTCTCGGCGATCGCCGCTTCGTCGAGGCCCGCTTCTTCGAGCATGAGCCCGGCGAGGATGTGGTCGGCGCCGCCCGCCGACCCACCGGTGATCGTGACCGACTGCCCGTTGTCGACGATGTCCTCCACCAGGTCCTCGAGCGTGTCGTACTTCGAGTCGGCGGGGACCACCACGACGAGGGGCTCATCCGTGAGCCGGGCGATCGGTGTCGTGTCCTCGATGCGCACAGCCGAGGCGTTCGTCTCGACGGCCCCGACCATCACGAGGCCCATCACCATGAGCGTTTTCGGGTTCTTCTCGTTGGCCAGCTGCGCCAGGCCCACGGTGCCGCCGGCTCCACCGACGTTCGTGACGGGTGCAGAGCTGACGATGTCGTCCTCCGTGAGCACCTGGGACAGCGCACGACCGGTCTGGTCCCATCCGCCGCCCGGATCGGCCGGGACCACGATCGAGACGTCGGTGACCGCAGCGGCCTCGGCGTCCCCACCGCCGCCGTCGTCCGTCGGTGCGCTGCCTCCGGCGCAGGACGTGAGGGTGAGTGCGGCCACCGCGATGGCGGCCAGGACTCCGATGCGTGCGTGCTTCATGTGCGCTCCTCCTTGAGCGTTCGTGGTGCTGTGCGTCCACCTTGCGAGCCGGAGAGCCCTCGCTCAAGCTTCGGAAACCATTGGTCGGAGTTTCGAAACTATTGGTCGGGGACAGTGCCGTCCCCCGCTCGCACGGTCCGCCGTCTGGGGCGACAATGGTCAGGTGGCCTCGAAGATGACGCTCCGCATGCAGCTGCTCGTGCTGCAGGCGCTGATCGTGTTCCTGGTGACCCTCGCGACCGGCATCGTCGCCGGGGCGTTCCAGGAGCAGGCACTCCGCGAGGCCTACAAGGACCGGATGCAGGCCGTCGCCCAGTCGATCGCCGCCCTCCCCGCCGTCCTCGCCGCGTTCGACGACGTCGAGCCGTCGACGGCGATCCAGCCCATCGCCGAGGTCATCCGCGAGGCGTCCGATCTCGCCTACGTGGTGGTCGCCAATGAGGAGGGCATCCGCTACTCCCACCCGAATCCGGACCGCATCGGAGAGACCGTCTCCACCGACCCCTCCATCCCCCTCTCCGGCGAGGTGTACGTCGGCACGCAGACCGGAACGCTGGGCACGTCCTGGCGAGTCAAGGTGCCCATCCGCGACGACCATGACGAGGTGATCGGCACGGCGTCCGTCGGCATCCTCGAATCCGAGCTGAATGAGGAGTTCACGTCCAACCTCGCCTGGCTGATCTCCGCCATGCTCGCCGCGGCGGTTCTCGGGGTCTTCGGATCCGCGTGGGTCACCTCGGTCATCCGACGGCGCATCTACCGCCTCGAACCCCACCAGATCGCCGCACTCGTGAAGAATCAGGAGACGACGCTGCACGGCCTCAGCGAGGGCGTGATCACCGTCGACGACGAGGGCCGTATCACGCTCGTCAACGACGCAGCGGCGCGGTTCCTCGACCGCGATGCCGCCGAACTCGACGGCTCCCCCGCTGCCGACGTGCTCGGCGAAGAGCTGACCACGGTGCTGCGCGAGGGCGAGTCCGCCGGACGGCCGGTGATCGTCGGCTCCCACGTGCTGGTCGCCCGCAGCACCGGCAGCGAGGGCGAGGACGGCGGGATCGGGGCGACGCTGCTGCTGCGCGACCACACCGAGCTCCACGATGTCGTGCGCAGAGTCGAGGCGGCCGATGCGATCATCGCCTTCCGTCAGCGCTTCGGCATCCCCAAGGGGCTCAGCGCCGAGACGCTCGACCGGGTCTCCGCCGCCCTCGCTGCGCGTCCCGACGCATCCGCCACCGAGATCGGCGCGGATCTCGACATCTCGCGGGTGAGCGCACGACGCTACCTCGAGCATCTCGCGAGCTCCGGACGCGCGGTCCGCGCACTCGACTACGCCACGAAGGGTCGCCCCGGCACGCGCTACCGCGTGAACGGGACGATCTGAATCTTCCCCTGGGACGCAGTGCCGTTGTATGCGACACTGGATCGCACTCGACGACGCCGTCAGCACACCCAGGATCGAAGGAGATCTCATGGTTCGCAGCACCTACCCCGATGTGGAGATCCCCGAGGTCTCCATCCACGAATTCCTCTTCGGAGGTCTCGGCGAGGAGGAGCTCGACACGATCGCTCTCGTCGACGGAGTGAGCGGGGCGACCACCACCTACCGACAGCTCGTAGGCCAGATCGATCTCTTCGCCGGTGCCCTCGCCGCCCGCGGAGTCGGAGTCGGGACCACGATCGGAGTCCTCTGCCCCAACGTCCCCGCGTTCGCCACGGTGTTCCACGGCATCCTCCGCGCCGGAGCGACCGCGACGACGATCAACTCCCTCTACACCGCAGAGGAGATCGCGAATCAGCTCACCGACGCCGGAGCGACGTGGCTCGTGACGGTGTCTCCGCTGCTGCCCGGTGCCTCTGCTGCCGCGGAGAAGCTCGGTTTCGCGGCCGACCACGTCATCGTGCTCGACGGCGCCGAGGGGCACCCGTCGCTTCCGGCGCTCCTGGGCGAAGGCCACCCGGCGCCGGACGTGTCGTTCGACCCGGCGACACACCTGGCCGTGCTGCCGTACTCCTCCGGCACGACCGGCCGCCCGAAGGGTGTCATGCTCACCCACCGCAACCTCGTCGCCAACGTGTCGCAATGCCGTCCGGTCCTGGGCGTCGAGGCGAGCGATCGCGTGCTGGCCGTGCTCCCCTTCTTCCACATCTACGGGATGACGGTGCTGCTCAACTTCGCGCTACGGCAGCGCGCGGGCCTCGTCACGATGCCCAGGTTCGACCTGCCGGAGTTCCTCCGCATCATCGCGGAACACCGGACGACCTGGGTGTTCGTCGCTCCCCCGATCGCGGTCGCGCTGGCGAAGCATCCGATCGTCGACCAGTACGACCTCTCCGCCGTGAAGGTGATCTTCTCCGGAGCCGCCCCGCTCGACGGGGCCCTGGCCTCGGCGGTGGCGAACCGGCTCGGCTGCACCGTCACGCAGGGCTACGGCATGACCGAGACGAGTCCGGCGGTGAACCTCATCTCCGAGACCCGTGACGACATCGATCGTTCCGCCATCGGCCCGCTCGTGCCCAACACCGAAGCACGCCTGGTCGATCCGGACTCCGGCGAGGACGTGGCCGTACCGGCCGAGGGTGCCAGCGAGCCGGGTGAGCTGTGGGTGCGCGGACCGCAGGTGATGGTCGGCTACCTCAACCGCCCCGACGCCACGGCCGAGATGCTCGACGCCGAGGGCTGGCTGCACACCGGAGACGTCGCGACCGTCACCCAGGACGGCATCTACCGCATCGTCGACCGGCTCAAGGAACTCATCAAATACAAGGGCTACCAGGTCGCCCCGGCCGTCCTCGAGGCGGTGCTGCTCGAGCATCCCGCCATCGCCGATGCTGCTGTCATCGGCGCGCTCGACGCCGACGGTCAGGAGGTCCCGAAGGCCTTCGTGGTTCGACAGCCGGACGCCGACCTCGATGCGGAGGCCGTGATGGCGCATGTCGCCGCCCACGTCGCGCCGCACGAGAAGGTGCGACAGGTCGAGTTCATCGAGGTGATCCCGAAGTCGAGCTCCGGAAAGATCCTCCGCAAGGATCTGCGTGCACGCTGACCGGCTCGGAAACGAAGAAGCCCGCCACCCCGAATGGGGCGGCGGGCTTCTTCGTGAGCGAGGTGCTTACTCGGACTTCTTCTCGACAGCGTCCTCGGCAGCAGCCTCAGCGGCTTCGCCCTCGGCCTGCGACTCGGCGCCGGCGTCAGCGGCGTCCTCCGCGGGAGCCTCCTCAGCGGGCGTCTCCTCGACGACCTCAGCCGGCTCCTCGACCTTTTCGGCCTTCGGCGCAGCGGCCTTCTTGGTCGACTTCGCCTTCGGGGTGACGGGCTCGAGGACGAGCTCGATCACGGCCATCGGAGCGTTGTCGCCCTTACGGTTGCCGACCTTCGTGATGCGGGTGTAGCCACCCTCACGCTCGGCGACGAGCGGCGCGATCTCGGAGAAAAGGATGTGCACGACTTCCTTGTCACCGATGACCGACAGCACGCGACGACGCGCGTGCAGGTCGCCACGCTTGGCGAAGGTGATCAGACGCTCAGCGAGGGGACGAAGGCGCTTCGCCTTGGTCTCGGTCGTCTTGATCGACTTGTGGGTGTAGAGCGCCGCCGCGAGGTTGGCAAGCATGAGGCGCTCGTGTGCGGGGCCGCCTCCGAGGCGGGGACCCTTAGTGGGCTTGGGCATAATCGTCTAACTCCTGGTCAGAAAGGTCGGGTATCAGAAGGACTCGTCTTCGCTGCCGCCGTAGAAGTGGGAGCCGTCGAAACCGGGCACCGAATCCTTGAGCGACAGACCGAGCGAGATGAGCTTGTCGCGCACCTCGTCGACCGACTTCTGGCCGAAATTACGGATGTTCATGAGCTGCGTCTCCGACAGGGCGACGAGCTCAGAAACGGTGTTGATGCCCTCACGCTTCAGGCAGTTGTACGAGCGGACCGACAGGTCGAGGTCCTCGATCGGCATCGACAGCTCGCTGGAGTTCACAGCCTCCACCGGCGCCGGGCCGATCTCGATGCCCTCGGCCTCGACGTTCAGCTCGCGGGCGAGACCGAACAGCTCGGTGAGCGTCTTGGCAGCCGAAGCGACAGCGTCGCGGGGGCTGATCGCCGACTTGGTCTCGACGTCCAGGACGAGCTTGTCGAAGTCGGTGCGCTCCCCGGCACGGGTCGCGTCGACGCGGTAGCTGACCTTGAGGACCGGCGAGTAGATCGAGTCGATCGGGATCTGACCGGCCTCGGCGTACTCGTTGCGGTTCTGCGTCGCGGAGACGTAGCCACGGCCACGCTCGATCGTGAGCTCGAGCTCGAACTTGGCGGTGTCGTTGAGCGTCGCGATGACCAGCTCGGGGTTGTGCACCTCGACACCGGCCGGAGCCGAGATGTCGGCGGCGGTGACTTCGCCCGCTCCGGTCTTGCGCAGGTACGCGGTGATGGGCTCATCGCGCTCCGAGGAGACGACGAGCTGCTTGATGTTGAGGATGATCTCGGTGACATCCTCCTTCACGCCGGGGATGGTGCTGAACTCGTGCAGCACGCCGTCGATGCGAACGCTGGTGACAGCAGCACCGGGGATCGACGACAGCAGGCTGCGGCGCAGCGCGTTGCCGATCGTGTAACCGAAGCCGGGCTCCAGAGGCTCGATGATGAACCGGCTACGGTTCTCGACGATCTTTTCCTCGGTCAGTGTGGGACGCTGTGCAATAAGCACTCTGTGTTCCTTTCGATCACATGCCCGCTATATGACATGTGGTGGGGTGAGGTCTTGAGTTGTGGAAGTCGATGCCCGTACGCGGGCGTCGAGCCGCTCGGACCATGGAGGGCCGAGCGGCTCGAAGCGCGTATCAGACGCGGCGACGCTTCGGCGGGCGGCAACCGTTGTGCGCCTGCGGAGTGACGTCCTGGATCGAACCCACCTCGAGGCCGGCGGCCTGCAGCGAGCGGATCGCCGTCTCGCGGCCGGAGCCCGGACCCTTCACGAGGACGTCGACCTTCTTGACACCGTGCTCCGCGGCCTGACGGGCTGCGGACTCGGCTGCCATGCCGGCGGCGTACGGGGTCGACTTGCGGGAGCCCTTGAAGCCCACGCCACCCGACGATGCCCAGGCGATGACGGCGCCGGACGGGTCGGTGATCGAAACGATGGTGTTGTTGAACGTCGACTTGATGTGGGCCTGGCCCAGCGCGATGTTCTTCTTTTCCTTGCGGCGCGGCTTGCGCGCGGCGGCCTTGGGTGCAGCCATGAAAATGTTCTCCTAGTCCCTGGGGCCGCGCTTAGCGGGCCTTCTTCTTGCCTGCGACGGTGCGCTTCGGGCCCTTGCGGGTACGGGCGTTGGTCTTGGTGCGCTGACCACGGACCGGGAGACCACGACGGTGGCGGATGCCCTCGTAGGAGCCGATCTCGACCTTGCGGCGGATGTCTGCGGCGACCTCGCGGCGCAGGTCACCCTCCACCTTGTAGTTGCCTTCGATGTAGTCGCGGAGGGCGATCAGCTGGTCGTCGCTGAGGTCCTTCACGCGGATGCTCTCGTCGATCTCCGTCGCCTTGAGGATCTCGACCGAGCGGGTACGGCCGACGCCGTAGATGTAGGTAAGGGCGATCACCACGCGCTTGTCGCGCGGGATGTCAACGCCGGCAAGACGTGCCATGCGGTTCTCCTGGGTGTTGTGGAGGTGTGGGACAGGATCGGTGCCCGGGCCTCCGCCCGAGGTGTCCCCCGCTTCCGCGGGTTCTGATCCTGCCGTCGTGTGTGTTCAGTTGTGAGATGTGCGTGAGCGATGCCGCACAGCGAGGGACTCAGCCCTGGCGCTGCTTGTGACGCGGGTTGCTCTTGCAGATCACCATGACGCGGCCGTGACGGCGGATCACCTTGCAGTGATCGCAGATGGGCTTGACGCTGGGGTTGACCTTCATGATGTTTCCTGTTCGCTGTCTTCGTACCGCCCCGGACCGGGGCAGGCCGTTACTTCTCGACCGATCAGCGGTAGCGGTAGACGATACGGCCGCGGGTCAGGTCGTAGGGGCTGAGCTCCACGACCACACGGTCCTCGGGGATGATACGGATGTAGTTCTGCCGCATCTTGCCGGAGATCGTTGCAAGGACCTTGTGTCCGTTGCTGAGCTCAACGCGGAACATCGCGTTGGGCAGAGCCTCGGAGATCACGCCCTCGATCTCGATGACACCGTCTTTCTTAGCCATAGCCTCGCTGACGCTTCTGCAGATCGGTCGATCTGCGGTGGGTGAATGGGTTGTGGTGCTGCACCGACGGACACGCCGAATCAAGGCACAAAGCACCAAAGATCTATGTTAGACGCTCGATTACCATCCGGCAACTCGGGCGTCCGGGGCGCGAAGCCGACCGGTCAGCCGATCAGCTGCTCCATCTTGGAGATGTCCCCGGCCTGGAGGTCGAGACGCTCGCCGTTGACCTCGATGGTCGGCGTTCCGGCGATCTCGTGGGCCTTCGCCTGCGCCGCACCGAACTTGCGGTACGTCTCGTCGGTGATGCACGAGACCGCGTCGTCCGCACCGACCTGTGTCGCGAAGCCGGCGATCTGGTCGTTCGTGAGACCGGAAGAGTTCTCCGCCGGCTGGTTCTCGAACAGCGTCTTCGCGAAATCGAGGTACAGGTCAGGGTTCGACTCCGCGACGCAGAAGGCCGCACCGGCAGAGCGCGACGAGAAGTCCGTGCCCTGCGAGAAACGGTCGAGGATCGCGATCGGGTGGTACTCGAGCGTGATGCGCCCGTCTGCCGCAGCCGCCTCCAGCTGCTCTCCGTACTGATCCTCAAAGCTCTTGCAGATGGGGCACTGGAAGTCCAGGAACACCGCGACCGTGTCTTCACCGTCCCCGAAGGAGATCGCGCCCGTCTCCGGGTCGAACGTGTCGTTGGCACTGGGTGCGGCGCCGGGTGAGGTCGCCTGGTTGTTGAGGAACACCACGAGTCCACCGATCGCCACCAGCACCACGACCACGGCGATGGAGACGCCGATCGCGAACCAGTTGGTGTTGCTCTTCGCCGCTGCCATTACTTTCCGATCTCTCGAGGCTCGACCCCGAACGGGGCGAGTCCGGCTCTTCCACCATCGGGCGCGGTCAGCACCCAGATACCTCCATCATGCAGGGCGACGCTATGTTCCCAATGGGAGCCATCGGTTCCGTCGACGGTCGTGACGGTCCAGTCATCCTCTTCGATGAAGGTCGCTTCTCCGCCGGCGGTGACCATCGGCTCGATCGCGAGCACGAGTCCCGGTTTGACGTCTTCCCCGCGATCGGGTGTGCGGTAGTTGAAGACGCTGGGGGCCTCGTGCATCTTGCGCCCGATGCCGTGACCGACGTACTCGCGAAGGATGCCGTACGGCTCACCGGAGACCGCGGAAGGGCCCTGCGCCTCGATGTACCCCTGGATGGCCGCACCGATCTCATCGATCGACGACGCGGATGCCATGGCGGCGATTCCGGCCCACATCGAGCCCTCCGTGACGCGGGAGAGCTCCTCGCGCTGTGCGACCAGTTCGGGCCGCTCCGGATCGGGCACCACGACGGTGATGGCACTGTCGCCGTTCCATCCCTGGAACTGCGCACCGCAGTCGACGGATACGATGTCCCCCGGCTGCAGCACCCGCTCCCCCGGGATGCCGTGGACGACCTGCTCATTCACCGAGATGCAGGTGGTGTGGTGGTAGCCGCGCACGAGTTGGAAGTTGGACTCCGCACCGCGTGACAAGATCGCGCGGTTCGCGACGGTGTCGAGCTCCAGCGTGGTGACGCCGGCCTTGATCATCGGGCGGACGGCGTCCAGTGCTGCGGCGGTGATGAGCCCGGGCTCGACCATGGCTCGCAGTTGAGCCGGGGTCTTGTAGATCGACCGGCGGAACATCTCAGGAGGCGGAGGCCGCGAGACGCAGACCGCGCGCGGCCAGAGCATCCGCGATGCGCTCGGTGATCTCGTCGAGGGAGCCGACGCCGTCGATGCGGTCGACGATGCCCTTGGCGCCGTAGACCTCGAGGATCGGCGCGGTCTCGCGCTCGTAGATGTCGAGGCGGTGGCCGATGGCCTCCGGGGTGTCATCCGAACGTCCCTGCTCGGTCGCGCGCAGGGACAGACGCGACAGGCTCTCCTCGCGCGGCACGTCGAGGAGGATGACGGCGTCGAGGGCCTCCCCCCGCTCCGCGAGGAACGACTCCAGGTGAGCGACCTGCGCGGTGTTGCGCGGGTACCCGTCGAGCAGGAAGCCCTGCGCGGCGTCGGGCTGCGAAAGCCGGTCGCGCACGATCTCGCTCGTCAGCTCGTCCGGAACGAGGTCGCCCTTGTCGAGGATCGCCGTGACCTGCTGGCCGAGGGGCGTGCCCTCCTTGGTGTTCGCGCGGAAGATGTCACCGGTCGACACGACCGGGATGCCGTAGAACTCGGCGATGCGCACGCCCTGCGTGCCCTTTCCGGAGCCCTGCGGACCGACGATGAGAAGACGTGCGGATGCTGTCATCGGAGAAGCCCTTCATAGTGACGCTGCTGGAGCTGCGCATCGATCTGCTTGACCGTCTCGAGACCGACACCGACGATGATCAGGATCGACGCGCCACCGAACGGGAAGTTCTGGTTGGCGCCGACCGTGGCCAGCGCGATCAGCGGGATGAGCGCGATGAGACCGAGGTACAGCGAGCCGGGAAGCGTGATGCGGGTGAGCACGTAGTCGAGGTACTCGGCCGTGGGACGCCCTGCACGGATGCCCGGGATGAAGCCGCCGTACTTCTTCATGTTGTCCGCGACCTCGACCGGGTTGAACGTGATCGCCACGTAGAAGTAGGTGAAGCCGATGATCAGCAGGAAGTACGCGGCCATGTAGACCGGGCTGTTGCCCGTCGTGAAGTTCGCGCTGATCCACGAGACCCAGGCGGGCGGCGTCGAGCCGTCCTGTGGGGTGTTGAACTGAGCGATGAGCGCAGGGATGTACAGCAGCGACGACGCGAAGATCACGGGGATCACACCCGCCATGTTGACCTTGATCGGGATGTAGGTGTTCGTCCCGCCGTAGGTACGGCGACCGACCATGCGCTTGGCGTACTGGACGGGGATCCTTCGCTGGGATTGCTCGACGAAGACGACGAGCCCCATCACGACGATTCCGACGAGCAGCACCAGGAGGAAGACCTCGAAGCCCTTGGTCTGCCAGATGAGCCCCATGGCGCCGGGGAACGTCGCGGCGATCGAGGTGAAGATGAGCAGGGACATGCCGTTGCCGATGCCGCGCTCGGTGACGAGCTCGGCGAACCACATGATCAGACCGGTACCGGCCGTCATCGCCATGATGATGAGCAGCTGCGCCCACCACACGTCGTTGGTCAGGAGCTGCTGGCAGGCCGCGAGATCTGTCGTCCCGAAGAGCTGACCGCTGCGCGCGACCGTGACGAGGGTCGTCGACTGGAGCAGCGCGAGAGCGATCGTGAGGTAGCGCGTGTACTGGGTCAGGCGGGCCTGACCGGCCTGACCTTCCTTGTGCAGCGCCTCGAAGTGCGGGATGACCACGCGCAGGAGCTGCGTGATGATCGTCGCGGTGATGTACGGCATGACGCCGAGCGCGAAGATCGACAGCTGCAGCAGCGCGCCACCGGAGAAGAGGTTGACCAGTCCGAGCAGACCATCGGTGCCCGCGTTGGCCGCGAGACACTCTTCGACGTTCGGGAAGTTCACGAACGGTGCCGGGACGTTGGAGCCGAGCCGGTAGATCGCGATGATGGCGAGGGTGAAACCGATCTTCCGACGCAGGTCGGGGGTGCGGAAGATCCGCGCGATGGCGCTAAACAAGGACGTTCCTCCTGAAAAGGTTGCCGATTCCCGAAGGACGGCTGAAAGACCAGGGTAACGCAAACCGGGCTTCCCGGAATTCGCCACCGATACCAGGCCCGCCGGATGCGGCCCCAGAGCGAGGTCTCGCAGTGTGAAACCACAAGAGGGGCCGGAGAATCTCCGGCCCCTCTTGCACTGCGGTTACTTGACGGATCCGCCCGCCGCGACGATCTTCTGCTCGGCGGAACCCGAGACCTTGTCGACCGAAACGGTGAGCTTCACGGCGATGTCGCCGTTACCGAGAACCTTGACCTTCTCGTTCTTGCGAACGGCACCCTTGGCGACCAGGTCGCCCACGGTGACGTCGCCACCCTTGGGGTACAGCTCCGCGAGCTTCTCCAGGTTCACGACCTGGTACTCCACGCGGAACGGGTTCTTGAACCCACGCAGCTTCGGGGTGCGCATGTGCAGCGGCATCTGCCCACCCTCGAAGCCGACGCGAACGGTGTTGCGCGCCTTGGTGCCCTTGGTACCACGACCAGCGGTCTTACCCTTGGAGCCCTCACCACGGCCGACGCGAGTCTTGGCGGTGTTGGATCCGGGGACGGGACGCAGGTGGTGCACCTTCAGCACGCCGGGGCGGGACGCCGGAGCGTCCTTCGCGGGCGCAGCCTTCTTGGCAGCCGGCTTCTTGGCGGGAGCCTCAGCCTTGGCGTCGGCTGCTGCGCTCTTGGCCGGAGCCTTCTTCGCAGCAGGCTTCTTCTCGGCGGCGGCCTTGGGGGCTGCAGCCTTCTTCGGGGCCTTCTCAGCCTCGACGGCCTCGTTCTTCTCAGCCATTAGTCGATCTCCTCAACCTTGACGAGGTGGGCGACGGTCTTGACGTAACCGCGCGTCTGCGCGTCGTCGGGGCGGACGGTGGTGTCACCGATCCGCTTGAGACCGAGGCTGCGCAGCGTGTCGCGCTGGTTCTGCTTCTCGCTCACCTTGGACTTGATCTGCGTGACCTTCAGTCGCGCGGCCATCAGGCACCTACCTTCTGTGCGGCGATGGCCTCGGCCTCGGCGCGGACGAGACGCGCAGGGGCGACCTGGTCGAACTCGAGGCCACGACGTGCGGCGACCGCACGAGGCTCCTCGAGCTGCTTCAGGGCGGTGACCGTCGCGTGCACGATGTTGATCGTGTTCGACGAGCCGAGCGACTTCGACAGCACGTCGTGGATGCCGGCGCACTCGAGCACGGCGCGGACCGGACCACCGGCGATGACACCGGTACCGGCAGCGGCCGGGCGGAGCAGGACCACACCAGCGGCGGCCTCACCCTGCACGGGGTGCGGGATGGTGCTGCCGACGCGCGGAACGCGGAAGAAGTTGCGCTTGGCCTCTTCGACACCCTTCGAGATGGCCAGGGGGACCTCACGGGCCTTGCCGTAGCCGACGCCGACCAGACCGTTGCCGTCACCGACGACCACGAGAGCGGTGAAGCTGAAGCGACGACCACCCTTCACGACCTTCGAGACACGGTTGATGGTGACGACGCGCTCCAGGAACTGGTTGTCACCACGGTCGCGCGAGTTGCGGTCGCGGCCACCCTGGTTGCGGTCACCACGGCCACCACGGCGGCCGTCGCGCTGATCGCGAGTCGGCTCTGCCTGCGTGGTGCCTGCAGCCGTCTCGGAAGTGGCAGCAGCCGCTTCGGTCACTTCGTTCTCCTTGTTGTCACTCACAGTGCCAGACCCCCCTCACGGGCGCCGTCGGCGATGGCGGCGACACGACCGGCGTAGCGGTTGCCGCCACGGTCGAACACTGCCTCGGAAACGCCTGCGGCCTTCGCGCGCTCGGCGAGGAGCTCGCCGACCTTGCGGGCCTTGGCGGTCTTGTCACCCTCGAGCGAGCGCAGGTCGGTCTCGAGCGTCGAAGCCGACGCGACGGTGTGACCCTTGCTGTCGTCGACCAGCTGCACGAAGACGTGGCGGGCCGAACGGTTGACGACGAGACGCGGACGCGCCTCGGTGCCGACGACCTTCTTGCGAAGGCGGGCGTGACGACGCGCGCGGGCGTCAGACTTTGACTTGAGAGCCATGGTTACTTACCACTCTTTCCGGCCTTGCGACGCACGTTCTCGCCGGCGTAGCGCACACCCTTGCCCTTGTACGGCTCAGGCTTGCGGATCTTGCGGATGTTCGCAGCTGCCTCACCGACAGCCTGCTTGTCGATCCCGCTGACGGTGAGCTTGGTGGTGCCCTCGACCGTGAGCGTGATGCCGGCGGGCGGGTCGACCAGGACCGGGTGCGAGAAGCCGAGGGCGAACTCGACCGAGCTCCCCTTCTGCTGCACGCGGTAACCGGTGCCGACGACCTCGAGACCCTTGGTGTATCCCTGGGTCACGCCGATGATGTTGTTGTTGATGAGCGTGCGGGTCAGGCCGTGAAGCGACCGCGACTCGCGCTCGTCGTCGGGACGGGAGACCAGAACCTGGTTCTCCTCGACCGCGACCTCGATGGGGCTGGCCACCGTGAGGGTGAGCTCACCCTTGGGGCCCTTCACCGCGACCTCACGGCCGTCGACCGAAACGGTCACGCCCGCAGGAACGTCGATGGGAAGTCGTCCAATACGCGACATTTCGAATTACCACACGTAGGCGAGAACTTCTCCGCCCACGCCCTTCTGCTCAGCCTGACGGTCGGTGAGAAGACCGGAGGAAGTGGACAGGATGGCCACGCCGAGGCCGCCGAGGACCGTGGGCAGCTCGGTCGACTTCGCGTAGACGCGGAGACCGGGCTTCGAGACGCGCTTGATACCGGCGATGGAGCGCTCACGGTTGGGACCGTACTTCAGCGTCAGCGTGAGGTTCTTCCCGACGCGAGCGTCAGAGGTCTCCCAACCGGCGATGTAGCCCTCCTGCTGGAGGATCTCAGCGATGTGCGTCTTGAGCTTGCTCGACGGCAGGGTCACGGAATCGTGGTGCGCCGAGTTCGCGTTGCGCAGACGGGTCAGCAGATCTGCGACCGGGTCTGTCATTGTCATTGTTGTTTTCCTTTGTTCATGAGGTTCCGGCTGCCGTTACACGACAGACGGCCTGCGATGACACGCAATTTTCAATTGTACGTGCACATCGACGGGCTCAGTGACACGAGACCACTGAGCCCGTCAAGGGTGTTACGCCTGTGCGTCTTCCGAGCGGAACGGGAAGCCGAGGTGGCGGAGCAGTGCCCGACCCTCGTCATCCGTCTTCGCGGTGGTGACGACGGTGATGTCGAAACCGCGAACCCGGTCGATCTTGTCCTGATCGATCTCGTGGAACACGCTCTGCTCCTGGAGACCGAAGGTGTAGTTGCCGTTGCCGTCGAACTGCTTGGCCGAGAGACCGCGGAAGTCGCGGATTCGGGGCAGAGCGAGCGAGACGAGGCGGTCGACGAACTCCCACGCGCGGTCACCACGGAGGGTGACGTGCGCGCCGATGGCCTGACCCTCACGCAGCTTGAACTGCGCGATGGACTTGCGGGCCTTCGTGACGATCGGCTTCTGGCCGGTGATCTTGGTGAGGTCGTCGACCGCGCCATCGATCACCTTGCTGTCGCGAGCTGCCTCGCCGACACCGGTGTTCACGACGACCTTGACCAGTCCGGGGATCTGCATGACGTTCGAGTAACCGAACTCTTCCTGCATCGCCTTCTTGATCTCGGTGTTGTACTTCTGCTTCAGGCGCGGCTGGATCTTGCCAGCCGGCGCGGCAGTGTCGGTGCTCATCAGAGGTCCTTACCGCTCTTCTTCGCGTAGCGCACGCGGACGGTGCGCTTCACGCCGTCCTTCGTCTGCTCCTCGACCCGGTGGCCGACCTTGGTCGGCTTCTTGGTCGAGGGGTCGACGAGTGCGACGTTCGAGATGTGGATGGAGGCTTCGACGGTCTCGAGGCCTCCGGTCTTGGTGCCACGCTGCGTCTGTCCGACGCGGGTGTGCTTGGTGACGTAGTTCACGCCTTCGACGATGACGCGGTTCTTGTCGGAAAGGACGTCGAGGACCTTGCCCTGCTTACCGCGGTCGCCGCCACGCTCCTGCGTGGCACCCGTGATGACCTGAACCAGGTCACCCTTCTTGATCTTCGCCATGATTAGATGACCTCCGGCGCCAGCGAGACGATCTTCATGAACTTCTTGTCACGAAGCTCACGACCGACCGGTCCGAAGATACGGGTGCCGCGGGGCTCCCCGTCGTTCTTCAGGATCACGGCGGCGTTCTCGTCGAACTTGATGTAGGAGCCGTCCGGACGACGGACCTCCTTCTTGGTGCGGACGATGACCGCCTTGACGACGTCGCCCTTCTTGACGTTGCCACCGGGGATCGCGTCCTTGACGGTCGCGACGATGGTGTCGCCGAGGCCCGCGTAGCGGCGCTTCGAGCCACCGAGAACGCGGATCGTGAGCAGCTCCTTGGCGCCGGTGTTGTCGGCGACCTTGAGTCGGGATTCCTGCTGGATCACTTGGCCTTCTCCAGAATCTCCACCAGGCGCCAGCGCTTCGTGGCGCTGAGCGGGCGGGTCTCGTTGATCAGGACCAGGTCGCCGATGCCGGCGGTGTTCGCCTCATCGTGCGCCTTGACCTTCGAGGTGCGGCGGATGACCTTGCCGTAAAGCGGGTGCTTCACGCGGTCCTCGACCTCGACCACGATGGTCTTGTCCATCTTGTCGCTGACGACGTAGCCGCGACGCGCCTTGCGGTAACCGCGTGCAGCGGTGTCGCGGACGTCGTGCTCGGACGACTCGTGTCCTGCGGCCTGCGTCTCCGCAGTCGCTTCCTTCTTGGTGGCCATCACTCAGCCTCTTCCTTCACGGCGTCGTCGGCGGAGTCCGCCTTCTTCGCCTTCGACTTGGTCGCCTTCTTGGCCGGAGCCTCGACCGGAGCGGGCGTCGCACGGATGCCCAGCTCACGCTCGCGGATCACGGTGTAGAGACGCGCGATGTCGCGCTTGACGGCGCGGATGCGGCCGTGGCTCTCCAGCTGGCCGGTGGCCGACTGGAAACGGAGGTTGAACAGCTCCTCCTTGGCCTTGCGCAGCTCCTCGACGAGGCGCTGGTCTTCGAATGTGTCGAGCTCTGCCGGGGCGAGCTCCTTGGTGCCGATCGCCATTACGCGTCGCCCTCCTCGCGCTTGATGATGCGTGCCTTGAGCGGCAGCTTGTGAATTGCTCGGGTCAGAGCTTCGCGAGCGAGCTGCTCGTCGACACCCGCGACCTCGAAGAGGACACGGCCCGGCTTGACGTTGGCGACCCACCACTCGGGGGAACCCTTACCGGAACCCATGCGGGTCTCGGCAGGCTTCTTCGTGAGCGGACGGTCGGGGTAGATGTTGATCCACACCTTTCCACCACGCTTGATGTGACGGGTCATCGCGATACGAGCGGACTCGATCTGACGGTTCGTCACGTAAGCGGGCGAAAGCGCCTGGATACCGTACTCGCCGAAGGAGACCTTCGTGCCGCCGGTGGCCTGACCCGAGCGCCCGGGGTGGTGCTGCTTGCGGAACTTGACCTTACGGGGGATGAGCATTATGCCGACGCTCCTTCTGCGACAGGTGCCTCGTTGCGCGGGGCACGGCGGCGGTCGCCACCACGGTCGTCACGACGAGCCTTGGGTGCGTTGGCCTGCTCGCGAGCGAGCTCCTTCGCGGTCAGGTCGCCCTTGTAGATCCAGACCTTCACGCCGATGCGGCCGAAGGTGGTCTTCGCCTCGTAGAAGCCGTAGTCGATGTTCGCGCGCAGCGTGTGCAGCGGCACACGACCCTCGCGGTAGAACTCCGAACGGCTCATCTCGGCGCCGCCGAGGCGGCCGGAGACCTGAATACGGATGCCCTTGGCGCCGGCGCGCTGAGCGCCCTGCAGACCCTTGCGCATCGCACGACGGAACGCCACACGAGCAGAGAGCTGCTCGGCGATGCCCTGCGCGACGAGCTGAGCGTCGGCCTCGGGGTTCTTGACCTCGAGGATGTTCAGCTGGATCTGCTTGCCCGAGAGCTTCTCGAGGTCGCCGCGGATGCGCTCGGCCTCGGCTCCACGACGACCGATCACGATGCCCGGACGGGCGGTGTGGATGTCGACGCGGACGCGGTCACGGGTGCGCTCGATCTCGATGTTCGAGACACCGGCGCGGTCGAGCTGCGTCTTGAGCAGGTTGCGGATCTTGATGTCCTCGGCGACGTAGTCGGCGTAACGCTGCCCCGGCTTCGTCGAGTCAGAGAACCAACGCGAGACGTGGTCCGTCGTGATGCCGAGACGGAAGCCGTACGGGTTTACCTTCTGTCCCATTACTTGCTCGCCTTCTTGTTGCTGTCGCCCGTGGCGGCCGGAGCTGCCTCAGGCGTCGAGAGCACGACCGTGATGTGGCTCGTGCGCTTCTTGATCTGGAAAGCGCGACCCTGTGCACGGGGCTGGAAACGCTTGAGCGTCGTGCCCTCGTCGACGTACGCGTTCGCCACGTACAGGTCCTGCTCGTCGAGGAATTCGCCGTCGCGATCCGCCTTCACCTGCGCGTTGGCCATGGCCGACGCGACAAGCTTGTAGATCGGCTCGCTGGCGCTCTGCTGCGCGAACTTCAGGATGGCGAGAGCCTCCTGAGCCTGCTTGCCCTTGATGAGCGCGACGACACGGCGAGCCTTCTGAGGGGTCACGCGGATGTGTCGCACGCGTGCGATCGATTCGACCATTAGCGGCGCCGCCCCTTCTTGTCGTCCTTCTCGTGACCGCGGAAGGTGCGGGTGGGCGCGAACTCGCCCAGCTTGTGACCGACCATGGTCTCGGACACGAACACAGGGATGTGCTTGCGTCCGTCGTGGACCGCGATCGTGTGACCCAGCATGGCCGGGATGATCATGGACCGACGGGACCAGGTCTTGATGACGTTCTTGGTGCCGGCTTCGTTCTGCACGACCACCTTGCGAAGCAGGTGATCGTCGACGAAGGGGCCCTTCTTAAGACTGCGAGGCATCTTCTCTTACTCCTACTTGCGCTTCTTGCCGGCGTTACGACGACGCACGATGTACTTGTCGCTTTCCTTGTTGGCGTGACGGGTACGACCCTCCGCCTGGCCCCACGGGGAGACGGGGTGACGACCACCGGAGGTCTTACCCTCACCACCACCGTGCGGGTGGTCGACCGGGTTCATCGCGACACCACGGACCGTCGGGCGGACGCCCTTCCAGCGCATACGGCCGGCCTTGCCCCAGTTGATGTTCGACTGCTCGGCGTTGCCGACCTCGCCGATGGTCGCGCGGCAGCGCGCATCGACGTTGCGGATCTCACCCGAGGGGAGACGCAGCTGGGCGTAGGGGCCGTCCTTGGCGACGAGACGGACGGATGCACCGGCCGAACGTGCCATCTTCGCGCCGCCGCCGGGGCGGAGCTCGATCGCGTGGATGACGGTACCGGTGGGGATGTTCTTCAGCGGGAGGTTGTTACCCGGCTTGATGTCAGCCCCGGCACCCGACTCGACGATGTCGCCCTGCTTCAGCTTCGCCGGAGCGAGGATGTAGCGCTTCTCACCGTCGAAGTAGTGCAGCAGCGCGATGCGCGCGGTGCGGTTGGGGTCGTACTCGATGTGAGCGACCTTGGCGTTGACGCCGTCCTTGTCATTGCGACGGAAGTCGATGACGCGGTACTGGCGCTTGTGGCCACCACCGATGTGACGGGTCGTGATGCGGCCCTGGTTGTTGCGACCACCGGTCTTCGAGAGCGGGCGCAGCAGCGACTTCTCCGGCGTCGATCGAGTGATCTCGGCGAAGTCAGCCACCGACGAGCCGCGACGGCCCGGGGTCGTGGGCTTGTACTTGCGAATAGCCATGATTGTCCTTATCCCCCGGATCAGCCGATTGCCGTGAAGATGTCGATGGTGCCCGACTTCAGGGTGACGATGGCGCGCTTGGTGTCCTTGCGCTTGCCGGTTCCGAAGCGGGTGCGGCGAGCCTTGCCGACGCGGTTGAGGGTGTTGACCCCTGCGACCTTGACGCCGAAGATCTTCTCGATGGCGAGCTTGATCTCGGTCTTCGAAGCGCGCGGGTCGACGAGGAAGGTGTACTTTCCTTCATCGATGAGCCCGTAGCTCTTCTCGGACACGACCGGCTTCAGGATGATGTCGCGCGGGTCCTTGTTCAGGGCCGTCTGGAGAACAGATGCCTGCTCGCTCATGCGGAGACCTCCTGGTTGGCGCCGGACTTGGAGGCGATGAAGCCCTCGAGCGCGGCCTGGGTGAAGACGATGTCGTCGGAGACGAGCACGTCGTATGCGTTGAGCTGGTCGAACGTCAGCACGTGCAGGTTCGACAGGTTGCGGATGCTCTTCAGCGTCACGTCGTCGCCCCGCTCGATGACGACGAGCACGTTCTTCGACGAGACGACGTTGGTGAGGAAGCTCACCGCGGTCTTGGTCGAGGGCGTGCCGTCGATCCCGAAGGAGTCGATGGCGTGGATGCGGTCTCCGCGGAAGCGGTCGCTGAGCGCGCCCAGCAGGGCGGCGGCGATCATCTTCTTGGGGGTGCGCTGCGAGTAGTCACGCGGCTTCGGGCCGTGGACGATGCCACCACCGGTCATGTGGGGCGCGCGGATGGAACCCTGACGGGCGTTACCCGTGCCCTTCTGCTTGAAGGGCTTGCGGCCGGCACCGGAGACCTCGCCACGACGCTTGGTCGAGTGCGTGCCCTGGCGTGCCGCCGCGAGCTGCGCGACGACGACCTGGTGGATGAGCGGGATGTTCGTCTTGGCGTCGAACAGTGCGGCGGGAAGCTCGATGGAGCCTGCCTTCTTGCCGTCTGCCTTGAGGACGTCGAGCGCGAGAGTGGAGTCAGCCATGATCAGGCACCCTTCACTGCGTTGCGGACATAGACGATGCGACCACGAGCACCGGGGACGGCGCCCTTGACGAGCATGAGTCCCTTCTCGATGTCGATGGCGTGCACCGTGAGGTTGAGGACGGTCACGCGCTCGCCACCCATACGGCCGGCCATGCGCATGCCCTTGAAGACGCGGCTCGGGGTCGACGATGCGCCGATGGAGCCGGGCTTGCGGTGGTTGCGGTGTGCACCGTGCGAAGCCGAGACGCCCTTGAAGTTGTGGCGCTTCATGACACCGGCGAAGCCCTTGCCCTTGCTCGTGCCGACGACGTCGACGAGCTGGCCTGCCTCGAAGGTGCCGTCGACCGTGAGCTCCTGGCCCAGGGTGTAGTCGCCGGCGTCCGCGGTGCGGATCTCGGTGACGTGACGACGCGGCGTGACGCCGGCTGCCTCGAAGTGAGCGGAGAGCGGCTTGTTCACCTTGCGGGGGTCGATCTGGCCGTAGGCGATCTGCACGGCGTTGTAGCCGTCCTTCTCGGGGGTACGGACCTGGGTGACCACGTTCGGTGCCAGCTCGATGACGGTGACGGGAACGAGCTTGCCGCTCTCGTTCCAGACCTGGGTCATGCCGAGCTTCGTGCCGAGCATGCCCTTGGAAACCTTGGAATTGATGTCAGCCATGTCGAACCTCAGAGCTTGATCTCGATGTTGACATCGGCCGGCAGGTCGAGACGCATCAGCGAGTCGACAGCCTTGGGCGTCGGGTCGACGATGTCGATCAGACGCTTGTGGGTGCGCATCTCGAAGTGCTCGCGGCTGTCCTTGTACTTGTGGGGCGACCGGATGACGCACACGACGTTCTTCTCGGTCGGAAGG